>NZ_JBFALK010000002.1:0-689281 GCF_040656155.1 Microtetraspora glauca
GCATACCGCTGTCGCGGTCGCGGGCGCGGTGGTTGCTGGCACGGTCTTACGCCGGCCTCCACAAACCCCCGCCTCCGCGCCCCCCTTTCCCGCCGTAGCATCCCGGTCTGGACGCACTTCCTGGCATGGACGGGTTCAGGGAGACGTCCCCCGGCGCCCCGGCGTGGCCGCGTTCCGCGGTGAGGGAGCGTTCCGCAGTCCGGGTGTCTTTTCCGGTCTGGATGTATTCCCGGGGGTGGGCGCGCTCCGCGGTCGGGCGTCTCCGCCGACCTTGAGTCGGCTTCCCCTTGCGTCGCCTCGGCTGTTGGCGCGTGGTTCTGACGTGTCCCGTGGTTCTGGCCCAGTGCGCGGAGCTTTCTGATCTCGTGTACGGCCGAGCTCCTCTGGACGGCCCATCGCCGCCCGAACATGCCGTAGGCAGCGGGCCCGGCTCGGCCCGGGGAAGGAGAAGTCCGACTGGCTCGCCCAGGAGCCGGGAGGAGGGGTTCGGGGGAACTGGCTGTGGCCCGCTCCGTGACCCCGAGTAGGTGTGCGGCGGGAGAGAGGGGCGCGGAGGCGGGGGTTTGTGGAGGCCGGCGTAAGACCGTGCCAGCAACCACCGCGCCCGCGACCGCGACAGCGGTATGCACCTGATCGCAACTATCACGGCCGGCCGGAGCAAGCCCCCGTCGCCGTGCCTACGGACACCAGCCAGCGCGACCCGTCCCACAACACAGCGTCTACAAGCACCGGCCCACCGCGACTGGCCCCACAGCCGCAGGCCGCACAGACACCGGCCATGGCGGCTCCGCCCACAACACAGCGTCTACAGGAACCGGCCACCGTGACTGGTCCCACAACACGGCGTCTACAGGCACTGGCCACCACTACCGGCCCCACAGCCGCAGGCCGCAAGGACACCGGCCACGGCGGCTCCGCGCAGTGCCTGGGATTCCAGCCACAGTGGCTCGCCCCACGGTGCAGCGTCCACGGTTGCGTTCACGGCCAAGAGCTACTGCGGCTTGTCCTCACAGTCACTGGGCTCAAATGGTGCGCTCCTGGAAGTTCAAGATGAGGAACCGCGGTGTGCGCGGCTCACGCGGCGCAGCTCCGCCGAGGATCAGCCGATGCCCTTTGCCTGCCGTTTCCTGCGGTTTCGCCGTGTGATGTCCTCGGGGGCGGCGGCCATGCGGGCTGACAGTAAGGTTGATGCGTGGAGTATCGAGAGGTCGAACAGGCCATCATGCGCAGGGGAGTCGAGTGGGATTTCACGCCCACGCTCGACAGAATCACCGCCTTGGTGGAGCTGCTCGGTGACCCTCACAAGGCATACCCGATCATCCATGTGGCGGGGACGAACGGCAAGACCAGCACCGCCCGCATGATCGAGTCGCTGCTGCGTGAGCGTAACCTTCGGGTCGGCAGGTTCACCAGCCCTCACCTGAACTCCATGCGTGAGCGCATCAGTGTGGACGGTGCTCCCATCTCGGAGGAGCGGTTCGCCGAGGTCTACGAGGACATCGCGCCGTACCTCGAGATCATCGACGCCAAAGTCGGAAAGCTCAGCTTCTTCGAGGTGCTCACCGGCATGGCCTTCGCCGCCTTCGCGGACACCCCCGTGGACGTCGCGGTGATCGAGACCGGCATGGGCGGGACCTGGGACGCCACCAACGTCGCCGACGGCACGGTGTCGGTGATCACACCGATCTCGCTGGACCACACCGACTATCTCGGCCCGGACGTCGAAACGATCGCGGGGGAGAAGGCCGGCATCATCAAGGCGAAGGCGACGGCCGTGCTCTCGCAGCAGCCGCTCCAGGCGGCGGAGGTTCTGATGCGCCGGGCCGCGGAAGTGGGCGCGACGGTCGCGCGGGAGGGCCTGGAGTTCGGGGTCCTGCATCGCGAGCTCGGCATGGGTGGTCAACTGCTCCAGTTGAAGGGGCTGAAGGGCGTCTACGAGGAGGTCTTCCTCCCTCTGTACGGCGCGCACCAGGCGAGCAACGCGGCGAGCGCGCTGGCCGCCGTCGAGGCGCTGAGCGCCGGTGACGAGCCTCTCGGGGACGATCTCGTACGGCAGGCGTTCGCGCAGGCGACCAGCCCCGGGCGGCTGGAGGTCGTCAGGCGGGGGCCGACGGTGGTTCTGGACGCCGCGCACAATCCGGGCGGCATGGAGGCGAGCGTCGACGCGATCTCCGAGTCCTTCGGTTTCACCAGGCTCATCGCCGTGGTCGCCGTGATGGCCGACAAGGACGTCGACACGATCCTGGAGCTCCTCGAGCCCATCGTCGAGGAGATCGTCGTGACGAGGAACACCTCGCCACGATCCATGTCTCCGGAGGATCTCGCGGAGAAGGCGGAGAGCGTTTTCGGGGCCGAGCGCGTCCACGAGGTTCCCAGGCTGGACGACGCCATCGATCTCGCGGTCGGCCTGGCGGACCAGGGCGACGAGTTCGGGTCCGGCGTACTGATCACCGGGTCCGTCGTCACCGTGGGCGACGCCCGCGTCCTGCTGAAGGCGGATCGATGAGCGGCGGGCGTGGTGCGGACATGTTCGAGGTGACCCCGGGGATGCGGCGCCTCGCCGCCAGCGTGCTGGGGATGCAGGCGATCGTCGTCGCCCTGTTCACTCCGGTCGCGATCGCCGTGGCACACATCGACACCACCGTGGCCGTGTCGGTGGGCATCGGGCTGGCGGTGTTGTGCGTGCTGGTCGCGGGCATGCTGAAGCGGCCGTACGGCTATATCGCGGGCAGTTTCGTCCAGCTCCTGACGATCGCCACCGGTTTCCTCGTGCCGACGATGTTCGTCCTTGGAGTGCTCTTCGCGGCCCTGTGGATTACGGCGATATTCGTCGCTCGCCGTGTCGAAGGCGCGACGAAGCGCTAAAGTCGGCCAGCATGGCCGTCCCCCCGATTCAGGCCCGGACCGCCGTGGCGGTCCGGGGCGTTCGCGTTCCCCTGTTGCTCGACATCGTGGTCGGGCTCCTCGTCGCGGTGGCGCTGCCACTGGCGATCGTCGCCATCCCGAACACCATCTCTGTTGTGGCGGCCCTGCTGCCGCCTGACGCCTCACAGGTCGCGATGATGCGGGCGCACGGGCTCGCGTTGCCGGTCATGTTGCTGGCCGTGCCGCTGGCGGCGGTCGCCGTACGCCGCTTCCGTGCCGCGCCGGTCCTGGTCGCGGGTCTGACGTTGCTCGCGGCCGCCGACGCGGCGGGAGGCTACGCGGGGTCGCCCGTCATGGTCGGCGTGCTGCGCGTCCTGCACGGCATCGGCGCCGGCCTGTTGCTGCCCGCGACGCTGGTGGCCGCGTGGGAACGTCCGCGGCGCAGGTTCCTGCTGCCGCTCTGGGCGGGGATGCTCGCGGCGAGCCTGGCAGGGGCGCAGGCCCTCGCCCTGTGGCCGCTGGCCAGGGCGACCTCGTGGCAGGTGACGCTCCAGCCGTATCCGCTCCTCACCGGTGTCGCGCTCGCGCTGGCCGCCGTGTACCTCGTCCTCTGGATCGTCACGAGCGGCGGCGGTGTCCATGTCCACGGCGGTGTCGACAGTGTCGCCGGAGTCGCCGGAGTCGCCGGAGTCGCCGGCGACCCCCGAGACGCCGGAGACGTGGAACGGCCGTCGGCCGCGGAGCGGGGTCGGCTGACCCTGGCGGCGGTGCCGGCGGCGGGCATCGCCGTACTCGCGGTCGGCACGACGTTCGACTGGCCGCCGGTCCTGGTCATCGCCGCGGCGGCCGTCGCGGTGGTCGCGATGCTCGGCCTGGGCGCGGTGGCGGCGTTCGATGGCCCCGGCGGGCGTGCGCTGGCCTTCACCAACGTCGCCGTCGGACTGGTCGTCCTGCCGACGGCCGCGCAGACGACGTACGTGGAGATGGGCGGCGTGCGCGGCGGCCCCGGGCTGTCCGGCCTGTGGCTGCCGTTCACGGTGGCCGCCGCCATCGCCGTGGTCGCCGCCTGCGTGGTGGGGGCAGCGGGCGAGCAGAAGGCCGGAAAGCTCGTCGGAGCCGGCCTGGTGGCGGTGGTGGCCGGACTCTGCGCGATCAGGCTGATCGCGCCGACCCCGGACGGTCCGCTGCTCGTGGTGCCGTTCGCGCTTCTGGCCGGGGGTTCCGCGGTGGCGCTGGTCGCCGCGCTGCGGCCGGTGCGGATCGGTACGGCGCTGCTCGGCCTTTCCCTGTGCTTCCCCGCGGTACTCGCGGGCTTCCTGCTGGGGACGGGCATCCAGCTGACCCATCTGCGCGAGATCGCTCAGTCGGGCGATCCGACGAAGCCGGAGCTGGTCGCCCAGGCGTTCGTCGACGCGCTGTGGATGTGGGCTCTGGTGGGCGGCTTCGCCGTGGTGGGCATCATCGTGGTCGCGTCGTGGCTGGGGCGCAGGGAGCCCGGGTCGTCGAGGCGGGAGGCGCAGGTGCTGATCCCGTCGCCCACCCTCTCGCCCGAGGAGGCGGGTACGGAGAGCGGGGAAACCCCCTCAGACCGGTAAGCTGCGGGTTGCACGGAGCACCCGAGCGAGCGCGGCCATGAGATCGCCTTGCTGTGGAGGGCCGCCCAGTCGAAGCCGTCGTCGAGTACGGCTGAAGATCGCAACAGAGGAGATTCTCGTGTCGGAGCGCACGCTTGTCCTGATCAAGCCGGACGGAGTCCGGCGTGGTCTCATCGGCGACGTCATCGGCCGCATCGAGCGCAAGGGCCTCAAGGTCGTGGCGATGGAGCTGCGCACGCTGGACGCCGAGACCGCCAAGACCCACTACGCCGAGCACGCCGAGCGCCCGTTCTTTGGCGAGCTGGTGGAGTTCATCACGTCCGCGCCGTTGGTCGCGCTCGTCGTGGAAGGTCCCCGGGCCGTCGAGGCGTTCCGCGCGCTGGCGGGTCTGACCGACCCGGTGAAGTCGGCCCCCGGCACGATCCGCGGCGACCACGCTCTGGAGATCGGCGAGAACGTCGTCCACGGGTCCGACTCGCCCGAGTCCGCCGCCCGCGAGATCAAGATCTTCTTCCCCGACCGCTTCTGAGCGCTCGACCACAGGAGAGGCCCCGGCTCAAACCGGGGCCTCTCGTGTTTTCCCTGGCAGTGACGCTTTTGATGGCCCTGACCTGGAAGATTTTCCCGCTCGCTGAAGGCTCGATGTGCCGGGCCATGGGTACAACAAGTTACGATTCGAGTGCGATGCGTTATCCCGCAAACCACCTGAAAGGCCTTCTTCAGCATGGGGAGCAAGCTGGCATTCCTGGGCCGTGACATGGCGGTTGACCTCGGCACGGCGAACACTCTCATCTATGTCCGGGGGCGCGGCATCGTTCTGAACGAGCCGTCCGTCGTAGCGATCAACAACTCCACCGGAAAGATCGTCGCGGTGGGTATCGAAGCGAAACGGATGATCGGGCGAACACCCGGAAACATCATCGCGGTGCGTCCCCTGCGTGACGGGGTGATCGCCGACTTCGACATCACCGAACGCATGCTGAGGTACTTCATCCAGCGTGTCCACAGGCGCCAGCGGTTCGCCAAGCCGCGCATCATCGTCGCGGTCCCCAGCGGGATCACCGGCGTCGAGCAGCGTGCTGTCAAGGAAGCGGGATACCAGGCGGGTGCCCGGCGGGTCTACATCGTCGAGGAGCCCATGGCGGCGGCCATCGGCGCCGGCCTTCCCGTCCACGAGCCCACCGGCAACATGGTGGTGGACATCGGCGGCGGCACCACCGAGGTCGCCATCATATCGATGGGCGGCATCGTCACCTGCCAGTCGATCAGGGTCGGCGGCGACGAGCTCGATCAGGCGGTCGTGAGCTTCGCCAAGAAGGAGTACTCCCTGATGCTCGGCGAGCGGACCGCCGAGGAAGTGAAGATCGCCATCGGGTCGGCGTACCACGACCACGAGGAGATCCACGCGGAGATCCGCGGCCGGGATCTCGTCACCGGCCTCCCCAAGACCGTCGTGATCTCCGCAGAGGAGATCCGCCGGGCGACGGCGGAGCAGGTCAACGCGATCGTCGACGCGGTGAAGACCACTCTGGACCGGTGCCCGCCCGAGCTGTCGGGCGATCTCATGGACCGCGGCATCGCCCTCACCGGCGGCGGCGCCCTGCTGAAGGGCATGGAAGCACGGTTGAGGGACGAGACCGGCATGCCGGTGCACCTCGTGGACAACGCCCTAGACTCGGTCGCCCTCGGATCGGGCAAGTGCGTGGAGGACTTCGAAGCGCTCCAGCAGGTGTTGGTGCCGGAGCCCCGCCACTAATAAGGGGGCGACATGAGAGATTCTCGCCGCGCCCGCGTGGTCTTCGGTGCTCTGTTGACCGCCGCGCTGGTGCTGATCACCGTGGGTCACCGGGGCGGTGACTCCTCCGTCGCCGGGCCGCTGCGTCAGTTCGCCTCCACCGTCTTCGGCACGGCCGAGCGGGCGACCACCACGGTCACCGCTCCCGTGTCCCGGTTCTTCTCGATGCTGGGGGACGCGCCCGGCGCCAAGGACCGCATAGAGGGCCTGATGAAGGAGAACGCCCAGCTCAAGACCAAGCTGGCCGCCGCGGACATGAACAAGGGCAGGGCCAAGGAGCTCGACCGGATGCTCGGGCTGTCCGGTCTCGGCCACTACCGGGTGGTCCCCGCACAGGTGATCGCCCGTAGGCACACGGCGGGATTCGAGGACAGCGTGGAGATCGACGTCGGCTCCAGGGACGGTGTGCGCCGGGACATGACCGTCCTGAACGGCGACGGACTGGTGGGCCGGGTGCTTCGCACCGGGCCGGGCACCTCGACCGTGGTGCTTCTCACCGATCCCGGATCGTTGGCCGGTGCCCGCCTGGAGGGCGGGAACGAGCTCGGCGTCGTCAGCGGGCTCGGCGAGAACGGCCGGGGCGGCAACCTGATCAGGTTGCGCCTGCTCGACTCGACCGCGCCCCTGAAGAGGGGGCGGCGGATCGTCTCCTTCGGCTCCCAGAACGGCACGCCGTACGCGCCGGGGGTGCCGATCGGGGAGATCGAACGGGTCGACGTGACGCCGGGCGAGCTGACCCGGACCGCCTACGCCCGGCCGTACGCCGACTTCACCGCGCTCGATGTGGTGGGCGTCGTCGTCCGGGCCCCTGATCGCGATCCGCGCGATTCGGTCCTGCCGGAAGAGCCGCGAAAGGCCGTTCCCGGCAAGAAGGACCAGGCCAAGGACAAGCAGAAGGACCAGCACAAGGAGAAGCAGAAGGCTCAGCGGCGCGACCAGGCTGAGCCGAGGGACCCGGCCGGACAGGTGAACGAGCCGGACCCCGCGGCGGAGCCGCGCCAGAGCGAGGGGAGGGACTGATCGCCATGGCGCGCAACCTCGTCGCCGGGCTGCTGGTCTTCGTCGCCCTTGTCGTGCAGGTGACGGTCCTGAACCGGTTGCCGGTCCGCGTGGTCCCCGATCTGGTCCTGCTGGTCGTGATCGCTCTGGCCGCGGTCAGGGGCGCGAACGCCGGCATGATCATCGGCTTCTGCGCGGGCCTCGCCGCCGACATCCTGCCCCCCGCAGGAGGCGTGCTCGGCCAGTACGCCCTGGTCCTGTGCATCACCGGATTCGTGGCGGGCAAGCTGGCCGCGCACGCCCCGCTGGTCGCCACGGAGGTGTGCGCGGTCCTCGCCCCGGCTCTCACGGTGGGGGTCGGAGCCCTGATCACGGACGACGGCGTCGGCTGGGCCTATATGCGAACCGTGTGGCCGTGGGTGGCGCTGTGCAATCTGATCGCCGCCCCGGTCGTGTTGTGGGCGGTACGGCGACTCCACCGCGAGCGGCGGGGACAGGCCGTGCTGATGCCCAGCTGGAGACGGATATAAGCGAGGGGGCCGCATGACCCGCATGCGTGCGCGATTGATCGTTCTTCAGATTCTGGTGGTGTCTTTGATCGTGGTTCTCGTCGTGCGCCTCTGGCAGGTCCAGATGGTGCGCGGGCGGGAGTTCGTGGCGGTCGCCACCGAGACCCGCACCCGTGACGTGGTCGTGCCGGCGCTGCGCGGGCAGATCCTCGACGCGTCCGGCCGGCCGCTCGTGCGCAACCGCACCAGCCTGGTGATCTCCGTGGATCGGACGACGCTCGAGCGCATGCCCGACGGCGGCGCGGCCGTGCTGACCCGCCTTGCCAAGGTGCTCGAGATGGCACCGGACAAGCTCAAGCAGCAGATCCGCGCCTGCGGGCCGGGAGTGACCCGGCCGTGCTGGCCGGGCTCGCCGTACCAGCCGATCCCGGTGGACGATCGCGCGACCACGCGTGAGGCGCTGCAGATCCTGGAGCGGCAGGAGGACTTCCCGGGGGTCACGGCGGAGATCCAGGCGCGCCGTTACTACCCGGGCGGGAGCGAGGCGGCCCAGCTGCTCGGTTACCTGCAGCCGGTCACCCAGCACGAGCTGGAGAAGCGCCAGGGCCTCAAGGCCAGCTTCTCCGGAGTCGACCTGGTCGGCCGGGACGGGCTGGAGGCCGTGTACGACCCCGAGCTGCGGGGCACGTCGGGCCTGCGTCGCGTCCAGGTGGACCGGATGGGCAAGCAGATCGCCGTCGAGCAGCAGCGGTCACCGACGACAGGCGACACGCTGGTCACCAGCATCGACGCGCGGGTCCAGTCCGTCGTCGAGAAGGCGGTCGCCGAGGCGATGAAGAGCAACCCGGCGTCGGACGGCGCCGCGGGCGTGGTGCTCGACGTCAAGACCGGCCGTGTCGTCGCGATGGCGAGCATGCCGACGTACGACCCGGCGGTATGGACGGGGGGCATCTCCGAGCACGAGTACCAGCGCCTGCTGTCGAACAAGTCCGGCAAGCCGCTGATCTCGCGGGTGATCAAGGGCGAGTTCGCGCCGGGATCAACCTTCAAGATCTCATCGGTGTCAGCGATGGTCGCGGACGGCTCCCCGCTGCGCGGGACCTACCAGTGCCCGAGCTCGTACAACGTCAACGGGCGGGCGTTCCCCAACGCCGGAGGCATGAGCCTGGGCGCCATCTCGCTGCACACCGCCCTGGTGAAGTCGTGCGACACGGTCTTCTACCGGGCCGGGTACGAGGAGTGGCTGCGAGACGGCGGCAACAAACCGAAGTCCAAGGTCAAGGAGCCGATGCCGAGCATGGCTCGCGCCTATGGCTTCGGCAAGCGGACGGGCATCGACCTGCCGGGAGAGTCCCCGGGCCTCATCCCCGACCGCGCGTGGAAGCGCGACCTGTGGAACGCCACCAAGAACGAGATGTGCAAGCGGGCGAAGACCGGCTATCCGGAGATCAAGGATGCCGGCCGGGCCGCCTTCTCCAAGCGACTCGCCAACGAGAACTGCCTGGAGGGGTACATCTACCACGCCTACGAGGCGGCCAACTTCTCCATCGGCCAGGGTGACGTGCTCGTCACCCCGCTCCAGCTCGCCAGGGCGTACGCCGCGCTCGTCGGAGACGGCAAGCTCCGCAGCCCCAGGGTGGGACGGGCGCTGTTCCGCCCGGACGGCACGCTGGTCAGGGAGATCAAGGTCCCTGTCGTGGGCAAGCTGCCGATCAACAAGGAGACCCGGGACTACATCCGTGCGGCACTGAGTGAGGTGACCTCGGACGGCACCGCGGCCGGCGCGTTCAACGGCTTCCCGATGAAGCAGGTGCGGATCGGCGGCAAGACCGGTACCGCCGAGGTGTGGGGCAAGCGGGACACCTCCTGGTTCGCCTCGTTCGCTCCCGCCGAGAACCCGCGGCTCGTGGTCGTGGTGCTGGTCTCCCAGGGCGGTTTCGGAGCGGAGTCGGCCGCTCCGGCGGCGAGGAAGATCTGGGAGGGCATCTACGGCCTGGGCAAGAACGAGAATGGCAAGCAGCGCGAGGCCGCGTTGCCCTCCGGGCATCCCGTGGAGCGCCTGCCGGTCATCAAGCAGGACGGGACGGTCGCCCAATGATTCAGCAGGCGGCCGTGCGCAAGCGATCCTTCGCGAAGCGCGCGGTGGGGCGGGGGTCCGCGATCAGGCGGATGGACGGTCTGATGCTGCTCGCCGTCGCGGCCCTGTCCGTGATCGGGACACTTCTGGTCTGGTCGTCCACCCGGAGCTGGTCGTCGGTCGAGCCGACCGGGATGGTCAAGAAGCATGTGCTCAACCTCTTCATCGGCGCGGCTCTGTTCATCGTGGTCGCGATGTCCGACTTCCGGTGGCTGAAGTCGGCCGCGCCCATCGCGTACGCGGTGGCGATCTTCTCGCTGATCCTGGTCATCACGCCGCTCGGCTCGACCATCAACGGGTCGCATTCGTGGATCCTGCTGGGTGGCGGCTTCGCCGTGCAGCCGTCGGAGCTGGCGAAACCGGCTCTGGTGCTGACACTGGCGACGTTGCTCGCCAAGCCGGCCGACCGGACGGACCGACCTCGCGCCATCAGCGTGGCGTTCTGCCTGGGCGCCGCCGGGCTGGCCACGATCCTGGTGATGCTCCAGCCCGACCTGGGCACCACGATGGTCCTCGCCATGATCACCGGCGGGATGCTGGTTCTGGCGGGCGTGCGCAAGCGCTGGATCGTGGTGGTCCTGGCACTCGGCGTCGCCGGGGCGATGGCGGTGTGGTCCATGGGACTGCTGAAGCCGTACCAGGTGGCCAGGTTCACCGCGTTCATCAACCCGGCGAGCGATCCGCGGGGGGCCGGCTACAACAGCACGCAGGCGCTGATCGCGGTCGGATCGGGGGAGTTCTTCGGCAAGGGGCTGTTCCACGGCGGGCAGACCACCGGGCGGTTCGTTCCCGAGCAGCACACCGACTTCATCTTCACCGTGGTGGGGGAGGAGTTCGGCTTCCTCGGCTCGGCCACGGTGGTCGTCCTCCTCGGGGTCGTGCTGCTGCGCAGCCTGCGCATCGCCCGGCTCTGCAACGACAGGTTCGGCGGCCTGGTCGCCGGAGGCGTCGTGTGCTGGTTGGCCTTCCAGACCTTCATCAACGTCGGAATGACGATCGGGATCATGCCGATCACCGGTCTGCCGCTGCCCTTCGTCTCCTACGGCGGTACGGCCACGTTCGCCAACATGATCGCCATAGGTCTGCTCCAGGCGATATACATCCGGGATCGTCCCTACGGCGGCGGTGGCGCGTAGCCGGATCGGGCCTGTGGACGAGCGGACCTGGAGCGCCTTTTGAAGCGGATACGCTTGAGCCATGTCTGTCGAGTCACTGTTTCCTCGCCTGGAGCCGCTGCTGCCCAAGGTGCAGAAGCCGATCCAGTACGTCGGGGGTGAGCTCAACTCGACGGTCAAGGACTGGGACGAGGCGAGCGTCCGATGGGCGCTGATGTACCCGGACGCCTACGAGGTCGGCCTGCCCAACCAGGGTGTGCAGATCCTCTACGAGATCCTCAATGAGCTGCCCGAGACGATGGCCGAGCGCACCTACGCGGTCTGGCCCGACCTTGAGGCGCTCATGCGATCCGAAGGCGTACCCCAGTTCACCGTCGACGCGCACCGCCCGGTTCGCGCCTTCGACGTCCTTGGGGTGTCCTTCTCCACCGAGCTGGGTTACACCAACCTGCTGACCGCGCTCGACCTGGCGGGCATCCCGCTGGACGCGGTCGAGCGGACGGACGAGGACCCGATCGTGCTGGCCGGTGGCCATGCCGCGTTCAACCCCGAGCCCATCGCCGACTTCCTCGACGCCGCCGTCCTCGGGGACGGAGAGCAGATCGCGATCGCGATCTCCGAGGTCATCCGCGAGTGGAAGGGCGAGGGGGAGCCGGGCGGCCGCGACGAGCTGCTCATGCGTCTCGCCTCCACCGGGGGCGTCTACGTCCCGAAGTTCTATGACGTCGAGTACCACCCGGACGGGCGCATCATGCGCGTCGTGCCGAACAGAGCGGGTGTCCCGTCGCGTGTCTTCAAGCACACGGTCATGGACCTCGACGAGTGGCCCTATCCGAAGAAACCGCTCGTCCCGCTGGCCGAGACCGTCCACGAGCGGTTCAGTGTGGAGATCTTCCGCGGGTGCACCCGCGGCTGCCGCTTCTGCCAGGCCGGGATGATCACCCGTCCGGTGCGGGAGCGGTCGATCACCACGATCGGCGACATGGTCGAGAACGGCATCCGGGAGTCCGGCTTCAACGAGGTCGGACTGCTGTCCCTGTCGAGCGCCGACCATTCGGAGATCGGCGACGTGGCCAAGGGCCTGGCCGACCGGTACGAGGGCACCAACACGTCGCTGTCGCTGCCGTCCACGCGCGTGGACGCGTTCAACATCGACCTGGCGAACGAGTTCTCCCGCAACGGGCGCCGCTCCGGGCTCACCTTCGCTCCCGAAGGCGGCTCCGAGCGCATGCGCAAGGTGATCAACAAGATGGTCACCGAGGAGGACCTCATCCGCACCGTCACCACGGCGTACAGCCAGGGGTGGCGTCAGGTGAAGCTGTACTTCATGTGCGGCCTCCCGACGGAGGAGGATGTGGACGTCCTCGGCATCGCCGACCTGGCCAAGAAGGTCATCCAGGCGGGCCGTGAGGCGACCGGCTCCAGGGACGTGCGCTGCACGGTGTCCATCGGCGGGTTCGTGCCCAAGCCGCACACGCCGTTCCAGTGGGCCGCCCAGTGTGACCACGAGACGGTCGACCGCCGCCTGCGGGAGCTGCGCGACGCGCTGCGTGGTGACAAGGCGTACGGCAGGGCCATCGGCTACCGCTACCACGACGGCAAGCCGTCGATCGTGGAGGGACTGCTCTCGAGGGGCGACCGTCGTGTCGGCCGCGTGATCCGGGCCGTCTGGGAGGACGGCGGCCGGTTCGACGGCTGGAGCGAGCACTTCTCCTACGAGCGCTGGATGGTGGCGGCCGACAAGTCGCTGGCCGACGAGCCCGTGGACGTCGACTGGTACACCACCCGCGAGCGTGAGGAGCACGAGGTGCTCCCGTGGGACCACCTCGACGCCGGTCTCGACCGGGAGTGGCTCTGGCAGGACTGGCAGGACGCCGTGAGCGACGTCGAGGTCGAGGACTGCCGCTGGACGCCGTGCTACGACTGCGGCGTCTGCCCGACCATGGGGACCGAGATCCAGATCGGCCCGACCGGCAAGAAGCTGCTGCCCCTCACCGTGATCTGACAGGGGACTTCCACGCGAGGCTTATCCTGAAAGACGACGGACCGACACCGGAAGGACGACTTAACACTGAAACCCGTTCCTGATGGGCCCCCGCCCGCGCCCGTGGTGCAGCGCCTTCGTGTGCGCTACGCCAAGCGTGGACGGCTGCGCTTCACGAGTCACCGCGACATCTCCCGTGCCGTCGAAAGGGCGGTACGGCGAGCCGACATCCCGGTGGCGTACAGCGCGGGGTTCAGCCCCCATCCCAAGATCTCTTATGCCGGCGCGGCCCCGACCGGGGTGGCGAGCGAGGCCGAGTACCTCGAGATCGGTGTGAGCAGGCCGTGCGACCCGCACCGCCTCCGTGCCGACCTGGACGCCTCGCTGCCGCCCGGCCTGGACGTGCTCGACGTGGTCGAGGCGCGCGACAGCGGCCTGGCCGACCGGCTGGAGGGTTCGGTGTGGGAGCTGCGGCTGCCCGGGATGGATCCCGAGGTGGCCGCGAAGGCGGTCGAGACATTCGTCGCCGCCGACCGCGTGGAGGTCGAACGCCTGACCAAGAAGGGTTTGCGGCGGTTCGATGCCCGCGAGGCGGTACTGTCTCTGGCCGTTCAGGAAGGGGAGGGGAGAGCAGCAGGCCAGGAGCCGGATCGACCGTGTGTCATACTTCGCATGGTCGTTCGGCACGCGACACCTGCGGTTCGACCCGATGACGTACTCACGGGACTGCGTCTTGTGGCGGGCTTCGCGCCGCTGTCACCCCCCGAGGTGACCAGGCTGGCGCAGGGGCCGCTCGACGCGGCGACCGGTGAGCCCGCCGATCCGTTCGATTTCGATCGGGTGGGCGGAGACCGATAAGACTTGCCGCCGAGGCACCGCAAGGGAGCCCGGCGGACCGCGAGAGACGAGAGCTCCCGCGCGGCGCGGAGACGTGCCCGGGAGCTGACGGGAGAGCGCCCGCATGCTCGACAACGAGCCCAATGCCGGGGCTGTGAGCCTTGGCAGCGATACGACGACGACTGACAGGACGGCAGGGGGGACGCGGAGCGGAGCCGGTGGCGGCACCACTCCGGTGCGCCGCCGTTCGGCGAGCAGGCCCGCCGGGCCGCCGCCGGAGCCCGAGGACACCCCCCCGGCCACGATGACCGCACCGGCCGCTGAGCCGGCATCCGCGCAGCCTGAGACCGCACCGGCCGAGGCCGCGCAAGCGGAGCCGCAGGCCGCACCGGCCGCCGAGGACGCGAAGCCCAAGCGGGCGACCCGCCGCAAGGCCACCGCGAAGGCCGCTGAGGAGACCGCGGAGGACGCGGGTCCGGTCAAGCCGGCCCGGCGGAGCCGTACGCGCAAGGCCGCCGAGGAACCGGTCCCGGACACGACCGGGCAGCCGGTCGCCGAAGCGCCGGCGGAGCTCGCGGGCGAGACGGCGGCCGAGGAGGTTCCGGCCCCCACCCGGCGGCGCCGTACGCGCAAGGAGACGACACCGGAACGATCCAGCGCCATGACGGCGGCGGAGGCCGAGGTGGCCGCCGCGATGTCCCTGGCGCTGCCGGATGAGGAGCAGCTCGACGAGGTTCCCGCCGAGGAGGCCGAGGGCACCGAGGACATCGCTGCCGCCGAGGGCTCCGAGACCGCTGAGACCGCTGAGGACGAGGACGCCGATGTCGAGGCGCCCGACCGGAGCGTGGTGGCCGACCCGTTCGGGTTGCACGCCCAGCGCATGTCCGAGCCTCCGTCGCTGATGTTCCAGGCTCCCGCCGCGGTGTTCCAGCCGCTGTTCCAGGCCCCCGACCCGTTCTCCGTCCCGGTGGTCCGGCCGCAGCCGGCCGCACCCGCCGAGGAGGCGGAGGAGCAGGCCGAGAGCGCGGACACCGACGAGAGCGCCGAGCACGGCGAGGACGACGGCGAGGCGGGCGGCCGGCGCCGTCGGCGGCGCCGGGGCGGCCGCGGCCGCGGCGTCAAGACCCGCGACTCCGAGGACGGCGACGAGGCGGAGATCGAGGCCGCGGAGGAGCCGGAGGGCGAGGAGCGCGGTGAGACCGGTGAGGACGAGGCTGACGGCGATCAGGCCGGGTCGCGCCGCCGTCGCCGCCGTCGCCGCCGTGGCACAGAGGAGGCCGAGCTCACGGTCGACGACCCGCCCAACACCGTGGTGCGCATCAGGGCGCCCCGGGCGACCCGCGCCACGTCCGTGGACGAGGTCCAGGGCGTACGCGGCTCGACCCGCCTGGAGGCCAAGAAGCAGCGCCGCCGCGAGGGACGCGAGCTGGGCCGCCGCCGCCCGCCGATCATCACCGAGTCGGAGTTCCTGGCCCGGCGGGAGTCGGTCGAGCGGGTCATGGTGGTGCGCCGTCACGGCGGCCGCACGCAGATCGCGGTCCTGGAGGACGGCATCCTCGTCGAGCACTACGTCGACCGGGAGGCGAGCCAGTCCTACGTCGGCAACGTCTACCTCGGCAAGGTCCAGAACGTGCTGCCCTCCATGGAGGCGGCGTTCGTCGACATCGGCAAGGGCCGCAACGCCGTGCTGTACGCCGGTGAGGTCAACTTCGACACCGCCGGGCTGGAAGGCCAGCCCAAGCGGATCGAAGCGGCGCTGAAGTCCGGCCAGTCCGTGCTCGTCCAGGTCACCAAGGACCCGATCGGGCACAAGGGCGCACGGCTGACCTCCCAGATCAGCCTGCCCGGCCGGTACCTCGTCTACGTGCCGGACGGCTCGATGACGGGCATCTCCCGCAAGCTGCCCGACAAGGAACGGACGCGGCTCAAGCAGATCCTGCGCAAGGTGATGCCGGAGAACGCCGGTGTGATCGTGCGCACGGCGGCCGAGGGTGCCTCCGAGGAGGAGCTCAGCCGCGACGTGGCCCGGCTGTCGGCGCAGTGGGAGAACATCCAGGGCAAGGCCAAGTCGGCCAGCCCGCCGGAACTGCTCTCCGCCGAGCCCGACCTCACCGTCCGGGTGGTCCGGGACGTGTTCAACGAGGACTTCGCCTCGCTGGTCGTCGAGGGTGAGGACGCGTGGGAGACCGTGGACGAGTACGTCCAGTACGTCGCCCCGCACCTGGCCGACCGCCTCTCCAAGTGGGAGGAGTCGGGCGACGTCTTCGCCAGCTACCGCGTGGACGAGCAGATCGCCAAGGCGATGGAGCGTAAGGTGTGGCTGCCCTCGGGCGGCTCCCTGGTGATCGACCGGACCGAGGCGATGACCGTCGTCGACGTCAACACCGGTAAGTTCACCGGCCAGGGCGGCAACCTCGAGGAGACCGTCACCCGGAACAACCTGGAGGCGGCCGAGGAGATCGTCCGCCAGCTCAGGCTGCGGGACGTCGGTGGCATCATCGTGATCGACTTCATCGACATGGTGCTGGAGAGCAACCGCGACCTGGTGCTCCGGCGGCTGCTCGAGTGCTTGGCCCGGGACCGGACCAAGCACCAGGTGGCGGAGGTCACCTCTCTGGGCCTGGTCCAGATGACCCGCAAGCGGGTCGGACAAGGCCTGCTTGAGGCGTTCTCGACACCCTGTGACTGCTGTCACGGCCGTGGCGTCATCATCTCGTCCGAACCGGTCGAGGCGAAGCCCGAGCCGAGGGGCACGCAGGGCAAGATGGCCATCGAGAAGGCCGTGGCCGAGAAGCTCTCCACCAGTGAGGGCACGGCCGTCGCCGCGTCCGTCAACGGCCGTGACAGCGTCACCGACGCTCTTCACGCCGGAGACGACGCTCTCGCCGGTCAGCCTCGGGGACGTCGCCGTTCCCGCAGGAAGACGGCAGAATAGGACTTCGTCTTTCCCGGTGTTCCGCCCGGTTCGACCTGGGTACCGGTAATCCGGTACCCTAGTCAACCGGTGCGCCCGGTGGCGCGCCTGGCTTCGCGCGCCTACCCGGTTCGCCGGTCGTGTTATCGACAGCAGCTGGATGCGGGGCGCAGCATCTAAGCATTTAGCCAGAAGAAGGGTTCCGCGGTGTACGCGATCGTTCGTTGCGGCGGCAGGCAGCAGAAGGTCTCCGTCGGGGACGTCCTCGAGGTGGACAAGGTCGCCGGCGAGGTTGGCTCCTCGGTGTCGCTGCCGGCGGTGCTCGTCGTCAACGACGGCGATGTCACCACCGACGCTGCCACGCTTGGCAGGTTCCAGGTGACGGCCGAGATTCTCGGTGAGACCAAGGGCCCCAAGATTCGCATTCTGAAGTACAAGAACAAGAGCGGTTACAAGAAGCGCCAGGGCCACCGCCAGCGGTACACCCAGGTCAAGGTGACCGGCATCAACCCCGGACAGTAAGTATTTCCCGGGGGATGTCCCCCGAAAGGGAGTGAATCATGGCACACAAGAAGGGCGCCTCGTCCACCCGGAACGGCCGCGACTCGAACGCTCAGCGTCTGGGCGTGAAGCGCTTCGGTGGTCAGCTTGTCAACGCCGGCGAGATCATCGTTCGCCAGCGCGGCACGCACTTCCACCCGGGTGACAACGTCGGCCGTGGTGGCGACGACACGCTGTTCGCCCTCGCGGCGGGCCACGTGCAGTTCGGCACCAAGCGGGGCCGGCGCGCGGTGAGCATCGTCCCGATCGCGGAGTGAATCCGCTCGGCAAACGGTTGTAGATGAGGCGGATCGAATTCTCGGTCCGCCTCATCTCTTTTTCTGAGGGGCACAGCGGTGAAAGCGCGCCGACCCCTCCCATGAGGGGAAGCAATGGCTGATTTCGTCGATAACGTCATCCTCCACATCAAGGCGGGTGATGGCGGTCACGGCTGCGCTTCCATCCACCGGGAGAAGTTCAAACCGCTCGGCGGCCCCGATGGCGGGAACGGCGGCCGGGGCGGTGACGTGATCCTGGAGGTGGATCCCAACACGGCCACCTTGCTGGAGTACCACCACCGCCCGCACCGCCGGGCGGCCAACGGCAAGCAGGGCATGGGGTCCAACCGTGACGGCGCGACCGGCGAGACGGTCGTGCTGCCGGTCCCGAACGGCACCGTCGTGAAGGACGCCAGGACCGGCGAGGTGCTGGTGGACCTCGTCGGGGCGGGCACCCGGTACGTCGCGGCCCAGGGCGGTTTCGGCGGGCTGGGCAACGCCGCGCTGGCCAACGCCAGGCGCAAGGCCCCCGGCTTCGCGCTGCTCGGCGAGCCCGGTGACGAAGCCGAGATCATGCTGGAGCTCAAGACCGTCGCCGACGTGGCGCTGGTCGGGTTCCCGAACGCCGGCAAGTCCTCTCTCGTCGCGGCGCTGTCGGCCGCCCGGCCGAAGATCGCCGACTATCCGTTCACCACCCTGATCCCCAATCTCGGCGTGGTGACCGCGGGGGAGACCGTGTTCACGGTCGCCGACGTGCCCGGACTGATCCCCGGAGCGTCGGAGGGCAAGGGACTCGGCCATGAGTTCCTGCGGCACGTCGAGCGTTGCTCGACCATCGTGCACGTCCTCGACTGCGCCACCCTCGACCCGGGCCGTGATCCCCTCAGCGACTTCGACGTGATCGAGGCCGAGCTCGAGGCGTACGGCTCGCTCCAGGACCGGCCGCGGATGGTCGTGCTGAACAAGGTGGACGTGCCCGACGGGCGGGACCTCGCCGACATCGTCAGGCCCATGCTGGAGGAGCGCGGCCTGCGGGTCTTCGAGATCTCCGCCGCCTCGCACGAGGGCCTGACGCCCCTGTCGTACGCGATGGGGGAGATGGTGGCCCGGGCGCGGGCGGAGGCTCCGGTCGAGGAGCCGACGCGCCTGGTCATCCGGCCGCGCCAGCTCGGCGAGACCGGGTTCGCGGTCAAGCGGGTGGACGAGAACACCTTCCAGGTCACGGGCGAGAAGCCCGAGCGCTGGATCCGCCAGACCGATTTCACCAACGACGAGGCCGTCGGCTACCTCGCCGACCGGCTGGAACGGCTCGGCGTCGAGGAGGCGCTGGTCGAGGCGGGCGCCCAGGTCGGCGCCGAGGTGGTCATCGGTCCGATGGAGGGCGGATACGTCTTCGACTGGCAGCCGTCCCAGGGCACGCAGACCCGGATGGCCGGGCCCCGCGGTACGGACAGCAGGCTCGCCTGAGAGGGGATGGGCGGATGAGCAGGGAGCAGGTCGGTACGGCCGCGCGGCTGGTCGTCAAGGTGGGGTCGTCGTCGCTGACGACCCCACAGGGCACCATCGACGTGGACCGGGTGGACGCGCTGGTCGACGTGCTGGCCGCGCGCCGGCTGGCGGGCGGGCAGATCGTGCTGGTCTCCTCCGGCGCGATCGCGGCGGGACTCGGCCCGCTCGGGCTCAGGAGCCGTCCCAAGGACCTGGCCACCCAGCAGGCGGCGGCCTCCGTCGGCCAGGGCGTGCTCGTCGCCCGTTACACCTCGTCCTTCGCGAGGTACGGTCTGCGGGTCGGCCAGGTGCTGCTGACCGCGGACGACATGATGCGCAGGTCCCATTACCGCAACGCGCGGCGCACGCTGGCGCGGCTGCTTGAGCTCGGCATCGTCCCCGTGGTCAACGAGAACGACACCGTGGCGACCGACGAGATCCGGTTCGGTGACAACGACCGGCTCGCCGCGCTGGTCGCCCACGTCACGTACGCGGACGCGATGGTCCTGCTCTCCGACGTGGACGCCCTGTACGACGGCGACCCGCGCAGGGACGGAGCCCGGCGGATCACCGAGGTCCGCGGGCCCGAGGACCTGGAGGGCGTCGAGCTGGGCACGTCCGGCCGGGTCGGCACCGGCGGCATGGTCACGAAGGTGCAGGCCGCCCGCATCGCCACCGGCGCCGGGGTCCCCGTCGTCCTCACCGCGGCCGCGCACGCCGCGCACGCGCTGGCCGGTGACGACGTCGGCACCTATTTCCATCCGGTGGGCCGCCATCCCGGCACGCGGCTGCTCTGGCTGGCCCACGCCGCCACCGGCCAGGGGCGGCTCCACCTCGACGAAGGCGCGGTCGAGGCGGTCGTCGGGCGGCGCAAGTCCCTGCTTCCCGCGGGTGTCGTCAAGGTCGAGGGCGACTTCTCCGCGGGCGACCCGGTGGACCTCTGCGGTCCGGCCGGCGTCGTCGTGGCCCGCGGGCTGGTCAACTACGACGCGAGCGAGATCCCCGAGCTGCTCGGCCGCTCCACCCGGGAGCTGGCCAGGGTGCTCGGTCCGGAATACGAGCGCGAGCTGATCCACCGGGACGACATCGTCATACTGGGGCACCACCACTAGTTCTGGAGTGCGGAGCATGTCTGAGGTAGAAGACTTCCTGAAGGTCGCCCGCGCGGCGAAGGACGCCGCCACCGTGCTGGCCCCGCTGCCGCGCGCGCCGAAGGACCTCGCGCTCCGCGCCGTCGCGGACGCCCTGGTGGCCCGTTCGGCCGAGATCGTCGAGGCGAACGCCGCCGACGTGGAGAAGGCCCGCGCGGGCGGCGTGTCCGAGGCGATGATCGACCGCCTACGGCTCGACACCGGCCGGATCGAGAAGATCGCGGCTGCCGTGCGCGAGGTGGCCGAGCTGCCCGATCCCGTCGGCGAGGTGGTGCGGGGCAGCACGCTGCCCAACGGGCTGGAGCTGCGCCAGGTGCGGGTGCCGCTCGGGGTCATCGGCATCATCTACGAGGGCCGGCCCAACGTGACCGTGGACGCGGCGGCGCTGTGCCTCAAGAGCGGCAACGCCGTGCTGCTGCGCGGCTCCTCCAGCGCGTACTCCTCGAACACCGTCCTCGTGCGGATCATGCAGGATGCGCTGGCGGCGACGGAGGTGCCCGCCGCGGCGGTGCAGCTCGTCCCGGGGCAGACGCGGGAGTCGGCCAAGCAGCTGATGAGGGCCCGCGGCCTGGTGGACGTGCTGATCCCGCGCGGTGGCGCGTCACTGATCAACAGTGTGGTGGAGGAGTCCACTGTGCCCGTCATCGAGACCGGCGTGGGCAACTGCCACGTGTACGTGGACGCCGACGCCGACATCGAGACGGCGCTCTCGATCCTGATCAACGCGAAGGCGCAGCGGCCTTCGGTGTGCAACGCGGCCGAGACGCTCCTCGTGCACGCCGACATCGCCGGGGAGTTCCTGCCGCGGGCCCTCACGGCGCTCAAGGACGCGGGCGTGACCGTCCACGGCGACGAGCGGGTGCGCGCGCACGGCGCCGACGTCGTGGCGGCCACCGAGGAGGACTTCTTCGCCGAGTACCTCTCGCTGGACATCGCCGCGGCCGTCGTCGACTCGCTCGATGACGCCGTCCGGCACATCAGGACGTACGGCTCGGGCCACACCGACGCGATCGTCACCCGATCGCAGCGGGCGGCGCGCAGGTTCGTGGCGACCGTGGACTCGGCCGCGGTCGCGGTCAACGCCTCCACCCGGTTCACCGACGGCGGAGAGTTCGGGTTCGGCGCCGAGATCGGCATCTCGACGCAGAAGCTGCACGCTCGCGGCCCGATGGGCCTGCCCGAGCTCACGTCCACCAAGTGGATCTACACCGGCGACGGGCACGTCCGAGGGTAGCCGCCGACCGGAGCCGCTCCGGACCCGGACGGGGTCCGGAGCGGACGCGTTCCGGGTCAGACGTGGGTGAGGAGGAGGCGTGAGCCGAGGCCCGCGTCCCTGGCCCGCAGCGCGGCGTCCACGCGGGTGGGTGCCTCCAGCTTGTTGAGCACGTTGCTGACGTGGTTGCGCACGGTCTTGGGGGCCAGGCACAGCTCTCTTGCGATCTCGGCGTTGGAACGGCCGTCGGCCAGGTATTCGAGCACCTCGCGTTCGCGCTGGGTCAGCCCGGGGAACGGCATACGCATCACGGGGGCGCTGAGGTGGGCCAGCAGCCGCGTCCCGACGCCCCGGCCGAACACCATCTGTCCCAGCGCGACGGAGCGGAGCGCCGCCGCGACCTCGCCGGGTTCGGAGCCCTTGAGCAGGTGCCCGTAGGTCCCGGCCCTGAGGGCGGTGAGCAGGTTCCTCCCGTCGTCTCCTGTGCCCAGCGTGAGGACCCGTACGGCGGGACATCTGCGGGTCAGGTAGTCGACGACCTCTGGCATGGCGACGTCGATGAGGGCGACGCGGGGGCGGAGCCGTGCGGCGAGCCGCATCGCGTCGATGGGCTCCGAGGCGGTCCCCGTGACGGTGATGTCCGTGCAGTCGTGGAGTGCGGACCGGATCCCCTCGAGGTACAGGGGATGCTCGTCGGCTATCACGACGGTGACCTGTCCGGTGCCCCGCCCGGTCGTGCGATCGGTGTCCATTGAGGTGAACCACCGCTTTCTTGGTTGTGTTCTCCCGATTGCCGCCGCACGCGTTCCCCCGGTGCGACGGACTACCCCCAAGGATTGTCTAGGGCGCTTGAGAATGACTTGTGGTTGCCTTCACCGGGGCCAATGTTGCGCAAAGTATCCAGCGTGTCACTAGGGGAGGCGACGCGGTGGGGCTTGGCTGTGCGCATGGAGATTGTGGTCGCCCTTTGCATGGCCGTCGGCGTGGTCGTCGCCGCCGACCGGCTCATGCTGTGGCTGGAGAGCCGTGGGCACGTCAACTGGCGGCGCACCGGGCCCCGAAGGCTGAACGCGGAGCCCGAGACGGAGCTGGAGCTCCTGCTGAAGGACTCGTGATGAAGCGGGTGCTCTACGCCGTCGTCGCGTTGATCGGCAGGTCGGTGCTCGGGGTCATCTTCGTCACACACGGCTGGGAGAAGTACAGCAACGGCGTCGACGCCACGTCCGAGCAGTTCGCCACGGCGGGCATTCCGATGCCGAGCGTCTCGGCGATGTTCGCCATCCTCGCCGAACTCGGCGGTGGCTCACTGCTCATCCTGGGGCTGCTCACGTCCGTCGCGGGAGTCGCCGTGAGCATGGTGGCCGCGGGGGCGTTCCTGTACGTCCACGTGCCGCACGGGCCCGGTGACGGCGGCCTCGAACTGGTGCTCGCGCTGGGTGCGCTGGCTCTGGTCATCGCGGTCGCGGGACCGGGCTGGCTGAGCCTCGATCATCTGCTCGCCGAGCGCCGGCGGAGGGAGGGGGCCGTCCCCGTCTCGGCCTGATATCCGCCCGGCGTGCCTCCCCGGATTTGTCCCCGGAGGCCACTATGGTTGTCCCTCCTATGGGTGGACGTCTGGGGCGGGTCGGCCCGTACGCGCTGCTGGAGCGGCTGGGCCGGGGCGGCATGGGCGAGGTCTACCTCGCGGCCAACCGCCGGGGCGAGCAGGTCGCCGTGAAGATGCTCCGCGACCCGCTCGGCGACGATCCTGACGCCCGATTACGCCTTGAGCGTGAGGTACGGGCCCTGCGGAGGGTGGAGAGTCCGTACGTCGCGCAGGTCCTGGACGCCGACCTGTCGGGCGACCGGCCCTATCTCGTGATGGAGCACATCGAGGGCGAAACCCTGCTCGACGCGGTGCGCCGGGCGGGGCCGCTCGCCGAGTGCGACCTGATCTCGCTCGCCCAGGGGCTCGCGACCGCTTTGGCGATCACGCATGCCGCCGGTGTCGTGCATCGCGACCTCAAACCGGCGAACGTCCTGATGGGCGTGGACGGGCCGGTGCTGATCGACTTCGGGATCGCCCAGGTCCTCGACGCGACCAGGCTGACCATGACGGGGACCTTCCTCGGCACTCCCGGTTACGCGGCGCCCGAGCTTTTCGCCGACGAGACCGTGGGACAACCGGCCGACGTGCACGCCTGGGCGGCGACGGTGGCGTTCGCCGCCACCGGACGGCCCACCTTCGGCAGGGGGACCGTGGAGTCCCAGATGTACGCGATCCTGCACGGCCAGGCGGACCTGGCCGGAGTGCCCGCCGCGCTGCTGCCGCTGATCCGGGCGGCCTTGCATCGCGACCCGAGCAGGCGTCCCACGGCCGCCGTGCTGGCCGACCGGCTGGCCCGGCTCGCCCGCGCCTCCGCCGAACCGGCGTTCACGAGCGGTGGGCGACGCCGTGCCGCGCCTGAAGAGCCGGAGGAGACGCACGACGGGAGCAGGGCCAGGATCCGGGACAGGAGTGCGGACAAGGCCGCGGCGGACACCGCGCCGGGCCTTCCCACCGGCAGCGCCGCGCTTTTGGTGCTCGCGCTGCTCGCGGTCCCGTGCGTGGTGGTGTCGCTCGTGTTCCCTCTCGCCACGTTCGCGATCACAGGGACGCTCGCGGTCCTCACCAGGGCTCTGTGGAGCGGTCACTGGCTGGTGCGCAAGCGGGAGTCGCCCCGGGTGCGGGGCCTCCTGCGGGTGCTGACCTTTCCCCTGACCCTGGCGGGCTCGCTCGTCTCGGCCGTGGCCTGGCCCGGGCTGCCCGCCGCGGCAGCGGCCTTCGCCGCGCTCTGGCTCACGGCCGGAGCACGCCTGGAACCCGAGTGGTGGACCCAGGCGGTGCCCGTGACGGTCGCGGGGATCGCCTTCGGCGTCGTCACCGGCGGGATCATCGGCCGTGAGGTCGAGCGCGTCGGCGCTCGGGTGCCCGAACTGCGGAGAGAGGGCTTGCGGGCGCTCGCCGTGCTCGGCGGCTTCGTCGCGTTGTGCGCGGCTGCCGTGCGAGCGGTGGCGTTCTTCGTCTAGGTATCCGTCCGAACTCCGGACGGGATGGATCCGTCGGCGACTGTGTCGCCGTGCCGTCCGGGGGGCGCCCCCCGGACCCGGCTCCTAGTTCTCCCTGCGGGCGAACTTGTTGAAGATGCGCTCACCGGCGTTGACCGCGCCCTCGGCGACGTCGCGCAGGACGCCGATGAAGGGGTCCTGGGACTGGGACCACGACTCGCGGTAGGAGTTGGCGGCGGCCTTGACCTCTTCAGTGATCTTGGCGTTGGCGTCGTCCTCGCGGCGTGGGTAGTTCCCGGCCAGGATGTTCTCGTACTCGCCGGTGCGGCGCCAGCGGTCGAGTTCGGCGACCCGGGTGACCGCGAACGGGTGGGTCGTGCCGATCAGGTTGAGGACCTTGAGCAGGCCGTCGCGGACGTCGCCGCCGGTGTCGTACTCGCGGGCCTGGTCGAGGAACGCCTCGATGTTCATCTCGTGCAGGCGGGAGCCTCCGGCCAGCTTCATCAGGGCGCGCAGCGCGGCGTCGGGGTCCTGCCCGGCGAGCAGGCCGCCGCCGTCGGCCGACATCTCGGCCTTGCGCTGCCACTCCTCCAGGGCGGCCACGATGACCCGCAGGCCGATGTAACCGAGCGGGATCCAGGCCACCCGGGTGGCCAGGCGGGTGAGGATCGCCAGCATCGTGCCGTAGACGGCGTGGCCCGACAGGATGTGGGAGGTCTCGTGCCCGATGACGAAGCGGAGCTCCTCCTCGTCCATCAGGTCGAGCAGGCCGGTCGAGACCACGATGAACGGCTCGTCGAAGCCGATGGCCATGGCGGACACCTGAGGATCCTGCTGCACGTAGATCTCGGGGATCCGGTGCAGGTCGAGGATGTACGCGCTGTCGCGGCCCATGTCGTGGAGCGCGCGGAACTGCGTGTCCGTCGTGCGCACCGCGGAGGCCAGGAACATCAGGCGCAGGCGGCGCTCGCTGAACAGGCCGGACATGCGCTTGAGCACCGAGTCGAATCCGCTGAGCGAACGCATCGCGACGAGCGCGGAACGGTCGGCGGGGTGTTCGTAGGCGCGGGAGCTGATGCCGGGCAGCTGCACGCGATTGCGATCGGGAGTGGTCATGCTCCGCATGCTATGTCGGTGGAACGGGCCGCGCGCGGGAGAGTGATTTAGAGGGGTAGTTCCGGTCTAGTACGACTTGCAGGCTAGGGTCCGTTTCATGAGAAACGGGGCGGCGACCAGACGGCTGGGCATCATGGGAGGGACGTTCGACCCGATCCATCATGGTCACCTCGTGGCCGCGAGCGAGGTGGCGCACCACTTCCGGCTTGATGAGGTGGTGTTCGTACCCACCGGGCAACCGTGGCAGAAGGCCGACAAGACGGTCACCGCCGCCGAGGACCGCTACCTGATGACGGTGATCGCGACGGCGTCGAATCCCCGTTTCTCAGTAAGCCGGGTCGACATCGACCGTCCGGGGCCGACGTACACGATCGACACGTTGCGCGATATCGCGTCCATATACGGACCGGATGTGGAGCTGTACTTCATCACCGGCGCCGACGCACTCGCGCAGATCCTGAGCTGGCGGGACGTGGACGAGCTGTTCACGATCGCCCACTTCGTCGGTTGTGACCGTCCGGGGCACGCGCTGCTCGACCCCGGCCTCCCCGAAGGCAGGGTGAGTCTGATCGAGATCCCGGCGCTGTCGATCTCCTCGACGGAATGCCGTGAGCGGGTCGCCGCGGGGGAGCCCATCTGGTACCTCGTACCCGACGGGATCGTCCAGTACATCAACAAGCGGGGCCTCTACCGCGACGCGGAGGGGTGACCTGACGGGCGTCGAGGCGCTGCTCAGGGGCCCGGCGGGCGGCTGACGGGCGCGGGGCCCCGGACGAGGATCGAGGGGTGGAATCGGTAGCCCGGTGGCGTACGTTGATACGGCGGGAGTGCGTCCGGATAGGGTCGGGCGCGAAAACGGGATTGAATCACCCGCCGTCCGGTGGGCACCCTTGGAGGAGCCGATCGGAACGCGTGCCCGGCAATGGAGGACAGAACCACATCGTGACCGCATCTGAGAGATCGCTTCAGCTCGTGAGCGTGGCCGCCGAGGCCGCCGCGGAGAAGCTGGCCGACGACATCATCGCCTATGACGTGAGCGAGCAGCTCGTCATCACCGACGCCTTCCTGCTCTGCTCCGCCTCCAACGACCGTCAGGTCCGCGCGATCGTGGACGAGATCGAGGACAGGCTCCGCATCGAGGCCGACGCCAAGCCGGTCCGCCGCGAGGGCGAGCGTGAGGGGCGCTGGGTGCTCCTCGACTACATCGACATCGTCGTTCACGTCCAGCACGAAGAGGAGCGCACCTTCTACGCCCTGGAGCGGCTCTGGAAGGACTGCCCCTCGATCGAGCTTCCGGAGAGCGTCACCAAGGTGGCCGCGCAGCGGGCCGGCGGGGCGGCCCGGTGACCGAACGCCTCAAACCGGCGGCGGGGAGGCCCGCGTGATCCGGCGGGTGGTCTGTCTGCGCCACGGCCAGACGAAATGGAACGTCGAACAACGCTTTCAGGGCCACAGCGACATCCCGCTGGACAGGACCGGGGTGGCCCAGGCGGCCCGGGCGGCGTCCCTGCTGGCCGCGCTGAAGCCCACGGCGATCGTCTCCTCCGACCTGCAACGCGCCTACGACACCGGAGCCGCCCTCGGCAGGCTCACCGGCCTCGGCGTGCAGGTGGACAAGGAGCTGCGCGAACGCGGCGGCGGCGCCTGGGAGGGGCTGACCCGCGAGGAGATCAAGGCGGGCTGGCCGGCCGAGTTCGAGGCGTGGGAGGCCCCGGGCGGTGAGGTGGTGGCCGACGTCGCCGACCGCGTCTCGGAGGCGATCCGGCGCTGGGTCGCCCGCCTTCCGGACGACGGCCTGCTGGTCGTCGCCTCCCACGGCGCGGCGCTCCGGCTCGGCATCGCCCGCCTCCTCGGCCTGCCCGAGGAGCTGTGGTCCGCCCTGGGCGGGCTCGGCAACTGCTCGTGGTCCGTCCTGGAGGAGGGCCGTCGAGGTTGGCGGCTGCTCGAGCACAACGCGGGAACGCTTCCCGAGCCCGTGAGCAGCGACGACAGGCCGGAAGCGGAAACCGACCGCTGACGCGTGCGGTTCCCTCCAGGTGTCGATTAGGTAAACGGCAAATGGTCGCTATATGCTCCTCGGGCGCCGCGTCGAGAAGACTCGAAGCGGTGACCAGGGGCTATAGCGCAGCTGGTAGCGCACCTCCATGGCATGGAGGGGGTCTGGGGTTCGAATCCCCATAGCTCCACCCATCTTTCGCGGCCCAGGCCGCGCGACAGACCACCGCCGGAGGCGAAATCCGGGGCGGCCGGTGGTGGCGGTAACCTACTGGCCATGCTCCCGACCCCTGACGCGCGATGATCGGTGCCTATTCCGGCTGGCTGATCGGCGCGGCCCTCCTGCTCGCCCTGATCAGTCTGATCACGGCCATCCGGAACCGGCCCATGGGCATCGTCCTGCTTGCCGGGCTCGCGCTCATCGAGGTGGCCCTGCTCGTACAGGCGGGCCTGGCGGTGACGCGGCTGTCCGACCTGGAGCAGGAGACGGCCACCTTCGTCGGCTATCTCGCCGGGACCGTTGTGATCCCGCCCGCCGCCGTGTGGTGGGGCAAGGCGGAGCGCACCCGCTGGGGCCCCGGCGTCATCGCGGTCGCCGGGTTCACCGTCGCGGTCATGACGGGACGGCTCCTCCAACTCTGGAACGGTACGGCGTGAGCGCTCAGGTGACATCGGGGCCGGGCCGGGTCCTCGTCGCCGTCTACGGCGTGTTCGCCCTCGCGGCCACCGCGCGCGCCGCCGTGCAGATCGCGACGCGGTTCGGCGAGGCGCCGCTGGCGTACCTGCTCTCGGCGTTCGCCGCCGTGGTGTACATCCTGCTCACCGTGGCCCTGGCCCGCGGGGAGCGGCGGCTCGCCCTGACGGCCTGCGTCGTCGAACTGTCGGGCGTGCTGATCGTCGGCACGCTCAGCCTCGTCGACTCCGCGGCGTTCCCGCATGCGACGGTGTGGTCGGGCTACGGCGCCGGCTACCTCTTCGTGCCGCTCGTGCTGCCGATCCTCGGGTTGTTCTGGTTGCGTCGCCGCGCCGTCGTGACCCGTACCGGCGAATCGGACTAGAGCGGGTCACACGGGGCAGGGCAATCCTCCGAACCCACGAGGACAGGAGGAGAGGCATGAGCTCGATCGAACACTCGGTCAACGTGAACGTCCCGGTGCGCACCGCCTACAACCAGTGGACCCAGTTCGAGAGCTTCCCCGAGTTCATGGAAGGCGTGGACTCCGTCAAGCAGGTCACCGACACCCGGACGTACTGGGTCGTCGAGATCGGCGGCATCCGGCGCGAGTTCGACGCGGAGATCACCGAGCAGCATCCGGACGAGCGGGTGGCCTGGCGCTCGCTGGACCGGCCGCACCAGTCCGGGGTGGTGACGTTCCACCGCCTCGACGACGATCACTCGCGTGTCACGCTCCAGCTGGCGTACGACCCCGAGGGCGTGGCCGAGACCGCGGCCGACGTGCTGCAGATCGTACACAGAAGGGTCAAGGGCGACCTGGAGCGGTTCAAGACCTTCATCGAGTCGCGCGGCACCGAGAGCGGTGGCTGGCGCGGTGACATCCCGGCCCCCCATCAGGAGGGCGGATCCGGCACCGGATACGACATCGGCGAGCCGATGCCGCCCCAGCCGGTGAACCCGCAGTACCCGCCCCAGTCCCCGCTCCCCGCGCCCGGTCCCGGACCGGTTCCGCCGGTCGGCGGCCCGGGAACGCGCCTGCCGCGTACCTGACCTGCGCGCCCCGGCACGCCGGAGTGCCCGTACGGGTGTTACAGCAGTGTTCGCGGTTCATGTCGGGAACACGCCCTCTGGTATGGTTGTCGAATCATAGGATGAATCGACACTGAAAGAGGGTTGTCACCGGCATGACCGCCGTCGTCGTACGCAGGGGCAGATCGGGATCGGTCGCCTGGCTCGTCGGGCTCGGTATCGTTCTCGCGGCGCTCAATCTGCGGACCGCCGTGACCAGCGTGGGCCCCGTGCTCGACCAGGTGAGCGCGGGCCTCGGCATGTCGGGCGTGGCGAGCGGGCTGCTCACCACGCTGCCGGTGCTCTGTTTCGCCCTCTTCGGGGCGATGACCCCGGCGCTCTCCCACCGGGTGGGCGAGCACCGACTGCTCCTGACCGCGCTCGTTCTGCTCGGGGCGGGGCTGTTGCTGCGCTCCGCGGTGCAGAGTTCGGGCGTGTTTCTCGCGGCCAGCGTGGTGGCGCTGTCCGGCGGCGCGATCGGCAACGTGCTGATCCCGACGCTGATCAAGCGCCACTTCCCCGCGCGGGCCGGGATGATGACCACTGTCTACTCGACGGCCATGGCCGTCGGGACCATGCTCGCCGCCGCCGCGACCGTGCCCATCCAGCGGGCCGCGGGAGGCAACTGGCACGTGGCACTCGGTGTGTGGGCGGCTCTGGCCGCCGTGTCCGCCATTCCGTGGCTTGCGCTCGCGCGCAGTGAGCCGGAGCGGCACCGGGTACGCGGGACGGGACTCGGCGAGCTGGCGCGCAGCAGGCTGGCCTGGGCGATCGCCGCGTACTTCGGCACCCAGTCCCTCATCGCGTACGTCATGTTCGGCTGGCTTCCCCAGCTGCTGCAGGACAACGGGTACACGTCGGGGCAGGCGGGAACGATCCTCGCGGTGTTCACCGGTCTGGGCATCCCGATCTCGATGCTCGTCCCGGCGCTCGCCGCCCGGATGGCCGACCAGCGGTTGCTGGTCATCGGGTTCGGCGCCGCGTACGTGATCGGGTTCGCCGGGCTCCTGACCGGGCACGCGCTCTGGGCGTGGACGATCGTCGTGGGCATCGGCATGGGCTCCTTCCCGCTCGCGCTGGCGATGCTCGCGCTGCGCGCCCGTACGGCCGAGGCCACGGCGGCGCTGTCCGCCTTCGGGCAGAGCGCCGGTTACCTGATCGCCGGCGCCGGCCCGCTCGCCGTGGGCGTGCTGTACGAGGTCAGCGGCGGCTGGACGATGCCGTTCGTGCTGTTGTTCGCCGTGGTCGCCGCCCAGATGGTGGCCGGCTGGTACGCGGGGGCGCAGAGGGTCATCGAGGACGAATGACACCGGTGCGGCTTGCGTCTCCACGGGGGCGGCGCAAGCCACACAAAAGTGGATAGTTCGCCAGCGATACCCCTTACGATCATTCCCAAAACCTGAGGAGTGATCGTGTCTGACCCCATTGCCCCGGCCGGTGTGAACCCGCAGATCCCCAACGCCGCCCGCATGTACGACTACTACCTGGGCGGCAAGGACAACTTCGCCGTCGACAGGGAGATGGGCGATCTCGTGCTGGGGATCTTCCCCCAGATGCGGGAGATCGCGCTCCAGAGCCGCGAGGCGATCCGGGAGATCGTCGAGCATCTCGCGGGGCAGGGGATCAGGCAGTTCCTCGACCTCGGATCCGGCATGCCGACCCGGGAGAACGTCCACGAGATCGCCACGCGGGTCGCGCCGGACGCCCGCGTGGTCTATGTGGACCACGACGAGGTCGTCTGCGCGCACGGCCGCGCCCTGCTCGCCGAGCCGGAGCGTGTGGCCATGGTGCACGCGGACGTGCGCGACCCGAAGAGCGTCCTCGACCACCCCGAGGTGCGCGCGGTGATCGACTTCGATCAGCCGGTCGGCGTGCTGATGATGTTCCTGCTGCACCTCGTCCCCGACGAGGACCGGCCGCACGAGTTCGTCGCGGAGTACCGCGCGGCGCTCGCGCCGGGCAGCTACCTGGCGGTCGCGCACGCGGGGAGCGACGCCAAGCCGGAGACGATGGCCCGGATCACCAAGCTCTACGAGCAGGCCAACTCCCCGTTCCGGCCGCGCTCGCGGGACGAGGTCGCCGCCTTCTTCGGTGACTTCGAGCTGATCGCCCCATGGGATCTGACCACCCCCGAGGACCTGCCCATGTTCATGGACGAGGACCTGGCCAAGACCGGCTACTGCGGGCTGGGCCGTAAGCGCTGAATCTCTCCCGTTCACCAGGGGTGCCGGAGTCGGTGGGCGCGGGCCGCGCCTGCCGGCGGAGGGGGTCGGTCGGCATCGCTGGAGCGGCGGTTCCGCGCGGAGCCCCCGCCGACCCCGCGAATTCGCACACAGAAATGCGATGTTTATCGAACGGTGGCCGGTAATTTATTTCCCTCTGTTATGATAAGCATATTCACTATTATCCGTCATTAGCATTGTGGGCGTAATTCCGATCCGAAAGGGAATCCGCCTGTGTGCTATGACGCCGATGCCGTGCCGCCGATCCACGGAGCGCCCGTAACGACCGCCGGTTCCACGCGCCTCCCGCTGACCTCCGCCGACGGCGCCGAGTTCGCGGCGTATCTCTCCCGCCCCGGTCGGGCGTCCGGAACGGGCGTGCTGGTGCTGCCCGACAACCGCGGGCTGTCCGGCTTCTACGAGCAGCTCACCGTCCGGCTCGCCGAACAGGGCCACCACGCGCTCGCGATCGACTACTTCGGCCGGACGGCGGGCACCGAACCGCGCGACCCCGACGCGTTCCCCTTCATGGAGCATCTCGGCGCGCTCACGAGAGACGGCCTGTACGCCGACATCGCCGCCGGGGCGGACCGGCTGAGGCGGGAGGGCTGCGCGGCGGTGGTCTCGCTCGGCTTCTGTTTCGGCGGCCGGATGGCGTTCACGTCGGCCCTACCCCGGTTCGGCCTGGCCGGAGCGATCGGACTGTACGGATATCCCGGCGTGCTCTTCGGGGCGGCGGGACCCACGCAGTTGGCGCCCGAGCTGGAGGCGCCCATCCTCGCGATGTTCGGGGGAGGGGACGAGGGCATCCCCGCCGACATGGTCGCCGCGTTCGGCGCGGCGCTCACGGACGCGGGCGTCGAACACGAGATCGTCACCTATCCGGGCGCGCCGCACGGGTTCTTCGAACTCGGGATGGAGGAGTTCGCCGGGGCCTGTGCGGACGCCTGGACGCGCACCCTCGCGTTCCTGGCCGGGCATCGCCCGGCCGCGACGGCCGGGGCGTGAACAAGAGTGGCCGCCCGAGGCGACCTGACCTCGCCTCGGGCGACCACCATGCAAGGGTACGGCCTGACCCCGCCCTTCGGAAATTCCCTTCGGCGGTCCGTTTCCCAGAATATTGATTCGTTCCCGAAATGAGGAGTTCCAGCCGGGAGCGATCGGACGGAAACCCGCGTGCGCGGTGCCGCGCGCCGCGATAGCGTGCACGCGTGCGATTGATCATCTCTCCGCCGCCCGCCCGATAGCGGGCGGACCCTCTCGTGAGCCGGCCCAGAAGCGGTCCGGCCGATGGTGGCTGCCCGCTTTCCGGGCCCTTCCCACCACTCACATGAGAGACATCGATGACGCACGTTCCTGCCCTGCCCGTACGCCGGGGCCTCATCTTCGTGTCCGCCGCCGGGATCGCCTGGGGAACCGGCGGCGCGGTCGGAGACTTCCTGCGGCGGGCGGGAGATCTCAGCCCCGTGGCCGTCACCTTCTGGCGGTTCGTGATCGGGGCCGCGCTCCTGCTCGGCGTGACCTTCATCGGCCGCCCGGCGGGCTCCCGCCGGGCGGCCGATCCGCGCCGGTCGTGGCGGATGATCCTGGCGCTCGGGACGACCATGGCCGTCTCCCAGGTCGCGTACTTCGCGGCGATCGCCGAGAGCGGCGTCGCCCTCGCCACGATGATCGCCATGGGGGTGAACCCCCTGTTCGTCGCGGCCGGGGGCCGGCTCCTCCTCGGCGAGCGGCTGAGCCGCGCCGCGAAGACGGGCGTCGGCGCGGCCGTGGCGGGACTGGCCATGCTCGCCGGAGGACCCGGCGAGTTCTCCGCGGCCGGCGCGGGATACGCCGTCCTGTCGGCGGCGGCCTACGCCGCGATGACGCTGCTGAGCGGCGCGAAGCGGTCCGGCCGGGCTGACCGGGAGGGGGAGGCTCGCGGGGACACGGTCGCCTGGTCCTTCGTCGCCGGTGCCGTCTGCCTGCTGCCGCTCGCCCTGGCGGACCGTGTGCTTCCCTCAGGAGGTGATCCGCTCGCCGCGACGCTGTCGCTGGCCTACCTGGGTATCGTCCCGACCGCGCTCGCGTACGGGCTGTTCTTCGCCGGGCTGGGCGTGGTCAGCGGTACCACGGCGGCGGTGGTCGTTCTGCTGGAACCGTTGGTCGCGGGGGCGATCGGCGTCATCCTGCTGGGCGAGCACCTCACCCCGCTCCAACTCGCCGGTGGGGCGCTGCTGATGGCCGCCGTCTACCGGCTCGGCCGGGCCGAGCTCGCCGCCGGCCCGGCGGGGGAGGGCGACGGCCGCGCCTGACCCCACCGGCCGCGGTTCACGCCAGGCGGAACGTCGTCGAACCGGACCGTCCCGTACACCGGGGCGGGACGGTTCGACTCCGCCGCTACCCGGCGAAGCGGCGTTCCGGCAGGCCCGCGCCCGCGCCGGGCAGCACGAACAACGACCCGGCGAGCGGCTGCCCCTCCTTGGCCTCCGACGTGATGTAGAGATCGGTCAGGGCGGGGCCGCCGAACGCGCACGCGGTGGGCTGGTCCACCGGAACGTCCACCACCCGGTCCAGCCGCCCGTCGGGCGTGTACCTGCGCACCTGGCCGGCGCCCCAGACCGCGACCCACACGCATCCGTCGGCGTCCACGGTGATCCCGTCGGGCTGGCCGCCCTCGATCGCGGTGAACACGCGACGGCTGGAGATGTCGCCGCTCGGGGCGTAGTCGAAGACGTCGAGCCGCCGGGTGGGCGTGTCGGCGTAGTACATGAGCGTGCCGTCCGGACTCCAGGCGATGCCGTTGCTGATGGTCACGCTCTCCAACGCCGTGGTGACGGCGCCGCCGGGGTCCACCCGGTAGAGCCGCCCGCCGCCCGGCGCCTGGTCGTACCGCATCGTGCCCGCCCACAGCCGCCCCTGGGGATCGACCGCGGCGTCGTTCCCGCGTACGCCCTCGCGCGCGAGGTCGGCCAGCCAGCGGAACCCGCCGTCGGGGTCGAGCAGCCCCACCCCGTCGACCAGGTTGAGCACCAGCCCGCCGTTCGTGCGGGGTCTGGCCGCGCCGACGTGCTGTGGCGCGTGCCGTACGGTGTCGGAGCCGGTCGACGGGGAGAAGTAGTGGATCTCCGCCGCGGGGATGTCCACCCAGAGCAGTTCGCCCGTCTCCGGGAGCCATGTGGGTCCTTCGGCGACCTGGGCGCGGGTCTTCAACGCGATCTCAACCACGGATCCCGAGCCTAGCCGAGCGATCCTTTCCCGCCAGCACGGCCGCCGCCGCTTCGAGGGCGCTGTGGACGGACACCTCGCCGAGCAGTCCGGGGGCGGCCACGGAGTCGCCCGCGAGCCAGACGCCGCCGCCCCGGTCGATCGCGGGCCGGTCCCGCCAGGTACGTCCGGGAAGATCGAGCGCGCCGGTCCGGCCCGCCGCCACGGCGTCGCGCCGCCAGGTCAGGCGGTCCCGCCAGCCCGGCAGGCCGAGGTCGGCGATCCGCTCCAGCCTGGCGACGGCCGCGGCCTTCGACTCGTCCGGCCGCATGGGCATCTGGAGCTGGACCAGGCTCTCACCGCGAGGGGCGAGCGACGGGTCCGGCAGGGAGTACCGCTCGAAGAAGCCGCCCTCGTCCAGGTCGGAGACGAGGAACAGGTCGCCCGGCCTCCGGCGTACGGCCAGGTCGAGCAGGACGGCGCGGCCACCCTCCCAGCGCAGGGTGTCGTCGCCGAGCAGGTTCCTGGCCGCGTCGAGCGACGTTGCCACGATCACCGGACCGGCGGGGAGTTCGTCGACCCGCGATCCGGTCTCGACGCGCACCCCCAGGTCGCGCGCGTGCGCGGCCATCCGGTCGACGACCCGTCCCCAGCCGCCGATGACGTAGCGGACTGTGGGATAGCGCGGCGAGAAGGCGCGCCGGAGGCGTTCCCATACGAAGGCCGCGGACAGCCTGCCCGGATCGGCGTCGTAGGTGACGACGCCGAGCAGGCCCGCGGCGGCGCGCGCGGGTCCCGCGCCGAACCGGCGTCCGGCCCACGAACCGAAGTCCTCGTCCACGGGCGCGCGCACCCCCCGCCGGGCGGTCATGGCGAGCAGGCCCAGCGGCGGCCGCGCCGTCAGCCGGTCGCGGTACCTGAACCTGCTCCGGGCCAGTGCCCTCAGCGGCAGGCTCACGTACGGCTGGACCAGCTTCCGCTCCGCCAGCCACCGGAACGGCGCGCCGTCGTAGAAGACGTGCGTGCCGTCGTTCGCGACGTACGGCGCGGCGGAGGAGCGGGCCCGGCCGCCGAGGGTCCGGTGCGCCTCGTGCAGCGTGACGGCCGCCCCGCCCTCGGCGCACGCGATCGCGGCGGTCAGCCCGGCCAGTCCGCCGCCGATGATGGTGATGTTTTGGCTCATGTACTCCGGGACGTGCCGCCGGGCGTGATTCGTGACATCTTCTCCGGATTTGCGATGAGATAGATGGTCTCGATCTTGCCGTCCGAGACGACAAGGGAGATCACGGTGACGGCGCGGCCCTCGGCGGTCGCCACGAGCGCCGGGCCGCCGTTGACGTCGGTGATCTCCAAGCCGATCGAGGTGAGATCGCCCGCCCCGATCGAGGTCAGGAACCGGCCGACCCCGTTCTCGGACGCGATGGCCATGAGGAACCGCGCGACGTGATCCCGCCCGGTCATCACCCGCAGCGGCGCCTTCGCCCTGCCGCCACCGTCGCCGACGAACGTGACGTCCGCCTTCAGGAGCTCCATGAGGCCGCGCAGGTCGCCTTCGGCGCAGGCGTCGGCGAAACGCTCGGTCACCCGCCTGCGCTCCCTCCGGTCCACGTCGAACCGCGGCCGGCGCTCCTGCACGTGGTCGCGGGCCCGCCTGGCGAGCTGCCGGACGGCGGGTTCGCCCCGGCCCAGGATCCCGGCGATCTCCGCGTACGAGAAGCCGAACGCCTCCCGCAGGACGAACACCGCGCGCTCCAGCGGCGACAACGTCTCCAGGACGACCAGCAGGGCGAGCTCCACGCCGTCGGCCAGGCCGGCGCGTTCCGCCGCGTCCGGCTCGGTGCTGACCGGCTCGGGCAACCACGGGCCGACGTACTCCTCGCGTTGCGCCCTGACCCGCCGCAACCGGTCGATCGCCAGGTTCGTGGTCACGCGCACCAGGTACGCCCTGGGGTTCCCGATCGCCCCCGCGTCCACCTCGGACCAGCGCAACCACGCGTCCTGCACCACGTCCTCGGCGTCGGCCGCGCTGCCAAGGATGCGATACGCCACCCCGGTGAGCAGGTCACGATGGCTGACGAACAGTTCGGTGCTCATAGGACCTCAGACGTATCACGGCCCACCGATGTGACATCGCCGCGTTCGGTTACCGTCCGGCGCGCCGATTCCTATACACTGACAGGCGTCGCAAGGGGCTATAGCGCAGCTGGTAGCGCACCTCCATGGCATGGAGGGGGTCTGGGGTTCGAGTCCCCATAGCTCCACTCGTTCGATCAGGCCGGCGGCGTTCCACCACAGGGAGCGCGCCGGCCTTCCGCGTTTCGCCGCCGGGTTCGGGGGTGGCGCTGGCTCCCGCGGCCGTAACATGCCGATCATGCTGAGCCGGCGGGCAGCCTTCCTGATGTCGCTTCTCCTCGTCTCCGGGTGCGCCGCGTACACGCGGGACGCTCCCACGGGCGCGGCGGACACGTTCACGGACCCCCGGCCGGCCGCGGCGGGCGCCGGTCCGGCGAGCAGGCCGTCCCCGGAGGCGTCCTCCGATCTGTCCTCGGCGCCGGGTCCACGTGGCCTGGTGCACCACGGATCGCGTAAGTCGACGATGGTCGCGCTGACCTTCGACGCGGACATGACGGCGTACATGCGGGGGCAGCTCGACCGGGGCGAGGTGGACTCCTACGCCAACCCCCGGCTGATCGCCGAGCTCCGGCGGCTCAAGGTGCCCGCGACGATCTTCATGACCGGGATGTGGATCGAACGCTATCCCCGCGTGGCGGCCGGGCTCGCGGCCGATCCGCTGTTCGAGGTGGCCGACCATTCCTACGATCACGAGGCGTTCGCCACCCCCTGCTACGGGCTGGGCCGTACCCACGACATGAGGCGGAGCCTCCGCAGGACCGAGGCCCTGCTCGACCGGCTCGACCCCGGCCACCCGAGGTTCTTCCGGTTCCCCGGAGGTTGCTTCGACAAGGCGGCGCTGAAGGCGGTCGCCGCGGAGGGCCTGACCCCCGTCCAGTGGGATGTGATCGGCAGGGACGCGTTCGCGACCTCGAAGGACGCGATCGTGAAGCAGACCCTCGACGGCGTGCGCGGTGGGTCGATCGTCGTGCTCCACCTGGGCGGTGGCAAGCCGTCCGGGCTGACCGACGACGCGCTCCCCGCCATCGTCCGGGGACTCCGGGAACGCGGGCTCCGGCCGGTCACGCTCTCCACGCTGCTGCGGCATCGCTGACGGATCGGGCGATACCGGTGGCTCGCGTGGAGGCCTATTGCCCGATTGTCTGATATCACGCGATGAGCACGGTTTGCCGTCGCTTACGTGACGGGCTCGGCTTCGCCGTACGGCATGGCGTCGTAAGGGGCGAACGGGAGCCGACGGAGGTGCCGGATGAAGCCGCGTTTACCAGTCCTGGTGGGGATCGCCCTGCTGTCAGTCACTCTCGCCGCCTGCGGTGGCGGGGGAGAAACACCGTCATCGGCCGGCCGGGCCGCCCCCGGCGACCAGGCGGCGGTGGCCGACGGCCAGGAGCGCGACGCCACCGCCGAGCAGATCTCGACGTTCGCCCTCGACGTCGACACCGCGTCGTACGGCTACGCGCGCCGGGCGATCCTGGAGGGCAGGCTGCCCGAGCGCGACCAGGTCAGGACCGAGGAGTTCGTCAACTCCTTCGAGCAGGACTACGCCGAGCCGGACGACAACGGCTTCGCCGTACACGTCGACGGCGCCAGGACGAGCGGCGGCGCGCTGGTCCGGGTGGGACTGCGCACGCGCGGCGTCGGCACGGAGGAGCGCAGGCCGGCCAGCCTGACCTTCGTGGTGGACGTCTCCGGATCCATGGCCGAGACCGGCAGGCTCGACCTCGTGCGCGACGCCCTGCACACGCTCGTCGACCAGCTCATGCCGGGGGACCAGGTGTCGATCGTGTCCTTCAGCGACTCGGCCCGCCTGATCAGCCCGATGGTCCCGGTGACGGAACGCTCGCGGCTGCACGGCGCCATCGACGAGTTGAACACCGAGGGATCGACCAACCTGGAGGACGGCCTCGTCACCGGCTATCAGGAGGCGTCCCGGGCGTTCCGCTCCGTCGCCACCAACCGGGTGATCCTGCTCTCCGACGGTCTCGCCAACACCGGTGAGACCGCGTGGCAGGCCATCCTCGACCGGGTGAGCGACTACGCGGGCAAGCAGATCACCCTGCTGTGCGTCGGCGTCGGCCGGGAATACGGGGACCACCTGATGGAGCAGCTCGCCGACAACGGGGACGGCGCCGCCGTCTACGTGAGCTCGCAGGAGCAGGCGCGCGAGGTCTTCGTCGACAGGCTCCCGGCCAACCTCGACCTCCGTGCCCGCGACGCCAAGGCGCAGGTCGTCTTCAACCCGGCGACCGTCGAGTCGTACAGCCTGCTCGGGTACGAGAACCGGGAGCTGGCTCCCGAGGAGTTCCGCGACGACTCGCGCGACGGCGGCGAGGTCGGGCCGGGCCACTCCGTGACCGCGCTCTACTGGGTACGGCTGCGCGCCGGGGCGTCCGGGCAGCTCGCGACGGCCACGGTCCGCTGGCTCGACCCCGACAGCCGCAGGCCGGCCGAGATCAGCCGCGCGGTGGACACGGGTGACGTACGCGGCGACCTGTGGACCTCGGCGCCGATCCGACTCCAGGTCGACGCGGTGGCGGCGGCCTTCGCCGACTACCTGCGTGCTCCGTGGTCGGACCGGAGCGAGCGGTTCGGGCTGGGGCTGGCCGACCTGGCGGACCAAGGTTCCCGCCTCGCGGCGGCCACCGAGGATCGCGACGTGACCGAGCTGGCCGATCTGATCAACCGGACGCGGTCCCTCAGCTGACCGGTTACAGCCTGGGCCGGGAAGTCCTATACACTGGCGTGGCGCCGCGTGGGGAAACCCGTCGCGGGGTCACCAAGGGGCTATAGCGCAGCTGGTAGCGCACCTCCATGGCATGGAGGGGGTCTGGGGTTCGAATCCCCATAGCTCCACTCGTGGGCCGTTCTCAAGACGGCTGCAGGACAGGTGACGGGATCCCGTCCGATCGTCGGATCGGACGGGATCTCGTGTTTTCCGAGGCCTTCGGGTCGCTGGACGGGCCGGTTCTGGCCTGTGCGGCGGCTGGGATGGACGGCGCTGCGGGTGTCGGGCCGCCGGGAGCGCGTGAGCGGTAATCCGATTGCGGCGTCGCGTCCTCGGCTCATAGCGTGAGAGCGAAATCGGACGGCGCAGGTCGCGAGAGCCGCGAACGCCCCGCTCGCCGGTCGCTCCGCCACGGGGATCGTGTTTCGAGGGGAGAAAGAGGAACGGCCTCTCCTGCGCCGTGCCTCGCTCGGACGATGACACCTGAGAATCTCGTACGCCTGCTGGCGGAGCCGAGCCGAATGCGGGTTCTGGCGGCGATCGCACTCGGAGCGAACACGCCGTCCGACATCGCTGAGGCGTCCGGACTGTCGGCGAAAGACGCGTTAAGGGCCGCTCAACGGCTCCAGGACCACGATCTGATCGTGGCGGGCGACGACGGGTTGCGTGTGGATTATGAGCGACTCAGGAATCTGTCGCGTGACATAGCGGATTCGTCACGGCCAGAGGGCGGTGAGCCGACGGAATCCGCCCTGCTGCCCTTCGTTCAGGGCAGGCGGCTGACCACGGTTCCCGCGCAGCAGCGCCGCCGGTACGTCGTTCTCGAGCACATCGTGGCGCGGTCCTTCGAACCGGGCGTCGCGTACGAGGAGCGTGTCGTCAACGACAAGCTTCGCGAGTGGTGCGATGGGGGCGAGGTCGACCATGTGGCCGTTCGCAGGTACCTCATCGACATGGGCCTGCTCACCCGGGGCGGCGGGGTCTACCGGGTGAAGGGGGAACCGGCTCCCGAACCCGGCGTCGCCGAGCGCGTTGTCAGGGCCATCGGCCTCGAATAGCGGGGTTCCGCGGAAGTCGATCCCGTGGCCGACGTGGTCAGGGACGGCGGCGTGGGCGGGCTCCGGACGCGAGGAACGCGCCGGCGGTCAGGAGGGTCGCCGCGGCCTGGGCGATCAGGAACCCGGCAGGTGACGCCGGTCGGGCCAGAAGGGCGGCGAGCGCCGGGGCGCAGCCGAGCGTCGCGACGTCGATCCCGGTGAACGCCCACAGGACCGGCCCCATCGGGACCGGGCCGCCCGGGGTGTCGATCACGGGCAGTGAGTGGTCGATCGGCCCGCGCCCCGCGATGCGTAGGGCGGCGACGGCGAGTGGCGGAGCGCACAGCGGCACGAACGCCCACCATGACGCGCCCGCGACCGCTCCCGTGACGACCGGCCCGGTGATGGCCAGTCCGGCGAGCGCGGCCGCGAGCCAGGCTGCGGCGAGCAACGCGGGCGGGATCACCCGTGCCACTCTTGTCCATTCCCGTGTGGCGCCGAGCAGTCGGCCCAGGCCGGGATTCTCGCTGTCCCGGCGGGCCCCGGAGGTGCCGGAGGCCGCGGCGGAAAGGGCGCCGGCGAGCAGCGCGACCATTACCAGCGGTGTGATGCCACCACCGGCGACGGCGGCCAGCGCGGGGAGCGCCGCCACCGCGAGCAGCACCGCCAGGCGAGCGGGGTGGCGGCCCAGCCTGCGCGCCTCCACCCAGGCGACCGCGAGCGGCGCGGGCAGCCGCGGCCAGCGCCGGGACCGCAACCGGCGGGCCCGCCAGTGGTTGTCCTCGGCGATCCAGGTGAGCAGCGTGGGTTCCAGCGTGAGAAGGGCGTCGGCCGCCTGCCCCGTACGCACGGACGAGGCGATCACCGCCCGCGTGGGGAAGCCGGGCAGCGCCCGCCATGCCCGTACGGCGACGCCTGCAGAGGCCAGGGCGGCGCCGGCGGCTGCCGCCATGACAGCGCTCGCGGGCAGGCGGGGGAGCGAGGTGAGCAGGGAGCGCCACGGAAGGACCGCACCGCTCGCCGCCGCCAGCCCGGCGACGATCGCGAGGACCGCGATCGTGGTGAGCGCGACGCTCAGCCAGCCCCCCTCCGTGTCCGAACGCTGGGCCAGTACGGCCAGGGCCGATCCGCCGACGCAGGCCGCGACGCCGATGACGACGGCGCCGGTCACGCGGAGCGCCACGAGATCCGGGACTCCGACCACGGCCAGGGCGGCGATGCCCAGCACGGCTCCGGCGACGACCGACACGACCAGCAGCCGGACCACCGCGGGCCGGAGGACGGCACGCCGGTCGAGGGGCGACAGGACCAGCCAGGTGGCGTCCGCCGGAGACAGCGCGACAGGCCCGACCAGGCGCGCCAGCGCGACCAGGCCCGCGTACGCGAGGACGATCAGGGCCAGGCCGGTGCCCATCGTCGCCGGATGGACGTCGGCGACCGGTGCCAGCAGGAGGTTCCACGCCCGGGACAGGGGATCGGCGGCGATCGCGCCCAGCAGCACGACGGCGAAGACCAGCGTGTAGCGGTCCTGCCAGGTCCGCGTCCGTCTCGCCCGAGGGGCGCGGATGATCGCGCGAGCGGCGGCGAGGGTGTTCATCGGGCGGCTCCGGCAGCCAGGCGGCCGGAGGACAGGACGCTGTGCCGTGCGCCGGTCGCCGCGATGAGCCCCGGGTCATGGGTGGCCATGACGACGGTTCCTCCGTCCGCGGTGTATTCGATCAGCATCGCGGCCAGCCGGCCGCGGAAGGCGGTGTCCAGCCCGTGTTCCGGCTCGTCGAGGAGCAGCAGCCGGCTCGGCCGTACCAGTGCCGTGGCCAGGGAGAGCCGCTGCCGCTGGCCGGTGGAGAGCGTCGACGGGACGGCGTCGGCCCGCTCGGTCAGCCCGCAGCGCTCCAGCATCTCGCCGACGCCCGGCCAGGCGTCGCCCACCGGTTCGTGGGTGACCCGGACCAGCTCGACGTGCTCGCGTACGGTCAGGCCGGGGTACCAGGCCGGCTCCGCGGCGACCATGGCGACCGCGCGCCAGAACGTCGCGTCGTCCCGTGGCGGTGCGCCGAAGACGGTGACCTCTCCGGACGTGGGGGTTCGCAGTCCCGCCAGGCAGCGCAGCAGGGTGGACTTCCCGGTCCCGTTCTCACCCGCGACCGCGACGATCTCGGACTCGCGGACCGTCAGGTCGACCCCGCGGAGGACGGGGTTCGCGCCCATCTCGACGTGGAGGTCCTCGACAACGATGATCGGTTCAAGCACCACCCGAGCCTAGTCGGATCGGCGCGGAGCGCGCAGGTCGCCGCTTTCCGTGCGGCGCAGGTCAGTCGGCGCAGGTCAGTCGGTGTGCGGAGGACGGGACCTGAAGGTCTGGCGGTAGGTGAGGGGAGCGACGCCCACCGCCGCGTGCAGGTGCTGGCGCAGGGACACCGTGGTCCCGAATCCGGTCCTCCTGGCGATCTCGTCCACGGTGAGATCGGTGGTCTCCAGCAGGTGCCTCGCCTGCTCCACCCTGCGGCCGGTCAACCAGCGCGCCGGGCTGAGACCCGTCTCCTCGCGGAACCGGCGGGTGAACGTGCGCACGCTCATCCTGGCGTGGGCGGCCAGTTCGGCCAGATCGACCGGCTCGTGCAGCCGTTCCAGCATCCAGGTCCGGGTCGGCGTCGTGCTGGTTCCGTGCGGATCGGGCAGGGGCCGCTCGATGTACTGCGCCTGGCCGCCCTCCCTGAAGGGAGGGGTCACACACCGGCGGGCCGCGCGGTTGGCGACCTCGCTGCCATGGTCCCGGCGGATCACATGCAGGCACAGGTCGATTCCCGAGGCCACGCCCGCCGAGGTGAGGATGTCGCCGTCGTCGATGAACAGCACGTCGGGATCGAGCCGTACCCGGGGGAAGAGCGACCTGAAGCGGCGGGCGTTGCGCCAGTGCGTGGTGGCCGGACGTCCGTCGAGCAGACCGGCCGCGGCCAGCACGAACGCCCCCGTGCAGATGGACATCAGCCGGGACCGTCCCGCCGCCGCCCGCAGGGCGGAGCGCAGTTCCGCGTCGATCTCGCCGTCGACGAGCGCCGGCCCGCCGTGGATGCCGGGGACGATGACGGTGTCGGCGGTCTCCAGGATGGAGAGGTCGTGGTCGGGCACCACGCGGTACCCGGCGGAGGTGCGTACGGGAGCTCCCCCGGGCGAGCAGGCCACGATCTCGTAGAGCTTCTCCCGGCCGGCGTTCTCGGCCACCTGGAAGACCTGCCCCGGGATGCCCAGGTCAAGAGGGGCGAAGTCGTCGAGGGCCACGATCGCGACGCGGTGCCGCTCCCCGGCCGATGACGCGCCGCCTGCGCCGTCCGCGCCGAGCACGCCGTCCGGGACGGCGTGAGACGGGGCCGGGCGCCCCGCGTCGGGCTCGGTCCGGGACCCGGATTCCGGAGTGCTGGAGGACATGGCCGGATTCTTTCACATATTGGCTTTCAGGCCACTCGTAGGCGACATTTCCCCCAGGAATGATGTCCGGGTGAGGGTGACAAGATTGAGAAGCACGCGCCTCCACCGCGCGTGGATCGTAGCCGCGGTGGCCCTGGTCGCGATCGTCGGTGCGGCGGGTTTCCGGGCGACGCCGGGAGTGTTCATCACGCCGCTCCAGGAGGAGTTCGGCTGGACGAGGGGCACGATCGGCCTGGCCGTGTCGGTGAACCTCATGCTCTACGGCCTGACCGCGCCGTTCGCCGCCGCGCTGATGGACCGGTTCGGCATGCGCAGGGTCGTGTCCGCCGCCCTCGCCCTGGTGGCCATCGGCAGCGGCGTCACCGTGTTCATGACGGCGAGTTGGCAGCTCGTGCTCTGCTGGGGAGTGCTCGTCGGGCTCGGCACCGGCTCCATGGCGCTCGTGTTCGTCGCCACCATCACCGACCGCTGGTTCGTACGGCACCGCGGGCTGGTCACCGGTGTGCTGACGGCGGGCGGTGCCACCGGCCAGCTCATCTTCCTGCCGGTGCTGGCCCATCTCGTCGAGATGTCGGGGTGGCGGGCGGCGGCGCTGACCGTGACCGCGTGCGCGCTGGTCGTCGTGCCGCTGGTGTGGTTCCTGCTCCGCGACACCCCCCAAGAACTCGGCCTGACCCCGTACGGCGCCGAGGAGGGCGCGGAACCGCCACCCGCCCGCCCGGCCGGGGGAGGGGCGGCGGCCCGGGCGCTGCGGGTGCTGCGCGAGGCCGCGCGCAACCGGTCGTTCTGGTATCTCGTCGGCGGCTTCGCCATCTGCGGTGCGAGCACGAACGGCCTGGTCGGCACCCATTTCATTCCGGCGGCGCACGACCATGGCATGACCGAGACCACGGCGGCCGGGCTGCTCGCGGCCGTGGGGGTCTTCGACATCGTGGGGACCGTGTTCTCCGGCTGGCTCAGCGACCGGGTCGACCCGAGGCGTCTGCTGGTCGCCTACTACGCGCTGCGCGGGTTGTCCCTGTTGATCCTTCCGCAGCTCTTCGCCGCGACGGCGCATCCGAGCATGCTGGTGTTCATCATCTTCTACGGGCTGGACTGGGTGGCGACCGTGCCGCCGACGGTGGCCCTCTGCCGGCGGATCTTCGGTGCCGACGGGGCGATCGTGTTCGGCTGGGTGTTCGCCTCCCACCAGATCGGCGCGGCGTTCGCCGCCACCCTCGCCGGGGTGACCCGGGACCACCTCGGGAACTACGACCTCGCCTGGTACGGCGCGGGCGTCCTGTGCCTGGCCGCCGCCCTGATGTCGGCCAGGATCGCCGCGAGGGTGAGGGAGACGCGGGAGGCTGGAATCCTGGTCCGATGAACCAATGGGTCCTCCCTCTCGTCGTACGGATCGAGCGTGCCGCTCCCCCCGAGCGCACCGATGCCCTCGAAGCGGCGGCGCACGCCGTGCTGAGCCTGCTCGACCAGGACGAATGGGCCGAGCCGATCGCCCAGTGGGAGCGGATCGGGATCAGGAAGGTGGTTCGCCGGGCGCGGGGGGCGGAGTGGCGCCGGGTGCTGGGCCTGCCCGGCATCACGGTCCAGGTTCGGACGGCCGAGGTGCGCGTGCACCCGCCGGTGCCGCTCGACGACTGGCCCAAGGATCTCCAGCGGCTCCAGGTCTCCGGGACCGAGCTGACCGATTCCGGTGTTCCAGCCGGTCCGGATCGGGACGGCGTGGTCCTCTGGGTGAATCCGCATCTGGAGATGACCGCGGGCAAGGCGATGGCACAGGCGGGGCACGGCGCCCAGCTCGCGTGGTGGGGCAGCGACGGGCGGGCCAGGGCCGCGTGGCGCGGCCGGGGACCGGCGGTGGCCGTGCGGACCGCGACCCCCGGGATGTGGGCGTCGCTGGTGGACAGCGGCCTGCCGGCGGTGCGGGACGCCGGCTTCACGGAGATCGAGCCGGGGTCGGTCACGGTGATCGCCGACGCTCCCTGGCTCAGGCAGGGCGGCTTCCGTCCCGAGGGCTGGGGGCCGCTCCGCGCCACATGATCCTCGTTCCCGAAGTGTGATGGGGATCGCGCCCGAAATACAGCGATATGCCGTACGCTCCCGATCGTGTCACCTGGGGACAATGGGACGAAAGCTGTTCCGACATACGTGGCGGCCGAAGCGGAGACGACGCCGCTGCCCAAGATCGTGGTCCCCGCGCCCCCGCCGGCTCCCGGCGGCGGCAAGGGACTGGGCGACATGCCGATGCGCGTCGTCTACCGGACGATCGCGGCCGCGACCGCCGTCGCGGCGGTGGGCGTCGCGGGGTTCGTCGTCCTGCGCGGCGGGGATGACGACGCCTCCGCCCCGTCGGCGGTCGCCGCCCATACCGCGGTGGCGAGCCCGCCCGTGGGCACCCCCGGCGTGAGCGCCGCCACGACGGGCGACCCGGCCGCCACCCCGGCGATGACTCCGGCCGTGACCCCCGGGGCCGCCTCGCCCGCGGCTTCCCCGGTGGTGTCCTCCGGTTCCGTGACGGCCACCCCGTCGACCGGCGCCGCGACGGTCACGGCCGTCATGCAGGCCGCGCTCTCCGACCCGCGTATTCCGGCGTTGCCCGAGGGCGACCGGCGGCTGGGCCGGCTGTACGGCCGGGCGGCTCCGAGCCGGGGTGCGCTGAAGGACGATCGGTCGGGCGTCGCGTTCCCCAGGTTCGCCAAGGTGTGGAAGCTCGCCTCGGCCAGTCCGTTCGCCACCCGTCAGATGTTGCCCAAGGTCAAGGGCACGAACTTCCGGGGTCTGCTGGTGTCCTGCCCGGTGCCGATCCCGGTGCAGGCGAGTCCGCGCGACACGGCCTTCCTGGCCGCTCGGTGGACGCTGAACCACCACCCGTCCGGCGCGACGATCGCCTGGACCGCGTCGCAGCCGATCACCGTGAGCGACCGGGACGGCTGGCTGCTCGGCTTCACCGTCAACTACACGATCAAGGGCAAGAAGCGGAAGGCCATGGCGGCCCTCGCCCTGGTCGATGTGCCGAAGGACAAGCCCGCCCTGGTGTTCATGACCATCCCCGACACCCAGAAGAAGCACTGGCGCGACATTAATACCGTTATGTCGCACATTCGCGTGCTTTAGGAAGCAGTCCTCCGGGGGATGATTACGGCCATCCGAATCGGGGGGATCGATATGTCGAATCTGATCGCCGTCGCGTACGACGACGTCGCCACCGCGAACACCGTCCGGGAGAAGCTCTTCGAGCTGCAGAAGCAGAACTTGATCACGCTCGCGGACGCGGCGGTCGCGGAGCGCACCAAGGACGGCAAGATCAAGCTGCACCAGTCGACCAGCACGACCGGCATCGGCGCCGCCGGAGGCGCGCTCTGGGGCGGTCTCATCGGGCTCATCTTCCTCATGCCGCTCATCGGCATGGCCGTCGGCGCCGCCACGGGTGCCGCCGCGGGCGCGATGACCGACGTGGGCGTGGACGACAAGTTCATGAAGAAGATCGGTGAGGAACTCAAGCCCGGCGCGGCCGCCCTCTTCGTGCTCGTCACGCAGAGCACGCCGGACAAGGTCATCCCGCAGATCGCGCCGTACGGCGGGAAGATCATCCACACGTCGCTGTCCAACCAGGCCGAGGAGAACCTGCGCCAGGCGCTCGCGGGCGCCCGGGACTGAGGCCGCCGGGCGGCACCGGCACCGCCGCGAGGGCCCGGTGACATCGGTCACCGGGCCCTCGCCCTGTTCCGGGGGCGCGACCATCCCCCGCCCGCCGGGGGCCCCGCGTCTCAGCGCTCGGCGAGCACGATCACCGCGTCCCCGGGCGCGAACGCGATCGGTGACTCCTTGTCCGGGTTCAGCACCACGCCGAACCTCGGCGGCTCGTTGATCCCGGCGGCCAGGCGGTAGCCGATCGCGGTCTCACCGCGCCGCCTGGCCGACTCGATGACCGTCGAGAAGGCGAGCGGTGTCCCGATGACCACGTAGTCCTCCGCGGGGCGGGGATAGATCTCCGATCCCCTGGAGTCGAAGAGGTACCCGAACACGTCGGCCAGGCGCGGGTTCTCCGCGAGTTGCGCGAGGAGAAGGCCGATGACCGTGTCGCTGATCACGATGTCGTCGGCCCGGGTGACCTCGGCGAGCGCGCGGTTGTTCTCGTCGTGCATCTCGCTGACGATGGAGTACCGGTCCCCGAGCGTGGTCTGGATGTCGCGGAGCTGGAGCAGAGTCATCAGGGTGCGCGTGTCCGCGTGGTGCGTGCCGTACCGGTCGTCGGAGAGCACGATCACGTGCTGGTAGAGGCCCGCGCTGAGTGACTCGAGCGCGTACCTGTCGGTGATGTCGCATTCCTTGGTGTTCAGGGTGAGCCTGGCAAGGCCCGTGAGGCCGCCTCCCGCGCCGGGGTGGTCGCTGGCGACGTCGATCGTCGATCCCGCCGGGACGTACCCGTCGAGGTAGCGCACGATCTGGGCGGCCCGGCCGTTCCAGCCGAGCAGAAGGGTCCGCTCGGGGCCGGGCCGCTCGTGCGCCATGCCGACGATCCGTTCCTCTTCCACGGCGGGCGCGCCGCCCGAGAGGTGGATGAGCGAGTCGTCGTGGGCGATCAGGATGATCTCGTCGTCCGTTCCGATCACCGTGTCCATCGGCGGGTTGAGCACCACCTTCCCGGCCGCGCGCAGCCCGATGACGGTCGCGCTCCGATAGGCCCCGAGAGCCTCGCCGTACGGCACGCCGGCGAGGGACGGCTCCGGCCGCAGGTAGATCTCCCCGCCGTCGAAGTTGAGCAGGTCCATGCAGACGACCGACATGCCGGACTGCCGGGACGACTGGACGATCAGCCGGGACGCGGTGTCGTCGGAGTCGACCAGATGGACGCCGGGCCCGCCGGCGAGGCGTGCCGCCGCCATGTTCCGGGATGCGGCGACGGCGGCCACCACCGGCGGGTGGTCGCCGTCGCGCTTCGCGAGCGCGAGCAGGGTCTTGATGACGTGCGCGTCCGGATCCTCCCCTTCAGGGGAGAGGACGACGACGGATCTGGCCGTCTCCAGGCTCATCAGGGAGAGGTCGGCCGGTTCCGTCGGCCGTCCGGTACGGCAGACCAGACGGGTGCGGCCGGTATCGCCCACCTTCGTGCGGATGGCCTGCTCCATGCCCGGCTTGTCGTGGTCGGAGAGGATCGCGATGACGGATCCGCGCTGGCTCGCGTGCGCCTTGACCAGCTCGCCGACGATCGTGAAGACCTGCTCAGACCAGCCGAGGATGACGGTGTGGCCGCTCTCGATGATGCGCGAGCGTCCCTTGCGCAGCTCCTCGATCTTGCCTTTGAGGCCCGCGGACAGCACGCCGACCAGCGTGCTGACGATGAAGATGCCGCCGAGGGACGCGGCGAGCATCAGGGCGAGGAACGGCGCGGTGCCCGAGTCGCTCGCGATCTTGCTGGGGCTGAGTGCCCGGACCAGGGTCATCCAGAGCACGCCGGGCAACCCGGCGTGGTCGAACACCTCGTCCGGCGTGATCCACAGGGTCAGCCCCGAGACGATGAGGATGAGGGCGAGCGACGCCAGCCCCAGCCAGCCGATCAGCGCCACCGTCCCCTTCGACATCGTGTTGTCGAACCAGTAGCGCAGCCGTTCCCGGATTGTCGCCCTCGCCACCGAAATCTCCCTACAAGTCGATCAATAACCGCAAAAAGGTATCGGTGCTGACGGCTGGAAGACATGGGGAATGTGAGCACTAAACTCGACATCCGTGACCGAACTCGTTCTCGCCTCCGCTTCCCCGGCCCGCCTCGGAGTCCTGCGCGCCGCCGGCCTCGATCCGAAGGTGATCGTCAGCGGCGTGGACGAGGACGCGATCACCGCGGAGACCCCGGCCGCGCTCTGCCTGGCCCTCGCCGAGGCCAAGGCCGCCGTCGTCGCGTCCTCGCTCGACGTGGGCCTCGTCATCGGCTGCGACTCCATGCTGGAGCTCGACGGCGTCGCGTATGGCAAGCCGTCCTCGCCGGAGGACGCCGTGTCGCGCTGGCGGTCGATGCGGGGGAGGACCGGCCGCCTGCTCACCGGCCACTGTGTCATCGACGTGGCGTCGGGCCGCAGCGCCTCCGACGTGGGCGCGACGGTCGTCCGGTTCGGGGCTCCCACCGACGACGAGATCGCGGCCTACGTCGCCAGCGGAGAGCCGCTGAAGGTGGCGGGCGCGTTCACCCTCGACGGCCTCGGCGGATGGTTCGTCGACGGCATCGACGGCGACCACGGCAACGTCCTCGGCGTCTCCCTTCCGTTGCTCCGCCGCCTGTTCGCCGCGGTCGGCGTCTCCGTCACGCGTCTCTGGCCGGGCGCCGGCTGACCTCCGACGGGCGAGATGGGCGAGATCGCGACGAATGATCCGAGGCGCTAGCCTGCCGGACATGAATGGCATCGGGAGGCCCGTCCGGCGAGAGGCCGGCGGCTTCATGAGCGGCGTCGGCTCTGTCTTCAGAGGGCTCGGATGGGTGGCGCGGCATCCCCGGTGGTGGCTGTTCGGACTCGTCCCGGCCCTGATCGCGTTCGTCCTGTACGCCGTGGCGCTGGTGTGGCTGGGCACGCACGCCGGTGATCTGGCCGAGTGGGCGACCCCGTTCGCGGACGACTGGGGCTGGCGGGACGCGTTCCGGACGTTCGTCGGCATCCTGATCTTCGTGGGCGGCCTCGCGCTCGCCGTGCTCACCTACGCCGCGGTGACCCTGGCCATCGGCGAGCCGTTCTACGAGAAGCTGTCGGAGAAGGTCGAGGAGGATCTCGGCGGCCTTCCGGGCGCCGTCGACGCCCCCTTCTGGCGGTCGCTGGGGCGGTCGATCCGGGACAGCGTCGTGACGCTCTACTACGTGCTGCTGTTGACGATCCCGCTGTTCGTGCTCGGGTTCGTGCCGGTCATCGGCCAGACCGTCGTGCCGGTGCTCGGCGCGATCGTCTCCGGCTTCTTCCTGAGCGTCGAGCTGACCGCGCTCCCGCTGGAACGCCGCGGCATCCCGCGCAAGCAGCGCTTCGCCCTCCTGCGCGCCGACAAGGGGGCCACGCTCGGCTTCGGTGTGGTCCTCTTCCTGGCCTTCATGGTTCCCCTCGTCGCCGTCGTCCTCATGCCGGCCGCGGTGGCGGGCGCCGCGATGCTGGTCCGCGAGCGGCTGCTTCCTCCACAGCGGACCTGATATCCCCAGAACGCGGCTCGGCCGCTTCGCGGGAGAGAGCGTCCGCGACGCTCTCGATCCATGACCTCCATCTCGACGCTCGTGCTCTCCTCACCCGCCGACATCCTCGCGGCGGTGCCGTACCTCATCGGCTTCCACCCGCAGGACAGCCTGGTCGTGGCCGCGTTCGCGGGGAGCGCGCTACGCGTGACCACCCGGTGGGACCTGCCGATCGGGCCGGGGGCGCTCGATCCGCTGGCCGCGCTGCTGCGCCGCGAGCGGATGACGATGGCCGTGCTCGCCGGATACGGCCCGGCCGCGCTGGTGACCCCCGCGGTCGACCAGACGCTCCGGTTGCTCCGCGAGGGTGACGTGCACGTCGCCGAGGCCCTCCGGGCGGAGGGCGGGCGCTACTGGTCCTACGTCTGCGCTCGGGCGGACTGCTGCCCGCCCGAGGGCACGCCCTACGATCCGGTGTCCGGCCGCGTCGCCGCCGAGGCCGTCGTGCACGGCCTGGTCGCGCTGCCCGACCGGCGCACCCTGGTCCGGTCGGTCGAGCCGTACGGCGGGCTCCGTCGGGTGGCGATGAGCCAGGCCACCCGGCGGGTCGCGGCGGACGTCCGTGCCCTGCTGACCCGGGCGGAGCGGCCCGACGAGACCGCCGCCGCGTTCGTGGCCGACGGTCTCGCCCGCGTCAGGTCGGCGATCGGCCGCTACGACTCCGGAGGCCGCCTCGACGACGAGGAGGCCGCGCGGCTCGGCCTCGATCTGGCGGTCATCAGGGTCCGTGACGAGGCGTGGGCGCTGATCGACGACAGGGAGGCCCATCTCGCCCTGTGGCGGGACCTCACCCGGCGGCTGGACCCCCGCTTCGTCGCCCCGGTCGCGTCCTTGCTGGCCGCGTCGGCGTGGCGCGACGGGGACTGCGCCCTCGCCGGCCTCGCGCTGGAGCGGGCACTGGCGGCCGACCCGGCGTACTCGATGGCGAATCTGCTGTGCCAGGCTCTGCGGCACCTGCTTCCCCCCGACGCGCTGCGCGAGCGCATGCCGGCGCCGGAGGAGTTGGACGCGCAGATGGGGCGCCCGCGGATGAGTTGGCTGGTGCCGTTGATCGCGCTGCTCGGCGAGGAGAGGCCCCTGCTGGCGGGATAGACCCCGGCCGGATGGACCCGCCCGGGACGGTTCCCGGCTTGGGCAGTTCCTCTGGACGGTTCCTGGGGGAAGGCCAAAGCTCGGGGAAGTCTAGGGCTCGGTCTGGCGCCGCTCCTGCTCACGGCGGCGCTCGTTGTAGGCGCGCATGCGGGCGGGATAGCCGGTGAGCTGCACGTCGTACACCGGAAGCGCCAGATCCCTGGCGACCCTGCCGATGACGGCGGGCGACCCGACACGGCGGCGGGTCCACTCGCCGTCGTGGGCCACGGCCACGGCCGTGGTGTCGGTGGCGAACGTCTCCGGCTCCACGTAGAACTCGACGCCGCGCCGCGACCTGGCGAACGCGATCAACGCCTCGATGTCGTCATCCGTGGCCTCCCGGTCGAACTTGGCGACTCGGGGGCCGCGTAGTCGCCGGATGCCATAACGATCTCGCCATCTCATACCCCTTATATACCGTTCCCGACCGTCAATTCGGCGGCGGAAGCGGCGATCAGTGGCGTGCGGGTTAGGGGGTTCTCGGGGGAGACGTCGGGGACATCCCGGATGTGCCGCGACCATGGCCCGCACGAGGATGGACGGTGAGATGCCCTGCCGCCCGGGTGGTGAGGCAGACTCGAAGGAGAGAGGCAGGCAGGTCGCGTTCGTCCCGGAGGTCACGAGCGTCCGGTGCGGCCGTTCCATCGACGGAGGTAGGGCATTGATGCCGACGGCAGCGACACCATCCTGGTCCGGGCGCACGCCCATCCACCCCGAGTTGCGGGTCACGAACCAGGACCGTGACCAGGTGGTCGAGCACGTCAAGGCGGCCTACGCCGAGGGCCGCCTGGACAAGTTCGAGATGGACGAGCGGCTGCATCTCGCGATGACCGCCCGCACCCACGCCGACCTCATCCCGATCATGGATGAGCTCTACGGCGCCCGCGCCGCCGAGTATGTGCCGCCCGCGGCCCCGCCCCGGTACGACCCGCGGGCCGCCGGATACCACTCGCGTGCCGCGCACCCCGGTGCCGGGCCCGCCGACGGCGGCGACCGGGTGGGGGGAGCGGCGGCACACCTGCTGACGCTGTGCGGCCTGTTCGTGGTCGGTCCGCTGATCATGCTGCTGACCGCCGGTCGTACCTCCCCGTTCATCAGGAGGCACGCGGTCGAGTCGTTGAACTTCCATCTCACCGTGGCGGGGGCGACCTTGCTGCTGCCCTTCACCGTCGTCGGGATGGCGCTGATCCCGTTCATATGGATCCTGGGCTTCGTGCTCGCCGTCGTCGGCGGAGTCGCGGCCGTCGCGGGGGGCGACTTCCGCTATCCCCTGACGGTCCGCCTCGTCAAGTGAGGCATCCACGGTTCACAGGCCGGGCAACTCAGGGCATGAGGGAGCGCACCGTGGCCACGGTGTCGGCCTCCTCGGGCCGCTTGTCCGGCCGATAGCGCAGCACCCGCGCGAACCGCAGGGCCATCCCGCCGGGATAGCGGGTCGACCGCTGTACCCCGTCGAAGGCGATCTCCACCACGAGCTCGGGCTTCACGGTGACCACCCAGCCGTCGGCCGGCCCCTCGGCCAGCCGGAGAAACTGCGCGGTCTGCCAGGTCAGCAGCTCGTCCGTGAGCCCCTTGAAGGTCTTGCCGAGCATCACGAAGCCGCCGCTCTCCGGGTCGAGCGCGCCCAGGTGGAGGTTGGACAGCCAGCCCTCGCGCCGCCCGCTGCCCCACTCGGCCGCCAGCACGACGAGGTCCAGGGTGTGCCGGGGCTTGACCTTGACCCACCCGGCCCCGCGTCGTCCCGCGGCGTACGGCGCCTGGAGCGACTTGGCCACCACCCCCTCGTGGCCCAGCCGTACGACCTCGGCGAAGAACGCCTCGCCCTCCTCCGCGTCACCCGTGACCAGGCGGGGCGTCACGAGCCCGGCGGGTACGGCCGCGGCCAGCGCGGCGTGCCGCTCCTCGGCGGGCAGATCGAGCAGGTCGGCGCCGCCGACCCGGAGGGCGTCGAAGAAGAAGACGCTCAACGGCACCGCCGCGCGGGCGGTCTCGACGTCGGTCCTGCTCGCGACCCGGCCGGAGGTGACCTGGAACGGCTCGGGCCGCCCGTCCGGCCGCAACGCGATGACCTCGCCGTCGAGCACGAGGTCGCGCTCGGGCAACCCGAGAAGGACCTCGACCAGCTCGGGCACCTGCGGCGTGATCTCCTCGAGCGTGCGGGTGAAGACGCCGACCCGGTCGCCTGACCGGTGGGCCTGGACGCGCACGCCGTCGAGCTTCCACTCCAGCGCGGCCGGGCCGCCGATCTTCTCCAGGGCCGCCGTGACGGACGGCGCACTCTGCGCGAGCATGGGCGAGACCGGCCGCCCCACCTCCAGGTGGAAACCGCGCAGCTCCTCGACCCCGCCGCGCAGCGCGGCCGCGCCCACGGCGGGCAGCCAGCCGCGCAGCGTCAGCGCCCGCCTGATCTCCGTCGCGGGGACGCCGGCCGCCTTGGCGAGGGCCTCGATCATCACGCCGTCGAGGGCGCCCTGGCGGAGCTCGCCGCGGATGAGCCGACGCAGGAAGGACTGCTCCTGGCGGGTGGCCGCGCTGAAAAGTTCGTCGACGAGCGCCCTGCGCGCCGTCTGCGATCCGGGACCGGACTGCGCCTTGATCCGCTCGAAGAAGGAGTCGACCTGCGTCAGCGTGGCCGTGGCGACCTGACGCGGCTCGGGTGCCTCGTGGAGGGTGCGCGGGCCCACGCCGATCTGGCGCTGCGGGATCTCTCCGGAGAGATAGGCGATCGCGATCGCGGCTTCCTCGGGCGCCACCCTGCCGAGCAGCTCGGCCAGATGCGCGATCTTGGCCAGCCGCGCCGAGTCCGCCGCCACGGCCACGGACGTCCGGGCAAGGTCGATCAGCAACACATCGTCATCCTGCCTCACCGCACCACCCTTTGCCCATCCGGGGGGACCGGCGGTCAGCTGTAGTGACGCAGCTCAGGCCACAGCGCCCGCCACGACGTGACGGGGTCCCGGCACACGGTCACGGGGATGCCCTGCTCCTCCCCGGCCATGCCGTCGATGGAGGCGGCCTGGTCGCAGCGGGCGAACCGCCCGGTCAGGAAGGACGACGGGGCTCCCACCACGACCGCGACGCGGGCCGTCTCGGGCGGAGGCCCCCACCAGTAGAGGTCGTTGTGCGGGCTGTGGACCGGGGGCAGGCCGTACTCTCCGGCCCAGCGGTCCAGCGCTCCGGCCTCGCCGTAATTGGCGGCGAGCAGGACGGCGCGCGGCCGGTCGGCATCCGGGAGGGCGCGCACCACCGCCGCGACCTGCGCGGCGAACCCGGGCCAGCCGACCGACTCGCGGGCCACCTCGTTCGCCACGGCGACCGGGGAACCGCGCAGCGAGCCGGCCGGGATGATCGGGAGGGCGAAGACGACGTTGTTGACCGCGCCGAGAGCGACCGCCGCCACGAGGAGGACCCGCCGCCGGGGCCGTCCGGTCAGCCACGCGACCGCGGGCTCGCACCCCGCGGAGAAGAGGAGGATGAGAAGCCCGGCCACATAGTCGGGACGCCCTCCCGAATAGAGGACGAGCGCGCAGCACAGCGGATAGGCGATCGCGAGCGATCGGGTGAGGCGGTCCCGCCAGAGCCGGATCCACCCGCCGACCATGACGGGGATGAGCGGCCAGCTCACCAGCACGATCTGCAGCGGCACGAACGTGACGCGGTTGTCGTCACCTTCGTCGATCTTCAGGGCGGCCGCCATCTGCAGCTGGGGCCACTCGTGTGTCGCCTGGTAGATCACGTTCGGCGCGGCGATCACCAGCGCGAGCAGCGCGCCGAGCCACAGGCGCGGGTCGCGCAGGGGCGCCCTGGGTCCGGCGAGCAGGAGCCCGGCGCCGACGCCGACGAGCAGGAGCACGATGAGCTGCCGATTGTAGGCGGCCACGCCCACCACCGCCCCGACGGCGAGCCACCAGCGGCCGTCGCCGCGCAGCAGCGCCCTCAGGATGAACAGGATCGCCGCCGTCCATATCGGCAGGTCCAGGGTCAGGGTCAGCAGCGAGTGCCCGGCGACCAGCGGGAACAGGCCGGTCGCGATCCCCGTGGCGGCCAGGATCTGCGCGGTACGGCCTCCGCCGAGCTCGCGCGTGACGCAGGCGGTGAGGATGACGAGGACCCCGGCCAGGAGGGCGGGGACGACGCGCAGCGCGGTGACGGTGTCGCCGAAGAGCTCGGTGGACACCCGGGCCACCAGCGGCGTGAGCGGCGGGGTGTCGAAATAGCCGAGCCGGGGGTGTTCCCCGAGCAGGCGGAAGTACAGCTCGTCGCGGTGGTAGCCGTACCAGGGGCTGACCGCGAGGAGGACGGCGGCCGCGGCCAGCGCGATCGCGCCGACGGGCCGGACGGCGAAGCGGGGGAGCGCGGCGTCCTGACGGACTCCGGTGATCGTGGCCACGCGACCATAATCGACGCGGAACCCCGGGAGGGGAACCCCCGGGCACGAGCCTCCACGACACGCGTCGCGTGTGTGAAGGCCCGCGCCCGATCGGCTCAGCTCACGCCGAGCAGGTCGACCACGAAGATCAGCGTCTCGCCGGGCCTGATGGCGTGGCCCGCGCCGCGGTCGCCGTACCCGAGGTGCGGCGGGATGGTCAGCCGGCGGCGGCCGCCGACCTTCATCCCGGCGACACCCTGGTCCCAGCCGGCGATGACCCGGCCGCCGCCCAGCGGGAACTGGAAGGCCGCGCCGCGGTTCCACGACGCGTCGAACTCCTCGCCGGTCGAGAACGCGACGCCGACGTAGTGCACGCTCACGGTGTGTCCCGGCTTGGCCTCCGGGCCGTCCCCTTCGATGAGATCGACGATCTCCAGGTCCGCGGGCGGAGCGCCCTCGGGGAAGTCGATCTCGGGCTTTTCCAGTGCCACCTGGCTCTCCTTGTCGTGTTCGCGTCACTCTGGTCCCGGGCGCACGCCCAGGCCAACCGGATGACTCTACCGGGCATCCCGCGGCCGGCCGGGGCGCATGGGCGAGATCGGTGGAGTCGCCCGCCTGTCACCAGCTCTGGTGCAGGGGCATGCCCTCCGTGTATCCGGACGCGCTCTGCACGCCCACGACGGCGCGCTCGTGGAACTCGGCCAGGCTGGTCGCGCCGGCGTACGTGCACGAGGAGCGCAGGCCGGCCACGATCGCGTCGATCTGGTCCTCGACGCTCGGGCGTACCGGGTCGAGGTACATCCGCGAGGTGGAGATGCCCTCCTCGAACAGCGCCTTGCGCGCCCGCTCGAACGGGCTGTCCTCCGCCGTGCGCAGCCGTACGGCACGGGCGGAGGCCATGCCGAAGTTCTCCTTGTACTTCCGGCCGTCGGCGGTCGTCCGCGTGTCGCCCGGCGACTCGTACGTCCCGGCGAACCAGGAGCCGATCATGACGTTGGAGGCGCCGGCGGCGAGGGCGAGGGCCACGTCGCGCGGGTGCCGCACACCGCCGTCGGCCCAGATGTGCCGGCCCAGCCGGTGGGCCTCGGCCGCGCACTCCAGGACGGCGGAGAACTGCGGGCGCCCCACACCCGTCATCATCCGGGTGGTGCACATGGCGCCGGGGCCGACGCCGACCTTGACGATGTCCGCGCCCGCCTCGACGAGGTCGCGGACGCCCTCCGCGGTCACCACGTTGCCGGCCGCGACCGGGACGCCGGGATCGAGCGCGCGCACGGCCCGCAGCGCGGAGAGCATCTTCTCCTGGTGGCCGTGCGCGGTGTCCACGACGAGCACGTCCACGCCCGCGTCGAGCAGTTCCTTGGCCCGCGCGCTCACGTCGCCGTTGACGCCGACCGCCGCGGCGACGCGCAGCCGTCCGGAGGCGTCCACGGCCGGCTGGTACAGCGTGGCGCGCAGGGCGCCCGTACGGGTCAGGACGCCGACCAGGCGGCCCTCCCCGTCCACGACCGGGGCGAGCCGGTGCCTGCGCTCGTGCAGCGCGTCGAACGCGTCCCTGGGGTCGGTGCCCTGGGCCAGGGTCTGCGGCGACGGCGTCATGACCTGGGAGAGCTGGGTGAACATGTCGACGCCGTGGCAGTCGGCCTCCGTGACCACGCCGACCGGGCGGTTGTCCCAGTCGACGACGATGACGGCGCCGTGCGCCCGCTTGGGCAGCAGGTTCAGCGCCTCGCCGACGGTGTCGTGCGGGGTCAGGGCGATCGGCGTGTCGTGGACGAGGTCGCGTTCCTTCACCCAGGTGATCACGTCGGCGACCACGTCGAACGGGATGTCCTGGGGGATCACGGCGATGCCGCCGCGTCTGGCCACGGTCTCCGCCATCCGGCGGCCCGCGACGGCGGTCATGTTGGCCACGACGATCGGGATGGTGGTGCCGGTGCCGTCCTTCGCCGACAGATCGACGGCCAGCCGGGACCCGACGGCCGAGCGGGACGGGACCATGAACACGTCGCTGTACGTGAGATCGTAGGGCGGCGTCAGATCATTGAGGAATCGCACGTTTGTCCAGCCTATGCGGTGAACGGACAAAGTTGGCATTCCCCGCCACACCGATGGCGTGCGCGCGCGATCCGCTCCGTAGGATCCCTGTTGGCGAGGGAACCATTGGGGAGGAACTGTGATCATCGTGGATCGGCCGGAGGTGCTCGTCGTCGGCCATGCCGTACGGACGACCAACGCGGCGGAGGCCGACCCCTCCCGGGCACTGCTGCCGGCGCTGTGGGCGCGCGCGGGCGCGCCCGGAGCCTTCGCGCACGTACCGGGACGCGTCGACGAGAACCTGTACGCCGTGCTGACGGACTACGAGAGCGACCACCACGGGGCCTACACCCAGATCGTCGGTGTCGCCGTGCACACCGCGGCCCGGCTGCCCGAGGGCATGGTGGCCGTCCGGGCGCCGGGCGTTCCGGCCATCCGCATGGAGGCCCGCGGCCCGATGCCCGACGCGCTCCTGGACGTCTGGCAGCGGGTGTGGGACCACACCGAGTCCGGCGGCAGCCCGGCGCGCGCGTTCACCACCGACCTGGAGATCCACCATCCGTCGGGCGTCGACCTCTACGTCGCCGTGCTGCCGTCCTTCGGCGACTCCTGAGCCCCCTCCGGCGCGGGCTCCGGATAGTTCCAGAGCGGCTCTGAGACCTCGAAGCCGACCGGCTCGCCCCACCGGTTGCGATAGCTCACCTCGTGGACCGGGCGGCGCGGGGCGACGCCCCACCGTCCGGTGGGGTAGCCGAAGGTGACCGTGCAGGCGAGCGCCCACCCCTTGTCCTCGGGCACGCCGAGCACGCGCATCGCCTCGGCGCCGTGGAACAGGCCCAGGACCGTGGTCAGCGCGCTGCCCACGCCGAACGCGCGGGCGGCGAGCTGGGCGTTCCAGACCGAGGGGAAGATCGAGCCGCCGCCCGGGTCGTTCCGGGTGAACGCGAAGAGCAGCAGCGGATAGCCCTCGAAGTGGTCGGCCAGATGCTTGGCCGACTTCAGCACGTTCAGCGTCGCGGTGTCGCCGGACGCCTCGGCTCGTTCGCGCATCGGCCGGTAGTGGCCCTCGAACAGCACGGCGAGCGCGTCGCGGTAGAGCGGTCCGAGCCGCGCCTTCACGTCGGGGTCGTCGACGAGCAGGAAGCGCCAGCCCTGCGTGTTTCCGCCGCTCGGCCCGCGCACCGCGGCGTCCATGATGCGCTCCTGGACCTCCATCGGGATGGGATCCGGCCGCACCCGGCGCATCGCGCGGGTGGTGTACAGCGCCTCGAAGACGTCCATCAGGCCAGTACTCCCTTCTCTCGCAGCGCGGCCGCGGAGGCGTCGTCCAGTCCCCAGGCGTCGAGGTCGAGCAGGCGGGTGGCGGGAGCCAGGTCGCTCCGTCCCGCTCCCAGCAGCCGGGGCGCGGGCGCCGGGTGCGTCATCCCGTCCACCTCGACGAACGTGCCGCGCGCCTGGTTGTGCGGGTGGCGCACGGCCTCGTCCATCGAGAGCACCGGGGACACGCAGGCGTCGGAGCCTTCGAAGACCGCCTCCCACTCGGCCCGCGTACGCGCGCGGAACTCGGTGGCCAGCCGCTTGCGGATCTCCGGCCAGTTCGCGGAGTCGTCCCGGTCGGGGAGGTCGGAGAGGCCCATCTTCGCCACCATCTCGGCCCAGAACTGCGGCTCCAGCGAGCCCACGGCGAGGAACCCGCCGTCCGCCGTCTCGTACGTGTCGTACATCGGGGCGCCGGTGTCCAGCAGGTTGGTGCCCCGCGGACCCCAGGCGCCGGCCTGGACGCCGTGGTAGAACATCGCGAAAAGGGCGGCCGCGCCGTCCACCATGGCGGCGTCGATCACCCGGCCCCGCCCGGTCCGCTCCCGCTCGAAGAGCGCGAGCAGGACGCCGTACGCGAGCATGAGGCCGCCTCCGGCGAAGTCGCCGAGGATGTTGATCGGCGGGGTGGGCTTGCCGCCCTCACGGCCCAGCAAGGACAGCGCGCCCGAGACGGCGATGTAGTCGATGTCGTGCCCGGCCCTCGGCGCCAGCGGACCCTCCTGGCCCCAGCCGGTCATCCGGCCGTACACCAGCCGCTCGTTCACGGCGTGCAGGTCGGCCGGGCCGATGCCGAGCCGCTCCGCCACCCCGGGCCGGAACACCTCGATGACCACGTCCGCGCCCGCGGCGAGCTTCTTGAACGCCTCGACGCCCTCGGGGGACTTCAGATCGAGGCCGATCGTGCGCTTGCCCCGGTCCATCACGTCCCGGCGCGGCCGGTCGCTCACCGCCGCGACCCTGTCGACGCGCAGCACCTCGGCGCCGTGATCGGCGAGCATCATTCCGGCGAACGGCCCGGGAGCGAGCCCGGCAAGCTCCAGCACGCGTACCCCGGCGAGCGGGCCCTTCGGTTCACTCATGGGAGCCTCCTCCGGTCTCGTCACATGGCCCGCCAAGTAGAACAAGGTTCGGTCTGTCCGTGCAAGCCGGGGCGGGAGCGGCGCCGACCAGGCCCCCCTGGCGGATCATCGATTTCGGAGCCCTGATAGTTTTCTCGGGCTTAACGTGTCCGGTCTGGTCTGCGATGGTTTCCAGGGATACCGTGCCCTAGAGACGATCTCTATTTTCCTGGGGGTGGTTTCATGCCAGAGCGCACGGCCAGTATGACCGCCCATGACAAGGCGGTCGAGCAGATCAGGGAGTCGTATGCCGCGATTCCCGATGGCGCCGCGCCCCGGCTGGCCAAGGCCACCACGAACCTGTTCCGCTTCCGCGAGCCGGCCAAGACGGCCAAGCTCTCGGCCCGCGACCTCGACCAGGTGATCGAGGTGGACCCGGAGACCATGACGGCCGAGGTCCAGGGTATGACGACGTACGAGAACCTCGTCGACGCCACCCTGCCGTACGGCCTGATGCCGTACGTCGTGCCGCAGCTCAAGACGATCACGCTGGGCGGCGCCGTGACCGGGCTCGGGATCGAGTCCAGCAGCTTCAGGGACGGCCTGCCGCACGAGTCGGTCGAGGAGTTGGAGGTCCTGACCGGCGACGGCAGGGTCGTCATCGCCCGCGCCGACAACGAGCACGCCGACCTGTTCCGCTCGTTCCCCAACTCGTACGGCACGCTGGGCTACGCCCTGCGGATCCGGATCAAGCTGGCCCCGGTCAAGCCGTTCGTCCGGCTGACCCACGTCAGGTTCACCGACGCCGCCAAGTGCATGCTCGCCATGCAGGAGATCTGCCAGAGCGGCGAGTACGACGGTGAGCGGGTCGACTTCGTCGACGGGACGTACTTCGGACCCGACGAGCTCTACGTCACGGTCGGCACCTTCGCCGACAAGGCGCCCTACGCCTCCGACTACACGGGCATGCGGATCTACTACCAGTCGCTGCGCACCCGTACCCGCGACTGGCTCACCATCCGCGACTACCTGTGGCGCTGGGACACCGACTGGTTCTGGTGCTCGCGCGCGTTCGGCGTGCAGCAGCCGCTGGTCCGCTCGCTCCTGCCGCGCCGCTGGCTCCGCTCCGACGTCTACCGGCGGCTCGTCGGCCTCGACCAGAGGTACGGCGTGACCGCGCGGCTGGACCGCTGGCGGAACAACCCGGTGCAGGAGTCGGTCATCCAGGACGTCGAGGTGCCGATCGAGCGTGGGGCCGAGTTCCTGGAGTTCTTCCAGGAGCAGGTGGGCATGACGCCCGTCTGGATGTGTCCGCTCAAGGCCACGGGGGAGTGGTCCCTCTACCCCTTGGAGCCGGGGCGGCTCTATGTGAACTTCGGGTTCTGGGGAATGGTGCCGCTACCCCGGGGCGCGCACGACGGCCATCACAACCGGTTGATCGAGAACGCCGTGCACGAGTTGGAGGGGCACAAGTCCCTCTACTCCACCTCCTTCTACGAGCGGGAGGAGTTCTGGCGGCTGTATAACGGGGACGCCTACTGGCCGGTCAAACGTTCCTACGACCCCGGTGGGCGGTTGCTCGACCTGTATGAGAAGTGTGTACGGGGAAGGTGATCAATGAAACTCGCCGAGATCTTCGAGAAGATCGTTGGCCCGGACGCGGACGTTCAGTTCGTCGCATATGACGGGAGCAAGGCGGGCCCCCCCACCGCCGACGTCCGCATCGAAGTGAAGTCGCCCATCGCGGTCGCGTACCTTGCGCAGGCCCCGGGGGAACTCGGTCTGGCCCGCGCGTACATCTCCGGCCACATCGACGTGCACGGCGACATGTACGAGCTGCTCAACCGGATGTGGTCGCTGACGATCAACGACCTCCCCCTCAGCGAGAAGGTCGCGGCGGTGCGTGCCCTCGGCACCAAGCCGCTGCTGATGCGGGTGCCCCCGCCGCCGCAGGAGATGCGACGCAGCACGCTGGCCCGGCTCGGCAGCAGGCACGCCAAGCAGCGTGACGCGGAGGCGATCCACCACCACTACGACGTCTCCAACCGGTTCTACGAGTGGGTGCTCGGCCCCTCCATGGCGTACACCTGCGCGGTCTTCCCGACGGCGGACGCCACTCTGGAGGAGGCGCAGTACACCAAGTTCGACCTGGTGGCCAAGAAGCTCGACCTCCAGCCCGGCATGCGGCTGCTCGACATCGGCTGCGGCTGGGGCGGCATGGTCATGCACGCCGCTCGCGAGTACGGCGTGAAGAGCCTCGGTGTCACGCTCTCCCGGCAGCAGGCCGAGTGGGCGCAGAAGGCGATCGCCGAGGCGGGCCTGTCCGAGCTGGCCGAGGTCCGCTACATGGACTACCGGGACGTCAAGGAGGGCGGCTTCGACCGGATCAGCTCGATCGGCCTCACCGAGCACATCGGCAAGGACAACCTGCCGGCGTACTTCTCCTTCCTGTACGGCAAGCTCAAGCCGGGCGGGCGGCTCCTCAACCACTGCATCACCCGGCCGACCGGCACGGAGAAGACGTTCAACAAGGGCGGGTTCATCAACCGCTACGTCTTCCCCGACGGCGAGCTGGAGTCGGTCGGCCATCTCGTCCGGCAGATGGAGGACAACGGCTTCGAGATCCGCCACGAGGAGAACCTCCGCGAGCACTACGCGCTCACGCTTCGCGAGTGGTGCGCCAACCTCGACGCCCACTGGGACGAGGCGGTCCGCGAGGTCGGCCGGGGCACCGCCCGGGTGTGGCGGCTCTACATGGCCGGATGCGTCGTCGGGTTCGAGCGGAACAAGGTCCAGCTCCACCAGGTCCTCGGCGCCAAGCTCGACAACGAGGGCCGTTCCCACGTGGCCCTCCGCCCGTCGCTCGACTGGCCCTGAGGCGGGCGGAGGCCGTCCGTGACCGCTACCGCAGCTCGCGCTTGAGGATCTTGCCGGTGGCGGTCATGGGCAGGGCGTCGCGGAACTCGATGATCCGCGGGTACTTGTAGCCCGCCATGGTCTCGCGGCTCCAGGCGACCAGTTCGTCCTCGGTGATCGTCGCGCCGGCGTTGCGGATGACGTACGCCTTGACCTCCTCGCCGTGCGACTCGTGCGCGACGCCGACGACCGCGGCGAGCGAGACGTCCGAGTGGGTCATCAGGACCTCCTCGATCTCGCGCGGGTAGACGTTGAAGCCGCCCCGGATGATCATGTCCTTGGCGCGGTCGACGATGAAGTAGTAGCCGTCCTCGTCGCGCCTGGCCACGTCGCCGGTTCGGAACCAGCCGTCGTTCATGACCTCGGCCGTCGCCTCCGGCCGGTTGTAGTAGCCCTTCATGATGTTGTGGCCGCGGACGGCGATCTCGCCCAGCTCGTCCTGGGTGTTCCACTCGGCGTCGATCAGCTTCATCTCCACGCCCCAGATGGGGGTCCCGATCGATCCCGCCTTCGCCGGCCTGCCGGGCTGGTTGAAGCACGCCACCGGCGAGGTCTCGGACAGTCCGTACCCCTCCAGCACGTCGGTGCCGAAGGTCGTGGAGAAGTCCTTGAGCACCTCGACGGGGATCGCCGCGCCGCCGGAGACGGCGGTCTTCAGGGTGGAAGGCACCTCGGCCGCGCCGGTGCGGACCGCCGTCAGCATCGCCCAGTACATCGTCGGCACGCCCGCGAACAGCGTGACGTTCTCCGCCGCCATCAGCGCGAGCGCGTCCGCGGGGTCGAAGCGCGGCAGGAGCACCAGGGCGGCACGCCGCCGGAACCCGGCGTTCATGATCACGGTCTGGCCGAAGGAGTGGAACAGCGGCAGCGTGGCGAGATAGACGTCGTTCCCCTGGCGCGGGAACATCTCGTCGCTGACCATCGCGTTGAGGAGCATGTTCTGGTGGCTGAGCTCGGCGCCCTTGGGCTGGCCCGTGGTCCCGCTGGTGTAGAGGATGACGGCCGTGTCGTCCGGCGCCGTCTGCACCGTCTCGAACTCGCCGGACATCCCGTCGAGCGCGGCCCACAGGGTCTCGCCGTACTGGGACTCGGTGGCGAACGCCTGCGCGGGGAGGACGAAGAAGTGTTCGGCGCCGGAGTCCTGGAAGCCCTTGAGGCCGCGCTCGCCGAGCGGCAGCTCCGGGGTGCCCTCGAAGCAGAAGAACGCCTTCGCGTCCGAGTCGTCGATGTGGTAGGCGATCTCCCGCGACTGGAGTAGCACGTTCAGCGGGACGACGGTCGCGCCGGTCTTCAGGATGCCGAAGTAGACGAAGGGGAAGTAGGGGAGGTTCGGACAGGCCAGCGCCACCTTGTCGCCCTTGCCGATCCCCCGGGAGACGAGCAGGTTGGCCACCTGGCGCGCGATGGTGTCGACCAGGGAGTAGGACAGGCGCAGGTCTCCGAAGATGACGGCGGTCCTGTCCGGGGTTTCCCGAGCGCTGTCCTCGAGCACGACAGAGAGATTGAGCATCGCCGCTCCTCGGTTCCGTGGGGGATACATACCGACCGGTTGGTGACAAGGTACTAGTAGATCGCCTCGAATGTCATGATCGTGTGGGGATCTGGCGGACGGGGGAGGGCTGTGGCACTATCGAAAACCGAACGCGATTCCAGTCCCTCTGAGGCCCGGAGGCCCGTCCCATGACGACTCAGCCCGTGGATCGCACGCCGATCAGGACGGCGGCCGACGTCAACCTGACCGACTGGGACTTCTGGGCCCGGCCCATCGATGAGCGAGAGCACGCGTTCCGGCTGCTGCGCGGCCTGGAGACGCCCGCGTTCTACGCCGAACCGGAGCTGTCGTTCGCCCCGGCCGGTCCCGGATACCACGCCCTGGTACGGCACGCCGACATCGTCGAGGCGAGCAGGAACTCCGAGATCTTCTGTTCGGGTGACGGCGGCTCGACCAACATCGTCGACATGCCCGCCGAGTTCGTCGAGTACTTCGGCTCGATGATCAACATGGACGATCCCCGGCACGCGCGGCTGCGCCGGATCGTCTCCCGGGCGTTCACCCCGAGGATGATCAAGCAGTTCGAGGCCGACGTGGAGGCCGCGGCCGTACGCATCGTGGACGACCTGCTGGCGAAGGGCCCCGGATGCGACTTCGTCGCCGAGGTGGCCGCCCGCCTGCCCTTGAAGATCATCTGCGACATGATGGGGATCTCGGAGCGGGACTACGGCTTCGTCTTCGACCGGTCCAACATCATTCTGGGCGCCTCCGACCCCGAGTACGTCAGCGACCCGGAGTCGATCGCCACCGCACTGCTCACCGCCGGGCTGGACCTGCAGCAACTCGTCCAGGACCTGGCCGCGCACCGCACCGAGAACCCGACCGACGACCTCACGTCCTCCCTCGTCAACGCCAACATCGACGGCGAGCGGCTGACCGCGCAGGAGCTCGGCTCGTTCTTCATCCTGCTCGTCGTCGCGGGCAACGAGACCACCCGCAACGCCATCTCGTACGGCATGCGCCTGCTCACGCTCCACCCGGAACAGCGGAGGCTCTGGACGGAGGACTTCGCCGGGCGGACTCCGGGCGCGGTCGAGGAGATCGTGCGGCTCGCGTCACCGGTCAACTACATGCGCCGCAAGGTCACCCGCGACCACGAGATGAACGGCACGCTGTACCGGCAGGGCGAGAAGGTCGTCCTCTACTACTGGTCCGCGAACCGGGACGAGGCGGTCTTCACCGATCCACTCCGGTTCGACATCCTCCGCGACCCCAACCCGCACCTCGGATTCGGGGGGCCGGGCCCGCACTTCTGCCTCGGCGCCCACCTGGCCCGGCGGGAGATCAGTGTGATGTTCCGCGAGCTGCTCACCCGGGTCCCCAGGATCGAGGCGGGCGAGCCGGAGATCCTCTTCTCCAGCTTCATCAACGGAACCAAGCACATGACCTGCACGTTCTGACCGGACCGGGCGCCCGCCTGGTTCGCCGGGAGTGGCGGGCTCACCGGTCGGGTTCCGTGGACCCACGACGTGCCGTGGTGTGGCGTGGTGTGGATCCGCGGAACGCCCCTAGCCGACCGGGCGGATCGTCTTGAAGACGGTGTTGATGTCGGGCAGCAGCTCGGCCTTCGCCTTCGGCACCTGCATGTACACGATCGTCGGGAGGTCGCCTCCGGTGTTCAGCGCCGCGACGACCGCCGTGGTCTGCTCGGAGCCGGTCTTGGCGGTGTAGGCGACGAGCTGCCCGGTCATGCCGCCTCGTGACAGCTTCTGCCGAGCCGACGGGGAGATCTTGGTGTTCTTGTCGAAGAGCTTCTGCCGTGCCTGGAGCATCACCCCGTTGATGACCGGGGTGAGGTTGTCCTCGGAGGTGTACTTCGCGGCCAGGGACTCGTCCAGCGGGCCGGTCATCACCTGGGCGAACTGCGGCTTGCCCTCGGGGGTCATCCCCGCCGCGACGTACTGCCGGGTCGCGAAGCCGTACGTGTCCTGGATGTGCTGGGCGCGCTGGTCGAGCTGCCACGGGCCGCCGAGCCGGGGCAGCGTGATCCGCCCCGCCGTGTCGGTGACCTTGCCCGAGACCGGGGACGGCGTGCCCTTGTAGGTCGGCAGGGCCGGCAGCGACTGGGGCTTGGCCGCGACCGGCGCCGACGGCTTGGCGGACGGCTTGGCCGACGGGGAGCTGTCGCCCGTGGAGTCGCCCGAGCTCAGCGGGCCGGAGACGAACGCCCACACCAGCGCGGCGATCAGCGCGACGACCACTGAGCCGATCAGCGCGAACAGCCATATCGGCCGCCCGCCCTCGTCGTCGTAGTAGTCGTCGTCGGGCCCGCGTTCACCGTCGCCGAAGACGGTGTTCCACAGCTCCTCCTGGCGGTGTGCCGGAGGGGTCTTGGGGCCGCTGATCTGACCGGCCGTGACGAACGGGCGGTACGGGTCGTCGGGGCGCTCCATGCCCTCCTGCGGCCGGTCGAACGGCCCCGCCGGGCCGGGGAATCCGGGTTGCGCGCCACCCGGAGCTCCGGGGGCTCCCGGGACGCCAGGGGCGCCGGGAATCCCGGGGGCCCCCGGCGGAGGTCCGGCGGGGGACGCCTGGGGATATGCGGCGGGCGCGGGCATCGACATCGTGGAATCCGCCGACACGGGCATCGACATCGTCGACTCCGCCGGTGCCGCGGCGAACGGCGAGCGGTCGGCGCTCAGCGGGTCCGGCCGCGACGAGGGGTCCTGGCCCAGGGGATCGATGCGCATGGGGTCGGACCGCAGCGGATCCGGCCGCATCGGGTCCTGACGCATCGGGTCCTGACGCATCGGGTCCTGACGCATCGGGTCTGAGCGCATGGGGTCCGGGCGCATGCCCAGCGGGTCCTCCCGTACGCGGAGCGGGTCCTCGCGCAGGTGGTCGGGCCGCATCGGGTCGGGGCGCATGGAGTCGGGGCGCATGGAGTCGGGGCGCGCGGAATCCGAGCGCATGGGATCGGGCCACATCGGGTCCGGGCGCGTGGGATCGGATCGCATCGGGTCAGGCCGGGTCGGGTCCTGACGCATGGGATCCGGGCGCATGCCGAGCGGGTCGGCGCCGTAGGACGCCGGGGGCGGCGGCAGGAAGGGATTGGCCCCCGCCGCGTGCTGCGAGGACTGCGGCATGCCGTACGGGTCGTCGGAACGCGCGTCGCCGTACGAGGACGGAGGCGGGGGCATGAACGCGCTCCGCTCCTCCTGGCCCGGCGACGGGTACTGCGACGGGGCCTGGCCCTGTGGCGGGTACGGCGAGTGGTGCTGCGCGGACTGGTCCGTGCCCGGGTTGGTGGTGTCGAACGACCTGACCGACGGCGTGAAAGAGGAGGCCGCGGGGACTTCGGGCCAGGCCGGTGGAACCTCCGGCCACGCCGGGGTCCGTTGCGGCTCACTGTGCTCCGAGGGCATGCTACCTCCCGAGATCATGCCCGAATTGGGTGCGCCTGGCATGATCTCATGCGAACCTGGGGGCGCCGCATGGAAACCCGAGAATGCTCCGCGGAATTGCTCGCCCGTCGGGTCGGTCGGCGGGTCCTGCATCGGAAGGTCCGTCTGCGGGAATTCCGGGCCCGATCCCGGCTGGACTGAGTTCACCACAGCGAAGAGCGTAAACTAAAGGGACATAGGCGGTCACAGCGGATCTATCACCATCGCGTATCGCCCGTCTAGGGGGTAACGCCTCCCATTAGATCCTGAAGCGACGCTCTTGCCGTCTGCGCTACCCTTGGTATATGCGCGCCGTGACCCTGCTTGCCTGGCCGCATCGCCTGGGCTGACCCCCCTCGATGCGGCTGCCCCTCGTGCGAAGCGGGGGGCTTTGTTGTGAGCAGGCGCCCTCACCGTGCCTTTAAGGAAAGCATCCCTTCGGGAGTTGACGTGGACGAGCTGGTGTACGACCCGCAGGCGCTGCAGGCCAAGTGGCTGCGGCGCTGGGAGGAGCTGAATCCCTTCGCGGCGGTGGAGGACGCGGCGGACACCCGGCCGCGCAGGTACATGCTCGACATGTTCGCCTACCCGTCGGGCGACCTCCACATGGGGCACGGCGAGGTGTTCGCCATCGGCGACGTGATCGCGCGCTACTGGTTCCAGAAGGACTACAACGTCCTGCACCCCGTCGGCTGGGACTCCTTCGGCCTGCCCGCGGAGAACGCCGCGATCAAGCGCGACGCGCACCCCGCCGAGTGGACCTACGCCAACATCGAGACCCAGGCGAACTCCTTCAAGCGTTATGCGGTCTCCTTCGACTGGTCGCGGCGGCTGCACACCAGCGACGAGGACTACTACCGCTGGAACCAGTGGCTGTTCAACCGCTTCTTCGAGCGGGGCCTGGCCTACCGCAGGGGCGGGCTGGTCAACTGGTGTCCCACCGACCAGACGGTGCTGGCCAACGAGCAGGTCGTGGCGGGCAAGTGCGAGCGCTGCGGCTCCGACGTCGTCCGCCGCGAGCTGACGCAGTGGTACTTCAAGATCACTGACTACGCCGACCGGCTGCTGGACGACATGAAGCTGCTCGAGCACGGCTGGCCGGAACGCGTGCTCACCATGCAGCGCAACTGGATCGGCCGCTCGACCGGCGCCGACGTCCAGTTCGAGATCGAGGGCAGGGACGAGCCGGTCACGGTCTACACCACCCGGCCCGACACCCTGTACGGCGCGACCTTCTTCGTGGTCGCCGCCGACGCCCCGCTGGCCGAGGAGATCGTGGCCCCCGGGCAGCGTGAGGCGCTGGCCGCGTACCGCGCCGAGGTCGCCAAGCTGTCCGACATCGAGCGCCTGTCCACCGAAAAGGAGAAGACGGGCGTCTTCCTGGGCGTGCACGCCGTCAACCCGGTGAACGGCGAGCGGATCCCGGTCTGGGCGGCCGACTACGTCCTGTCCGACTACGGTCACGGCGCGATCATGGCGGTTCCCGCCCACGACCAGCGCGACCTGGACTTCGCGGTGAAGTTCGGGCTGCCGGTCAAGGTCGTCGTGCACACCGGCCTGGCCGATCCGGGCGAGACCGGTATCGCGACCCCCGGTGAGGGCACCCTGGTCAACTCCGGGCCGCTGGACGGCCTGTCCAAGTCCGAGGCCATCGCGCGGATCACGCAGGTCCTGGCCGAGCGGGGCACCGGCCACGCGGCGGTCAACTTCCGGCTGCGCGACTGGCTGCTGTCCCGGCAGCGTTTCTGGGGCACCCCGATCCCGATCATCCACTGCCCGGACTGCGGCGAGGTGCCCGTCCCCGACGACCAGCTCCCCGTCACGCTGCCCGACCTGCGCGGCGCCGACCTCAAGCCGAAGGGCGTCTCGCCCCTGGCCGCGGCCACGGACTGGGTCAACGTGGAGTGCCCCAAGTGCGGCGGAGCCGCCAGGCGGGACACCGACACGATGGACACCTTCGTCGACTCGTCGTGGTACTTCCTGCGTTACTGCTCCCCGGGGTACGAGGACGGCCCGTTCGACGTCGCCCAGGTCCGCAAGTGGGGTCCGATCGACCAGTACATCGGCGGGCAGGAGCACGCCGTGCTCCACCTGCTGTACTCGCGGTTCTTCATCAAGGTGCTGCACGACATGGGCATGGTGACCTTCACCGAACCGTTCATGCGCCTGCTGAACCAGGGCCAGGTCATCAACCAGGGCAAGGCCATGTCCAAGTCCCTGGGCAACGGTGTCGATCTCGGCAAGCAGATCGACGACTTCGGGGTGGACGCGGTCCGGCTGACCATGATCTTCGCCGGCCCGCCGGAGGACGACATCGACTGGGCCGACGTCTCGCCCGCAGCCTCGCAGAAGTTCCTGGCCCGCGCCTTCCGCGTGATGGCCGAGGCCGGTGCCGCCTCCGCGCCCGGCGCCGACCCCGCGAGCGGGGACCTGGAACTGCGCAAGGTCACCCACCGCACCATCGACGAGGTCACCAAGCTGCTCGAGTCGTACCGCTTCAATGTCGCGGTGGCCCGCATGATGGAGCTCACCTCGGCGGCGCGCAAGGCCATCGACTCCGGCCCGGGTGCCGGCGATACCGCCGTGCGTGAGGCCGCCGAGACGCTGGCCGTCATGCTGTCACTCGTCGCGCCGTACGTCGCGGAGGAGGGCTGGGAGAAGCTCGGCCACGAGCCGTCGGTGGCCAAGGCCGGCTGGCCGGTCGCCGACCCGGCGCTGCTGGTGCAGGAGTCGGTCACCTGCGTCGTCCAGGTCGCCGGCAAGGTCCGGGACCGCCTGGAGGTGTCGCCGGGAATCTCCGCCGCCGAACTGGAGGCGCTGGCCCTGGGCAGCGAGAAGGTCCGGCAGTACCTCGACGGTGCCCCGCGCAAGGTGATCGTGCGCGAGCCGAAGCTGGTCAACATCGTCCCGTGACGCCCGTGGCGCGTGGCCGCGATACCCGGCGACCGTCGTGTGCCGCGGCCACGCTCATGCCCGCGCGCGGGGCTGGTGTGGGATCTGGCGTTCCGCGACGAACTTGACGCTCTCACCGGCCGTTGACGCGGGGCGATCCGCCCGACAAAATGGCGCGCGAGCCACATATCGAACATTGTTAGGCGTGCGGTCAGGGCATGCCACGACCATCCACCGCGCATGCGGTGGTCCTGGAGCGTGCGCCTGACCGTCCGGCTCACGTCGGGGTGCCTCCAGGATGGGAGGCACGTCTTGTCCAGACGTATTCTCGGCGCGCTGGCGACCGTCGCGGCGATGGCCGCGGCCGTGCTCGTCGCGACCGGCTCGCCCGCACAGGCGGCGGGCACGGGGTCCGGATACCTGCACACCAGCGGCAACAAGATCGTGGACAGCACCGGAACGACGGTCCGGCTGACCGGCATCAACTGGTTCGGAATGGAGACCGACAACAAGACGTTCCACGGCCTGTGGTCGGGGAACCCCTGGAAGAGCCAGCTCGACCTGATGGCGAGTCTCGGATACAACACCATCCGGGTCCCGTGGTCCGACGACGCGGTCAAGCCGGGCGCCGTCGCCACGAGCGTCAACACCTACACCAACCCCGACCTGGTCGGCCTGTCCCCGACGCAGATCCTCGACAAGGTCGTGGACTACGCCGGCAGCAAGGGCATGCGGATCATCCTCGACCGGCACCGGCCGTCCAGCGCGGGCCAGTCGCCGCTCTGGTACACCTCCACGGTCTCCGAGGCGACCTGGATCGCCAACTGGAAGTCGCTCGCGCAGCACTACGCGGGCGACACGACCGTCATCGGAGCCGACCTGCACAACGAGCCGCACGCCGAGGGCACCAACCCGGCGGCCACCGGCGCGTGCTGGGGCTGCGGCGACGTCAACCGCGACTGGCGGCTGGCGGCGGAGCGGGCGGGGAACGCGATCCTCGCGGTCCAGCCCAACTGGCTGATCTTCGTCGAGGGAGTGAGCTGCCCGAGCGGCGGCCTGTCCAACATCTGGGACAACGACCCCAGCAACGACGAGGACTGCGGCTGGTGGGGCGGCAACCTCAGCAAGGCCAAGGGCTACCCGGTCCGGCTGGACGTGCCCAACCGCCTGGTCTACTCACCCCACGAGTACGCCACCTCGGTCTACCACCAGGCGTGGTTCGACGACCCGGCCTACCCGGCGAACATGCCCGCCATCTGGGACCGGTACTGGGGATACCTGTACAAGCAGAACATCGCCCCGATCATGGTGGGTGAGTTCGGCACCACTCTGGCCGCCAACGTCGACAAGATCTGGCTTCAGGAGCTGATGAAGTACCTGGGGACGGGCGTCAACGGCATGTCGTTCACGTACTGGTCGTGGAACCCGAACTCCGGCGACACGGGCGGCATCCTCAAGGACGACTGGACCACCGTGGACCAGGCCAAGCAGAGCATCCTGCAGCCGTACCTGATCCCGCCGGTGGGCGGCACGTCCTCCCCGTCCCCGTCCCCGTCGGCGTCGCCGTCCGCCTCGCCTTCGGCGTCGCCCTCCGCGTCCCCGTCCGCGGGCAAGGCGTGTACGGCGACCTACATGGTGGCCAACTCGTGGGCGGGCGGCTTCCAGGGTGAGGTCGCCGTCAAGAACACCGGCACGACGGCGACGTCGGGCTGGACCGTGACGTGGACCTTCCCCAACGGCCAGACGATCAGCCAGCTCTGGAACGGCACACTGTCCGCCGGCGGATCCGCGGTCACGGTGACCAACCTGAGTTGGAACGGAGGCCTGGCGGTGAACGCCTCGACCACGTTCGGCTTCCAGGCGTCCTGGTCCGGGACCAACGGAAGCCCGGCCTCGGTCACCTGCGCCGCCGCCTGAGCCGTACCCGGTCCGGCCGGTAGCACCGCCTGACCCGAGCCGCCGCCCGATCCGCACCGGGCGGCGGCTCCGTCAGGACAGCGCGGTGGAGATCCGGGTCAGGATCTCTTCCAGGATCGGCTCCGAGGTACCGAAGTTGATCCGCGCGTAACCCTCGCCGCCCGGTCCGAACAACGGGCCGGGATTGAGCCTGACCCGCGCCTCCCGCTCCAGGTAGGCGGCGGGGTCCTCGTCGAGGAAGCCGAGGTCGAGCCACCCCAGATAGGTGGCCTGGGGGATCCGGTAGCCCACTCGGGACGGCAGCCGCTCGGCGATGAGCCGGCGGTTGCGGTCCAGGATGGCGAGGACCTCGGCCAGCCAGGCGTCGCCGTGCCGCCAGGCGGCCACGGTCGCCTCCACACCGAGCAGGTTGGGCGCGCCGTAGATGTGCGCGGGCTGCCGGTTCACCGCGTCGCGTACGGCCGGTGCGCCGAGATGCGCGACGGAGCAGCGGATGCCGCCCATGTTGAACGCCTTCGTCGCGGAGGTGAGCGTGACGGTGCGGGCGGGCAGCAGCGTGCCGAACGGGATGTGTGACTGCGGCCCGTACGTCAGGTCGGCGTGGATCTCGTCGGAGAGGACCAGGGCGTCGTGCCGCTCGGCGTACTCGGCGAGCGCGCCCAACTCCTCGGCGGTGAACACCCGGCCAGTGGGGTTGTGCGGGTTGACCAGCAGCAGCACGGCGGCCGGCTCGTCCGGCACCTCGAACCGCCACCCGTCGCCGTCCGGCAGCATCGGGATGGACAGCAGCCGCCGTCCCATCTCGGCGATGGTGTCCAGGAACGGGTGGTAGGCCGGAGTGTGCAGGGCGACGGTGTCACCCGGCCGGGTCGTCAGGTGCAGCAACACCTGGAGGGCCTGGTTGATGTCGCTGTAGGACCGGACGTGGCCGGGATCGGGGCGGAAGCCGTACCGGGTCTCCATGCGCTCGGCGAACGCTTCGGCGAGGGGACCGACGGAGGGCTCGTCCAGCCACGAGGGATAGCCGAGGTCGGTCTCGGCGCGGCGCGTCACCGCCTCGCGCACCGCCTGCGGAACGGGGAAGTCCATGTCGGCGACCCAGGAGGGGATCACGCCGGGCGAGGTCTGCGACCACTTGAGACCGTCGCGTAGGGAGGCGTCCTCCAGGCTGAGCTGGTCAAGGTTGCGCGTCACAGAGCAAGCCTATTTGCGGCAATCACCCTGATTGCTCCGTGACCGCTCCGCGGTGACAGAGGTCACCGCGGAGCGACGCCGGATGCGCGGTCCGGAGGGTCGGCCCGCTCGGCGGGCCGGGGACCTAGAGCTTGCGCAGGACCGCGGTGACCTTGCCCAGGACGGTCGCCTCGTCGCCAGGGATCGGCTCGTAGTTGGCGTTGTGCGGCACCAGCCACACATGCCCGTCCTTGCGCTTGAAGGTCTTCACCGTGGCCTCGCCGTCGATCATGGCGGCCACGACGTCGCCGTTGTCGGCGACCGGCTGCTGGCGCACCACGACCCAGTCGCCGTCGGCGATGGCGGCGTCGATCATCGAGTCACCGCTGACCTGGAGGAGGAACAGCGTTCCCTCACCGACCAGCTGCTTCGGCAACGCGAAGACGTCCTCGATGCTCTGCTCGGCCAGGATCGGGCCTCCGGCGGCGATGCGGCCGACCAGCGGCACGTACGCGGCGGTCGGGCGGCTGAAGCCGGGCTCCACCTCCGCGGCGTCCGGGTCGACCCACAGCACCGGCTCGCCGGGCAAGCGGACCTCGAGCGCCCGGGGGCGGTGCGGGTCGCGGCGCAGGTACCCCTTACGCTGCAACGCCGTGAGCTGATGCGACACGCTGGAGGTGCTGGTCAGCTGGACCGCCTCACCGATCTCGCGCATCGAGGGCGGATATCCGCGCTGCTGCACGGAGTCGCGGATGACCTCGAGGATCTTGCGCTGCCTGGGGGTGAGACCAAGGGAGTCACGCCTGCGCACCGCAAGGTCGCTGACACTCTCTTCCTGCCCGCTCACCAAACCACCTCCCAATCCGTGTTCTTCATGTCGCACAGAGCGACGGTACCTCGATCCAAGATCATCATCAAACAATTGTTCGATTCGATGTGAATACCGCCACCTGTGTGGATGTAGCAACATCGTACGGGAGTTCGATCGACATCGTGTTCGATATTGCCGAGATTTCGCCGATCTTCTTGTAATGTGCCCGCGCGATGCCATCGGGGCCTGCGACACGCCCGGGGTTCAGGGTGATTCCCCAGGTTGAACAGCGACTTCGCCCGAGCCGTCGCGGCCGACTTGCGTTCAAGGTCGGGCACTTCTACGGTTGGACCACAACATCTAGTAGTTACAGCGATGTACTTCACCACAGCTTGTGTTTCCGTGACCGCTTCACGACGATTTCGTGAGGTGGGCGCAAGCGTTTCCAGGGAGGCGATGACGTGCACTGCCCGTTTTGCCGTCACCCGGACACGCGGGTCGTCGACAGCCGCTCTACCGAGGACGGGGCCGCGATTCGCCGCCGGCGAACCTGCTCGGAATGCGGGCGCAGGTTCACCACCCAGGAAACCGTTCTGCTCATGGTCAGCAAGCGCAGCGGAGTGACCGAGCCGTTCTCACGTGACAAGGTCGTCGCCGGTGTGCGGCGGGCCTGCCAGGGACGCCCGGTCGGCGAGGATTCGCTCGCGCAGCTCGGGCAGCTCGTGGAGGAGAGCATCAGGGCCACCGGATGCGCCGAGATCGCCTCGCATGAGGTGGGCCTGGCCATCCTGGGGCCGCTGCGCGAGCTGGACGAGGTCGCCTACCTGCGCTTCGCCTCGGTCTATCGGGGGTTCGAGACGCTGGCCGACTTCGAGGCCGAGATCGAGCAGCTCAGAGCCGCGCGCACCGCCGTCCAGCAGTAGCGGCGGGAGTTGGCGGGACGGCCGACGCGGACGCCCGTCACGCACGGTGGTTAAACAGACACGTGATCGGATGCGAGGGGCTCCACCGGGCCCCGGGAGGGGGAATTCATGACAGAGATCGTGAACGGCACCGAGACGGGCACCGGGGGACGGGGTGGCAAGCGGCCGGCGCGTAAGGGGCTCAAGATGAAGCGCGTCTTCACCACCCCGGGGGTCCACCCGTACGACGCGGTGACCTGGGAGCGCCGCGACGTCGTCATGACGAACTGGCGCGACGGCTCGATCAACTTCGAGCAGCGCGGAGTGGAGTTCCCCGAGTTCTGGTCGGTCAACGCCGCCAACATCGTCACCAGCAAGTACTTCCGCGGCGCCGTCGGCACGCCCCAGCGCGAGTCGAGCCTGCGGCAGCTCGTCGACCGGGTCGTGGACGTCTACACCAGGACCGGGATCGAGAACGGCTACTTCGCCAGCGACGAGGACGCCGAGATCTTCGACCACGAACTCAAGCACGCCCTGATCAACCAGGTCTTCAGCTTCAACTCGCCGGTGTGGTTCAACGTGGGGACTGCCTCGCCGCAGCAGGTGAGCGCGTGCTTCATCCTGGCCGTGGACGACCAGATGGAGTCCATCCTTGAGTGGTACAAGGAAGAGGGCGTCATCTTCAAGGGCGGTTCCGGTTCGGGGATCAACCTCTCCCGCATCCGTTCCAGCAAGGAACTGCTCTCCAGCGGTGGCACGGCCAGCGGCCCGGTGTCGTTCATGCGCGGCGCCGACGCCTCGGCGGGCACGATCAAGTCCGGCGGCGCGACCCGCCGGGCGGCCAAGATGGTCGTCCTGGACGTCGATCACCCCGACATCGAGGAGTTCATCGACACCAAGGCGCGTGAGGAGGACAAGATCCGCGCGCTCCGCGACGCCGGGTTCGACATGGACCTCGGCGGCAAGGACATCGTGTCCGTCCAATACCAGAACGCCAACAACTCCGTCCGGGTCTCCGACGAGTTCATGCGCGCCGTCGAGAGCAACGGCGACTTCGGCCTGCGCGCCCGGCTGACCGGCGAGATCATCGAGAAGGTCGACGCGAAGTCGCTGTTCCGCAAGATGGCCAAGGCCGCCTGGGAGTGCGCCGACCCCGGCGTGCAGTACGACGACACGATCAACGACTGGCACACCTGCCCGGAGACCGGGCGGATCACCGCGAGCAACCCCTGCTCGGAGTACCTCCACCTGGACAACTCCTCCTGCAACCTCGCGTCGATCAACCTGCTGAAGTTCCTGCGCGACGACGACACGTTCGACGTGGAGAACTTCGTCAAGCTGACCGAGCTGATCATCACCGCGATGGACATCTCGATCACCTTCGCCGACTTCCCGACCGAGAAGATCGGCGAGACCACCCGGGCCTATCGCCAGCTCGGCATCGGCTACGCCAACCTCGGCGCCCTGCTGATGGCCACCGGCCACGCCTACGACTCCGAGGGCGGCCGCGCGATCGCCGGCGCCATCACCTCGCTGATGACCGGCGCCTCCTACCGCCGCTCGGCGGAGCTCGCCGCGATCGTCGGGCCGTACGACGGGTACGCGCGCAACGCCGAGGCGCACAAGCGCGTCATGCGCAAGCACGCGCACGCCAACGACGACATGCGCACGGTCGACGACATGGACCGGGTCATCCACGCCGAGGCCACCCGGCAGTGGCAGGAGTGCCTCCGGCTGGGTGAGAAGAACGGCTACCGCAACGCCCAGGCGTCGCTGCTCGCGCCCACCGGCACCATCGGTCTGATGATGGACTGCGACACCACCGGCATCGAGCCCGACCTCGCGCTGGTCAAGTTCAAGAAGCTGGTCGGCGGCGGTTCCATGCAGATCGTCAACCAGACGATCCCGAGGGCGCTGCGGCAGCTCGGCTACCAGGAGGAGCAGGTCGAGGCGATCGTCGATTACATCGCCGAGCACGGCCACGTGGTCGACGCCCCCGTCCTGCGGCCCGAGCACTACGAGGTGTTCGACTGCGCCATGGGCGAGCGGGCCATCGCACCGATGGGCCACGTCCGCATGATGGCGGCGACCCAGCCGTTCCTGTCCGGCGCGATCTCCAAGACCGTCAACCTGCCCGAGTCGGCCACCGTGGACGACATCGAGCAGGTCTACCTGGAGGGCTGGAAGCTCGGGCTGAAGGCCCTGGCCGTCTACCGCGACAACTGCAAGGTCGGCCAGCCGCTCTCGGCCGCCAAGAAGACCACCGAGGAGATCACCGAGGAGGCCGCCGAGCAGGCGCCCCAGGTCCAGGTCATCGAGGTGCCGCGGCCGACCCGCCGCCGGATGCCCAACCAGCGGCCGAGCCTGACCACCCGCTTCACCGTGGGCGGGGCGAAGGGCTACATGACCGCGTCGTCCTACCCCGACGACGGTCTCGGCGAGGTCTTCCTCAAGATGTCCAAGCAGGGTTCGACCCTCGCGGGCGTCATGGACGCCTTCTCCGTCGCCATCTCGATCGGCCTGCAGTACGGCGTGCCGCTGGACACCTACGTCCAGAAGTTCGTCAACATGCGCTTCGAGCCGGCCGGCATGACCGACGACCCGGACGTCAGGATGGCCCAGTCGGTGATGGACTACATCTTCCGGCGGCTGGCGCTCGACTACCTGCCGTACGAGGACCGCGCGGCCCTCGGCATCTTCTCGGCCGCCGAGCGCGCCGCGCAGGCGCGCGGTGAGGACCCGGCGGCGCTCCAGGACGTCGTGGACACGGCGGCGCTGGCCCAGTCCGCGCCGATCGAGGAGAAGCGCGCGGAGGTGGCGCTGCCCGAGCCCAGGCGTGCCTCGGTGGACTCCCTGGAGAGCCACCAGGGCCGTACGGCCGACGCGCCGCTGTGCATGACCTGCGGCACGAAGATGCGCCCGGCGGGCAGCTGCTACGTCTGCGAGGGCTGCGGCAGCACCAGCGGCTGCAGCTGACCTCGGGCGATTCACGGGCGTGAAATAGCCCGTCAGGCCCGTCAGGGGCGGGGAACCGGCGAGAGTCCGGCTCCCCGCCCCTGCGTGTTCCCGTCGTGGCCGTGGAACGGCGGCTCGTGAACGCCTTCACGCCCGACGAACTCGTGCTGCTGAGGGAGTCGCTCGAACACGCCGTCGCCGTCCTCGCCGAGGGCGAGCCCGCGGACGAGGCCGACCCGAGCTGACAGCCGGTCGCGCGGGCGGGGTTAGGCTGCCGCCATGCTCGATCGCATCCTGCACTCGCTCGCCCACCCGGTCGTCCTGTCGCCGATGGCGGGCGGGGCGGGCACGGCGGAATTGTGCGTGGCCGTGTCCGAGGCCGGTGGCCTGGGGTTCCTGGCCGCCGGATACAAGAGCGGCGACGCCATGATGGACCAGGTCGAGCAGGTCAGGGTGGCCACGGACCGGCCGTTCGGGGTGAACCTCTTCGTGCCGGGCGAGCCGGCCGATCCCGACGTGGTGGAGGCCTACCGCGCGGAGCTCGCCCCGGAGACCGAGCGGTACGGCGTCGAGCTGCCCGAGGTCCCGCTCGACGATGACGACGACTGGGACGCCAAGCTCCAGCTGCTCCTGCGGCGGCCGGTCCCGTTGGTGAGCTTCACGTTCGGGTGCCCCGGCCTGCCCCTCGTCGACCGCCTGCACGAGGTGGGGACGGCCGTCATCGTGACCGTCACCGATCCCGGTGAGGCGGTCGCCGCCGTGGCCGCGGGCGCTGACGCGCTGTGCGTCCAGGGACCGGAGGCGGGCGCGCACCGGGGCTCCTTCGTGCCGCGCAAGCCGTACGGCGAGGGTGAACCCGGGCTGATCGACCTGCTGAGCGCGGTCGGGAAGGCCGCCCGCGTGCCGTTGATCGCGTCGGGAGGCATCGGGGACGGCGCCGCCGCGGCGGCGGCGCGCGCGGCGGGCGCGGCGGCCGTGCAGCTCGGGACGGCCTTCCTCCTGACTCCGGAGAGCGGGACGAACCCCGTGCACCGGGCCGCGCTGCGCGATCCGCGTTACACGTCCACCACGGTGACCACCGCGTTCTCCGGGCGGCCCGCTCGCGGCTTGACCAACAGGTTCATCCTCGATCACGTGCACGCACCGGTCGGCTATCCGGCCGTTCACCACCTGACGACGCCGATCCGCCGCGCCGCCGTGGCCCAGGGCGACCCCGGCGGGGTCAACCTCTGGGCGGGTACGGCCTGGCGGCAGGCGGCCGAGCGGCCCGCGGCGGAAGTGGTGCGCGAGATCGGCGAGGCGTTCGCCTGACCCGCGTGGTGTCGGTGGCGCCGGACCTCATGCCGAGCCGCACCGGACGCTGGAGCCGCTGCCCTGAACCCGTCGCCCGGCCGTCAGTGTCGCTGGCAGGCGGGGCACCAGAACAGGCCGCGCGACTCGAGGTCGGCGGTGCGGACCTCGCCGCCGCAGACGTGACAGTGCTGCCCGGCCCGGCGGTAGACGTAGACCTCGCCACCGTGGTCGTCCACCCGGGGCGGCCGCCCCATGGCCTCGGGCATGTGCGCGGGGCGCACGGTGTCGATCCGGCCAGAGGCGGCGCCGTCGCGCATGAGCACGGCGAGATCGGCCCAGATCGCGTCCCACTCCGCGCGGCTCAGGTCGCGCCCCGCGCGGTAGGGGTCGACGCCGTGGCGGAAGAGGACCTCGGCCCGGTAGATGTTGCCGACCCCGGCGATCACCTTCTGGTCCATGAGCAGCGCCGCGATCGGCCCCCGTGACCTGCTGATCCGCGACCAGGCGCGTTCGGGGTCGTCGTGCGGGCGCAGCGGGTCCGGGCCGAGTCGGTCGTGCACCGCCTGCTTCTCCCCGGCGGTGATCAGCTCGCACGCCGTGGGCCCGCGCAGGTCCGCGTAGCTCTCCCCGCCCTCCAGGCGGAGCCGTACGGCGCCGACGGGGGCGGGGGCGGGGGACGGGCCGAAGGCCACCTTTCCGTAGAGGCCGAGGTGGACGCGCACCCAGCCGTTGCCGTCGAACCCGTCGAACCCGAGGAAGAGGTGTTTTCCGTGAGCGTCCGTCACGGCCAGGCGCTGTCCGTCGATCAGCGCGGCACTGTCGGAGAACTTGCCCTGGGGACTGCTCGCCGCGACCGGGGTCCCCGCGAAACGCCGGCCGTACTCGGCCGCGAGCCGGTGAATGATGTGACCTTCGGGCATCGGCGGGCAGCGCTCCGGAATTCGGGGAGGGGGAAGCCCACCTTATCCGCGTCCCTGCCCGGCTGGTCAGTCCGTCTCGAACGCGAGCCGGTCGGTCAGCCAGCGGTGGAACTTGATCGCGGACCTGACCCAGTGGGCGACCACCGTGGTGAGGTGCTCGCGGGTGACCCCGGCGCCGATGTAGAGCTGGGAGTCGCCCACCACGCGCATCACGCCGCTGTCCTGGGTGAAGCTGTAGACCTTCGGCCACATGGTGTCGGCGTTCCACTCGTTCAGCGCGGTGACCAGCATCGGCTTGTCGTCGACCGAGTAGTACCTCTCGTAGAAGGTGCGGATCGTGAACAGGTCTCCCTCGGAACCGAACAGGAAGAAGACCGTGAGCTCCGCCGTGGAGATGGCGATGTCACCCTCGGAGTCGAGGGTGTGCTCGAGGTCCAACTCGTCCAGGATCTCTCTGATCAACTCCTGATCAGGCTGGACGACCGCTGGGGAAGGGGTCACGGACCCCATCCTGCACCATGTAACCGTCAATAAGCTGGCGGATATGGTGGACGAATTCGAGAAACATCGCTCACGGATGTTCGCTCTGGCATACCGGTTGCTGGGGTCCGCGGTCGAGGCCGAGGACGCCGTTCAGGACACCTATCTGCGCTGGAGTGCGGCCCACCACGACGAGATCCGGTCGCCCGGCGCCTGGCTGGCCAAGGTGCTGACGAACCTCTGCCTCAACCGGCTGACCTCGGCCAGGGCGCGGCGCGAGCAGTACATCGGCCCGTGGCTGCCCGAGCCCGTTCTCACGGACGCGCCGTTCGAGACCGCCGAGCGGCGTGACTCGATCTCGATGGCGTTCCTGGTGCTCCTCGAACGGCTCACGCCCGCCGAGCGCGCCGTCTTCGTGCTGCGCGAGGCGTTCTCGTACGGCTATCGCGAGATCGCCGACGTGCTCGAACTGTCGGAGGTGAACGCCAGGCAGCTCCACCGGCGGGCGCGGCAGCGTATCGGGGACCGGCGACGCTTCGACGCCCCGGCCGACGCCCGCCGACGCGTGGTGGAGCGGTTTCTCGACGCGGCGGGGGATGGCGATCTCGCCGGGCTCGAACGGCTGCTCGCGGCCGATGTCGTGGCCTGGTCCGACGGTGGGGGCAAGGCCGCGGCCGCGCGCCGCGCGGTGTCCGGGGCGGCCCACGTGGCCCGGTTCGTCGCGGGTCTGGCCGCCAAATTCGGCGGCCCCTCCCTCGGCCTGGCGCACGCCGAGATCAACGGGGAGGCCGGTGTGGTCGCGTCCGTCGACGGGGCGGTCACAGTGGTGTTCGTCCTGGAGACCGATGGAGAACAGATCTTCGGCCTGCGCGCCGTGCTCAACCCGGACAAGCTCGCTTTCCTCGTGGGGCAGCTCGCGGACACGAAGGCAGCGCGTTGATACGCGAGCCTTCCTCGGGTCGGTCCGCCGGCTCGTCGGGCCGGTCGGAGATTCACTCCTGAGACTGTCACGATTCAAGGTGGTCGCCGGTTCCTGTAGGCATGAGGGAATCGATACTTGTCACCGGCGGCACCGGAACCCTGGGCCGTCATGTGGTCGACCGGCTCCACGGGAGCGACATCCGGGTGCTCACCCGCTCACCGCGGGCGAGCGCGCCGTACACCGCCGTGGCCGGGGACCTCGCCACCGGCATCGGCCTCGATGAGGCGGTCGCGGGAGCGGGCACGATCGTCCACCTCGCGAGCGACCCTCGCCGGCCGCGTACGGACGTCGACGGCACCCGCCGCCTGATCGACGCCGCCAGGCGGGCGGGCACGCGACATCTGGTGTTCATCTCGATCGTCGGCGTCGACCGCCATCCGTACGCGTACTACCAGGCGAAATACGTGGTCGAAGGCATGATCGAGGACTCCGGGCTGCCGTACACGATCTTGCGGACCACCCAGTTCCACGACCTGGTGCTCTTCATGGCGCAGACCCTGGCGCGGCTGCCCGTGACGCCGATCCCCTCCGGGTGGAGTTTCCAGCCGGTCGAGACGGGCGAGGTGGCCGACCGGATGGCCGCGCTGGCGCTGAGTGAGCCGGCCGGGCGGGTGCCCGACATGGGCGGACCCGAGATCCTCCCGGCCCGGGAGTTCGTCGGGGAGTACCTGGCCGCCGTCGGTCGGCGTCGTCCCCTCGTGCCGGTACGGGTCCCGGGGAAGGTTTCGCAGGCATTCCGCAGAGGGGTCCACCTCGCCCCCGACCACGCGGACGGGCGTCGCGTGTACCGGGAGTTCCTGGCGGAGCGCGTCAGGCGGGGACGGCCCGCCGCGGGTTACGGGAGGTCGTGGGCATGACCGGACCCGCTTTCGCCCGCCGTACGGCCATGCCGCGGCTGGGGCTCGGATACCTCGCCGTCACCGAGATCGTCGTCGGGCTCTGGCAGTTGCTCCTGCCCCGGTCGTTCTACGACGACTTCCCGCTCCCCGGGCATCCGTGGGTCGCGATGCTGCCCTCGTACAACGAGCACCTGCTGCGCGACCTCGGCGGCCTCAACACCGGGATGGGGGTCATGCTCATGATCGCGGCCGTCACGCTGGATCGCCTGCTCACGCGAACGGTCCTGCTCGGGTACCTGCTGTACTCGGCGACCCATCTGGCCTTCCATCTCGGACACCTCTCCCACTTCACCGTGTTCGACGTGGTCGGTCAGGTGGTCACCCTGACGCTGGGCGCGGTGCTTCCGATCCTCCTGCTGTGCGCGTCGGGCCGGGGGCGACCTCAGCCGCCGTTCGCGTAGACCTCGTCCCGCGGGTGCCGCCGCCGGCCCGGGTGCCGGCGTCGCTGGGAGCGCCTGATGGCGATCATGGACGGCCTCACCGTCGAGCAGTACCGGGTCACGGTCCACACTCTCCGCACGATGGCGGCGAACCTGGAGACGGCCGGGCGGCGGGAGGTTCAGCCGATACGGGTTCCCGCGCGGCGCCGTACGTGATCGGGGACGTCGTGGCCGGCCGACGGGTCGGTCACCGGGGCCTGCCAGGTGGTGGAGAGAGGCAGCACGCCCGCCCACACGTCATGCGGATCGTCGGCGTCGTCGGGCGGGCCCTGCCGGATCTTGACCGACGCCTCCTCCAGCGAGATCGCCAGGATCGTGGTGGCCGCCAGTTCCTTGCGGTTCGGCCGGCGCGCGTACTCCCACTGCCCGGGGGCGGTGTGCTCGGTGAGGAGGCGGAGGGCCTCCAGCTTCTCCTCGCCCTCCAGAGCGCGCGGGACCCCGTAGATCACCGCGCTCCGGTAGTTGACGCCGTGTTCGAAGACCGACCTGGCCAGGACGAGGCCGTCGACGTGCGTGACCGTCACGCAGACGGTCCGCCCTTCGCCGGTAAGGCTGCGGCTGGCGACCGATCCGTGGATGTAGACGTGCTCGGAGTCGAAGCCGTAGACCGTGGGCACCACCATGGGTGCGCCGTCCACGATCACCCCGAGATGGCAGACGAACCCGGCTCCGAGGACGTCGAACAGCTCCTGCCTGCCCGTACGGCCCTGCTCGCGCAGCCTGCGGTGCCGGGTTCGGTCAGTTGTGGACAGATCACCCATGAGGTGACATCCAATCAGTACGGCAGAGCCGTTGGAAAGTCAGGCGGCCGAGGTCGGTCCCGGCTTGGGGAACCGGATGACGTTGCGGCCCGTGTACGCCCGCAGATCGACGATCTTGGTGTCGCGATTCTGCCTGCGGCGCAGTACCGACCTGATGTCCCTCACCTTGCCGAACGACATGTCGAGCGACTCGTCGAGCGACGTGACCACCCTCAGCATCTTCCGATCCCCCCGACCGTGATGATTCCGTTATTTACCAAGATGTCTACCGATCTACCCGTAAGACCGGTGTAAAGCAATTGAGGTTTTTGAGTTTATGGTGACCCCTGTTCCGCCTGCGGTCCGGTACCCCTCCATGCCGCCGCCGTCCGGCGAGCCGGTCAGGGGCGGCCGAGCCGCCGGTCGGGGCAGGCCGGACACGGCCGCGAGAACACGGCCGGCGCGGCGGTCGCCGCAGTGATGGCCAAGGCCCACCGGTAGCTGGGCCGGGTCGATCGTCGGCGGACGCCAGGGAGTACGAGCAGCGTAGAGTGCGACTCCGGTCCGAGTCCGACCCAACGGAGTTCGAATTTCACGCGTCAGAGAGAACATGACATCGGGAACGCTGATGGCCGAGGACCCGGCGCGCCTTGGGGACTACTGGATCGCCGGGCGGCTCGGCGCGGGCGGGCAGGGCGTGGTCTACGAGGCGTACGGCCCCGACGGCCGCCGGGTCGCGATCAAGGTGCTGCACGGCGACGCGGCGGAGGACGACGACCTGCGGCGCCGCTTCGGCCGCGAGGCGGAGGCGGCCCGCAGGGTGGCGTCGTTCTGCACCGCCCAGGTGATCGACGCCGTCCTCGACGGCCCCCGGCCGTACATCGTGAGCGAGTACGTCGAGGGAGTGAGCCTGCGCCAGGCGGTCGGCGAGGGCCGCCGGTTCGCCGGAGACGAGCTGCACCGCCTCGCCACCGCCGTGGCCACGGCGGTCGCGGCGATCCACGACGCCGGCGTGATCCACCGCGACCTCAAGCCGGACAACGTGCTGCTCGGCCCGGACGGGCCGCGGGTCATCGACTTCGGCGTCGCCCGCACCCTGGAGATGTCCCTCACCGCGACCGGGCTGGTCGCCGGCACCCCCACCTACATGGCGCCCGAGGTGTTCGTCGGGGAACGGGCCGGCCCGCCCGCCGACCTGTTCGCCTGGGGCGGCATCGTGCTGTTCGCCGCCACCGGCACGGATCCGTTCACGGCCGAGAGCCTCGGCGGTGTCATGCACCGGGTGCTCTCGGAGGACCCCGAGCTCGGGGTGCTGCCGCGCTCGCTCCGCCCCCTCGTGTCCGCGGCGCTGGCGAAGGACCCGAAGGCCCGTCCTGCCGCCCGCGAGCTGCTGCACGGCCTGATCTCCGGCACCCACGGCGCCGACTCGGGGGACCTGCTGGCGCTCGGCAGCGCGGAGGCCGGGCTGCTGACCGTGCCGGGACCCGGCGACCCGGGACTCGGCATGCTCGCCGAGGACGGGTACGGCATGCTCACCGCGGCCGAGCGTGAGCTGGTCCCCGAGGTGTTCCTGCGCCTCGCCACGGTGACCGACGACGGCGAGGTCGTCGCCAGGAGGGCGCCGCGCGCCGAACTGGTCGACGGCCGCCCGGAGGACGAGGCCGCCGCCGTCGCCCGGATCATCGAGGTCTTCGCGTACGTGCTGGCCGAGCGTGACGGTGAGATCGGGCTGTCCCGCCCGGCCCTGATCCAGGCGTGGCCCCGGTTCCGCGCCTGGGTCCAGGCCGAACGCGAGGGACTCGCCGTACTCCGCGAGATCACGGTCGCGGCGCGGCGCTGGAACCACGGCGGGGACGGCGACCTGCTCCAGGGGGACAGGCTGGACACCGTCCTGCGCTGGGCGGCCACCGGCCGCCGCCACCTGACGCTGAGCCGCCTCGAACGCGACTTCCTCGACGCCGGGTCCGCGCTGGCCCGCCGCCGGGCGGGACGCCGTCGCGCCGTCACCGTCGCCCTCGCCGCGCTGCTGGTGCTCGCGATCGGGTTCGGCGCCGCGACCGTACGGCAGAGCGCGGTCGTGAGCGAGCAGCGGGACCTGGCCGAGTCGCGTGGCGTCGCCTCCCTGGCGGACCGGCTGCGGGAGACCGACCCGGTCAAGGCGATGCTGCTCAGCGTCGCCGCCTGGCGGCTGGGCGACACCGCGGAGGCACGCGGCAGCCTGGTCACCTCACTCTCCCAGCGGGAGCAGGGCGTGCTGCGGCTGAAGGGCTCCGCCCACACGCTCAGCGGGGACGGGCGGACCGCCGCGTCCGTGGACGGTGACGGCGTCAGCGTCTGGGACGTGCCCTCGGGACGGCGGACGGGCGGCTGGTCCGGCCTCGGCGTCCGAGGCCGGCGCCTGCACTCGATCGCGCTGAGCGGCGACGGGCGCCTCCTCGCGGTCGCCGCCGGCACGTGGGTACGCGTCTGGGACGTGCGGACCGGCAAGGCGACGGGGAAGAGCCTGCCACTCGACGCCGGAGAGTACGAGCCGCACTACCCGATCGAGGTCGCGTTCGGAGCGAGCCCGCGCGTGCTGATCATCGGCTTCAGCGGCATGGTCCGGCTCTGGGACCTCGACACCGGAGCCGCGAGTCCCAAACGGCCGGGTTACCTGGCGGACGTCGACCCGGCCGGACGGATCGCGGCGATCGACGGCGTCGGCGAGCGCCCGCTGCTGTTCGACCTGCCCGGCGCCACGCGGCGCCGTACGCCCCCGGGTGTCTGCGGCACCGGGCCGCCGACGACGGCGGACGACGGGATCGGACCGCAGGCGCTCGCGTTCAGCCCGGACGGCCGTACTCTCGCGTGCGTCGCCGACGAGGGCATCACCCTCACCGACCTCGCGCAGGGAAAGACAGGGGAGCCGTTCGGGCCCGCCGCGACGGGACGGCCGGCGGTGACCTTCAGCGCGGACGGCCGCTTCCTCGCGGTCCGCGGCGAGGACGCCGTCAGGGTGTGGCGGGTGGCCGACCACGCGCCGCTGCTCGTCCACCCCACCCTCGGCGAGGCCGCGCAGGTGCGGTTCGACCGCGACGGAGGGGCGCTGCGGTACGTCCTCGACGACACGGTCCACACGGTCGGCATCGCGGACCTGACCCGGCCGGCCACGGCCGGGCCCGCGAACGAGGCGGCCGTGCTCACGCCGGACGGGAGGTTCGCCGCCGGCGACGCGAACGGCTCCGGCGCCGTCACGCTCCGCGACACGCGAACCGGGCGGGCGGCGGGCGCGGCGATCGCGGTCACCGAGTCGGTGCAGCAGGTCGCCTTCAGCCGCGACGCGCGGATCGTGGCGGTCGCCGACGACGCCGGGAGCCGGGCGTGGGTGACGGACCGCCGGAGCGGTCACACGCTCGCGACCACCACGGTCCGGGACGCGGCGAACTCCTCCATCCTCGGCGTCGCCGTCAGCCCGGACGGTACGAGAGCCGCCGCGGCCATGGTGACGTCGGCGACGAGTGCGGAGATCCACGTCGCCGACCTGAGCACAGGCACGTGGCGCGTCTCGGCGAAGATCTCCGACGGGGGCGCCTCGCGGATGGTCTTCAGCCCCGACGGGCGGCTGCTGGCCGTGCTCGGGCAGGACGCCGGCCATCTCGTCGACGTCGCCTCGGGGGAGGCGCGGTCCTTCGCCGCGACCGGCCAGACGCTGACAGCGGTCGCCTTCCATCCGCGCGACCCGATCGTGGTCACCTTGGACGGCGCCGGCCGGGTGATCGCCTGGGACACCCGGAGCGGTGAGCGGCACGGTCCGGTGCTCCGCACCGAGCGGAACGCGGTGGGCGCGATGGCGTTCACCGCGGACGGAGCCCTGCTCGCCACGGGCGCTGGCCGGGAGGTCAGGCTGTGGGACATCGGCTCGGGGACGGCGATCGGGGAACCGATCAGCGCCCACGGGGCCGACGTGGTGTCCGTGGCCTTCGGCCCCGGCGCCACCGCCGATCCCGGAGGTTCCGCCGGTTCCGCCGGTTCCGGTGACCCGGTCCTGACCAGCCTCGACGCGGGAGGGGCGGTCAGGACCCGGCCGGTGACCCCGGACGCCGTCGCCGCGGCCGTGTGCGCGCGGGCGGGCCGCACTCTCTCGGAGGACGAGTGGCGCGACCACCTCCCCGGCCTGCCGTACGAGGACGTGTGCGCGCGTACGTCCTGAGCCGAGGCGGCCGCGCGTCCTGGGCGGGAAGCACTGAGAAGGATGTCAGGATCCGGCCGCTCCTGGACCGTCGCGCCGCGACCCGTTGATCGCGCGACCCGCCTCGGCGAGGCACCGCGGTTCCGGCGTCGACGCGTGACGTCGTCCGGGCGGGTCAGTCCGCCCGGACGACCGCGAAGGCGCCCGGTCCCAGCGTGCCGGTGACGGGGGCGTCCGTGACCAGGTCGCGGCCGTGCACGGGGACCGGCTGTTCGGCCGACGTGTGGTTGATCGCGAAAACCAGGTCCGCCCGCCGTACCAGCTCGACCCCGGGTGTGTCGGTGCCGGAGAGCCCGGCGGCGGCGAGGAGCCGGGTGTAGCCGTCGTCGTCGAGCCGGGTGGAGAGGTACCAGGCCGCGCCGGCGCCGTGGAGGTTCCGGGTGATCGCCGGACCTCCTCCGGGGTAGACCGCCACCGCGTCGGCCCCCTCCAGATGGACGACCTCGCTCCACACCGTGGCGGTGAACGCCGGGATCATCGGAGTGGCGAGGGCTTGGCCGGGTGCGGCGGCACGGTCGAAGGCGGGAGAAACGCCGAAGGCGGTCGCCGCGAGGGGGACGGGCTCGGCCAGGGGTTGGAACTCCTCCACCCGTACGCCCAGGAGCTCGCGGAACGCGCCGGGATGGCCGCCGAGCCGTACTCGGGTGTGCTCGTCGGCGACGCCGCAGAAGAAGGACACGACCAGCGTGCCGCCCCGCTCGACGTACGACCTGAGGTTCGCCGCGTCCGCGTCCGTGATCAGGTAGAGGCTCGGCACGAGTACGACGCGATATCCCGAAATATCGTGGGAAGGGTGGGCGAAGTCGGCGGTGATGCCCTGCCGCCACAGCACCCGGTGCGCCTGTCGCACGGCGTCGAGGTAGTCGAGCTCGGCGGACGGCAGGCCGGGGGACTGGAGCGCCCACCACGCCTCGTCGTCCCAGAGGATCGCGACATCCGCCTCGACGACCCTCCCCGCCGGGGGCGGGGCGGGGATCCGGGAGAGTGTGTCGCCGAGTTCGGCCACCTCGCGGAAGACGCGGGAGTCGGGGCCCGCGTGGGGCACCATGCCGTGGTGCCACAGTTCCGCGCCGCCACGGGAGGCACGCCACTGGAAGAACATGGCGCCCCCCGATCCACGCGCGACATGCTGCAGGCTGTGCCTGGCGATCTCGCCGGGCGCCTTGGCCGCCATGCGGCGTGCCGTGTACACCACCCCGGCGGCCTGCTCCATGAGAAGCCACGGCCGCCCGCCCGCCCAGGACCTGGCCAGGTCGGCGGCGAACGCCGTCTGCTCCGCCGCCGCGATCCCCGGCTCCGAGGGGTAGTGGTCGATCGCCACCAGGTCGGCCTCCGCCGACCATTTCCAGTGGTCCACCGGAACCCAGCCGCCGAGGACGTAGTTCGTGGTGATCGGCACGTCCGGGGTGAAGGCGCGGAGCACGTCACGCTGCTCGCGGTAGCACCCGAGCATCTCGTCGGACAGGAACCGCCGGAAGTCCAGGACCTGGGCCGGGTTGGGCAGGTACTGCGTCGCGCGCGGTGTGGTGACCTGCGCCCAGTCCGAGTGGTGCTGGCTCCAGAACGCGGTCGTCCAGGCGTCGTTGAGCGCGTCGAGGGACCCGTGGCGCTCCAGCAGCCAGCTCCGGAACGCCGCCGCCGCGTGGTCGCAGTGGCAGCCGGTGCCGTACTCGTTGTGTACGTGCCACATGGCGAGGGCCGGGTGCCCGCCGTACCGTTCGCCCAGCGCCGCCGCGATCCGCTTCGCCGCCTCGCGGTAGGGCGGGGCGCTCACGCAGTACGTGTCCCTGCTGCCGTGCGTGAGCCGTACACCGTCACGGGTGACGGTGAGCGCGTCAGGATGGGCGAGGGAGAACCAGGGCGGGGGCGAGGCGGTGGGCGTGGCGAGGTTGACGGCGATCCCGGCGTCGCCGAGCAGGTCGAGGACACGGTCGAGCCACCCGAAGGTGTACCGCCCCTCGGCGGGTTCGAGCCGGGACCAGGAGAAGACGCCGACGGTCACCATGTTCACCCCGGCGCGGCGCATGAGCGCGACGTCCTCGTGCCAGACCTCCTCCGGCCACTGCTCCGGGTTGTAGTCCCCGCCGTAGCGGAGACCCTCGGTTCCTCCCGGCCACGCCGCCATCGGCCCTCCCTTTGTCTGGAGGTCAAACTAATTGGCGGAGATCGCGGAGTCAACGGCACGAGAGCCGGGCGGACACCGTCTGACGGCGCGCGCTCGCCACCACGCCGACGGCCCCGGTCAGGCGTCCACGGTCAGGCGTCCACGGTCAGGCGTCCAGGGTCAGGCGTCCACGGTCAGGCGTCCACGGTCAGGCGGAGGCGCGTACGACGAGAGTGGTGGGGAGGATCACCGAGTCCACGTGGGGAGCGCCGTCGATGAGGTCGAGCAGCAGCCGTACGGTCTCCTCGGCGACCTGCGCCAGCGGCCGGCGGACCGTGGTCAGCGGGGGATGGGTGGACACCGCGACGGAGGAGTCGTCGAAGCCCCCGACGGCCACGTCGTCCGGGACCTCACGCCCGGCGGCCCTGAGCGTCGCCAGGGCGCCGGCCGCCATCAGGTCGCTGGCCACGAAGACGGCGTCCAGGTCGGGGGAGCGCTCAAGCAGCTGCGCCATCGCGGTCTCGCCGCTCCGCCGGGTCCAGTTGGTGGTGACCGGCAGGTCGCAGTGCCGGCGGATGATGTCGCGCTCGCGGCGGAAGTTGGCGATGTGCGCGTCGACGGAGAAGCGCATGAAGTCGAGCTGGAGCGCGGTGAGCAGCCCCGGCGGGGCGAGCCTGGGGGGCTCCACCTTGTCGAACGAGCCGTAGCTGAGCCCCCAGAAGGTCGTCCCCCACGCGCGGTTCAGCGCGGCGACGGAGCCGTGCCGGTCACGCAGCCAGTCCCGGAACGCCTCGGCGGAGGTCTCGCAGTAGCAGTGCGCGTTCGCCCAGCCGTACTCGTTGTGCACGTGCCACATCGCGAGGCCCTCGACCAGGCGGGCGTGTCCCGGCCGCGCGACCTGCCCGACACTCTGGAGTTCGTACGGCGGGGCGCGCACGTCTTCCTCGTCAACCACGGTGACGAGCCGGTCACGGTCCACGGGGTGACGGGGGTCGACGTGTTCGACGGTGTGTCGCACGCGGGGGCGGTCACCGTACCGCCCGGCGAGGTCACCGTGATCCGCGCCTGACAGTGATGACGTCGATGAGCGTCTCCCGGTGGGGCCTGACCCGGCGCCTGCATGACTTCGGGCTTTCCGATGGCCGCCGGTGTCCTCCGATGGCTTCCCGCCGGCTTGCGTCCGGATTCGCCCGGGTTTGTGAACCAGTGTGACTGATGGGGCGTCTCCCGGGGCAGGGAGGCCCGGATGGATCCACTCGACCGCCTCGTCGCCGAGCTCCGCCTCGAGCTCGTCCTCGTCGAGGCACTGCATGAGGAAGCGGACCGGCTCGTCACCTCAGCCGGCCGCTGACACGAAAGGCGCCCGCTCCTCAGCCGGAGGGGCGGGCGCCCCAGGTCGGCAGTACGTGGCCGTCTCCCGGGCGAGGGCTTTCGCGGCGAACGCGGCGAAAAAGGAGTGGTAGATCACTGCATAATTCCTGCCATGTCGAACCACGGTATGGCGCGGATCATGATGGCGGGATCCCTGGTCGCCGCAGCGCTCACGGGTTGCGGAGTGATTGAGGACATGGTGACCGACCCGGCGGTGATCACCGAGAGCCGGCCCTTCCAGGGGTCGCCCGCGGAGAACTTCGCCGAGGGAGCCGACGGCATCGTTGTTCCCGAGGCACGGGAGGTGGGGAGCTTCTCCGCGAAGGACGTCGAAGAGGCCTTCCAGATGAGCAAGCGGCTGCTGGAGGCGGCCCATCTCGACCGGCGGACGCTGCTCGGTGGGAAACCCGACGCCTTCGCGAACCTGCTGGATCCCGAGCAGCGGACGTTCTTCCTGGAGAACCTGGACAGCAAGGACCAGAAGAAGAACACCCGGGTCTGGGTGACCAGTTTCGCCCCTGGCTCGGCTGAACTGGTCGGCGACGCCATCAAGGTCCAGGGCCAGATGGCCGCCGAGGTGGGCAATAACGAGCAAGGCCGGCCCGAGCTGCGGGTGAACTACACGATCAGGACGATCTACGCGGTTCGCCCCTTGGGTGAGGAGACCCCCATCATCCGCGTGATGGCCTTCGTCAAGGCTCGGCACGAGTACTGGCGGGACGAGCCGGGCGGCCCGCTACGTCACTGGGACGGCGAGAGCGTCGACATGTGGACGGCGGGTACGGAGTGCGATTCGAAGGACGGGTTCGCGCATCCCGCGTACGTGGGCGAGTGGAACAGCATCGGCCAGGCGGACGCCTACGACGACGACACGCCCGCCCTCAAGGAGGGGGAGTGCGGGTCGGTCGCCGAGATCTGATCGTGTCCAGGCTCGCCGAGCTGCCGGACTTTCGGCACCCCGGCCGCCTCGCACGTGCACGGTGAGCCGGCGGTCAAGCACTGGCGCGCGCGCCGTACGGCTCCCACGACGAGCGGCGGGAGCCGTACGGTCACCACGGGGTCAGCGGCAGTGCTTCCACGTCTTCAGGCTGCCGCCGTAGGCGACGGTGCTCTGGTTCCGGGCGTTCGGCGAGTCGCTCGGCAGGTGCATGGTCGCCCAGTACTTGACGCACTTGCCCGCGGCCTCCAGCCGCACCGGGCCGGCGTACTTCTTGAAGTTGCCGCTGTCGGTACGGCTGCCGCCGCGCTTCACGTCCAGCGAGGCCGTCATGTAGCTGGCCTTGCCCACGTACTTGGTTTTGACAACGGTGACGCAGTTGTACCCGTTGCTGCGGTTGTACAGCAGGTAGAGGTACCCGTAGACGTCGCCGTAGTGGGTCTTCACGGGAACCTTGTTGACCTGGACGGTGTAGCCCGATCCGCAGATGCTCCGTGCGCTGGTGGCGGCCGCCTGCGCGGGCATGGCGGCGGCGGTGACGCCGGCGAAGGCCGTCATCGTGAGGGCCACGCCGACGCACGCCCTCTTGGCGGAGGAACTGATCACTGGTGTCCTTTCTCCGATCATTTCAGAGAGTCACGCTAGATCGTTTATCCGCTTTTGGGTGTGACGTTTACCCCAAATTCGGGCTTACGCCTCGGCCGAGGCTTCCCATTGGTGGCAGGGGCGGACGGCGTGGTGGTGGTAGATCATGCCCACCGGCTCGCGGGTGGCGACGGTCTCGACCGGCTCGCCTCCCGGCCCGCAGACACAGTCGGGGGTGCCTTCATGGCCGATGACGTCGTCGAGTGGCATCACGTGAACGAAGCTGGCCATGGGGGCATCCCTTCCGCGTCAATTAACCCCCGATATTACCTCAAAAGTGGATAAAACGGACAGCGATTCCTTAATTAGCCGCAGTTGCCCCGGTCGAGGCGGCCTCCGTGCGCGGACTTCTAGCCGTCGGGGGAGCCGGCGGGGGGAGGGTGACGGTTGTGATCGTGGTGAGCGTCAGGGCCCCCGCCTTGACGAACTTGATCATCCGGTTCCAATCCTTCGGGGGAGACCGCCCGGTCCGGGCGACCCGATCTTGGCCCGGTCGAGTATGCCGAAATTGACCGCGTCTGTAAAGGATCATTAGGGAAGATCCGAAATATCCGAATGTGGCATCCCCTGGGCTGCCTCCGCGGCCATGGACCCGTTGACGTTTGTTGGGATGGTCGGCAAACTAATTCGCACAGTATTCGGATGACCGATGGAGTGCAGCGATGCCGTACCGTCCTCCCCTGATCGCGCACGAGTACTTCAGCGCGGACCCCCCGGAGCTCCCCGTACGCGAGCACGGGGAGGAGGGGCTGTCCGCGGTGCGGCGTGCCGAGGTGGTGGCCTCAGACGGCCACGGCGTGACGCTGAAAGTGGTCACCTCGGCGGAGGAGACGCTCGTCGTGCGGGTCGCCGTTGCGGGCGAGGGCGTGATCCGGGTACGGCTCGGCCAGGACGCCGACGCCCGGACCCGGTCCGCCCGCGCGATCACCATGGTCACCCCGGGTGTGTACGGCGGGGCGGTGGTGGAGGCCGGTGAAGGCCGGGTGGCGCTGGACGCGGGGTCGCTGCGGGCCGAGATCCGGCTGGACCCGTGGAACGTCCGCTTCACCGACAGGGCCGGGCGCACGCTGGTCGAGCAGGATCCCGGCAGGAAGGACATCAGCGGGCGGCTGCGCACCCTCCCATTTGGCCGCTCGCTCGTCGACGGCGCCGCAGTGGCCTACCACGAGACCTTCCTCGCGCCCGCGGACGAGGCGTTCGCCGGGTTCGGCGAGTCGTTCACCCCCGTGAACAAGCGCGGCCAGCGGCCGCTGATGTGGAACTTCGACGCGTTCGGCGCCGACTCGCAGCGCGCGTACAAGAACGTGCCGTTCTACCTGTCCTCCAGGGGCTACGGCGTCCTCGTGGACAGCGGCACGCCGGTGGAGTTCGACATGTGCCAGTCCACGCACAGCGACGTGCAGATCATCGCGCCGGACGACCTGATCGACTACTACGTGATCGCCGGGCCCACCCCGGCTGAGGTGCTCGACCGGTTCGACGGGCTGACCTGCCGGCCCGAACTGCCGCCCAGGTGGGCGTTCGGCACCTGGATCTCCTCGGGGTTCTTCCGCGACAGCCAGGAGCGGGTGCTGGAGCGGGCGAGGAAGATCAGGGAGCGGGGCATCCCGTGCGACGTCCTCCACCTGGACACCTACTGGCAGACCGACGGGCATTGGTCCGACCTGCGGTGGGACAGCGAGAACTTCCCCGACCCGGAAGGCATGCTCGCCACGCTCAAGGAGCAGGGCTTCCAGGTCTGCCTCTGGATGAACCCGTACATCTCCCACCTCAGCCCGGCCTTCGCCGAGGCCGCCGAGAAGGGATACTTCCTCACCAAACCCGACGGCGAGGTGTACGTCGCCGACTCCTGGCACGGCTCGTACCCGCCGTGCGGCATCGTCGACTTCACCCACCCCGGCGCCGCGGAGTGGTTCAGGGGCCTGCTGCGCGACCGGCTCCGCGAGGGCGTCGCCGTATTCAAGACCGACTTCGCCGAGGGCGTGCCGTACGACGCGGTGGCCGCCAACGGGATGACCGGCACCGACCTGCACAACGTCTACGCACTGCTGTTCAACGACCTGGTCGCGGGCGTCACCCGGGAGGTCGCCGGGCACGGCATGGTGTGGGCGCGCTCCTCCTTCCTCGGCGGCCAGCGGCACGCGGCGCAGTGGAGCGGCGACGTCGACGCGATCTATCCGGCGATGGGCAGCACGATCCGCGGCGGCCTGTCGCACGGCCTGTCCGGCATCCCGTACTGGAGCCACGACGCGGGCGGCTTCACCGGCACCCCGACGCCCGACCTCTACATCCGCTGGTCCCAGTTCGCGGCGCTGTCGCCGCTCGTCCGGTTCCACGGCACCACCAGCCGCGAGCCGTGGGAGTTCCCGCCGGACGCCGAGCGGGCCGCGATCGAGGCGCTCCGGCTCCGCTACCGGCTCATGCCGTACATCTACTCGGCCGCGGTGGACGCCGCGCGGACCGGCGCGCCCATGATGCGCGCGCTGTGCGTGGACCACCCGGACGACCCCGCGGCCTGGCAGGCCGACCTGGAGTACCTCCTCGGCACGGACCTGCTCGTCGCGCCGATGATCTCGGCGGACGGCGTCCGTGACGTCTACCTCCCGGCGGGCCGGTGGGTGGACCACTGGACCGGTGACATCCACGACGGCGGCCGCCACATCAGGGTCGCGCCGCCGCTCGACCGGATCCCCCTGTTCGTACGGCACGGCGCGCTCATCCCGGTGACCGAGCCCGGTGACACGGTCGCGGACGACCCCCTGATCACGCTGGTCGGCTACGGCGTCGCGGACGACGGGACCCGGCAGGTCATCAGGGACCCCGACGGTGACACCACCGTCACCGCCACCCGCGACGGCGACCGCCTGATCGTCGCCGTCGAGGGCCCCAAGCGGATCTCCGGCGTCGAGTTCGTGGGCCCCGGCGCCGAGGTCGTCATCAACTAGCACCCCTGGAGAAGGACCATGCGCAAGACACGCAAGACCGCGGTGGCGGCGGCCCTCGCCGCGGCCGCGCTGACCATCGCCGCCTGCGGAGGGTCGGCGGACTCACCGGGCGGCAAGGACGGCGGGACGGGGGAGGCGCGGACGCTCACGCTCTGGCACTACGAGGGCGCGGACAGCGCCATGGGCAAGGCGTGGGCCGAGGCCGTCAAGCAGTTCGAGGCGAGCCACCCGAACGTGAAGGTGAAGTTCGAGGAGAAGGGCTTCGAGCAGATCCAGAAGACCGCGGGCATGGTGCTGAACTCCGACGAGGCGCCCGACCTCATGGAGTACAACAAGGGCAACGCCACCGCCGGACTGCTCTCCAAGCAGGGGCTGCTCGCCGACCTGTCCGACGAGGCCGCGAAACGCGGCTGGGACAAGCTGCTCAGCGCGTCGCTGCAGACGACCGCGCGATACGACGAGCGCGGCATCATGGGCTCCGGCAAGTGGTACGGCGTGCCCAACTACGGCGAGTACGTCATGGTCTACTACAACAAGGACGCCTTCACGAAGCACGGCGTCGAGGTGCCCACGACGTACGACGAGTTCACCGCCGCCCTGGACACGTTCGTCAAGGCGGGCGTGACGCCGATCGCCAACGCGGGCGCCGAGTACCCCGCCCAGCAGATCTTCTACCTGCTCGCGCTGAGCAAGGCCGACCGGGCCTGGGTCGACGGCTACCAGCTCTACAAGGGCACGACCGACTTCCACGGCCCCCAGCTCACCTACGCCGCCGAGACGTTCGCCGACTGGGTGAAGAAGGGCTACATCGCCAAGGACTCGGCCGGGATGAAGGCCGAGGACATGGGCACGGCGTTCATGTCCGGCAAGTTCCCCCTCCTGGTCTCGGGAAGCTGGTGGTACGGACGCTTCCAGTCCGACATCAAGGACTTCGAGTGGGGCTCCTTCCTGTGGCCGGGCAACCAGATGTCCCCCGGCTCCAGCGGCAACCTCTGGGTCGTCCCCGAGAAGGCGAAGAACAAGGACCTCGCCTACGACTTCATCGACATCACGATGAAGAAGGAGATCCAGAACCTGCTCGGCAACTCGGGAGGCGTACCCGTCGCGGCCGACCCCGCGGCGATCACCGACCCGAAGAGCAAGGAGCTGATCGAGAACTTCAACGCGCTCTCCGCCAAGGACGGCCTCGCCTTCTATCCCGACTGGCCGGCCCCCGGGTACTACGACGTCCTCGTCGCCGGAGTCCAGGAGCTCATCAACGGCGGCAAGAAGCCGTCCGAGGTCCTCGACGAGATCGCCCAGCCGTACAACGACAACCTCGCGGACATCGGCGAGTAGCCGGGCTCATCCGGCGGCGGGGGCGACCTGACCGGCCTCCGCCGCCGCCCCGCCCACGCCTCGGGCGGGCGGGAGCCGTACCGATCGAAAGGCTCAACAGTGACACTCCCAGCGACGGCGACGGGCGGTCCCCCCGCGCGGCCCGCGCGGCCCGCGCGGCAGGGACGCGTTCGGCGATCCGCGCGTCCGGGACGTCCGGGACGGCCCGGACGCGGCGGGTACTGGCCCTACCTGATCCCCAGCATGGTGCTGTTCCTCGCGGTCGTCGTCGTGCCGTTCCTGATGAACGTCGCGACGAGCTTCACCCGGTGGTCCGGGGTCGGCACTCCCACGTGGATCGGGTTCGACAACTACGTCAAGCTCGCCGGGGACGAGCGCTTCTGGACGTCCTTCCAGCACAACGTCGCCCTCATCGTCGCGATGGCGATCCTACCGACGATGCTCGGCCTCGTCCTCGCGGCCACGCTGTTCGACTACATCGGCAAGAAGTTCGGCACGCGTACGGCGGCGGGCCTGCGGGCCGCGTTCTACCTGCCGCAGGTGCTGCCGGTCGCGGTGGCGGGCGTCGTGTGGGGCTGGATGCTGCACCCGTCCTACGGCGCGGTCAACGAGATCTTCGGGCTGAAGGTCAACTGGCTCGGTGATCCGGACGTCGCGCTGGCCAGCGTCATGGCGATCATGGTGTGGTTCCAGCTCGGCTACCCGGTCGTGATCTTCATGGCGGGGCTCCAGCGGGTGGACCCCGCGCTGTACGAGGCCGCCGAGATCGACGGGGCCTCGTGGGGCCGCAGGTTCTGGCACATCACGGTCCCGCAGATCAGGCCGGAGGTCTACGTCGTGCTGCTCACCTGCACGATCGCCGCGCTGAAGGTGTTCGGCCCGATCTTCGTGCTCACCAGGGGAGGGCCGGGCTCCGCCACGATGGTGCCCTCCTACTTCTCGTACCTGAACTTCTTCCAGAAGGTGAACGTCGGATACGGCTCGGCCATCGCGACCGTGCTCGCCCTGATCATCGTCGTGGTGACGTTCCTCTTCCTGCGGGTCCAGGAGCGTGACCGATGAGCCGTGCGGCCGGGCGCCCGGGAGCCGGGCCGGGCGGGTGGGCGGTGCTCGCGGCCCTCGTCGTGCTCGCCGTCGTGATGCTGTCCCCGTTCGTCATCGTCACGTTCAACGCGTTCAAGACTCCCGCCGAGTACGCCGCGGGTGGGCCGCTGACCCCGCCCCAGGGTTTCCACCTCGACGCGATCATCGACTTCTGGAACCGGGTCGCCTTCGGGGAGAAGCTCTGGAACAGCTTCGTCATCAGCGGCACCGTCGCGGTCGCCGCGGTCGTCCTCTCCGTGCTCAACGCGTACGCGCTGGGGATCGGGCGGGTCCGGGGGCGGCTGTGGATCCTGGTGCTGTTCCTCGTGGCCAACACGCTGCCGCAGGAGGCGCTGGCCTACCCGCTCTACTACCTGTCCAAGGAAGTCGGGCTGTATGACAGCAAGCTCGCCGTGATCCTGATATTTACCGTTATCCAGGCGGCTTTCGGGACTTATCTGCTCTCGGCGGTCCTGGGGCAGTTCCCCGGCGAGATCCTGGAGGCCGCCTCCCTCGACGGCGCCGGCCGGTGGCGGGCCCTGTGGACCATCGTGGTCCCGATCAGCCGCCCCACGCTCAGCGTCCTGCTGATCTTCTTCTTCATCTGGACCTGGAACGAGTTCTTCCTGCCCCTGATCTTCCTGATCTCCAACGACAACCAGACCGTGCCCGTGGCTCTCGGCGTGCTCCAGGGCGAGAAGATGATGGACGCCACCATGTCGAGCGCCTCGGCGCTGCTCGGCATCGTGCCCGCCGTCGCCTTCTTCCTGATCTTCCAGCGCACGCTCACCCGCGGCATCACGGTCGGGGCGATCAAGTAGCCCGTCGTGCGGCGTCGGCCGCGCGTCGAGGGTGCCGTGCATCCTGGGCGGCCGACACCGCACGACCGGCATCACGCGTCACTTCACCTGACCTGGAGGCGCAATGTCCCTTCGACGACCCCTGTGGGCGGCGGCAGCGCTCGCCCTCGCCGCGGCCTTATGCACCTCGCCCGCACAGGCGGCGGAGACCTTCCCCTTCCGCGACCCGTCGCTGCCGCTGAACCAGCGGATCGGCGACCTGCTCGGAAGGCTGACCCTCGACGAGAAGGTCTCGCTGCTCCACCAGTACCAGCCCGCCATCGACCGTCTCGGCATCCGGATGTTCAAGACCGGCACCGAGGCGCTGCACGGCGTCGCCTGGTCCACCGACTACGACGCCAACGGCGCCGTCGTGACCGCGTCCGGCACGGTGTTCCCGCAGGCCGTCGGGCTGGCCAGCACCTGGGACCCGGACCTGATCAAGCGGGTCGGCTCCGCCGTCGGCGACGAGGCCCGCGGCTACAACGCCGAGAACCCCACCGTCTGGGGCCTCAACCTGTGGGCGCCGGTCGTCAACCTGCTGCGCGACCCGCGCTGGGGCCGCAACGAGGAGGGATACTCCGAGGACCCCACCCTGACCGGCGCGATCTCCACCGCGTACGGCTCCGGCATCCAGGGCGACGACCCCGACCACCTCAAGGCGGCGCCGACGCTCAAGCACTACCTCGCCAACAACAACGAGATCCGCCGCGACACCACCTCGTCGAACCTGCCGCCGCGGGTGAAGCACGAGTACGACGAAGCCGCTTTCAAACCCGCCATCTCCGCCGACGCCGCGACCGGCGTCATGGCCGCCTACAACCTCGTCAACGGCCGGCCGAGCACCGTCAACCCCGACCTGAACGACGTCGTACGCACCTGGACGTCGAGAGACCTCCTCAACGTCTCCGACGCGGGCGGGCCCAACAACCTCACCGGCTCCGAGCAGTACCACACCACCCAGGCCGAGGCCGACGCCGCGACCCTGAAGGCCGGGCTCGACAGCTTCACCGTGGACGACAACAGGGGCGGCCCCACCGTCACCGCCGTCAAGGCCGCGCTGTCCCAGGGCCTCCTCCAGGAGTCCGACGTCGACACCGCCGTACGGCACATCCTGAGCATCCGGTTCCGGCTCGGCGAATTCGACCCCGACGGCGGGCCGTACGCGGCGATCACCAAGGACGTGGTGAACAGCCCGGCGAACCGGAAGCTGGCCAGGGAGACCGCGGCCAAGGCGGCGGTGCTGCTCAAGAACTCGGGGAACACGCTGCCGCTCGCCCCCGGCAAGAAGGTCGCCGTCATCGGGCCGCTGTCGGACGTGCTCTACACCGACTGGTACTCCGGCAGGCTGCCGTACAAGGTGACACCGCTCGCCGGGATCAAGGAGCGGGCCGCGTCCGTCACCTCCTCCGAGGGCGTCGACAGGATCGCGCTCAAGGACGTCGCGACCGGCCGGTACATCACCGCCGGGACCGGAGACGCCGGAGCCGACCTCAAGGCCGGCGTGACCACCGCCGGCGACACCGAGAAGTTCGACGTGTTCGACTGGGGCCAGGGCGTCGTGACCCTGCGCAGCGTCGCCAACGGCAGGTACGTCAGCCGCGCCAACTGGTCCACGCTGGTGAACAACCAGGAGCAGCCGACCGGATGGTTCGTCCAGGAGCAGTTCAAGCTGGAGAAGCAGGGCGACGGCTCCTACCTGATCAGATACGCCGGATACGAGACCGCCTACGACTGGTTCGGGCCCAACACCTACGTGAAGGCGGCGGCCGACGGCACGCTCAGTCTCACCACGGCCGCCGAAGCGAGCAGGTTCGCCAAGGAGGTCGTCGGCAGCGGCGTGGACGACGCGGTCGCCAAGGCCAAGGACGCCGACGTGGCCGTGGTCGTCGTCGGCAGCATGCCGTTCATCAACGGCCGCGAGGACCACGACCGGACCGACATGAACCTCGCCGAAGGACAGGAGGCGCTGGTCAAGGCCGTACGGCAGGCCAACCCGAACACGGTCGTCGTGCTGGAGAACAGCTATCCGACGACGATCACCTGGGAGCAGGCGAACGTCCCGGCCATCCTGTGGACCACCCACGCCGGGGCCGAGACCGGGAACGCCCTCGCCGACGTGCTCTACGGCGACGTCAACCCGGCCGGGCGGCTCACCCAGACCTGGTACCGCTCCGCCGCCGACCTGCCGGACATCCTCGACTACGACATCGTCCAGCGCGACCGGACGTACCTGTACTTCAAGGGCGACCCGCTCTATCCGTTCGGCCACGGCCTGTCGTACACCGCGTTCAGATACCAGGGACTGCGGGTCACCCCGAAGGGCGACGGCTACGAGATCGGCGTGAAGGTCACCAACACCGGATCGCGCGCGGGCGACGAGGTCGTCCAGCTCTACACCCACCAGCGGCAGTCGCGGGTGAAGCAGCCGGTCAAGCAGCTGCGCGCCTTCCAGCGGGTCAGCCTCGCGCCCGGCGGGAGCACCACCGTCACGTTCACCCTGCCCAAGGCGGACCTGGCGCTGTGGGACGCGACCAGGAACAGGTTCGCGGTCGAGACCGCCACGCACGACGTCATGGTCGGCCCGTCGTCCGGTGACATCCGGCAGCGGACCACCGTCGACGTCAGAGGCGAGAAGATCCCCGACCGCGACCTGAGCACGACGACGCGGGCGATCGACTTCGACGGCTACTCGGGCGTCGATCTGGTCGACGAGACGAAGGCGCGCGGCGACGCCGTGGCCGGCTCCCGGGGCGACTGGATCGTGTTCGAGGACGTCGACCTCAAGCGCAAGCCCGTCCGGGTGACCGCCGGTGTCGCTTCGATCGGCGGCGGCTCCTTCGAACTGCGCCTCGGCTCGCCCACGGGAAGGCTCGTCGCGACCGTCCCCGTCGCCGCCACCGGTGACGTCCGCACCTGGGGTACGGCGACCGCTTCGCTGAGCGGGGCGTCCGGCGTGAAGGACCTCTACCTGGTGTTCACCGGCGACTTGCGGATCAAGGATCTCGCCCTCACCAGGTAGCGCCATACGGGCAGGTTCGCCCCTGAATGACCGGTCCCCGGCACGACACATGAGGGTGGTTTCATCACGCGGCGTATCCGGGGGTGATGCATTGAGCGGTGATGCTGGGGGCCCGGAGTCACGTGCTCGGGAGGCGTCACGGATGGTGCGTCACGGATGGTGCGTCACGGGATGGTGCGTCACGGGATGGTGCGTCACGGGATGATGCGTCGCAGGGCGGAGGATGGAGGTTGGAGCCGGGTCGGGGCCGGGGCCGGTGTCCGTAGGCACGGCGACGGGGGCTTGCTCCGGCCGGCCGTGATAGTTGCGATCAGGTGCATACCGCTGTCGCGGTCGCGGGCGCGGTGGTTGCCGGCACGGTCTTACGCCGGCCTCCACAAACCCCCGCCCCCGCGCCCCGCTTTCCCGCCGTATCGCCCGCGGAGGTGACCTCCAGGCCGAGGATCTCCCAGGCCTCGTGTCTTCTCTGTCCTGCGGCTCATCCGATCGCATGCTCTCGGCCCTCGTGTCTTCCGTGCACCGCGGCCTATCCGATCGCATGCTTCGGCCTTCGTGTTCTGCCCCTGCCCTGCCCGTGGCTGTGGCCGTGGGCGGCGTTCGGCCGTAGCCTCTCGGTAGCGGCCCGGGCCACGGCGATGGGCTTGCGTCACCGTCCATTACGGTCACTGTCATTGCCTGCGGGCCCAGGCTCGGGGACGGAGCTTGGAATAACGGTGGAAGCGCATCGTCACCGTGCCATCCGGTAGGTCGATGACCTCGACCTTGTCCGGATGACGGGATTTCCACTTGTTGTCAGGCGCGCACAACGGAGCCAGGTTGTCCAGATCGGTCCGGCCGGACGGGTACCACGGCTCGATATGGTCAACCTCGGCCAGATACGCCGGCACGTCACACCCCTCCCGGCAACATGTGGCATATCTGGCGAAGATCGCTTCCCGCTGATCGTTGGAAGCCAGACGGCGAGCACGGCCGAAGCCGATGACGATCCCCCGCGCGTCACGAAGCACCCGCCGCAACTCGGCGGTGTAAGCCATCCGGCGCGCGTCCTGCGCGGGGATGGCCCTGCCGTTCTCCAGATGGGCGGGAGCGTCGGACTCACCGGTCAGGGTCTCCTCACTGACGGACACGTGCATGACCGTGCGGCGGCCGCCCTGCGACAAGCGGACGGCCAAAGCATCGGCCATCCGGCGGGCATGCCCACGCGTGTCAGCGCTTCCGGTTGCGGCCGCGAGGGGTTCCAACCAGGTCCGCAACTGCATCGTCAGCTCGGGATCCAGCAGACCGGTGACACGGCCCATCCCGTCCAGAGTGTCGGCGATAGTCAGATGCTGGCGTTCGGTTGCGGCCGCGGCCCGGGCCAGACGACCGTCGGGATCGATGGTCTCAATGATGGCCTGCCCGGCGCGGGCGACATCCTCGACCGTGGAGGCCGAAGTATCAGCCAACTCCAGCAGGATCGGCTCAGCCAGACCGGTCTCGGCGTCGTCCAGATGCCGCACAGCGGAAGCGATCGTGGTGGCGTAACCGAAAGACAGGCTGCCCTGGGCCAGGCGGGCCGCCACGTCCGGCAGCCGGGGTAGCTGCCGGGCCAAGGTGAGGCGCTCGTTCGCGCGAGCGGCACGCGACTCGGTCGCGCGGGCCAGCCACGCCCCGATCGACCGCCGCCCATACAGCTGGTGGCCTTTCCCTGCCTCAGCCACCTGGAGCCGGGCGGCCAGCGCGGCTTCGGCCAGATCGATCGCGCGTGCCAGCGCCACGATCTCCGCCATCGCCACCTCCGTATCCACCGGTATCCGGCCGGTGTCGACCGCGATCTGCTCAGCGCGGCGCAGCAGGTCGGCCACCGCCGCCCCGGCAAGTCCGGGATCGGGCCTGTCCCCCCACCCGGGGGCGGGCTGGTCGCCCCTGCCGGGATCGGGCCGGTCGCCCCTGCCGGATGCTCCGGCCGAGTCCGGCGTCTCTCGGCGGTCCTGCCAGATCCCGTCCCAGGCTGACGCCTCCCCGCTCGCCCCGCCCGCCTTCCTCGCCTCCCTTACCGGCCGTGACCCCTCACCCCGGCGGCCTGCTCCTGCCGTCATCTGTCCGGCAGGACCGGGCTCCGCAGCAGCAGCGAGGTCGGGCTGGACGGCGGCGGGCGGGGGTGAGACCGGCTGACGAAGACGAGAGCGGTCGAGCAACAGCACGGCACCGTATGCGTCACCGGCGAAACGACCAGCTCCGACCGGCGACCTGTGCCGCCGGTGCGCACGCCGCCCCGAGGAAGACGGCGGCAGCACAGATGAGCCCTGTGAGCAAGGCTGTGAGCCGTCGGCGCGAGGTGACAGCAGCACACCACCTGAAGCAACCATCTGAGTATGCCTCCCTTCCCCCTCTGGGCGCTCGGCCCGCGGCAAATATATCGCTCACACGTTCTATAGACAACTCTGAGTAGTCACTAACGTACTTAATGTAGGCAACCTGCTGAATGTTCTGTTCGGGGGGAATTGCTTTCTGGGGTGAGCACCAAGGGCACCGGTCGCTACTGGCCTCTGACGCGTCAGTGAGAAGTGGATAGCTCGGCCGAGGTGGCGGAGGGAGGCTGTCGGGGTGGCGGGGGAGACCATCGGTCGGCTCGGGCACCGTTGACGGGCGGACCGGTCTCGTGACGGGCGTCGGGCGGGCTGGTCTCGTGATGGGCGGGCTGGTCTCGATACTTCGGCTACGGCACCAGGCAGGCGCTCGCCACCTTGCCCGGACACGGGGTGGCGAGCAGCCGTACCGACGGCGAGAGCCCGGCGTCCGACACCGGTAGTCGCCGAGCCGCTCAGGATCCTCGGGTCGTAACGGGCCAGTGGCGGCCCACGTCAACCCCTCACATCTTTCAGCGAAACATGCGGGAGATTGACCATTATGTGTGGTGATCGTCAGAGCCGCGAGGGTAGACGACAGCCAGCAGAGGATTCAGGGGGAATCATGGCGGCTTGCGAAGTCTGCGGCAACGACTACGACATGAGCTTCGAGGTTCACGCGCAGGGAGCGGTGCACGTCTTCGACAGCTTCGAGTGCGCGATCACCAAGATGGCGCCGGTGTGCGAGCACTGCGGGTGCCGCATCGTGGGGCACGGAGTCGACGTCGGCGGGCACTTCTGCTGCTGTGCCCACTGCGCGCGGGAGATGGGCGCCACCCAGATCGTCGACAAGGTCGGCGCCGGCCGGTGACGGCCCGCCCCGTTCCTCCCGTACGGCGCACACGTCCGGCGGGCCGCGCACGGCCATGCGGGAGGGACGGGCTCAGCCCTTGACCGCCCCGATGATCACGCCCTTGGTGAAGTGCTTCTGCACGAAGGGATAGATGAACAGCACGGGGACGAGGGCGACGACGACGATCGACATCTGGATGGCGAGGCTGGGCGGCAGCGCCTGCCCGGGGATCGAGCTGACCGACGCCTGTCCCGTGATCAGCGACTGCCCCTGCAGGACGTACTGTCTGAGCACGAGCTGGAGCGGCCACTTGGCGTTGTCGTTCAGGTACAGCACGGCGTTGAAGAACGCGTTCCAGTAGCCCACGGCGTAGAACAGGCCGATGACCGCCGTGACGCCCTTGGACATGGGCAGGACGATCCGCCAGAGGATGCGGAACTCGCTCGCGCCGTCGATCCGCGCGCTGTCGGTCACCTCCTTGGGGATGTTCATGAAGAACGCCCGCATGACCACGAGGTTGAACGCCCAGACGGCGCTGGGCAGGATCAGCGCCCAGTAGCTGTCCAGCAGCCCGAGCGAGCTGACCACGAGATAGCTCGGGATCAGGCCCGGCACGAACAGGAACGTCAGCAGCACCGTGAACAGCAACGTGCGGTGCAGCACCGACCCCGGCCGGGACAGCCCGTACGCGGCGAGCACGGTGACGGTCAGGCTGATGGTGGTGCCGACGGCGGTCACGCCGAGGCTGACCAGCACGGACCGGGTCACGACACCACCGGCGAACAGCTCCCGGTAGGCGCCGAAGGACAGCCCGTCGGGCACCGTCACCAGGCCGCCCGCCTTCGTTACCGCCTCCTGCGGGGACAGGCTGGTCAGCACGACCATGTAGATGGGGAACAGGACGCTGACCACGATGAGCGTCAGGAGCAGCCCCTTCGCCGTCCGCCCGGCGGGACTCGGGCGCTCCGCCCATGAAGGAAGTGCCGTCATCGAATCTCCTTAAGTGGGGAGCCTCCGGACGCCTGCCGTGGGGAGGAGGTCATGACTTCTTGTAGATCCCTTGCTCGCCGAACCGGTGTGCGACCTTGTTCGCGATCACGATGAGGATCAGGCCCACGACGCCCTTGACCAGGCCCGCCGCGGCGCCGTAGCTCCACTCTCCGGTCAGCAGCGTGCGCCAGTACACGAACGTGTCGAGCACCTCGGCCGCGTCCCGGCCGACCGCGTCGCGCTGCAGGAAGAACTGTTCGAACCCGACGTTGAGCGCGTCACCGAGCCGCAGGATCAGCAGCAGGATCACCACGGGACGCAGTCCCGGCAGCGTGATGTGCCACAGCCGCTTCCACCTGCTCGCGCCGTCGACGGCCGCCGCCTCGTACAGGTTCTGGTCGATCGCCGCCAGCGCGGCCAGGAAGATGATGGTGCCCCAGCCCGCGTCCTTCCAGATCGTCTCGCCCGTGACGAGCAGCAGGAAGGTGTCCGGGTTCGTCATGAGGTCGAGGCCCTCGTACCCGTGGTCGCGCAGGATCTGCGAGATCAGACCGGCGCCGCCGAACATCTGCTGGAAGAGCGTGACGACCAGCACCCACGAGAAGAAGTGCGGCATGTACACGACACTCTGGATGAACAGGCGCAGCCGGGGCCGTACGACGCTGTCCAGCAGGATCGCCAGCAGGATCGGGACGGGGAAGTAGAAGAACAGCTGGAAGGTCGTGATCCCGAGCGTGTTCAGCGTCGCGTCCCAGAAGCTCGCGTCCAGGATCAGCCACTGGAAGTTGGCCAGCCCGACCCACGGGCTCTCCTTGATCCCGACGTACGGCGAGTAGTCCTGGAAGGCGATGACGCTGCCCATGATGGGGACGTAGTAGAACACCGCGAGTAGGCCGATCGCGGGCAGCGTCATCAGCAGCAGCGGCCAGTCCCGCCGCAGCCGCGCGCGCAGCGGAGGGCGGTCGGTGCCGGCGCCGGCAGCGGCACTGGCGCCGGCACCGTCGGCGGACGCCGTCACCGGCGTGGCGGGTGCGGACAGGTCACCCGCCACATCGGTTGTCGCGTGGTTCTCAGGCACGGCCGTTGTCCTGCAGCACCTTCATGTAGAAGTCGCGGGCCTCGTCCCCGCCGTCCCTGCGCCACTCCTCGACGATCTTCTTGACGTCGCTCACGGGACGCCGCCCGCGCATGATGTCGGTGAACTTGTCCTCGGTGGGGACCTGCAGGCCGGACAGCTTGGACGGCCGCTGGATCCGGATGCCGTCGGTCGGCTGCGCCTCGATGTACTGGAACGACGCGTTCTGCCAGGCGGCGTTGGCCTTGACCGCGTCGGGGAAGGCCACCCAGTCGGTCGGGAGGGTGCGCCCGCCCAGGAAGATGTAGGTGTCGGTGTTCTCCTTGAGGCCCAGCTCGTTCTTCTGCGGCGCCCCGTTCGCGTCACGGGTGAAGTGTTTGCCCTCCACGCCGTACATGTAGGTCTCGAACTCCTTGGTGCCGAACGGCGCGGCGGTGTAGTTGAGGATGCCGAGGATCTCCTCGACCTGCTCCTTGGGAAGCCCCTTCTTGATGAAGGTGAAGATGCCCGCCGCGTTGTTGTGGTACATGATCGGCTTGCCGCCGTCGAACGCGAAGAGGGGGAAGGCGCCGACGTTGAACTCGGGGTTCTTCGGCCGCTGCTGGTAGAGGTGGTCCTTCCAGCCGCCGAGGCCGTCCCGGTAGACGACCAGCTGCCCGGAGGCGAACAGCTCCTTCTCGCCTGCGTTCTTGCTGCCCGCGACGCTCGGGTGGATCAGCTTCTCGGTGAACAGCTTGCGCATGAACTCGAGCATCGCCTCATACTCGGGCGTCTCGTACTTGTGCGTCAGCTTGCCGCCCTCGTACCGCCATTCCTGCGGGATGCGGAAGATCGGCCAGACCATCTCGTGGATGTCGCCGAACGCCCAGCGCTTCGCCTTGGCGTCGGTGATCTCCTTGCCCAGTGCGTACAGCTCGTCCGCGTTCTTGGGGTTGGCGTTCCAGCCGTTCTTGTCGAACAGGTCCTTGCGGTACAGCAGCGCGTACGGATAGGGCTCGGTGGGGAACGGCACCGCCATCAGCTTGCCGTTCCACACCGACCACTGCCAGGCGGCGGTGGGCAGCGCGGCCAGCATCGTGTACGGCGTGACCTTGTCTCCCTGCAGGTACGGAGTGAGGTCCTCGAAGGCCTTGTCGACGGCGATGTTGAAGTCCGCCATCTTGTCGATCTCCCAGCTCGGGATGACCATGATGTCGGGGATGTCGCCTCCGGCCAGGCGGGCGGTGACCTTGTCGACGTAGGTGTTGCCGTCCGCGATCTGGAACTCCACGGTCGCGCCGATCGCGGCGTTGACGTCCTGGAAGAAGGAGTTGTCCGACAGTGGCGGCGGGAGCGGGCCCCACAGCGGGGTCATGGCCTTGTATGTGCCGCCCTTGCCCTGCTTGGTGCTGAGCGCCGTGACCACGTTAGCCGGATATTTCGTGAAACCGCCTGCGTAGTCTGGCACGCCGGGCAGCGTGGAGACCGTACCTGGAATGTCCGGGGTGGCGCCGGAGAACGCGGTGAAGTTGGGCACGAGCGACGTCAGCTTCTCGGCGGCTGCCGCGGTGGCCCCGCCCGAGCCGGGCCGCGGCGTGGTCGGCGTGCTGCACGCGGAGAGCAGCCCGCCGCCGGCGGCGACGGCGGCCGTCAGGCCCACCAGGCCGAGGAACCCGCGGCGGCTGGTCGTCGCGCCTTCGGGGTGATATGTCACGGCGCGTTCCCTTCCTTTATGTTTGAGGCAGTGAGGGGTGTCGGAGAGAGGATCTCCGGGGTAGAGTTAGTTCGTCTTTTGACCAAACAAATTAGTCCAGGGTGACGGTTGTCACAAGGCTTCGCCGGCCACGTTCCCGCGATCGGCCGATCACAGATCGGTGACGGCGGGACGCGGATCGGCCGCGCGGCCGGACAGCGTGATCGGACAGCATGATCGGGCAGGGGCAACGGCATGTCGACCCGCGCGCGCATGCGGCATGATGAGCCTGAGCAGGAACGGGGCTGACTTTTGATCACTACGCACAACGGGCCTCAGCCGGCGGACTTCACCGACGTCCGCGCCACCAATCTGGCCGTGGTGCTCCGTTTCGTCCGCGAGAACGCGCCCTGCTCGCGGGCGGACATCGCGGCCTCGACGGGACTCAACAAGGCCACGGTGTCCAGCCTCGTCGCCGATCTCATCGACCGGCGGCTGCTGCGCGAGACCGGCCTCACCGAGAACCGGGTCGGCCGCCCCGCCACCATGCTCGTCCTGGACGGCTCGCCGTACGCCGCGATCGGGGTCGAGGTGAACGTCGACTACATCACCGCGGTCGCCGTGGACCTCAAGGGCGAGGAACTGCTCAACTGGCGCCGGTCCTTCCCCGGCAGCACGTCGAGCGCCGGCCAGGCCATCGCGGCGGTCGCCGCCATCGCCCGCCGTGTCGTCAGCCGCATGAGCAAGGAGGCCAGGCAGGTCCTCGGCCTCACCGTCGCGGTGCCCGGCCTGGTCGACGTACAGGGGGCGGTGCGCATCGCGCCCAACCTGGGCTGGCACGACGTCGATCTGTGCGGAGACCTCGCCAAGGCGCTGCGCGATCCGGGATTCCCCGTCATGGTCGACAACGACGCGAACCTCGGAGCTCTGGCCGAACGCCGCTTCGGACCGCACGGCAACGTGGACGACCTCGTCTACATCACCGGCGAGGTGGGCGTCGGCGCCGGTGTGATCATGGACGGCAGGCTCAGGCGGGGCGGCCGCGGCTACACCGGCGAGATCGGCCACATCCAGATCGACCCCCTCGGGCCCGACTGCCGCTGCGGCCGCCGCGGATGCATCGAGGCCACGGCCGGGATCGGCGCCGTCCTCGCGCGCACCGCCCCCGACGCCTCGCCCGCCGACCTGGAGCTGGAGATCGACGAGGTCGTCCAGCGGGCCAGGGGCGGAGACCGCGAGGTCCTCGACCTGCTCGCCGAGGTCGGCGCCAACCTCGGCAAGGGGCTCGCCGTCGTGGCCAACCTGGTGAACCCCGAGGTCATCGTCCTGGGTGGGTACTACGTGCCCCTCGCCCCGTGGCTGCTCGCGCCCGCCGAGGAGGAGATGTTCCGCCGGGCCATCGCGCCCGGCGGAGGCGGCTGCCGGCTCGAGGTCTCCACCCTCGGGTACGGCGCGGCCGCGCTGGGAGCCGCCGCCCGCGTTCTCGACTCGGTCGACTCCGGACGCCTTCCCGCACCCGCCTGAGCTCCGTACGACCCTCCGGATCACAGGGCGTTCCGCCGGCCGTCCCACCTACCCGGGTTCCGCCGGGGCGGTTTCCCGCCGTCCCGCCGGTCGCCGTGTGCGTTCCTTCCACACGCGCCGGGTCCTCTCGGAGCGCCGTTTCAGCGTTCTTTCAGGGCGTCGTGCGGAGGGCCGCCACGTCGCCGTGCCGTACGCGCTGGTGGACCGGCACCGCCGCGATGTCATCCGATCTTTTTGGCGGGTGGGGGTTGACCGAAGCCCGGGTTGGCGGCACCCTTCCGATTAAGTCCCGATTTAACACGCAAGAAACCTCTCCTTCTTCTTCGAAGCGCTTCGACGATTCGAGGCCGAGACGCGCTTCGCCCCCTGAGCAACGCCTTTCTGCCCAAGCCGCGTCCCAATCGAAGCGCTTCGATCGAAGCGCTCTCTCGCCGGCTCATCGAAGCGCTTCGACACGAAGGTGGATCCCCCCGATGAACGAACCGATCACCTCTCCCGAACGGCCGGACCCCCGGCAGGACACGTTCCGCGACCCCGGAGCCCCCGTGGCCGACCGGGTGCGCGACCTGCTCGGCCGGCTCACGCTGGAGGAGAAGATCGGCCTGCTGCACCAGTACCAGGCGCCGGTCGAGCGGCTCGGCGTCACGGCGTTCCGCACCGGCACGGAGGCGCTGCACGGCCTCGCCTGGCTCGGCCCGGCCACGGTGTTCCCCCAGGCGATCGGCCTGGCCAGCACCTGGAACCCCGAGCTGGTCCGGCGGGTGGGAGAGGCGACCGCCGACGAGGTCATCGCCTTCCACCACAAGGACCCCGCGGGCGCCGGGCGCAATGTCTGGGCGCCCGTCGTCAACCCGCTGCGCGACCCCCGCTGGGGACGCAACGAGGAGGGCTACTCCGAGGACCCCTGGCTGACCGGCCTCATGGGCACCGCCTACGCCCGGGGGCTGCGCGGCGACCTCGACGTCCTCAAGACCGCGCCCACGCTCAAGCACTTCCTGGCGTACAACAACGAGACCGACCGGTGTGTCAGCTCCAGCAACCTGCCGCCCCGGGTGCTGCGCGAGTACGAGCTCAAGGCATTCAGGCCCGCCATCGAGTCGGGAGCCGCCGTCGCCGTCATGCCGTCGTACAACCTGGTCAACGGCCGCCCCGCGCACCTGTCGCCGCTGATCAACGAGGAGCTGCGCACCTGGAGCGACGACGACGTCCTCGTGGTCAGCGACGCCTACGCCCCGGCCAACCTCGCCGGGCTGCAGGGCTACCACGAGGACCTTCCCACGGCGTACGCGCACGCGATCCGGGCCGGCCTGGACAGCTTCACCCAGGACGACGCCGACACCGAGGCCACGCTCGGCCACATCAGGACGGCGCTCGACCGCGGCCTGCTGGCCGAGGAGGACATCGACGCCGCGGTACGCCACGCCCTCTCGATCAGGGTCAGGCTGGGCGAGTTCGACCCGGCCACGCCGTACGACGGGATCGACGAGGAGGTCGTCAACCGCCCCGAGCACCAGCGGCTCGCCCGGGAGGCGGCCCGGCAGTCGATCACGCTGCTGAAGAACGACGGCATCCTGCCGCTCGGATCGCCCCGGAGGATCGCGGTGATCGGCCCGCTCGCCGACGTCCTCCTGGAGGACTGGTACAGCGGCACGCTGCCCTACCAGGTCACCGCCCGCGCCGCGCTCGCCGAGAGGTGCGAGACCCTCCATTGCGAGGGTGTGGACCGGATCGCCCTCCACACCGAGGACGGGTACGTCACGGCCGCCGACGACGTGACCGGCGGGCCGCTCCGCGTCGGCCCGCAGGCCGGCCCCGAGCGGTCGGCGTTCGACCTCTTCGACTGGGGCGGCGGCGCGTACGCGTTCCGGGCGGCGGCCAACGGGCGCCACGTCTCCGTCGGCGACGACGGCGTACTGATCAACGACCAGCCGGGCCCCAACGGCTGGGAGGTCAGGCAGACCTTCCGCATGGAGGAGCGGCTGCGCGGCGTCGTCCTGCGGCACATCTCCACCGGCAGGTACGTGGCCGTCGACGGCGGCGTCCTCACCATCACCGACGACCCGGAGGCGGCCGCCGTACTGACCGTGGAACTGGTCGAGAGCGGCGCGGCGAAGGCGGCCCGAGTCGCCGCCGAGGCGGACGTGGCGGTCGTCGTCGTGGGCGACCACCCGCTGGTCAACGGCAGGGAGACCGAGGACCGCGCCGACCTCGCCCTGCCGGCCGCGCAGGAGAACCTGGTCAAGGCCGTGCACGAGGCCAACCGGGCGACCGTGCTCGTCATCTCCAGCGGCTACCCCTTTGCGGTGAACTGGGCCGACGAGCACGTCCCCGCGATCATCTGGTCCGCGCACGGAGGCCAGGAGTACGGCCACGCGCTGGCGGACGTCCTGTTCGGCGACGAGGACCCCGGAGGCAGGCTCACCCAGACCTGGTACCGGTCGGCCTGTGAGCTGCCCGACCTGTTCGACTACGACATCATCGCGACCGACTCGACCTACCTGTACTACCGGGGCGCCCCGCTCTACCCGTTCGGCCACGGCCTCAGCTACGGCCGGTTCCACTACTCCGACCTGGTCCTCTCCTCCGACGACCTCGGGCCGGACGAGACGCTCGTCGTCCGGGTGACCGTCACGAACACCGGCTGGCGCGCGGGCGAGGAGGTCGTGCAGGTCTACACCCACCAGCAGCGCTCCCGGGTCAAGCAGCCGCTGCGCCAGCTCCGCGGCTTCGAGAAGGTACGCCTCGCGCCCGGCGAGAGTCGTACCGTGGCGGTGCCCGTCCCGATCGCCGACCTGGCGTTCTGGGACGTGACCCGCGGCCGGTTCGTGGTGGAGGAGGCCGCGCACAAGGTCCAGGTGGGTCGCTCGTCCCGGAGTGTCTTCCTGTGCGCGCCGTTCACCGTGAAGGGCGAGCGCGTCCCGCCGCGCGATGTGTTCACCCGCCCGCTGGACGCCATCGACCATGACGAGTACGACGGAGTGGTGCTGTGCGACGCCGCGCCCGAGTCCGGCGACGCCGTCCGCTCCGCGGGACCCGGCGCCTGGATCGTCTTCCGGCGGGCCGACCTCGGCCGGGGGGCGTCCGCCTGCGACCTCTCCGTGTCCAGCACGGAGGGCGGCGTGCTGATCCTGCGGCTCGACGACCCCCTCTTCGGCGAGACGATCGGCACCGTCACCGTGCCCCCGGCCGCGACGAGGTACGACTTCGTGGAGGCCGGAACTCCTCTGGCGGGCGCCGCCGGAGTACGCGATCTTTATGTGGTGTTCGAGAGCGAGGGGGTCACAGTGCGCGCGCTGAGGTTCTGCCGGTGAGGACGGTGACCATCGCCGACGTGGCCAAGCACGCCGGGGTCGCGGTCAGCACCGTGTCGTACGTGCTGAGCGGGAAGCGGAGCATCTCCGCCACCACCCGGCAGCGGGTCCTCGACAGCGTGCGGTTCCTCGGATACCACCCCAACGCGGGGGCGCGGGCGCTGGCCAGCAAGCGGGCCAACGTGATCGCGCTGGTGCTGCCGCTGCGCGCGGGGATGAACCTGCCGGTCCTGATGCAGTTCGCCACCTCAGTGGTGACCACGGCCCGGCTGTACGACCACGACGTGCTGCTGATGACCGCCGACGAGGGCGCGGACGGGCTGCGCCGGGTCGCGGCGAGCGCGCTCGTGGACGGCCTCCTGCTGATGGACGTGGAGATCCACGATCCCCGCGTGCCGCTGCTGCGCGAGCTGGGCGAGCCGAGCGTGCTGATCGGTTTTCCCGCCGATCCCGAGGGGCTGACCTGCGTGGACCTCGACTTCGGCCGGGCGGGCGCCATCTGCGCCGAGCACCTGTCCGAGCGCGGGCACCGGAAGATCGCGCTGCTCGGCGCCCCCGGCGTGGTCTACGAGCGCGGCACCGGATTCGCCGAGCGCACGCTCTCGGGCTTCGCCGACGCGGCGCGGCGGCGCGGCATGGAGGCGGTCGCCCGCCCCTGCGAGGAATCGTTCGACGAGGTCTGCGGCACGGTCAAGGTCCTGCTCGACGAGCATCCGGACCTGACCGGCCTGGTCGTGCACAACGAGGCCGCCGTGGGACACGTCCTCGGCGCGCTGCGGATACTCGGCCGGCGGGTGCCCGAGGACGTGTCCGTGGTGGCGATCTGTCCCGACGACGTCGCCGAGCGGACCAGCCCCGCGCTGACCTCCGTGCTCGTCCCCGCCGAGGAGGTCGGCAGCCAGGCCGTCAGGCTGCTGATGGCCAAACTGGACGGCGCCGCCGTACCCGAGTCGACCCTGCTGGAGCCACGGCTCACCATCCGCCAGAGCACGGCCCTCTTCACCCGCCAGGAGGATTCGCAGTGACCACTTTTCCGGAGGGGTTCCTCTGGGGCGCGGCGACCGCGTCGTACCAGATCGAGGGAGCGGTCCACGAGGACGGCCGGGGAGCGTCGATCTGGGACACCTTCTCCCACACGCCGGGCGAGGTCCGCGACGGCCACACCGGTGACGTCGCCTGCGACCACTACCACCGGTACCGCGAGGACGTCGAGATCATGGCGGATCTCGGGCTCGGGGCGTACCGCTTCTCCGTCGCCTGGCCCCGGGTCCAGCCGCTCGGCTCCGGCGAGATCAACGCCGCCGGGCTGGACTTCTACGACCGTCTGGTGGACGCGCTCGCCGAGAAGGGCGTCACGCCGGTCGCCACGCTCTATCACTGGGACCTGCCGCAGGTCCTCCAGGACGTGGGCGGCTGGACCTCCAGGGACACCGCGTACCGCTTCGCGGAGTACGCGGCGGCCGTCTACGAGCGGCTCGGGGACCGGGTCGCCAGCTGGACCACGCTGAACGAGCCCTGGGTGTCGGCCTTCGTCGGCCACGGGTCGGGACGGCACGCACCGGGGGTGTGCGACCCCGGCGCCGCCTTCACCGCCGCGCACCACCTCATGCTCGCCCACGGCCTCGCCGTCGAGACACTCCGTACGGCGGGGGCCGGGTCGATCTCGCTGACCCTGAACCTGTCACCGGTCCTGGGCGAGGCGGAGCCGGCCCGGCTGATCGACGGCCTGGCGAACCGGTTGTTCCTGGACCCCGTGCTGCGCGGGGAGTATCCCGCCGACGTCCTCGACCACCTCAGGCGGTACACCGACGTCGATCTCGGCGATCTGAAGACCATCGCGCAGCCGATCGACGTGCTCGGCGTCAACTACTACACCGTCAACAGGGTGGCCGCCGACCCCGGCTCCACCGGCCATCCGGAGTACCCCGGCAGCCAGGGCATCCGCTGGACCGCGCCAGAGGGGCCGACCACCGAGATGGGCTGGGAGATCATCCCCTCCGGTCTCGAGGCCCTGCTCGTACGGCTCTCGCGCGACTACCCGGGCGTGCCGCTGATGGTGACGGAGAACGGCGCCGCCTTCGCCGACGACCTGGCCGACACCGACAGGATCGCCTTCCTGGACGGCCACTTCCGCGCCGCGCACGCCGCCATCGGCAAGGGCGTGGACCTGCGCGGATACTTCGTGTGGTCCCTGATGGACAACTTCGAGTGGGCCCATGGCTACCACAAGAGGTTCGGCCTGGTCCGCGTCGACTACGACACGCTGGAGCGCACCCCGCGCGACAGCGCGCGCTGGTACCGCGAGGTGATCGCCCGCAACGGCCTCGGGTGATCCTCCGCCTCACCGGCGCCAGGGGCGGCTCATCCCTCGCTCCGACGCCATCCGGGCACGAAGAGCGCCCTCATCCGTGGGATCCCGTACGGACGGCGTCGGGCGTGTGATCCGCGTCCACATGGGCGGCCGGGCGGCGGCGGTGTTCGGCGGCCAGCAGGGCGACGAGCAGCACCAGCAGCGCGCCCAGCTGTGCCGTCGCGGACCACAGCCCCACCGGGATGGTGATCAGCGCGGCGGCCGTCCCGGCCATCCTGGCCGGGGCCTGGGCCAGGCCCAGCGCGCCGCGGTACCACCGGTGGCCGACGAGGAACAGCGCGACGCCCATCGCCAGGGCGACCGCGGGACCCGGCTTCATCGGGTCGAACGGATGCTCCACCGCCTTCTTGACGCCCGCCGCCGCAGCGACCACGCCCAGCAGCATCGGGACGTGCGCGTAGAAGTAGGCCGCGAGGATGAGCCGGGTGCGGGTCACCGGGTCCCGGCGCGCCAGGGCGTGCTCGGCGCCGGACTCGTCGTCGCCGCCGAAGTAGGTCCACCACAGGCAGGCGGCCAGCGCGAGCCCGAGCGCCGCGGCCACCAGGAACCCGGCACCCGCGTGGCCGTGCGCGCCGATGCCGATCGCGATGATCGACTCACCGAGGACCACGATGATCAGCAGGCCGTGTCGTTCCACGATGTGGCCGGCGCGCAGCGGGAACCCCTTCTGCCCGATGAAGTACGGGCTGCCCCACAGCGTCACCAGCGCGGCGGCCCACAACAGGTACTCCAGCGGGCCGGGGACGAAGCCCGCGAGGAAGATCAGCCCGGTGGCGGCCACGTTGAACGGCACCACCCGCCAGAACGAGGTCGTCGCCTGGAGGTAGAGCCCGGCGTGCACGGTGACGAGCAGCAGATAGCCGAACGCGAACGCCGTACCGCCGTCGCCGAACGCGGTGGGGATCGCCAGCGCGACGATCAGGAAGCCCGCCATGCCGAGCAGGAGCAGCACCCGCCGCGCCGCACGGACCGGCGGGATCGTGTTGGTCAGCCAGGCGTACCCGGAGTACATCCACCAGATCACGCCGAACACCAGCAGGGCGCGGAGCGCGCCTTCACCGATGAAGCGGTCCTGGCCGAAGCCGTCGGTCAGCAGCGTGGTGAGCTGGGTGACCGTGAAGACGAAGACGAGGTCGAAGAAGAGCTCCAGCGTGGAGACGCGGATCTCGCCGTCCGGTGACGCCGGCTCGGCTCGCTCGGTGAACCAATTGGGGAGACGCATGCCCGCATTGTCGCGGCATTTCAATTACATGCATACATAATTACGACAGGCAGGGTGATGTGAAAGCTTGGCCCGTGAGGGTGCGATGGGCGTGCAGGACCATGCCGTGCGGGGACTTCGCCGTAGTGGGGCGCCCGTGCGTATGACGTACGTGGGTGCCCACGCGGAGACTACGACGTACTGGGGCGCCGGCCCGCGACCAGGGTGTCACCGGGCTCGGGCCCGGTGGGAGCCTCGCTCCGGCTCTCGGTGCTCTCGTCCGTTCCTCGCTTGGTACGGCGCAGCCTCGACCTGGGGGCGGTGTCGGACGCCTCGCCGGACTCCGCGCCCCCGGAATCCTTGACCCCGGACTCCTTGGATCCGGGTGCCTTCGACGACGCCTTGCCGGCCGCTTTGCCGGTCGTCCGGCCGGAGGCCGTACCCGATGGCGTGCTCGACGCCGTGCTCGATGCCGTGCCGGACGACGCGCCGGAGGATGTGCCGGACGCGGTCTGCCCCGCGCCGCCCGGCGCTTTCGACGAACCGGAGGCCGACGATCCGCCGGCGGACCCGGGCGCGTCGGCTGCTCCACCGGACGAACCGGGCGCGCTGGGCGCGCCGGTCGAGGCGGGGAAGGTGACCGGGCCCTTCGGGCCGGCAGTGGCCGGTCCGCCCGCGCTCCCGCCCGTCGAGGCGGATGCGCCCGCGTCCCGCGCGGTCCCGGTCCCGGCCGTTCCGGGCGCGATGGCCTTGGAGGCGTCCGTGGGCTCGCGCAGCGCGGCGATGACCGCGTCGGCCTCCTTGTCCGCGGCGAACTCGTCCGCCGCCTCGGCCTCGCGCCGCTTGATGACGACCATGTGATCGACCGAGACACGCCCGGCGCCTCCTACCGAGAGGAGGACCGACGCGGCGCCGAGAGCGACGATGAGCTTGATGTCGCCGCCGGTCAGCGGCATGCCGCTCTGCCCGGTGGTGATGACGAAGACGGCGACGGCCTCGGCGAACAGCAGCAGCCCGACGAACGGCACGGCCAGGCCCGCGATCAGCAGCGTGCCGCCGACCAGCTCGATGAGCATGGTGGCCGCCGCCCAGATGGTCGGCATGGGAGCGCCCAACTCGGCGAACTGGGCGCCGGTGGCGGTGAGACCGGCTTCGAGCTTCTGCCAGCCGTTGGCGAAGAAGATGCCGCCGACGCCCATCCGGGCCGCCAGCGAGGCCACGTCATGGAGGGTTCGCTTCACGATTCCTCATTGTGGGGGGACGGGGAACGAATGCCCAGAGATCTGCCCATAAGGACCGACCTCATGCCTGAGGTTCGAATGGCAGGGAGAATCACCCAGGAAATCACCCGGAAACCACCTGAGGAAAATAGTCCGTAAAAATCCGGTTTGTTGTGAATTTTCTCTTATAAAGAAGCGACCCTCGCGGACAAGCACGGCGGAGCGGTTGCCCGGATGAAGCGGCGAGAGCGGTCGGCCCCGAGACACGGCCCGCAGCGAGTCGCTCGATCGGACGGGACCCGGGCCGGACACCTCGGGCACGGGCCGAACGGCCGGGATCAGCGTGCGGCGTCTTCCGGTTCGGCTTCGGGGGCGTCGGCGGTCTCCCTGGAGATGAACACGCACGCGGCCAGGGCGGTGAGCCCGAGCAGGACCACGCTGACCACGACCGTGCGGTGCAGTGCAGTGACGAAGGCCAGCCGGGCGGCGTCGAGCAGCGCCGTGCCCGGGGCGCCGCCCACCCGGGCGGCGACGTGCGCCGCCGCCGCGAGGGACTCCCTGGCCTCGCTCATCAGGGCGGCGGGCACGTTCGGCACCACGCCGAGAGCCGGCGCGTAGACCATCGTCGTGATCGTGCCGAGTACGGCGATGCCGAGGCCGGCACCCAGCTCGTAGGCCGTCTCCTCGATCGACGCGGCACCGCCCGCGCGGGACTCGGGGACGGCCGCCATGATCGTGTCGGACGCGGCGAGCAGCGCGACCTCCACGCCGAACCCGATCCCGATGAAGCAGATGGCGAGCATGCCGGGATGCTGCTCGACGCCCCAGGTGAGCACGGGGGCCAGCGAGACGGTGGTGAGCGCGAGGCCGCCGCTCATGGTGGCCCGGAGCCCGATCCGCTGGAGCACGTGGGCCGCCGCCAGCCCGCCGGCGATCGCCGCGATCATCAACGGCAACATGCGCATGCCCGCCGCCAGCGGGGACAGCCCGAGGACGAGCTGGAGGTATTGGGCGAGTAGCAGTTCCAGCCCCACCAGCGCGAAGATCGCCAGCAGTACGCAGGCGACGCCGGTGGCGAACCCCCGCCGGGTGAACAGCGAGATGTCGAGCAGGGGGAAGTCCAGCCGCCGCTGGCGCCGTACGAACCAGGAGAGCAGTGCGATCCCGAGCAGGGCGACGGCCACGGCCGGACCCCGCCCGATCATGTGGCCGTATCCCGCCTCCTTGAGCCCGAACGCGAGGGCAAGGATGCCCAGGGTGGACAGTGCCGCGCTCAGCCCGTCCCATGGATGGCCGGACCGGCTGCGCGAGGGAGGGAGCAGCCGCACGGCGAGCGGCAGCGCCACGATCAGCAGCGGCACGTTGATGAGGAAGACCGCGCCCCACCAGAAATGCTCGACGAGGACGCCGCCGACCAGCGGGCCGACGGCGGCGCCCGCGGCGGCGACCGCGCTCCAGACGCCCAGGGCGATCGCGCGCTCCCTGCGGTCGGTGAAGACCTCACGGATGATCGAGAGGGTGGCCGGCATGATCATCGCGCCGCCGACCCCGAGCAGGGCGCGGGACAGGATCAGCGCCAGCGGCGACGCGGAGAATGCCGCGGAGAGCGAGGCCAGCCCGAACACCACGTATCCGGCCAGCACCAGGCGGCGCCTGCCGTACCGGTCGCCGAGCGTGCCGAAGGTGACCAGCAGCGGGGCCACGACGAGCGAGTAGATGTCGATGATCCACAACAGCTCGACGGCGGAGGGTTCGAGGGCGGCGGTCAGCGCGGGCACCGCGATGTGGAGCACGGTCGCGTCCACCGCGATGAGCAGCAGGCTGAAACAGAGCAACGCGAGGACCGCCCAGCGGCTCGCGTGACGTGCGGTGGCGTGGCCCTCGCGGAGCTGCGCCCCGACCCCCATGACGATCATGGACGGGAACCGCCGGCCAGGTGGAACATGCGTCGCAGCTTAGGCCATTCCCGGTAGATCCCTCAGCAGCTTCCGGCATCGCGCTCTCTAGAGAGATATAGGTATATATCCGGCATCTAGGCAACCCCCTCCAGGCAACAGATCATGCGGGAGTGGGGAGCGATATCGAGGACCCGGACCATGCCCCGGACCGTGCTCCGAATCCTGCCCGAGATCGCGCCCGAGATCCTGCCCGAGATCGTGTCCGAGACCACGCGCCAGATCACGCCCAGCATCGCTCCCCGGGGGCCGATCCCCGGGCCTGGTGCGTCGTCGCGGCGGCGCGGCTGTCCCGCGACCAGCCGGAGGCGGCACTGGAGGCCGCACGCCAGGCCGTCGAACGCGACCCCGGCGGCGAGTGGGGGCACCGCCTGGCCAGTCTCGCCCTCGAACGCCTCGGCCGCGACTCCGAGGCGGTCGCGTCGGCCCGGGAAGCCGTACGGCTCGCGCCCGGCTCCTGGGCCGCGCGGCTCAGGCTGGGCGGCGCGCTGCGCCGGTCGCCCGGCGGCTGGCGCGAGGCGTGGGCGGAGGCACGCAAGGCGGTGAGCTTCGCGCCCGAGGAACCCGACCCGCACGTCCTCGCCGGGGACCTGGCCCTGACCCGGGGCGATCACGAGCGCGCCGTCTCGTCCTACGAGGCGGCGCTGCGGCGCGCGAAGGACCACCCGGGAGCGCGGGTCAACCTCGGGCTCGCCCTGATGCGGTGGGAGCGGCCGCGCAACCACCACGACCCGGCCTGGGACGCCGACCCGCGCGAGACGACCCGGGCCAGGCGGGCGATGGAGGTCTGGTCCCGGCAGGTCCGCGTCATGCTCGCGGTCGCGACGGCCGCCGTCACGCTCAGCGCCTTCTTCCTCGGCCTGCACAGGGAGGCGCAGATCGGGGGAGCGCTCGTGCTCGGGGGCGTGCTGGTCGTGACGATCAGGCAGGCCGGGCGGGTCCGCGTCTGGCCGCGTGTGCCCGCGATGCTCGGCCGCGACCTCTGGCTCACCATGGGCGTCGCGATGGGAGTGGCGGTCGTCGCCGCGTACGTCGCCGGCCTGGCCACGCTGCCCGCCGCACCTCCCGCCTCGGTCCCGCTCCCTTTCCCGCTCCCTTTCCCGCTTGCCGAAACGCCGCCCGCCGCGCCCGGAGCCGTCGCGGAGCCCGGTTCCCTCGCGGACGCGGTGAACGGCGTCTGGATCGGCGCGCTCGGCATCGTCTTTCTCAACGGCGCCGCCACGGGCGGCGCGCGCCTGCTCGTCGAGGCGTGGCAGGGCCGTCCGGTGAGGGCGCTCGCCCAGTTCGCCGCCGCCGGACCGGTGCCCGCGGCCAGGCGGGACGTCGACGTGACGCTCTGGATCGTCGCGAGCCGGGCATGGTGGACGCTCGTCCTCCTCCTGTCGATCTCCCTGCTCGCGGCCCAGCCCCGCCTGGCCCTCGGCGCCGCGGCGGTGCCGGCCGTCGTCGTCCTCACCTTCCGCCGCGGCCGGGTCACCTCCCTCCTGCGGCCGTCGTTCCGCGACGACCGCCCGCTCGCGCTCGCGTTCGTCCTGATCGCCGCCGCCTCCCTCCTCCTCGCGCTGGCGGGAGCCGTACCGGCCGACGCCGGGCCCGGCCTCCCCGCACCGCCGATGCTCGGGCCCGCCGGAATGGGCGCGTGCGCCGCGCTCGCGGTGGCGGCCGGGGCGTTCGCGGCGCGTATGGCCCGCGCGTGGTGGGGCGGCGGTTCCGGTCCCTGGCGTGCCGCGCTGATCCCGTACGACGCGTTCGGCACGCGGCTTCCCGGCGACGCCTCGCCCTCCGCCGGAGTCAGCGACGAGGTACGGCACGCCGCCACGTATTCGAGGAGCGTGGTGCTCGCCTACAGCCAGCGGGGCTGCCCGCGGGCGCTCGCGGTCAGCGCGGTGACCTCGGTGAGTGCGTCGGGCGAGCTCAGGCTGATCGCGGGGGACGAGGCGTGGGAGGCGGTGGAGCGCGACCCCAGGGTCGTCCTCTTCGTGGGCGACCCGCGGTTCTGGGCCGAGGTGCGGGGCATCGCCGTGCCCTCCGGGGACGTTCTGCGCATCACTCCCAAACGGGTCCTCGTGCGGGAGTACCCGGGCCGCCACCAGGCTCGCACCCGTTAGGTCCACCCATTGCGCGTTCGTGTGCGGTATAACCGGGGGGCAAACCGGGGAGGCGTTGATGCGGGACTCCGACAGGGCCCAGCCGGCGGGCAACGCCGGGGCGCGGGATCTGTTCGAACAGGTGCGGCTGCGCTATTTCCACCTTCCCCCCATCGCGCGACGCGTGATCTTCACCGGTGTCCTGATCGCCTCGATCGGCCTCGCCGCGGCACTGAGCTGGCCGCTGCTCACCACGTTCTTCGCGACGGTCGTGATCCTGGCGTTCGTGGCGCTCGCGCTCAGCCATCCCCGCGCCGCGGCCACCGCGCTCGTCCTCGCCGGGTGGGGGCTGCTGCTCCCGCTGTTCTTCGGCGTCTTCGGCAGCCAGTCCGGCGCGCCGTACCTCCTGCTGTTCCTCGGCCTCCCGGTCGCCGGCGCGGCCCACCTCATCCGGTGGGTGCCCCCATGGCTGACCACGCTGGCCGCGCTCGCCCCCGCGGGCGTCGTGGCCTTCGCGATCTCCCCGCTGTCCGTCACCGTCGCCCTCTGGGCCGCGTACGGCACGGCCTGCGCGGTGCTGGCCTACCGCTTCGTGCTGGCCAGGAGGGTCCACGCGCTCCTCGCCGCCGCGCCCCAGGCCGGCGACGCCCAGGTAAGGCAGCGGATCAGGGCGGGCGGTCACCAGCACTCCGCCGGCGACGGGGGGACGCCGCCGCCGATCACGGTCGAGCAGGCGCTGGGCGAGCTGGAGGCCATGATCGGCCTGGAGCCGGTGAAGGAGCAGGTACGCGCCATCGCCGCGTCCATAGAAGCGGCCCGGTTACGCAAGGAGGCCGGGTTCACCAACGAGCCCCCGATGCGCCACTTCGTCTTCGTCGGCCCGCCCGGCACCGGCAAGACGAGCGTCGCCCGCACCCTCGCCAAGATCTTCTACGCGTTCGGGCTGCTGGAGACGCCCTTCGTGGTCGAGGGCCAGCGGGCCGACCTGGTCGGCGAATACCTCGGAGCCACAGCGATCAAGACCAACGAGCTGATCGACCGGGCGCTGGGCGGCGTGCTGTTCATCGACGAGGCGTACGGCCTGATCAACTCGGGTGACGGCCAGCCCGACCGGTTCGGCGCCGAGGCCGTGCAGACCCTGCTCAAGCGGGCCGAGGACGACCGAGACCGGCTGATCATCGTGCTGGCCGGCTACGAGAAGGAGATGGGCACCTTCCTCTCCTCCAACCCCGGCCTGTCCAGCAGGTTCGCCACGCGGGTGCGCTTCCCCGGTTACACCCCCTCAGAACTCCTGGAGATCACCGAGGCCTTGCAGGTCAGGCGGGGCGACCGGCTCGCTCCCGACGCGCGTCCCGTCTTGCGGGCCCTGTTCGAGGACGTGCACCGCCGCGGACTGGTCGACGAGCTGGGCAACGCCCGTTTCGCCCGCAGTCTGGCCGAGGCCGCCGCGCAGGCAAGGGACGTCCGCGTGGTCAGCGCCGGAGGCGCGCCGCGCGGCGAGGATCTGGTGACGACCACGACCGACGACGTGACCAGGGCGTTCAACGAGATCACCGCCAGGTTCCGGGGCTACCAGGCCACCCCCACGCTGGAGGAGGCCCTGGCCGACCTCGACAGGATGGCCGGGCTGGAGCCGGTGAAGCGGCAGGTCCACGCGATCGCCGCCCAGCTCAAGGTGGCACGCATGCGCCAGGAGCAGGGGCTTCCCGTCCAGTCCCAGATGAGGCACTTCGTCTTCGTCGGCCCGCCGGGCACCGGGAAGACGACCGTCGCGCGCATCCTCGGCCGGATCTTCTCCGCGCTCGGGCTGCTCGCCCGGCCCGACGTCGTCGAGGCGTCCCGCGCCGACCTCGTGGGCCAGCACCTCGGCGCCACGGCGATCAAGACCAACGAGCTGGTCGACCGGGCGCTGGGCGGCGTCCTGTTCGTCGACGAGGCGTACGGCCTGGTCAACAGCGGATACGCCGGGGGCGACGCCTTCGGCGCGGAAGCCGTGCAGACGCTGCTCAAGCGGGCCGAGGACGACCGCGACCGGCTCGTCATCGTCCTCGCCGGATACCAGCGGGAGATGGACGCCTTCCTGGCCACCAACCCCGGTCTCGCGTCGCGGTTCAACCAGTTCGTCGCCTTCCCCTCGTACGCGCCGGACGAGCTGGCCGAGATCGCCGAGCTGCAGGCGTCCCGCAGCGGCGACAGGTTCGACGCGTCCGCGCGCAGGGACCTCGGTGACGTCTTCGACTGGGTCTGCCGCGAGGGGCTGATCGACGGGCTCGGCAACGGCCGGTTCGCCCGGTCCCTCTACGAGAGGGCCGCCATGCGGCGTGACGTGCGGCTGGCCGTTCAGAGCTCGGCCAACGCGGCCGAGCTGACCACGATCACCAGCGACGACGTCCGCAGCGCCGTGGACGAACTCTCCTGAGCCTTCGGGCACGGCCCGCGTCGCGGGCCGTGCCCGGTCATCGCCGGTTCCGGGTTACGCCCGCGTACGGCGCGTGGCCTCGCTTCCCTTGAATACGGTCTGCTAAAAAGCGCTTGCGCATAGTGACCATTCCGGGAGGAGCGCCGTGCAGGCACGATGGCTGGCCGCGCTGATCACGTTGATCGTTGTGGAGACCGCGACGGCCTGCTCCGGCGGGCCCTCCGCCGGCGGCCCGGGAAGCGGTTCCCCCGCCGCCTCCACCAGGGCGTACGACATCAACCCGGTCGCCCGGGACAAGGTGAAGGACGGCGGCACCCTCAACTGGGGGCTGACCAACTTCCCCACGCAGTGGAACGTCAACCACATGAACGGCGACACCGTGGAGGCGTGGTCCGTCATCGGCGCTCTGATGCCCACCGCCTTCCGGTCCGACGAGAAGGGCCGGATCTCACTCGACCGCGACTACGTCATCCGGGCGAAGGTCACCGAGCGGGTTCCGCATGAGGTCGTCACCTACACGCTGAACCCCAAAGCCAGGTGGTCCAACGGGAAGCCGATCACCTGGCGGGACTACGCCGCCCAGTGGAAGGCGATGAACGGCCGGGACAAGGCCTACGGCGTCTTCGCAGGGAGCGGCTACGACTCCCTCCGGAGCGTTGCCAAGGGGTCGGACGATCACCAGGTCGTGGTCACCTTCGCCGAGCCGTACGGGGAGTGGCGGTCGCTGTTCTCGCCGCTCTACCCACGCTCGGCCAACGCCTCGGCGGACGCCTTCAACAGTGGCAGCGTCGACCACATCCCCGCGACCGCCGGGCCGTTCAAGGTGTCCGCCCTCGACACGAACGCCAAGACCGTCACCCTGGTACGGGACGACGCGTGGTGGGGGAACCGGGCGAAGCTCGACCGCATCGTGTTCCGCGCGCTCCAGGGCAACGCGCTCGTCAACGCTTACAGCGGCGGCGACCTGGACTTCTTCGACGCCGGCCTGTCCGCCACCGCGTACGACTGGGGCAAGGGGGAGCCCACCGCCGCAGTCAGGCAGGCGGGCGGCAGAGACTTCCGGCAGATCACCCTCAACGCCGAGACGGAGCCGCTCTCCGACGTCCGGGTCCGCCAGGCGATCGCCGTCGGCATCGACCGCAAGGCCGTCATCGCCGCCGACCTGGAGGGGCTCGGCTGGCCGGCGGTCCCGCTCAACAGCCACTTCTACGTGCACGGCCAGGGCGGCTACCAGGACAACGCCGGCTGGCTCGGCGCCTACGACCCCGTCCGCGCGGGCAAGCTGCTGGACGAGGCCGGCTGGCCGCTGACCGCCGGCACCCGGAAGAAGAACGGCAAAGAGCTCACCCTCCGCTATCCCATCCCTTCGGACGCGCCGGTGGCGCGTGCCGAGGCGGAGGCCGTACGCGCGTCCCTGGAGCGCGTCGGGGTGAAGGTCGCCATCGAGCCCGTTTCGAGCGCGGACTTCTTCGACAAGTACATCGTCCCCGGCGAGTTCGACCTTACGGCCTTCGCCTACGCCGCCTCGCCGTACCCCGTGTCGGCCAACTACGGGGTCTACCTCAACGGGACGACCCCCTCGGGGGACGACAAGAAAGACGACAAGAAGTGGGACGCGAACCTCGGCCGCACCGGCACTCCCAAGATCGACTCCGCGCTGTTCGCGGCGGGGGCGCAGCTCAACCAGAAGAAGGCCGCCACCGAGCTCAACGCCGCCGACCGGCTCATCTGGCAGCAGGCCACGGTCGTGCCGCTGTTCCAGCGGCCGCAGACCGTGATCGTCAGGTCCACCCTGGCCAACATCGGCGCCACCGGGTTCTACGACCTGAAGTACGCCGACATCGGCTTCACCCGCTGAATCGCCTCGCTTCGCTCGGCCCCGCGCCCCTGGGCGTCTGATTGGCCTCGCTTCGCTCGGCGGGCTCGGGGCGCCCGAAGTCGGCTCGTGCCCTTCTCGCTCGGGGCTCGTTCCTCGCCCGCTCGCTCGTCGGTTACTTCACCGCCGCGCCCCTCGCGGTCAGGCGGACGGCTCGTCCGGGATGTCGGCGATGTCGTCGAGTGCGGCGGCCAGCTCGTCGGGGTGGTCGCCCATCCGCTCGGCGATCTCGATGAGCAGGTGCAGCACCTCGTGCCGGTCGTGGCCCAGATCCATCAGCCGCTGGGCCGCCTCCCACAGCTGAGGGGGATCGCCCTCCCAGAGCCGGGCGGCGATCTCCTCGTGCCAGGCGAGGTGCTCGTCGAAGTCCGGCCGGTCGCGCTCGGCGGCGTGGTCGATCTCCAGCAGGATCCGGCGGTCGCCCTCGTCCGCCGGGTTCAGCGTGTCGAGGATGATCGAGCCGTGCACGCCCTGCAGCAGCGGGAACGCGAAGGCGCGGCGAGCCAGGGCCGACAGGTCGCCGTCCGGCAGCAGCCGCTCGACGAGCGCGCGGTCCAGGCCGAAGGTGGTCGGGTCGCGGTACGCCTCGGTGAACCGGGCGGTCGCCTCCCACACGGCGTCGAGCGTCGCCCGGACCCCCTGTTCCGGCAGCCCGGCGCGCGGAGCGGCGAACCGGACCCAGGCCGCCAGGGCGTGCGGCATGGCCTCCTGCTCGGCCGGCCGCAGCATGACCTTCCTCGGCAGCCAGTCCAGCAGGAACGTCTCGCATTTGGCCGGGCTGACCCGGAGCGGCCGTCCGAGGTCCTGGTCGCAGCCGTAGTCGATGATGTGGTCCGCGCACCGCGACGCGGCCGACGGGTCCGACAGGTTCTCCGCCGCGTCGGAGGCGAGGAACTCGGCCGCGAGCATCGCGCGCCTGTCCCTGCTGTACGGCGCCTCGCTGTGCGGGGGCGCGGGCCGCTTGCGGCCGGGAGGGAGCGCCTTGATCCGCGAGCGGGCGAACGCGTGGTAGGCGCTGTAGCCGTCGCTGACGAGCCGGGGCGCGTTCCGGCCCAGTGAGTCCCGCGCCGCCTTCATCGCGAACTCCAGCAGCGCCCTCGCCTGTTGCGGCTCGATCTCCTCGAACCTGAGCATGGGGTTGCCCGCCGCTTCCAGCCTGGCCTGTTCGAGCAGCTTGTCGACCTGGGAGGAGACCCACGCGTCGCGGGCCATGCCGCGCATGTTGTAGTCGACGACCACCACCAGGGCGTGCGTGTCCTCGCCGTTGTAGGCGAAGGTGCACACCACCGTGTCCTGGTCGCCGTAGACGTCCCTGGACACGTAGCACCCGGACGGTTTGACCGCGCCCACCCTGTCGGCCCAGCGGGGCCGCGCCACGTCGGACTCCATGAGGGCGAGGGCGGCACCCTCGGCCTTGGCGGCCTGGCGCGCGGTGCCGAGGTAGGCGACCGAGATCAGCAGGGTGAGGGCCGCGGGCGTCCCGGCCTTCGCGGCGTAGTCGACCAGGCCCTCACCGAGGATCTGCTCCACGTCGCCCCCGCGCAGCCGCCGGCCCCACCAGGCGCCGAGCATGTCCGACACCATGAGCTCCGCGTCGAGCGGGCTCCGTACGGCGAGCAGTTCGCGCGCCGCGAGCAGCATCTCGGCGAAGACGTCGTCCGGGGTCTGGGTCTCCCGGGGGTCGCGCCGCCTCCGGCCCCTCACCGGGCCGCCTCGTCGCGCTCGGAGACGCGCGAGCCATGCCTGCGGTGATTGTCGGCGCGCTCGCTCACAGAACCCACCTTCTCGCATTCCCGGCCCAATCGGCATCCGGAACACGGCCCGGTGACTTCCCCGTTATCTGGTGACCTAATCGGCCCGGGAAGGCGGCGCCGAGTTCACCAGGGCGAGCAGGTGCTCGCGGGCGATCCACTCGACGGCCGCGGGAGTGGCGCGCAGCCCGAGATGTTCGGTGCAGGCCCAGACGTCGGCGACGCAGCGGCTCACTGTGTCCACGGGCACACCGAGGAACTCCGCGGCCAGGCGGGCGCTGACCGGCTCGAGGAGCGGCGCCGTCGCGCGGCCGCCGCCGAACCGTGGTGCGAGTACTGGCATCGTCGCATTCCTCGCTGAGTGACTACCGGGGCGGCCCCCTCGCCGGATATGAGAGGGACCGGCCGCTTTCATTCCATAACTTTCCGCAGACGTGTCAACCCCTCACGGAGCTCCGTGCAAAGCTGTCCCCATGCGTATCCAGCTCGCCCAGCGGCAGGATGCCGACGAACTCCTCAGCCGAAGTTCCCTGGCGCTGCTCGTCGGCATGCTGCTTGATCAGCAGATCCCCATGGAGTGGGCGTTCGCCGGTCCGTACACCATCGCCGACCGGCTCGGGCATGATCTGGACGCGCGGGAGATCGCCTCCTATGATCCTTCCGAGTTCGCGGCGTTGCTGGCCGCCAAGCCCGCCGTCCATCGGTACCCGAGCTCCATGGCGGGCCGGATCCAGCAGCTGGCCGCCTATCTGGTCGAGCATTACGACGGCTCGGCCGACAGGGTGTGGGAGGATGTCGACGACGGTGCCGAGTTGCTACGCCGCCTGCTGGCGCTGCCCGGGTTCGGCAAGCAGAAGGCACAGATCTTCCTCGCGCTGCTCGGCAAGCAGCTCGGGGTGCGCCCGCCCGGATGGCGCGAGGCCGCCGGGAAGTACGGCGCGCAGGGCGTGCACCTGTCCGTCGCCGATGTCGTCGACCCCGTCAGCCTCGATCTGGTGCGGACCACCAAGCAGGAAGCGAAGAGGGCCGCCAAGAAGTAAGCCCGATCCTGCTGCGCGAGATGGCGCCTTTTGACAGGATGCGTTGACCGCATGCCGGGCGGGGCTTCCGTCCGCACATGCCCATCGCCGATGATGTAGGGCAGATCCTGCGCTACAGGGAGTGTCTTATGGATCTTGCGGTAGCGACCGGCGGCCGGACGGGTGCATCCCGGAGCGGAGGAGGAGAGCATAACGGAGTTGTGCACGGCCGCGGGCATGACCAGGCCGTATGGCGCCGAACCGGCGTCACGCGGTAGGCAGAAGATCAGGACACGACCGTAAATCACAGTTATGGAGATGTGCCTCGTGGGAGACCCTGGCGCGCGACGGAGGTGCCGACCGTGAGCGCCGAAACCTCCGTGCCCCGTCCCCGGGAGTCGGGTTTGGACATCTCAGACTCCGGCCTCTTCCGTGGCCTCATGTCCGAGGCCCCCTTCGCCTTCGCGTTCTTTGACCCGTCCGGGCGGTTTGTCCGTGTCAATTCGACCTTTACCGAGCTGACCGGCCACCCTGTCGAGCGGCATCTGGAGATGATGCCCGCGGACCTCCTCTCGGCCGACCTCGCCACCCTGATCGACTCGGCTCTGCGCCGGATCGGCGGCGAGGGGCTCCCGATCACCGACCAGCGCATCAGGACGCGCGCCGAGAACGGCGACACCCGGCACTGGGCGGTCTCGTTCTTCCCGATGCGGGAGGACGGCGGGCTCCTGGGCACCGCGCTCTTCGGCGTCGACCTGACCGAGCGTCAGCTCACCGAGGAGGACCTGCGCCGCAGCGAGGAGCGCTACCGCTCCCTGGTCGAGTCGCAGCAGCAGCTCGTGTGGATCACCTCGCCCAGCGGTTCCGCGATCGAGGACGCCCCGCAGTGGCGGGCCGTCACCGGCCAGGGGCTGGAGGAGTACCTCGCCCACGGCTGGCTCGACGCCGTGCACCCCGACGACCGTCCGGGAGCCGAGGAGGCGTGGCGGGAGGCGCTGCGCGGCCGGACCATGTTCGAGTGGAGCTACCGGGTGCGCACCCGGGCCAGCGGCTACCGGCACTTCGAGGTGCGCGCCGTACCGATCATCAGGCACGGCCGCGTGATCGAGTGGGTGGGCGCCAACTCCGACGTCACGCCGCAGCGTGAGGCCGAGGAGATGCGCGGCAGGCTGACCGACCAGCTCGGCGCCGCCGCCCTGCGCACCGCGCGGCTCCAGGGCGCCACGGCGCAGCTGGCCGAGGCGCTCACCGTCGAGCAGGTGGTCCAGGTCATCATCGACGTCGGGCGTACGGCCCTCGCCGCGGACCATTCGGGCGTCGCGCTGCTGGACCAGGACCGCGCGAGCCTGAAAGTGATCAACAGCGGGGGCGTCCCCGACGCGCCCGGGATCTCCGGCGACGAGATCGCGTTGTCCACCACCAGCATGATGACCATGGCGGTGAACAGCCGGCGCCCGGTGTTCGCCGAGTCGCCGCAGAGCCTGCGCAACCAGCTCGTCGACGCCGGCGCCGAGGACGAGCGGATCGTCGAGTTCCTCGAGGGCACCGACGAGCGGGCCTGGGTCGGGCTGCCGTTGCTCGCGGCCGGCCGTGCCCTGGGCGCCCTGAGGTTCTCCTTCAACCGGCCGCAGAAGATCTCGCAGGAGGACGGCGTCTTCCTGGAGGCCCTGGCAGGCCAGTGCGCGCTCGCGGTCGAGCGCGCGACGCTCTTCGAGCGTGAGCACAAGACCGCGGAGACGCTGCAGCGGAGCCTGCTGCCCGACAACCTGCCCGTGGTGCGGGGCCTGGTCCTGGCCCAGCGGTTCCGTTCCGGCTCTCGGCATGTCCAGGTCGGCGGCGACTGGTACGACGCGTTCGTCCTGCAGGACGGCCGGGTCGCGGCCGTCCTCGGCGACGTCATGGGCAAGGGCGTCAAGGCCGCCGCGGGCATGGGCCGGATCCGCAACGCCATGCGGGCCCTGGCGCTGACCAATCCGCCTCCTGCCGCGGTGCTCACCGGGCTGGACCGGGTCTTCGAGGCTACCGAAGAGGAGGAGCAGGTCACGACACTCGCCTACATGGTGGTCGAGCCGAACACCGGCGAGGGCACGCTCGCGCTGGCGGGACACCCGCCACCGCTGCTGGTGTCGCCGCAGGGTGTGGCGGTGCTGCACGAGACCGAGCCCGGCACGCCGCTGGGCTGGGCGACCAGCCGCAAGCAGTTCAGATTCTGCGTGCCGCCGGGTCACACCGCCGTGCTGTACTCCGACGGTCTCGTGGAGAACCGGAAGCGCGGACTGGACGCCGGACTGCGGGATCTGTCGAACGTCGTGGCCGAGGCACCCCCCGAAGTCGTGGCAAGTCCCCACATGTTGCTGGATTTCCTGGTAGATCGGATGTTGTCCGGGTATGAGCAGGATGATGACGTGACCGTGCTCGCGGTTCACGTTCCTCCAGCCACGAAGAGTGACTGAATGAAACAGTCATAACGGTTGCTTTCGGGTATCGGTGCCCCTCATCCGTACGCACTACTGTCTCGGTCGGCCTAGGGTGGGAAGGCAACCGGCCGGAGGTGGCCGTATGGACTGCCGTGGCGTGTCACAATGGCATGTCGCGGTCCGCGCGGCCTCACCATCGGAAAAGAAGCAACCATCTGGGTCCATTCTCGCCATGCGTTCGTTCGAGAGGTGTTCGTGTCGCCTGCAAGTTCGACTCGCTCGAAGCCGTCGGAGCTGAACGAGCCAGTGATTCAGCAGCTCCTCGAGCGTGGGCGCTCGCAGGGTTTCCTCGAGTCCGAGGATGTCCGCAGGGCCTTCGAGGAAGCGGACATCCCGCTGTCGCACGCCGCTGGATTCCTGCGCAGCCTCAGCAAGGAGGGTGTGACCGTCGTGGTCACCGCGGCCGATTCCGCCGCGGCGCCCAAGCGGTCTCGTGGCCAAGCAAAGCGCCGCACCTCCGCTCCGGTCAAGAAGACCACCAAGTCCGCCGCCGCCAAGGAGGCACAGCCCGAGACCGTCACCGCCGTCGTGACCGGCTCGGCGGACTCGGGGCCCGCGCCCGCGCCGAAGAGGCCCGCCGCGAAGAAGGCCGCTCCGGCCAAGAAGACCGCGGCGCCCACCAGCAAGCCCAAGCCCACGGCTCCCAACACGGGGCCGGAGTCCAAGGCCGTCAAGGGCGATTCCAAGCCCAAGTCGTCCGAGCTCGCTGAGGACGATGAGGACATCGACCTCGAGGGTGACGTCGAGATCGAGGACTTCGACATCGACGTCGAGGACGTCGAGATCGAGTCCGACTCGGACGGCGAGGCGGAAGCCGACGCCGAGACCGAGAGCGACGGCGAGGAGAAGGCGGCGCCCGTCGCCCACTCCGAGGACGAGGTGCTCATCCTCACCGACGATGACGACGACGCGCCCGTGGCTCAGGTCGCGGCCGCCGGCGCCACCGCCGACCCCGTCAAGGACTATCTCAAGCAGATCGGCAAGGTCCCCCTGCTCAACGCCGAGCAGGAGGTGGAACTCGCCAAGCGCATCGAGGCGGGCCTGTTCGCAGAGGAGCAGCTGGCCAGCGACGGCGAGCAGCTTCCGGTCGACGTCCGCGCCGAGCTGGAGTGGATCGCCGAGGACGGCCGCCGCGCCAAGAACCACCTGCTGGAGGCCAACCTTCGGCTCGTGGTCTCGCTGGCCAAGCGCTACACCGGCCGCGGCATGCTCTTCCTGGACCTGATCCAGGAGGGCAACCTCGGTCTCATCCGCGCCGTCGAGAAGTTCGACTACACCAAGGGCTACAAGTTCTCCACGTACGCCACCTGGTGGATCCGGCAGGCGATCACCCGCGCCATGGCGGACCAGGCGCGGACCATCCGCATCCCGGTCCACATGGTCGAAGTGATCAACAAGCTGGCCCGGGTCCAGCGGCAGATGCTGCAGGACCTCGGCCGCGAGCCCACGCCGGAGGAGCTGGCCCGCGAGCTCGACATGACCCCGGAGAAGGTCATCGAGGTCCAGAAGTACGGGCGCGAGCCGATCTCCCTGCACACCCCCCTCGGTGAGGAGGGTGACAGCGAGTTCGGTGACCTCATCGAGGACTCCGAGGCCATCGTTCCGGCCGACGCCGTCAGCTTCACGCTGCTCCAGGAGCAGCTGCACTCCGTTCTGGACACGCTGTCCGAGCGGGAGGCGGGCGTCGTGTCGATGCGGTTCGGTCTCACCGACGGCCAGCCCAAGACCCTCGACGAGATCGGCAAGGTCTACGGCGTGACCCGCGAGCGGATCCGCCAGATCGAGTCCAAGACCATGTCCAAGCTGCGTCACCCCTCGCGGTCCCAGGTGCTCCGCGACTACCTGGACTAGCCGCAGGACCGGCCACACGTCGAACGGCCCCGACCTCCTCTCGGAGGGCGGGGCCGTTTAACGTGCACGTAACCTTCCGGTAGCGCCGGACGCCCCCGACACTCCTAGGCTCGCCGCTCATGGGAGTGATCGAAGTGGATCGGGCACGTGCTCGGGGGCCACGAGTGATCCCGGACCGTCCATGGGCGGACCCTGTACTCGACGAGGCGGCCGCCGCCGTCCATCGGGGAGTTCTCACGGCGGGAGTTCCCGCTCTCACGGCGACCAGGGGGGACGCCGAGATCCGTTCGCTTCGCGTGGAGGCCCTGTCCCGGGCCGCCGCGGGCTACGAGCACGTCATCGAGCGGCTGATCAGCCACGATCAGGGCAATCCCGACCTGTGGTTGTGGCTGGGCCGCACCAGGATCGAGCAGGCCTGGGCGCTGAAACCCGACGCGAAGGCGAGGGCCGTACAGGCTCACCGCCTGCAGGCGTTCCACGCGGCCATGGAGTCCGCGCGGAGACCGCTGCTCATCGCCGCCTCGCTGGCCCCCGCCGATCCGGTTCCCTGGGAGTGCCTGATGTGGCTGGCACTGGGGCTGGACCGGCCGCGCCCGGACAAGGATTCGGTCTGGTCGGAGTGCGTCCGCCGCTGGCCGACGCTGTTCGCCGCGCATCTCGCCCGCCTGATCACGCTCTCGCCCGGATGGGGCGGCACCGCGCAGGAGATGTTCGCGTTCGCCAGGTCCACCGCCGCCCGTGCTCCCGAGGGCAGCCCGCTGCCGGCGCTGATCCCGCTCGCCCACTTCGAGAACGTCGCCGCGGAGCGGTCTCCGATGTCGCGGAGCGGCTGGTTCTCTTTCGACGTCCAGCGGGAGATCGTCTCCGTCGCCGGTCACTGGACGGATCGGCGCCTGGGAGGGGTCCACCCGCGCTCGATCGAGGCGCACAACGCGTTCGGCGCCGCCTTCTACGTCGCGGATCTCCGCCGTCCGGCCAGGGGGCACCTCGCGCGCACCGGGGGGAGGTTCAGCCGGCTGCCCTGGTCGCATCTCGGAGAGCCCCAGCAGCAGTTCCTCCGCGCATGCGGGCGACTGAATGTGATCACGAACTGATCACGATATCGAGGGTCCAGGGCTTGCCGGAGCGCGGGGCGGGGCCGAGTTCGGTGTGATGCCCCAGCCCGCGGAGAACCTCGGCCAGTTCCTGAGGGCCGCCCGGTTCATCGGAGCTTTCCACCAGCGACCTGGCCACCGCGCCCCTGGTCGCCTTGGCCATGTGGCTCACCACCGTGCGCCTTCCCGCCGCCTCCTTCAACACCCGTACGGCCACCGCCCGCCCGCCGGCCGGCCACGCCTGGGCGTACGTGGAGGACCGCATATCCACGATCAGGCCGGGCAGCGGGCCCAGCACCGCCGCCAATGAGGGGCGCCAGAAGGCGGCCAGGCCGCCCATCGGCGGCAGCGCGCGTGCCATGGAGAGCCGGTACGGCGGCACGCGGTCGGTCAGCCGGAGCGCGCCCCACAGGCCGGAGAAGACGATGACGCGCTCGTCCGCCCGCCTTCTCGCGTCCGGAACCAGCGTGGGCAGCCCCAGATTGTCGTACAGGACGCCGGTGTACAGGTCGGCCGCGGTGAGGGTGGAGGCGGTGCGCAGGTCGCGGTTCCTGTCGATCTCGTCACGCTGCCCCTCGGACAGGCCGAGCACGGCCTGGGCGTCGGGAGCATGACAGAGCGTGATCAGAGCGTCGAGCACCTTCTCCCGTGGGGAGGTCAGTTCGGGGAAGCCGAGGGTGTCGAGGTCGAGCACGGGTCCGTCGCCCCGGGACGCCTTTCCTTCGGAGGGAGGCAACAGGATCAGCACGCTTCCCAGCCTATCGACGGGATCATCCGGTGGTGTGGGCGGCCGGTGGATGACCAGCGCGGACGGCCGCGGTCAGGGGCTGCGACCGCGATCAGGGTGCTGCGATAAGGTCCGCCCGTGTCCGAATTCGACCGACTTGTTGATGAAGCGTGGCCGGCGCCCTACCGGGTGGCCGCGGGGGACTGGGTGTACCGGCACGCGGGCGGGGTGACCAAGCGGGCCAACTCCGTGCTGCCGCTGGGGGAGTGCCCCGACCTGGGGAAGGCGATCGACGACGCGGAGGGGTTCTACGCGGACCTCGGCCGTCCGTGCGTGTTCTCCATCGGCGGGGGCGCCACGCCCGGGCTCGACGCGGAGTTGGCGTCCCGTGGCTACCGTCTGGTCGACCCCACGCTGGTCATGACCAGCTCGTCGCTGGAGGGCTCGTCCGATCCGACGATCGCGCCGGAGCCGTCACAGGGCTGGGTGGACACCTGGTGGCGGGTGGACGGCGGCAGGCATCCCGCCGGGACGGAGATCTCCGCCAAGGACTGGGGTGTGCGCATTCTCACCGGGGTTCCCGCGGCGTACGCCTCGCTGGGTGAGGAGGCCGTGGGCAGGGGCGTGCGGCAGGGGGAGTGGCTCGGGATCTACTGCATGGCGGTGGTCCCCGAGGCCAGGCGGAGAGGCCTGGCTGGCGCGGTATTGCGCGGCCTGCTCGGCTGGGGGAGGGACCAGGGGGCGAGCCGCGCCTATCTGGTCGTCACGGAGGGTAACGAAGGGGCTCGCGCGCTCTACGAGCGCGAGGGTTTCACCGTGGCCGGACGCTATCACTACCGCGTCCGATGACCACCGCCGGTGAGACCTGGGTGGCATAGCCCGGGAGGACATAGGGGCGGCGCGGCTGGAGGGCGGCCTTTTCGGACCGCCCCCAGTCACGCCGTCTATCGGGTCAGCGTTCGCTCGCTGCGGACGCGGGGGATTCACTGAGTCGGGCCGACTCGTCCTGGATCTCGGCGCCCTTGTCGCGCAGCACGCTTACGTGCTGGCGTCCGTGGTGAGCGCAGAAGAGCAGCTCCCCGCCCACGGGCAGGGTCGCGCGGATGTAGGCCTGAGCACCACACCTGTCGCAGCGGTCCAGGGCTGTCAGCGGCTTGATGGGGGCGAGAGCTCCAGTCACGTATCGCCTTTCGGGTCACCCCACGGTGTGGGGACGTTGGCGTCAGTCACTTGGGACAACATCTAACCGGATGAGGACGTTCCCAATCACTGCGCCGCTACGCCGAGAGCGGAATGATCTGGAAAGTGGTCCAGATCACATCGGAAGTGCGGGAGATCTCCGTGCGCCTGGCAAGCTTGTACCCGTAAAAACAGGATGGGCGGTAGGCTGCGTACGCCTGTTCGATTGATAAATGGGAGCTGGTGTGACGGCGGTTAGCGCGGAGACGGGTTATACGGCTCGTCATCTCTCGGTCCTGGAGGGCCTGGAGGCCGTCCGTAAGCGTCCGGGGATGTACATCGGGTCCACCGACACCCGCGGCCTGATGCACTGCCTCTGGGAGATCGTGGACAACTCCGTCGACGAGGCCCTCGCGGGCTTCTGCACGCGGATCGAGGTGGAGCTCCACGAGGACGGTTCGATCGAGGTCCGCGACAACGGCCGTGGCATCCCGGTCGACGTCCATCCCAAGAGCGGTCTCGCCGGAGTCGAACTCGTCTATACCAAGCTCCACGCGGGCGGAAAGTTCGGCGGCGGCTCTTATGGCGCGTCCGGAGGACTGCACGGCGTCGGCGCCTCGGTGGTCAACGCCCTGTCGTCCCGGCTCGACGTCGAGGTCGACCTCGGCGGCCGCACCCACATGATCAGCTTCAAGCGCGGCAATCCCGGCGTGTTCTCGGGAGCCGGTCCCGACGCAGCCTTCGAACCCCGATCGGGGCTGCGCAAGACCCGCCGGCGCTCACAGGAGGGCGAGGGCGTCACCGGCACCCGCGTCCGCTGGTGGTCCGACAAGCAGATCTTCCTGCCCGACGCCGAGCTGTCCATCGACGAGATCCACGTACGGCTCCGCCAGACGGCGTTCCTGGTCCCCGGGCTTACGCTGGTGCTGCGCGACGGCCGCGGCGAGGAGCCCGTCGAGGAGACGTACCACTTCGACGGCGGCATCGGCGAGTTCGCCGACTTCCTGTCCCGTGACGAGGCCGTGTGCGACGTGCTCCGGCTGCAGGGCGTGGGCCACTTCCGCGAGACCGTGCCCGTGCTCGACGAGCTGGGCCACATGACCCCCACCGAGGTCGAGCGCGAGCTCTCCGTGGACGTCGCGCTCCGCTGGGGCAAGGGCTACGAGACGACGGTCCGCTCCTTCGTCAACGTGATCGCCACGCCCAAGGGCGGCACCCACGTGACGGGGTTCGAGCGGGCGCTGGTCCGCACTGTCAACGAGCAGTTGCGCGAGACGCGGCTGCTCAAGAACGGCGACGACCCGGTCACCAAGGAGGACATCCTCGAGGGCCTGACCGCCGTGGTCACCGTACGCGTGCCGGAGCCGCAGTTCGAAGGGCAGACGAAGGAGATCCTCGGCACCTCGGCGGCGACCCGGATCGTGTCCCACGTGGTCTCGCGCGACCTGAAAGAGCTGTTCGCCACGCCCAAGCGCGCGCAGAAGCTGCAAATGCGCGCGATCCTGGAGAAGATCGTCGCCGCCGCCAAGGCGCGCATCGCCGCCAGGGAGCACCGGGACAACCAGCGCCGCAAGTCCGCCTTGGAGAACTCGGCGCTCCCGGCGAAGCTGGTCGACTGCCGCAGCGACGACGTGGACCGCAGCGAGCTGTTCATCGTCGAGGGAGACTCGGCGCTCGGCACGGCGAAGCTGGCCCGCGACTCGGAGTTCCAGGCCCTCCTGCCGATCCGCGGCAAGATCCTGAACGTGCAGAAGGCCTCCGTGGCCGACATGCTGAAGAACGCCGAGTGCGCCGCGATCATCCAGGTGGTGGGCGCGGGGTCGGGCCGGTCGTTCGACATCGAGGCCGCCCGCTACGGCAAGATCATCCTGATGGCGGACGCCGACGTGGACGGGGCGCACATCCGCTGTCTGCTCCTCACGCTGTTCCACCGGTACATGAAGCCCATGGTCGAGGCGGGACGGGTGTTCGCCGCGGTGCCGCCGCTGCACCGCATCGAGGTCACCAACCCCGGCAGGGGTCAGGACAAGTACGTCTACACCTATTCCGACGCGGAGCTGCACAAGGTCCTGCGCGACCTCGAGCGGCGGGGCAAGCGCTGGAAGGACCCGGTCCAGCGTTACAAGGGCCTCGGCGAGATGGACGCCGACCAGCTGGCCGAGACCACCATGGACCCCCGCCACCGCGTGCTGCGCCGGGTGCGGATCGAGGACGTCGAGGCGGGCGAGCGCATCTTCGACCTGCTCATGGGCAGCGACGTCGCCCCGCGCCGGGAGTTCATCGTGGGCAGCGCGGCCGAGGTCGACCGCAACCACATCGACGCCTAGCGGCCGAGGTCGACCGCAACCACATCGACGCCTAGCGGCCGAGGTCGACCGTAACCACATCGACGCCTAGAGGACGTTCCTGACAAAGGCCGCCTGCCGTGAGGCGGGTGCGTGGACGCCGTCAGGGGTTTGCGGCAGGAATCCTGACGACGGCTCAACGAGTGTGGCGTGATCACTGTGGACCGCGAGGAGGCGGTCATCCCCGATGTCCGCGTATACGTGGACGTCGGGCTGCCCCGCGATCGCACCTCGCGGGTCCCGCACCTCATCGCCGTGGCACGGGACGGCCCCTACCCGGACTCCAGTTCCAGCGTCGTGATCCGGGCGCGTGCTTCGAGCATGGCCTCCCGGTAGCGCTCGTCCCAGTGCGGGTCGTCGTCGGGGATGGCGCGCACGGTCTGCCTGGCGAGCTCCACCGGCCCGTCCCTGCCCTGGGTCATCCTCCTGATGACCACCAGGGTCCACCCGTCCTCCATCGCCGTGTGAGCCTCCCACCGCGGCACCTGGTCCGTCGTGCCGCCGGGCCGTGCCCGTACGGCGCCCCGGACGAGGATCACCAGCACGTAGACCAGCACGGCGACGACGATCAGGACCGCCGGCAACATCAGGATCCGCATCCGGACGCGCCTCCCCTCCGCCCGCCTCTCGTCATGGGCGAGCGCTCGGCATGGAGATGGTTCAGCGGGTGGGCAGGGCCACGCCTCCGGTGTTGCCGGGGGCGTACACGGTGATGCCCTGGGGCAGGGCCTTCAGCTTCTCGATCTCGGCGCAGGTCGGGCACCTGTTGTAGCCGTCCTGCCTGGCCTTGTTGGCGTCGGCCTCGGCCCGGGCCTGGGCGACCTTGGCCTGCGCCTCGGTGACCTTGGCGAAGGCGGCCTGCGCCTGGTCGACGGCGTCCTGGACCTGCTTCGGCAGCGTGACGCGGGAGAGGTTGAAGTGGATGTTGGTGAGGAACTCGGCGCCGAGCGTGCTTTTGAGGTCCTCGGCGAGGCTGGTGTTCACGGCGTTCTGGATTTTGGCGATGTTGGCGTTGTTGCCCAGCTGCTGCAGGCCGGTCTGCTGGCCGCCCGAGTTCTGCACGAGGGAGCAGGACGAGACCAGTTCGGCGCAGCGGAAGCTGTTGACCTGGGTGCGCAGGTCGTTGTCGATCACCGGGCGGATGATCTGGTCGAGGAAGGCGGACCAGCCCTCGTCGCCGTCCCACGGGTAGTAGGTCCCGCCGTCGGCGCTGCGGAACTTGCGGGTGCCGAACTTGTCGTCGAACGACCTGAGCGTCTCGTGGTCGAGGTTGAGGTTGAAGTACAGCGTGCCCTCGATGCCCATGTTGACGCCGTCACTGCTCGGGACGGTGACCACGTCGACGCCGGACCGCTCGCCGCCCCCGGTGGACGTGATCGTGTAGTAGCGCTGCTGCGCGGGATAGCGGTGGATCTGCGACCACCACCCGATCCAGGTCACGCTGGAGCCGGGATCGATGACCTGGCGGACCCGGTTGTCGTCCAGGAGGCCGCCGTTGCGGACGACCGCGACCTCGCCGCCGCCGGTGCGCTCGAATCCGCCGAACGCGCCGATCACGGTCGGCACCGCGAGGATGATGGCCAGGATGACCGTGACAATTGCCCATTTCCGGAAACTTCCGGATCTGCGGTCGTCGGCTCGGGGCGCGCTGCGGGGCATGGGGGGCTCCTTACGAACGACTGATCGCTCTGCGAAGAACGTAGCAGAGCCCCGACATGTCCGGCGCGTCCCGTACGCGAACGATCGGCGGGCGGTGAGTCAGCTCGTTCGCGCGCGGGCCGGTCACATCTCGACGGGGTGCAGCCGGCCCGTGTGCACGTCGTAGATCGCGCCGCCGACGACGAGATCCTGCGGCAGGAACGGACTCGTCCTGATGCGGACCAGGTCGTGCCTGAGCGCGGCGTCCTGGTCGGGAACCGTCTTGAACTCCAGGCTGCGGGTGTCCACGCCGTACTGGTCGGAGATGAGCTGGTGGACGTCGTCGTCGGTGGACTTGGACATCCGGCAGTCGGTGTGCGGCATGACGAGGACGCGGTTCACGCCGAGCAGGTAGACGGCGAGGACGAGCGTGCGAAGGACGTCGTCGGTCACCCGCGCTCCCGCGTTCCTGATGATCTTCGCGTCGCCCGCCTTCAGGCCCAGAAGCCCCAGCGGGTCGATCCGCGAGTCCATGCAGGTCACCATGGCGAGGCCGCGGGCGGCCTGACCGGTCAGATCGGAGTACGGGAAGGTGCGGGCGTATTCTTCGTTGGCCGCGAGTAGATCGTCGAACTTACCTGTCATGAGAAAGATGTTCCCGCACGCGCGTTTCGTGATTCTTTCCGGGGTCTCTCCATGGCGCCGATCGCCCCGTCCGCTGCCCCGGTCGACGAGGAGACTTCCGCCGCCCTGGCTACGCGGCGGGGCTTCCGGCGCCGTCGTTCGCGATCTGGAGCGTGCGGACCCGGCCGTGGTGCCGTTGCCGCCGCTGACCCTCGTCATGAGCATCAGGGTCGGCCGCGGCTCCGGCATGTCCCGGAGCCGCGCCGCCGCCTGATGTCACGCCGTCGGCGGATGACCGGGCGCTATTCCGGCCCGCCGGCAGGGGAGCCGTCCTCGGAGTCCTCGCCCGCAGGCCGCCCGTCGCGTGTCTCCGGGGTCAGGTCCGTACCGCCCAGCGCGCCGCCGATCGCGGCGACCGTGTGGGTGAGCCGGACGCCGGAACCGTCGCGGCGGCCCAGCTCCTCGGGCAGCGGGACCGGCTTGCCGGTCGAGGAGACGGCCTTCGCCGGAGCGGGACCGGCCCAGGCGAGCAGGAGCACGTCCTCGCCCTTGAGGAACCGCTGGGCCCGGACACCGCCGGTCGCCCGCCCCTTGGGCGGGAACTCAGCGTAGTCGGAGACCTTGCCGCCTCCCACCTGGGTGCCGGGCAGGGCGGTCGAGGAACCGGCGATCGTGACGACGCGGGCCTCCTGGGCGGGATCGACCACGCCGAACCAGATCACCCGGGTGTCGCCGTCGACGCGGATGCCGGCCATTCCGCCCGCCGGACGACCCTGCGGGCGTACGGACGAGGCGGGGAAGCGCAGCATCTGCGCGTCGGAGGTGATGAAGACCAGATCGTGGTCGGCGGAGGTGAGCTCGGCCGCGCCGACGACGGTGTCCCCGTCACGGAGGCCGATGACCTCGAACTCGTCGCGGTTGGCCGGGTATTCGGGGACGACCCGCTTGACCACGCCCTGGGCGGTGCCGAGGGCGAGTCCGGGGCCGTCGGGATCGAGCGAGCCCAGGCCCACCACGGTCTCGCCGGGATTCAGCTTGACGAACTCCGAGACCGGATGCCCACCGGCCAGCGACGGCGGATTGGCCGATGGCGGCAGCGTCGGCAGGTCGACCACGGGGACGCGGATCAGTCGTCCCAGCGAGGTGACCACACCCACCTCGGTCCTGACCGTGCCGCGTACCACCGACACCAGCACGTCGTGCGCGGCGCGCTCGCCCTCCATGGCGAGCGGCGAGGCGTCGGTCGTGCGGGCCAGGAGCCCGGTCGACGACAGCAGGACCAGGCACGGGTCGTCGGCCACCTCGAGCGGCACGGCGGCGGTGAGTGCCGCGCCGGAGGACTCCAGCAGGATCGTGCGGCGGGGCGTGCCGTACGTCTTGGCGACCTCGGCGAGCTCCTTGGAGACGACCTGGCGGAGCCGCTCCTCCGAGGAGAGGATCTCGGTGAGTGCGGCGATCTCCGCGGACAGGGTCTCCTTCTCGCGGTCGAGCTCCAGCTTGTCGTAGCGGGTGATGCGGCGCAGCGGGGTGTCCAGGATGTAGTTCGCCTGGATCTCGCTCAGCTCGAACGCCTCGACCAGGCCCGCGCGAGCCTGGGCGGAGTCGTCGGAGGAACGGATGATGCGGATGACCTCGTCGATGTTCAGCAGCGCGACGATGAGGCCGTCCACCAGGTGGAGGCGCTCCTCGCGCTTGCGCCGCCGGTAGGCCGAGCGGCGGCGGACCACGTCGAGGCGGTGGTCGACGTAGACCTGCAGCAGCTCGCGCAGGCCGAGCGTGCGCGGCTGGCCGTCGACCAGCGCGACGTTGTTGATGCCGAAGGTCTCCTCCATCGGCGTGAGCCGGTAGAGCTCGTCGAGCACGGCCTCGGGGTGGAAGCCGTTCTTGATCTCGATGACCAGGCGCAGGCCCTTGTGCCGGTCGGTCAGGTCCTTCAGGTCGGAGATGCCGTTGAGCTTCTTGGCGGTCACCAGTTCCTTGATCTTGGTGACCACGCGCTCGGGACCGACGTTGTAGGGCAGCTCGGTGACCACGATGCCCTTGCGGCGCGGCGTGACCTGCTCGATCGTGGCCTTGGCCCGCATCTTGAAGGTGCCCCGGCCCTTCTCGTACGCGTCCCGGACGCCGGAGAGGCCGATGATCATGCCGCCGGTCGGCAGGTCGGGCCCGGGGACGAAGCGCATGAGCTCGTCGAGCGTGGCGTTCGGCCGCTTGATCAGATGCCGGGCCGCCGCGATGACCTCGACCAGGTTGTGCGGCGCCATGTTGGTCGCCATGCCGACGGCGATGCCCGTCGCCCCGTTGACCAGGAGGTTGGGGAAGGCCGCGGGCAGGACGGACGGCTCGGTCTCCTGCCCGTCGTAGTTGGGCTTGAAGTCGACCGTGTCCTCGTCGATCGACTGCACCATGAGCATCGCCGAGGCGGCGAGCCTGGCCTCGGTGTACCGCATCGCGGCGGGCAGGTCGTCCGGCGAGCCGAAGTTGCCGTGCCCGTCGACCAGCGGCAGGCGCATCGAGAACGGCTGGGCCATGCGCACCAGCGCGTCGTAGATGGCGCTGTCACCGTGGGGGTGCAGCTTGCCCATGACGTCGCCGACGACGCGTGACGACTTCACATGGCCGCGATCGGGACGCAGTCCCATCTCGCTCATGGAGTAGAGGATGCGGCGCTGCACCGGCTTCAGCCCGTCACGGGCGTCCGGGAGCGCGCGCTGGTAGATCACCGAGTACGCGTACTCCAGGTAGCTGGCGCGCATCTCCTCGGATACGTCGATATCGACGATCCGCTCTTCGAAGTCCTCGTCCGGCGGGGGTGTGGTCGTGCGTCGGGCCATATCGAACATTGTGCCGATGACAGGGAGTGGTCGCGACTTGGCCGCGATTCCCGCCCCATTGGTCCGATTTAATCCCGCTTGTCATGCTTCCCTTGTGCCCGGCCTTGCCTGAGCGGCAGCCGTGACAGGCGGTGACCCTGGGAAGCGATGATCGCGGGGGCGGTGACTGTGGCGGGGCGGTGACCGGGGCGGGTGTCAGCGAGGGTCGGGCAGCGGGCGCATGGCTCCCGGCCACGGTCCCGGCGTGCCGCCCTCGTCCGCGTCGCCCGGGACGTTCAGCCGGGTGTCGTAGAGCCTGAAGCCACGCGCCCGGTAGTTCGCCAGGGCGGCCGGGCCGTCGAGGGAGCAGGTGTGCAGCCAGACGCGCCGGGTGGGCTCCAGGTCCGGCCAGCGGTCGGCCATGTCCCACGCGTGTGCCGTACCGGCCGAGAGCAGGTGCCCGCCCACCCCCAGGCCGATGGCGTACGGCAGGAGCCCGAAACTGGAGATCTCCACGACGCCGCCGTCCTGGGCGACCAGCTCCACGTAACCGGCGGGGGTGCCGTCGCGCCACGCGACCCAGGTCTCCGTGCCCGGCCGGTCCAGCCACTCCATCCACTGGCGCCAGGTCCACGGCAGGCGTTCCGTCCACTGCCAGTCGCCGCCGACGGCCGTGTAGAGGAACCGGCTGAACTCGGGGGAGGGGATCTCCGCGCGGACGATGTCCACGGGGACTTTCGGCTCACGCGCGGGGAGCAGGTCGCCGGGACCGGTCTGCTCCAGGTACCAGGTGGTCACGTCCATAGCGGATTCATCCAACCATGTCCGGCGCTGTGACCGGGACGGGGCACGAACAGTCGGGGGGAACTGATAGCAAGGACCCTGTGACAGCAGAAGTGGCAGGGGAAGAGCAGGCGCTGCGCGACGAGGCGGAGGCGCGTCTGCGGGCGCTCGCCGGAGAGGGCGCGCGGTTGCGCGACGACCAGTGGTCGGCGATCAAGGCCCTGGTGATGGACCGGCGGCGTGCCCTCGTCGTGCAGCGCACCGGCTGGGGCAAGTCGGCCGTCTACTTCGTCGCGACCGCGCTGCTGCGCGAGCTCGGCGAGGGGCCGACCGTGATCGTCTCGCCGCTCCTCGCCCTGATGCGCAACCAGATCGCGGCGGCGGAGCGCGCGGGCATCCACGCCGCGACGATCAACTCGGCCAACCCCGAGGAGTGGGAGAAGATCTACGCCCAGGTCGCCGAGGGCATGATCGACGTGCTGCTGGTCAGCCCCGAGCGGCTGAACAACCCCGACTTCCGCGACCAGGTGCTGCCAGAGCTGGCCGAGAGCGCCGGGCTCGTGGTGATCGACGAGGCCCACTGCATCTCCGACTGGGGACACGACTTCCGGCCCGACTACCGCCGGCTGCGCACGATGCTGACCGAGCTCCCGCCCGGCATCCCCGTCCTCGCCACCACCGCGACCGCCAACGCGCGGGTGACCAGGGACGTCGCCGAGCAGCTCGCGGCGAGCCCCGAGTGGGACGATCCCGCCGCCCCGCTGGTCCTGCGCGGTGCCCTGGAGCGTGAGAGCCTGCACCTGTCCGTCGTACGGGTCCGCAACGCCGAGCAACGCCTGGCCTGGCTGGCCAGGACGCTGCACGAGCTGCCGGGGTCGGGCATCGTCTACACGCTGACCGTCGCCGCCGCCCAGGAGATCGCGGCGTACCTGCGCGAGCAGGGGCACCGGGTCGCCGCCTATTCCGGGCAGACAGACCCCGCGGAGCGGCTCGCCGCGGAGGACGACCTCCTGGGGAACCGGATCAAGGCGCTGGTCGCCACCTCCGCTCTGGGCATGGGCTTCGACAAGCCGGACCTCGGATTCGTCGTCCACGTCGGCGCTCCGGCGTCCCCCGTGGCGTACTACCAGCAGGTCGGCCGCGCGGGCCGCGGGGTGGAGAAGGCCGAGGTGATCCTGCTGCCGGGTGCCGAGGACAGGGAGATCTGGTCCTACTTCGCCTCGCTGGCGTTCCCGCCCGAGCAGGTGGTCCGGGCCACGCTCGCGGCGCTGTCCGAGGAGGGCATGCTGTCCACGGCCGCCCTGGAGACCCGGGTGGATCTCAGCCGGAGCCGGCTGGAGATGATGCTCAAGGTCCTCGACGTCGACGGCGCGGTCCGCAGGGTGAAGGGCGGCTGGGAGCCCACCGGAGAGCCCTGGGAGTACGACACCGACCGCTACCAGCGGGTCGCCGCAGAGCGCAAGGCCGAGCAGGAGGCCATGCTCGGCTACATCTCCACCACGGAGTGCCGGGAGGGCTACCTCCGCCGCCACCTCGACGACGACGAGGCGCGCCCGTGCGGCCGGTGCGACAACTGCACCGGAGCCCACCGCTCACCGGACGTCGCGGCCGAGGACGTCCAGGCCGCGCACGAGCGCCTGGTCCGGCCGGGAGTGGACCTGGAGCCCAGGCGGCAGTGGCCGACCGGCCTCGCCGACCTGAAGGGCAGGATCAAGCCCGAGCTGTCGGCCGGGACGGGCCGGGTGCTCGGCAGGCTCACCGACATCGGCTGGGGCACCCGGCTGCGCGAACTGCTCGCCCAGCAGGACGGGCCCGTTCCCGACGACGTGTTCGCCGCCGTGGTGGGAGTGCTCAAGTCGTGGGACTGGGAGGAGCGGCCGGTGGCGGTGGTCAGCGTCCCGTCCGGCTCGCGTCCCCTGCTCGTCCGCAGCCTCGCCGAGAGGCTCGCGCGGATCGGCCGCCTGGAATACCTGGGAGAGCTGGGATACCGCGGCGGATCACCGGGACGGCAGTACAACAGCGCCCAGCGGGTCAACGCCGTCCGGGGCACCCTGGCGATGCCGCGTGAGCTCGCGGAGCGGATCGCCGCGGCGGGCGGCCCGGTCCTGCTGGTCGACGACCGGGTGGACACCGGCTGGACGATGACCCTCGCCGCGGCGCAGATCCGGCACGCGGGAGCGCCCGCTGTGCTGCCCTTGGCCCTCGCGGTGACGTCCTGACCGTCGCCGTACACCCCGGACCGTACGGACGGGGCCGTACGGACGGGGGCGGGCGGACCGAGAGTCAGAGGCGGGGGCGGGCGCCGAGGTAGGAGATGCACTTGGCGGCGAGGGCGTTCCCCGCCGCCAGGGCCTCCGCCGGCGGCTTGCCGGCCAGCCACGGAGGCAGGAACCCGGCGGCGAACGCGTCACCCGCGCCGGTGCCGTCCACGACCCGCTCGACCGTCTCGGCGGACGCGCGGACCGGCTCGGCCCGGCTGTTGGTGTACCAGAGGGCGCCCTCTTTGTTGAGCTTGATCACGACCTGCGGGAACCAGGCCGTGAGCACCTTCGCCGCGGCGGCGGGGTCGTCCCGGCCGGTCAGCACCTTGGCCTGGTCGGCGTTGGCGAGCAGCAGCTTGGCGCCGTGGGTCCACTCCAGGAACGGCTCGGCACCGGTGCGCTCCACGGGAGCGGCCGAGGCGCAGTCGACGGAGATCGACATCCCGGCCCGCCGGGCCAGGTCGAGCGCGGCCAGGCCGGCGTCGCGCGAACCCTCGTTGATGAGTGTGTATCCCGACATGTGCAGGTGGGCGCCGCCGCTGAACAGGTCGCGCGGCAGGTCCTCGGGCGCGAGGGCCGCGTTGGCACCGGGATCGGACAGCATGGTCCGCTCGCCCTTGTGGGTGACGAGCACCACGCAGGTGCCCGTCGGCCGCTCGGGGTCCATCACGAGCCGGGCGTCCACGCCGTAGCCCATCAACTCCATGTCGCGGTTACGGCCGGTGATGTCGGCGCCGCGACGACCGATGAAGGCGACCTCGTTGCCCTCCACGGCCAGCCAGGAGGAGATGTTCGCCCCCGAGCCGCCACCGTGCATGGTCACGACCGCCGGGGTGTCGCTCGCCCTCGCGAGGGGGAAGCGGGCGCGCGCGACCGCATCGGTCATGAGATCGCCCACCACGACGACCCGCGTCATGATGTCACCACCTTGCCAGCTGCTCGTGGAGGTGAGTCCGCCGCAGGGGTCGGCGTCCTCGCCGGGCTATGAGGGCTATGCCGAGAAACTTAACAGCTTCCGGCCACGTCGTGGGGAATTGGGTCGTCACTCTGTCGGAGTCGATGCACAAGCGTTGCCCAGCCAGACGATTCCGCGCCGGGACTACCCTCGAAACCGTGGAATCCCGCTACCCCGCCCACTGGGAGGCGGACGTCGTGCTCTCCGACGGCGGAACGGCGCATCTGCGGCCGATCCGGCCGGACGACGCCGATCTCATGCGTTCGTTCTATTCCCGGCTCTCCGAGCAGTCGATCTACTTCCGATACTTCGGTCCGCGGCCGAAACTGAGCGACCGCGAGATCGCCTGGTTCACCAACGTCGACTACGACAACCGGGTCGCCCTCATCGCCACGATCGGCACCGAGATGGTGGCGGTCGTGCGCTACGACCGGGTCGAGCCGTCCGACCACGCCGAGGTGGCGTTCCTCGTGGAGGACGCCCACCAGGGCAGGGGGATGGCCTCCGTCCTCCTGGAACACCTCAGGGCCGCCGCCAGGGAGCGCGGGATCCGGACCTTCATCGCCGACGTGCTGCCCGCCAACCACCGCATGACGGCCATGTTCCGCCAGGCGGGATACACCGCCCAGAGCCATTTCGAGGACGGCGTCGTACGGATGACGCTGGATCTCGCCACCACGGACAGCTCCGTACAGGTGACGGCGGCCCGCGAGCACCGAGCCGAGGCGCGGTCCATCGAGCGGCTGCTGAAGCCCGGGTCCGTCGCGGTGATCGGCGCCAGCCGCGAGCCGGGCGGCATCGGCCAGACCGTGCTGCGCAACCTGCTCGCCGCCGACTTCACCGGCCCGGTCTATCCCGTCCACCGCGAGGCCAGGGCGGTCGCCGGGGTGCGCGCCTACCGGAGCGTGTCCGCGATCGACGGCGACGTCGACCTCGCCGTGCTGGCGATCCCCGCCGAAGGCGTGCTCGACGTGGTCGAGGAGTGCGCGGAGAAGGGGGTGAAGGGCCTGGTCGTGGTGTCGTCCGGCTTCGGCGAGACCGGCCCGGACGGCCGCGCCCGCCAGGACGAGCTCGTCCGCATCGCCCGCGCGTACGGCCTGCGCGTGGTCGGCCCCAACTGCCTCGGCATCGCGAACACCGATCCCTCGGTCCGCCTCAACGCGACCCTCGCCGCGACGCTGCCCGGCCGGGGCAGGGTCGGGTTCTTCAGCCAGTCGGGGGCGCTCGGCACCGCGCTGCTGCAGCGGGTGGCCCAGCGCGGCATGGGCATCTCGACGTTCGTCTCGGCGGGCAACCGGGCCGACGTGTCGGGCAACGACCTCCTGCAGTACTGGGAGGAGGATCCGGCGACCGACGTGATCCTGCTCTACCTGGAGTCCCTGGGCAATCCCCGCAAGTTCTTCCGCCTGGCCCGGCGGATCTCCCGGACCAAGCCGGTCGTCGTCGTCAAGAGCCAGGGGGTGCCCACCGGGCACGCCGCCCGCGTCCTCCGCCTCCCCGACACCGCACTGAGCGCGCTGTTCCAGCAGGCGGGCGTGATCCGGGTGGACGACCTGGCCCAGCTGTTCGACGTCGCGCAACTCCTGGCCCATCAGCCGCTGCCCGCCGGCCCCCGGGTGGGGGTGGTGAGCAACTCCGACGCGCTGGCGCTGCTCGCCGTCGACGCCTGCCGGGCCAGGGGCCTCGAACCGGTTCCGCCGGTCAACCTCGGAGCGCGGGCCGGAGGCGCCGAATTCGCCGACGCGCTCAGCGGCGTGCTCGCCGACGTGGACGCCGCCGTCGTGATCTACATGCCGCCGATCCCCGGCGGGCACGACGAGGTCGCCGCCGAGCTGGTCCGGGTCGCCGGGGAGTCCGGCAAGCCGGTGCTCGCCACTTTCCAGGGCGAGCTGGGGATGCTCGCCGAGCTGCGCGTTCCCGGAGAGGGGCCGTCCAGAGGCTCCATCCCGTCCTATCCCGCCCCGGAGGAGGCGGTCCGGGCGCTCGCTCACGTCGTCGGCTACGCCCGCTGGCGCGAGCAGCCCGTGGGCACGCCTCCGGCCGTCGAGGGCGTGGACAACCGCCGGGCCAGGCGGCTGGTCGCCGCCGCCCTCGCCTCCGGTGACGAGCAGGTCGAGATCGACGCGTCCTCGCTGCTCGCCTGCTACGGCATCGAGGTCTGGCCGGCCGAGCCGGTCGCCTCGGCCGAGGAGGCGGTGGCCGCCGCCGCCCGGCTCGGCTGGCCCGTGGCCCTGAAGCCGGTGTTCCGGCCGGTGACCACCGCCGATCCCGACGCCCCCCGCAGGTCCGGCACCGTACGGCTCGGCCTGGGCGAGCCGGGCAGCCTCCGCCAGGCGTACGCCGATCTCGCGGCGACGCTCGGCCCGGACGTGACGATCGCCGTGCAGCACATGGCGCCGCAGCCGTCCGCGGCCACCGTGGTCGGCGTGATGCAGGACCGGGACGCCGGGGCGGTCGTGTCCTTCGGGCTGGGCGACGTCGCCGCCCGGCTGCTCGGCGACCGCGCCTACCGCCTCGCCCCGCTCACCGCCGAGGACGCCGCCGTTCTCGTGCGCTCGGTACGGGCCGCGCCGATGCTCTTCGGCGAGTACGGCTACCCGCCGGTCGCCGTCGAAGCGCTGGAGGACCTGCTGGTGAGGGTCGGCCTCCTCGCCGACGCCCTGCCCGAGGTCTGCCGGATGGACCTGGACGAGGTCCTGGTGGGGGAGTCGGCGGTGGTCGTGCTGGGGGCGAGAGCCGTACTGCGGCCCGAGGTCGGTCCCCGGCTCGATGTCGGACCGCGCCGTCTGCGGTGAGGAGCCGGTTTCGCGTGAGTGTGAAACCGGTGTCCCTTACAGGGCAGGATGGACCCCATGAGGGAAACCCGAGTCTCCGCCGCCGGCATGCGTGAGGCGATCGACCGCAGCGGCTACTACCCCGACCTGGTCGCCGACGCGGTCGACTCCGCCCTTGGCAAGGAGCAGGTGACGGCGTACGTCGTGCATCACGAGGCCACGTTCGACCCCGCGATGGAGGTGCGCAGGCACGTCACCGTGCTGGTGCTCTCGCCCACCCGGCTGCTGGTGTGCCACACCGACGAGCACCCGCCCGCCGAGGGCATGCCCGCCTCACACGCCTCTACCACCACCGAGGCCGTACGGCTCAGCCGCATCCAGTCGGTCGCCGTGACCAGGGTGGTTCCCGACCCCGCCTCGTACGTCCCGGGGGTTCCCCCCACCGAGGTGACCCTCACGATCGGGTGGGGGGCGATCTCCCACGTCGACCTGGAGCCCGCGACCTGCGGCGACGAGAACTGCGAGGCCGACCACGGCTACACCGGCGCGATCACCGCCGATGACCTGTCGCTGCGGGTGAGCGAGGCCGCCGACGGCCCCGAGGCCGTCACGCACGTGCTCGAATTCGCCAAGGCGCTCTCCGAGGCCACCGCGCTCGCCGCCACCTGACCCCGACGGCCCCTGGAGGTGACGTGACCGAGTCCCGCGCCGGGCGCTCCGCCGTGCCGTACGTCCCCGAGTACGGCGGCGCCTCGCTGGCCGACCTGCCCGGATCCGTGCTGGCGTCCCTGGGGGCCGGCACCGGGAACACCCTGCGGCTCGACCCCGCCGAGCGGGTCTGCCTGTTCCTCGTGGACGGCATGGGCGCCGACCTGCTGCGCGCCCACCCCGACGCCGCGCCGTTCCTTTCCGCGCAACAGGGGTGGACGCTCACCGCGGGGTTCCCGTCCTCGACCCCGACGAGCCTGGCCACGCTCGGCACCGGGACTCCACCGGGCGAGCACGGCATGCTCGGCATCGTGATGGCCGTCCCGGGGGAGGGGCGGCTGTTCAACTGTCTGCGCTGGACCGCGCCCGGCCACGCCGTCGATCCCGACTGGTGGCAACCGGCCGAGACCGTCTACCAGCGGCTGTCCGCGGCCGGCGTGGATCCGGTCTATGTCGCGCCGGGGGCGTTCAGGGGGACCGGTCTCACCCGCGCCGTCTACCGCGGCGTGCGGCACGTCGCCGCCGAGAGCGTCGACGACCGGATCGAGGGCGTACGGCAGGCGTTGCGCGGCCGGTCGTTCGTCACGGTCTACTACGGAGGGGTGGACGCCGCCGGCCACGAGACCGGATGGGGCAGCACCCAATGGCTGGAGGAACTGGCCGTCGTCGATCGGATGGCCGAGCGGATCGCCGGGTCGCTCCCGCGCGGGTCGGCCATGTACGTCACCGCCGATCACGGCATGGTCAACGCCACCGACAAGGTGGACGTGGACCTGCGGCCCGAGCTCCGCGAGGGAGTCGCCCTCCTCGGAGGGGAGGCCAGGGTCCGCCACCTCTACACCGAGGAGGGCGCGGCGGCGGCCGTCCTGGACACGTGGGCCGACGCGCTGCGCGACCGGGCCTGGGTCGTCTCCAAGGAGGAGGCCGTGGATGAGGGCTGGTTCGGCCCCGCCGTACGCCGTGAGTGGCTCGGCCGCATCGGCGATGTCGTGGCCGTGCCGTACGGTGACTGTGTGATCGTCGCCTCCCGGACGGAGGCGGTCGAGGCTGCCATGATCGGGTACCACGGCTCCCTGACCGCGGCCGAGCAGAACGTCCCATTGCTGGAGGTGAGTGCCAGATGAGCACCCTTGTCACGCCCGAAGAGCTCGCCGCTCTCGACGGAGTCACGATTTTGGACGTCCGCTGGCGGCTCGGCGGCGGACCGTCCGACCGCGAGTCCTATACGGAGGGTCACATCCCGGGCGCGGTCTTCTGCGCTCTCGACACCGACCTCGCCGCCGCGCCCGGCGCCGGCGGGCGGCACCCGCTGCCCGAGGCCGCCGACTTCCAGGCGGCGATGCGCCGCCTCGGCGTGGACGGCTCCCGCACGGTGGTCGTGTACGACGAGGCCGACGCCACGGCGGCGGCGCGGGCGTGGTGGACGCTGCGCTACTTCGGCCACCAGGACGTGCGCGTCCTCGACGGCGGCATCCGGGCCTGGCGGCACGCCGGGCTCCCGATCGAGGAGGGGGCCGGGGCGGAGCCCGCGCCCGGCGGCTTCACCGCCGTCCCCGGAGGCATGCCGACGCTGGACGCCGACCAGGCCGCCGACCTCGCCACGAGTGGCGTCCTGCTCGACGCGCGCGCGGCCGAGCGCTACCGCGGAGAGGTCGAGCCGATCGACCCGGTGGCGGGGCACGTCCCCGGGGCCGTCAGTGCTCCGACGTCCGAGAACGTCGAGCCCGGCGGGCGGTTCCACAACCGGGAGTTCCTGCGTGAGCGGTTCAACACGCTCGGCGCGGTCGACGGGGTCCCCGTGGGGGTCTACTGCGGGTCGGGAGTCACCGCGGCCCACGAGGTGCTCGCGCTGGACCTGGCGGGCATCCCGGCCGCGCTCTACGTCGGATCCTGGTCCCACTGGGTGGCCGACCCCGCCCGTCCGGTGGCCACCGGCTGATCGCCGTCGGCTCCTGGTCGCCACGGGGTCCGCGCGTTCATACGGGAATTGCGAGCGGGAAAGCCCCGTGCGCTTCCCTGGGCGGACGCCTGCGCGTCAGGGAGCGGACAGGCGGAGGTCCCCCCTGCCGAAGCAGACGAACCCCGCGACACCGGTCGTGCCGGATGCCAGGGCGAGCGCCTCGGCGGGAGTGCGGCCCTCTCTCAGAAGCGGGTGAAGCGCCGTCATCAGCGCGAGCGCCTCGTCGTCGCGTACGGGCACCACGCCCGCGATCACGCACCGGGCTCCCCGGTCGAGGAACGTGCCGGCCAGTCCGAGGACGGCGCCGTCCACCGGTGCGTGCGCCATGCCCGCGTCGCACGCCGAAAGGATCACCAGCCGTGGCGCCCGGCCCAGCCGGATCAGGTCGTACGCCATGAGGGGTCCGTCGTCGAGCGTGATGCGCGACAGCAGGGGACTGCGGGGGGAGAACGTCCCGTGCGCGGCGACGTGCAGCACGTCCGCGTGGCCGAGGGCGTCGAGCACCGCGGCTTTGGCCGCGTTCACCCGGATCGCTCCAGGATGGGACCGGACGACCGCCTCCACCTCGGCCTCGGCGTTCTCCAGCCCCGGACCGGCGACCGCCACGACCACCGGGTTCTCCGGGTTCTCCGGGGGAGACGATGGCTCGGGGTCGGCGAGCCAGGAGGAGGCGTTCTCGGCCACGGACACGGGACGGCCTCGCAGGGACGGGAGCAACGGCCACGGCAGGGTGTGCAGCGTGCCCGTCGGCACGATCACCACCGGGCCGCCGGGAACGTCCGCAGGGATCAGCGGCCGGTCGAACAGCTGGTGGTCGAGCATCGCCAGGTCGCATTCGAGGCCGCTCTCCGCCTGTACGTCGCGGAGGTTGCGCCTGCGCAGGGCGTATCGGACCCGCACGGTGGCCTCCGCCGCCGCGGAGTACGAGCCGCACGGCCGCAGGACACAGTGCCCGGCCGTGACCAGCACGGCGGCGAGCCGGTCCCCGTCCCGCACCAGCTCGACCAGCGTTCCCTTCGTCTCGGCCGGGAGACCCTCCAGGCGTAGGCGGCCCGGCGTTTCCCGTACGAGTTCCCGCCAGCGTTCCGAACAGGTCAGCACCGTCCAGGGATCACCCGTCTCCAGGGCGAGCCGTACGCAGAAGCCGGCGAGATCCTCGGCGGCACGTGCGGCGTACGCGCGCGCCTCGACAGCACTCGTGCCGGCCGGCCCGGCGGGGTCGTGGCAGGCGGTGTCGCGGTCCCCCGCGTCGTGGTCGGCGCTGCCCTGAATGGTGGTGCCCTGAATGGTGGTGCCTTGAGTGGCGGTGCTCTGAGTGGCGGTGCTTTGCGAGGTGGTGTCGGCACTCCCGAGCGCCGAGGGACTGCCGCCCATAGGAGGCCCCGGCGCGAGGGTCGCCGCCAGCCCGGACCAGGCCGCGGCCAGTGCGCCGCGCACGTCCCCGTCGAGGTGCAGCCGCGTGGCCAGCGCGTGCTGCCGGACCATCGTCCGGGCCGGGGAGGCGATCAGGATCCCGAGCTGGGCGTGGGCCATCCGCCGCTCGCCCAGCCGCAGGGCCGTCTCGGCGGCGGTCAGGCGCAGCGCCGCCGCCTCGGAGAGGCAGCCGCCGTTCTCGAGGTCCCCCACGCAGGCCAGCAGCTCGTCCAGCAGATCACGGTTCGGCTGTTCCCGCGCGAGCCGGGCACGGAGCACCACCTCGGTCGCGAGCGGGACCCGGGCGGTCCGGCCCTGGCGGATCAGCTCCGATCGGGCCGCCTCGGCGGAGCCGCGGGCATCGGCGGCTCCGGTGAGCAGTTCGACCTGGGCGAGCAGCAGCCAGGCGTCCGCCAGCCCGGCCTGTGCCCCTGAGGCGGCCAGGTCCGCGACGACCCGCGCGAGGAGCGTCCTGGCCTCACCGAGCCGCCGCGCCGCCACCAGCGCCTGCGCGAAGTCGGTGCGCATCACGGCCAGCCGCTCGGGATACCCGAACAGCGTTCCCTCCGCGGCCCGGTACCTCTCGAAGGCTCCCGGGATGTCACCACGCCTGGCCGCCACGAACGGCAGGTTCCCCTCGGCGAGCATCGCGAGGTGGTCGAGCCCGGCGGTCCTGGCGATCCGGACGCACGCCGAAAGGTCCGTCTCCGCCCTGTCGAAGTCCTCCAGATAGGTGTGGGCGACGCCCCTGTTGAGCAGCCCGCCCGCGTGGAATCTCGGATCACCGTCCAGCATCCCGAGCGCGCGGTCGCAGTGCCGTACCGCGTCACCGAAGCGGCCGAGCAGGATGAGCGCGGCGGAGCGCTGGACGTCCAGCCTGGCGAGGTCGGTGCCGGTGAGGTCGCGTTCCGCGAGCTCGGCCAGCCGCAGCCCGCCCTCGGGGTCGCCGAGCTCCGCGACCACCGTCACCAGCGACATCCGTGCCTGCGCGACCCGGCTGGGGAAAGCCGCTCCCTCGGAAACGGCCTGTTCCAGCCGTTCCAGGGCGAGATCGATGTCGCCCAGCTCACGCGCCGCCAGGGCCGCCGCCCGCAGGGCCACCGGCACCGCCTCGGCGTGCCGCGGGTCCGGCGTCCCGGACGGTACGGCTCGCGCCTCGGCCAGGACGGTTCGCGCCTCGGACTCGGCGAGTTCGGGATCGGTTCCGGACAACCAGACCGCCCGCTCGGCCCTGGCCACCAGGGTGGTCGTGTCCTCGCCGCCTCCGCCGTGCTGCCCGGACGCCCATGGGCGGACGCCGTACGCCCGGCCGGAATCCACGGTGGTCAATCGCGGACGTGGAGCCAGCGCGTGGCCACCGGAGCCAGGCCCGGCCGGTGGCAGACCACACTGATCCAGCCGGAGGGCAGTCCGGCCACCGCGAAGTGGCCGGACTCGGACGGCGTGCGCGTCTCGCCGGCGCCGGGGGTGCGTACCTCGACCCGGGCCCCCGGACCGGGAGCGGGGGACACCTGACCGGCCACGTCGAGGCGGCCGTCGGTGACGGTCACCTCGACGTCGAGGGTGATGCCGTCGGCGCCGAACCGGTGCATCGCGGGGTCCCCCTCGGACCGCGCGCCCACGACCGCCCCGATCTCGTACGGCGCCGCCACGACGCCTCCGGGCAGCCGCAACGAGTAGGCGTCCCTGGCGGCGTCTGACACGCGGCCGGGCACGGGATCCACGCCGGCGGCCATCCGCAACGCGGCCAGCAGGTAATCGGGCAGGTGGTCGTCGGGCAGGCCGTCGTCGGTCACCGGTCCTCCTCGATGAGCGCCCTCAACCGGGACATGCAGCGGGACCGGGTGGGTCCGATGCTCCCTATCGGGAGGCCGAGGCGCATGGAGATCTGGGCGTACTTCGCGTCGGGGTTGAGCGCGTACAGGCGGAGCAGCGACCGGCACGGCTCGGCCAGCCCGTCCAGCAGCAGCCAGAGCCGCCGGCCGACGTCGGCGTTCACCACGGACGCCGCCGGATCGGGGACGACCGCGTCGGTGAGCGCGGATGGTCCCGGCCGTTCTCCCCGTGACCGCCGGGCGAGCCGGACCGCCTCGTGCCGCGTCGTCGTGACCAGCCAGGCGCCGACGCGCTCGGGATCGCGGATGCCGTCCAGGTTTTCGACCATCCGCAGCCAGGCGCCCTGGACGGCGTCGGCCGCGTCGGCGGGGCCGAGCCCGCAGGCGCGGGCCACCGCCCACATCCGGCCGCCGAAGCGGGTGACGAGCTCCTCCCAGGCCGCCTGGTCCAGGCCGGTGAGGGTCTTCTCTGAAGGCATCTTCGTGACTCTGCGCGTCGGAGAGGATTCGAATGGTGATCACCATAGCGGTCGGGCCGCCTCCTGGCGGTGGCTTTCACCTGACCGGCTCCGCCGGTGTCCCTTCGTGCTCGTGCCGCCGCCGCACCACGATGCCCAGGCCGGGAACGCGCCCGCCCTCGCGAAGCGCGTGCCGTACGGCGCGGGCGGGCGGCATCTCGCGGCAGAGACGGGCCACCGTCGCGCTGACGATCGCGGCGGCGAAGGACGTGCCGCTCCATGTGGCGTAGCCGTGGAAGGCCGCATGCTCCAGGAAGCTGCTCGTCAGGCCCACCCCCTGGGCGCAGGCGTCCACCCATGCGCCGTGCGCGGAGAACGCGGCGACGGCGTCTCCGTCGAGCGCCCCCACGGCGACCACCTCCGGCAGCGCCGCCGGCCAGAACGGGCGGGAGGAGGAGGTGTTCCCCGCGCACGCGACGACCGCCGGGAAGGCGCGCAACGCCTCGGCCAGCCCCAGCGGCGGCTCGTCGTCCACGGTGTAACCGCCGAAGGAGAGGTTCAGGACGTCGACGCGCTCGCCTTCGAGCCGGGCGAGCGCGCGAAGCAGGGTGGCCTGGTCGCTCACCCCGTGGCTGTCGAGGACCCGTACCGCGTGCAACCGGACGCCGGGCGCCTCCCGCAGGATCAGCCCCGCCGTGAACGTGCCGTGCCCGGCCTGCTCGTCGAGCGTCCCGTCGCCGTCGGAGTCGGGGGTCTCCGCGATCTCGTCCCGGTACCACTCGGTGAGCCACGGGTGCGGGGCGAGCCCCGTGTCCAGCACGCCGACGGTGACGTCCCACGACTCCCCCCGCTCGTACGGCACGGCCTGCGCGGGGACGGGTGCGCCCCCGGGGCCGCCGAACAGCAGCGGCTGCCCGAGGAAGACGTGGTTGGGCGAGGCCCGAAGCCCCCGGTCGCACAGCCCGGCCGCGAGGTCGACCACGTCGACGTCGGGAGACAGCCGTACGTGATGGACCGGGCCGGCGGGAGTCGCGTCGACGGCCCACCGGGAGACGGCGCTCAGCGACGAGGTGATCAGTTCCCCGGGGCGGATGAGGGCGGGGCATCCGGGCCGGGGTTCGACGAGCCGGTGCGGCGGGGGACCGCTGGAGAATGGGCGCATGGGGGTGGCCCTTCGCTTGGCGAATCTTACTCGGTGTAGTTTTCCCGATACGAATCGTTGTCAAGCGTGAATCGGTATGACCCCCCTCTGGTGCCTGGCTGCGACGGACGGTAGTCTCTCCTTCAGTCACTTGTGATCATCCCAGTGTGAGGCCGTTGGGGAAGGCGCACCTCATGCGATTTGGGAGGTCCGGTGGCAGCTGCTCGTGGCGTGCTGTACGTCCACTCGGCTCAGCCTGCGTTGTGCCCGCATATCGAGTGGGCCGTCGCAGGCGTTCTTGGCGTTCCCGTCGACCTGACGTGGACCGCCCAGCCTGCCGCGCCCGGGGCTGTGCGCGCCCAGGCCGAGTGGGAAGGTCGTCCGGGGACGGCGGCGGCGGTCACCTCGTCGCTCATGGCCTGGCAGCGCATCCGGTTTGAGATCACCGAGGACGCCTCGCCGGGCATCGACGGGTCCCGACATGCCTACACGCCGACGCTGGGTGCCTTCACGGCCGTCGTCGGCGCGAGTGGCGACATCCTGATCCCCGAAGATCGGCTACGCAACGTCATGCTCATGGCGACGCAGGGCCGGGCCGTTCTGGAGGACGAGCTCGACCGCCTGCTCGGCAAGCAGTGGGATGAGGAGCTCGAGTCCTTCCGGTACGCCGGGGAGGGCGCTCCCGTCCGCTGGCTGCACGCCGCCGTCTGACCCACCCTCGAGGAGCCGCGCGGTCGCCGGAGCCGCGCGCCCCGGGCGCGGGCAGGAGAACCGACCGCGGACACGACAGAAGGCGCCGGTCCAGTCACTGGACCGGCGCCTGTCTCGTCGCCGTGCTGTCGCGCCGCTGGCGGGGGTCGTCCCGCTACGGGGCCCCTCGCCGGGCGGTCACCCGGCGGGCGGTCACCCGGCGGGCGGTCACCCGGCGGGCGGTCACCCGGCGGCGGCGCGGGATCCTCGGTCGTCCTTACTCGTCCCCGGTCAGAGCGGGATGTTGCCGTGGGCGCCACGCGCCGGGGTGGCCTGGGCCAGGATCTTGGCGATCGCGCCCCTGGTCTTCGCCGGCTCGATCACCTCGTCGACGACGCCCAGGTCGATGGCGCGGTCGAGGCCGCCCGCGATCTTCTCGTGTTCGTCGGCCAGCCTGGCCTCCAGCTCCGCGCGCTCCTCGTCGGGCGCGGCGGCGAGTTCGCGTCGCTTGAGGACGCGGACCGCCGCCACGGCGCCCATCACGGCCACCTGGGTGGTCGGCCAGGCGAAGACGCGGGTCGCGCCGAGAGCGCGGGAGTTCATCGCGATGTAGGCGCCGCCGTACGCCTTGCGGGTGACCACCGTGATCCGCGGCACCGACGCCTCGGCGAAGGCGTGCAGCAGCTTGGCGCCACGCCGTACGACACCGTCGTGCTCCTGGCCCACGCCGGGGAGGTAGCCGGGCACGTCGACGAGGACCACCAGCGGCACCCCGAAGGCATCGCACATCCGGACGAACCGGGCGGCCTTCTCCGCCGAGGTGGAGTCCAGGCACCCGCCGAGCCGCAGCGGGTTGTTGGCGATGACGCCGACCGTGCGACCGCCGAGCCGGCCGAGGGTGGTGACGATGTTGGGCGCCCACTTGGGGTGCAGCTCGACACCGGCCTCGTCCAGAAGTCCGTTGACGAGGGGGTGCACGTCGTACGCGCGGCGCGGGTTGTCCGGCAGCAGCGTGCTGAAGTCGACCTCGTCGACGTCGCGGACCCGGCCCTGGTGGCCGAGCAGCGACGCGAGCTGGCGGGCCTTGAGCAGGGCGTCGGCCTCGGTCTTGGTGACCACGTGCACGACGCCGCTGCGCTTGCTGTGCGGCTCGGGGCCGCCCAGCGAGGCCATGTCGATCTCCTCGCCGGTGACGCTGCGGACGACGTCCGGGCCGGTGACGAAGATGCGGCCGTTGTCGGCCAGGATCACGATGTCGGTGAGGGCGGGACCGTACGCCGCGCCTCCGGCCGCCGGGCCGACGACGACGGAGATCTGCGGGACGACGCCCGACGCCTTCGTCATGGCGGCGAACACGCGGCCCACGGCGTGCAGCGACTCGACGCCCTCGGCCAGCCGTGCGCCGCCGGAGTGCCAGACACCGATCACCGGGACGCGCTCGCGCACCGCCACGTCGTACGCGTGCACGATGTGCTCGCAGCCCTCGCTGCCCATCGCGCCGCCCTGGACCCGGGCGTCGCTGCAGAAGGCGACCACCGGAACGCCCTCGATGCGGCCGGTGACCGCCAGCACGCCACTCTTGTCCTCGGGCGTGATCAGTCGGATGGAACCCTCGTCGAGCAGGTGGCCGAGCCGTACCTGGGGATCACGGGGGTCGGCGGCCTCCCCGTCGGAGGCCGCGGTCCCCACCGTGTTGTCAAGCACAGTCATCTGGGGCTCCCAGTCACACAGAGGTGAAGGCCACGGCGACGTTGTGCCCGCCGAACCCGAACGAGTTGTTGATCGCGGCGAGCTGGCCGCCGTCGAGCTTCCGGGGTTCGCCGCGGACGAGGTCGATCTCGATGCCGTCGGCGGGGTCGTCGAGGTTGGCGATGGCCGGCACGATCCGCTCGTGCAGGGCCAGGATGGTGAAGATCGACTCGATGCCGCCCGCGCCGCCGAGAAGGTGGCCGGTCATCGACTTGGTGGCGGTGACGATCGCGTGGCTCCCGAGGGCCTCCTTGATCGCCCGGGCCTCGATCTCGTCGCCGACCGGAGTCGACGTGGCGTGCGCGTTCACGTGGGCGACGTCAGCGGGGGCGAGACCCGCGTCCTTGAGCGCGCGGAGCATGGCCTCCCGGCCACCCCGGCCCTCCGGCTCGGGCCCGGTGATGTGGTAGGCGTCGCTGGAGTAGCCGACGCCGGCCGCCTCGGCGTAGATGCGGGCGCCGCGGGCGCGGGCGTGCTCCTCGGACTCCAGCACCACGATGCCGGCGCCCTCGCCGAGCACGAAGCCGTCGCGGCCCTTGTCGAACGGGCGGGAGGCCCGCTCGGGCTCGTCGTTGCGGGTGGACATGGTGCGGGCCGCGGCGAACGACGCCACGTTGAGGCCGTGGATCGCCGCCTCGGTGCCGCCCGCGACCACGATGTCGGCGCGGCCGGAGCGGATCATGTCGACGCCGTAGCCGATGGACTCGGCGCCGGTGGCGCAGGCGCTGACCGTGGAGTGCGCCCCCGCCTTGGCGCCCAGCTCGATGCTGATCCAGCCGGCGGAGCCGTTCGGCATGAGCATGGGCACGGTGAACGGCGACAGCCGGTTCCAGCCCTTCTCGCGGTACAGGTCGTAGGCGGAGAGGATCGTGCCGATGCCGCCGATGCCGCTGCCGACCACCACACCGAGGCGCTCGCCGTCGACCTCAGGCGCGCCGGCGTCCTGCCAGGCCTGCCTGGCGGCGATCAGGGCGAACTGCTCGGCGCGGTCCAGCCGCCGGGCTTCCGGCCTGGGCAGCACCTCACTGGGATCCACCGCCGCCACACCGGCGAACCTCACCGGCACCGTGTCGACCCAGTCGTCGGTGATGGGGCGCATTCCCGACCGCCCGTCGAGGAGCGCCGACCAGGTCGAGGCGACGTCTCCACCGAGGGGCGTCGTCGCGCCGAGCCCGGTGACAACGACACGTACCCGGTTCGTACTCACTTGTGTGCACTCCTCTTGATTGGTCGTCCATGTGAATGTGCCGCGACACGGCACATTCACGAAGCCCGTGTGATGGTGGGGACCGCCGGGCTTCCGCTCGGCGGTCTCCGGGGTCAGGCCTGGATGAAGTTGATGACGTCCTTGACGGTCTTCAGGTGCTTGAGCTGGTCGTCGGGGATCTCGACGCCGAACTCGTCCTGGGCGGCGACGGCGATCTCGACCATGGAGAGCGAGTCGATGTCGAGGTCGTCCACGAAGTTCTTCTCCGGGGAGACCTCGGCCGCCGGGATGCCGGTGATCTCATTGATGATCTTGCCGAGGCCGGCGAGGATCTCCTGCTCGGTCACTGCCATGTCGCGATTTCTCCTTGAATTTTCGGATTTTTCAGTGTTTGTACGGCGGGCCGTACAAAGTGTTAGGGGATCTCGATGACCTGACCGGCGTAGGTGAGCCCGGCACCGAAACCGAGCAGCAGGGCCAGCCCGCCGGACTGCACCTCGCCGCGCTCGATCATGCGGGAGAGCGCCAGCGGGATCGAGGCCGCGGAGGTGTTGCCCGCGAGCACGATGTCCCTGGCGATCACGGCGTTGTCGGCGCCCAGCTTGCGGGCGATCGCCTCGATGATCCGCAGGTTGGCCTGATGGGGGACGAAGGCGCTGAGCTCGGCGGGGTCCACGCCCGCACGCTCGCACGCCAGCTTCGCCACCGGGTGAAGCGCGGTCGTGGCCCAGCGGAACACCGTCTGGCCTTCCTGGTGCAGGAAGGAGTTGCGGTTCGCGACGGCGATCGCGTCGAACTTGTCCCCGGCGCTGCCCCAGACGACCGGGCCCACCCTGGGCGTGTCCGACGGGCCCACCACAGCGGCGCCCGCGCCGTCCGCGAAGATCACCGACGTGGCGCGGTCGTCCCAGTCGATCCACTGGGTGAGCTTCTCGGTGCCGACGACCAGCACGTGCGTCGCCGACCCGGCGCGTACGGCGTCGGCCGCCGCGGACAGGGCGTAGCAGAACCCGGCGCAGGCCGCGTTCACGTCGAACGCGCCCGGGGCGTCGATGCCGAGCCGGTGGGCGACCCGCGCCGAGGCGTTCGGGATCTGCGCCTCCAGCGTGCAGGTGGCGACGATCACGAGGTCGATGTCGGCGCTGGACAGCCCGCTCGCCGCCAAGGCCTTGCCGCCCGCCTGGACCGCGAGGTCGATCTCCGACTCGTTCGGCCCGGCGACGCGCCGCTCCTTGATGCCGACCCGGCTCTGGATCCACTCATCGTTGGTGTCGATCCGCTTGGCGAGGTCGTCGTTGGTCACGATGTCGGCCGGCTGGTAGCCGCCGAACGCGAGGATCTTGGCCCCCTGAGCCCCCTGGGACAGCTTCACTGCTCGTTCAACCCCTCTCGGACGGCTTCCAGATCCTCGGGCGTCTTGAGGGCGAAGGTGCGCACGCCCTTCAGTCCCCGCTTGGCCAGACCGGTCAGCGTACCGCCAGGAAGCAGCTCGATCATCGTCGTGACCCCGAGGTCCGCCATCGTCGCCATGCAGGCGTCCCACCGGACCGGGTTGCTGACCTGGTCGATCAGGCGGCGGAGGTACTCCGCGCCGCTCGCCACGGCGGCGCCGTCCGCGTTGGACAGCAGCGTGGTGCGCGGGTCGGCGGGGGTGAGGCCCGCGGCGGCCGCGCGGAGGTCGTCGACCGCCGGGGCCATGTGCACCGTGTGGAAGGCGCCCGCCACGGAGAGCGGGATCAGGCGGGCCCGCTGCGGCGGCTCCTCCTTGAACGCCGCGAGCTGCTCCAGAGTGCCGCCCGCGACGATCTGACCGGCTCCGTTGATGTTGGCCGGGGTGAGGCCGTGCTTGTCGATGGCGGCGAGCACGTCGTCCTCGACGCCGCCGAGCACCGCGGTCATGCCGGTCTCGGTGACGGCGGCGGCCTTGGCCATCGCCTGGCCGCGCACCCGGACCAGGTCCAGCGCCTGCTCCGGGCGGAGCACTCCGGCGATCGCGGCGGCGGCGAGTTCCCCGACGCTGTGTCCGGCGACCAGATCCGGAGCGACGCCGAGCGCGTCGAAGGACGCGAGCGCGGCCGCCACGAGCAGCGGCTGCGCGACGGCGGTGTCACGGATCTCGTCCGCGCTCGCCGTGGTCCCGTACGCGATCAGGTCGAGGCTCACGATCTCGGACCAGGCGGAGAGCCGGTCCCGGAAACCGGGGATCTCAAGCCATGGACTCAGGAATCCTGGGGTCTGGGCGCCTTGGCCCGGAGAGACGATGACGAGCACATCCCCAACCCTGCCCTGTAGGGGTTCGCCACAGAGATGGAGATCCGGACGAAGTTTGCGGTGATCGCCTTGTAGGGAACCTACAGTCGTGGTTTCCCCATGGTTAACGCCATACGGCTATGTGAGGGTCAGGCGACCGAGAATGAGCCCGACTTGCAAAGTGAAGGCCGACCTGCCCTCCGTCGGCTGGTAGCCGGTGAGCTCCGTGATCTTCCGCAGCCGGTATCTCACGGTGTTCGGGTGGACGAAGAGCAGCCGGGCGGTGGCCTCCAGGGACGTCCCCTGCTCCAGGTAGGTCGCGAGCGTGTCCAGCAGAGGCGTCCCGGCGAGGGGAGTGTAGACGTTCTCCACGAGTTGCGCCCGGGCCGCCGCGTCCCCGTCGATCGCGCGTTCGGCCAGCAGATCCTCGGCCAGCACGGGACGCGGAGCGTCCGGCCAGCCCGCCGCCGCGCGCAGCCCCGCGATGGCCGCGCGGGCCGAACCGGCGGCCGCGTGCAGGTCGGGCACCTCCGGACCGATCACGATCGGTCCGGGCCCGAACCGGGGCACCACGCTGCGCGCGGCGTCCTTGATGCTGTCGGCGCCGCCCACGATGACGATCAGCCGGTCGCCCTGCACGCCCGCGAGGAGGTCGTAGCCCACGCGGCGGCCCCTGTCGCGCAGCCCGTCGATGACGCTCTGCGGTTCGTCGCCCGGGGTGTGACCGGCGAAGACCACGACGGGAGCCGACGTCCAGCCGAGCGCCGCCGCCCACGAGTGGAGCCCGTCGTCCACCTTGCCGCGGACCAGCGCGTCCACGATGAGCGCCTCCAGCCGCGCGTCCCAGGAACCGCGCGCCTCGGCCTCCCGGGCGTACACCTGCGCGGCGGCGAAGGCGACGTCCCTGGTGTAGCGCAACATGGCCTGGCGCAGTAGGTCCTCGCCGCCGGGGCAGGCCAGCTCCTCGACCTGCGCCTCGACCACCTCGACGACGATGCGGATCATGTCCACGGTCTGCTGGAGCGAGACGTTGCGCTTCAGCTCGCGCGGCGCGGTGCCGAAGAACTCTATGTTGGGGATCGGCCGTCCCTCCCCGGCGTGCCCGAACCAGTCCACGAACGCGGCGATCCCGGCCTGGGCGACGAGGCCGACCCAGGATCTGTCCTCGGCCGACAGAGCGCGGTACCAGGGGAGCTGATCCTCCATCCGCGCCATGGCAGCGGTTCCCAGGCTGCCCATCGCGCGGTCGAGCCGTCGTGCGGTGTCCTTGCGCGCCCTGTCGTCCGGTTGGCCGATCTCGTCGGCGGCCCGGATGACAGGGACGCTGTTCTTGCTTGCTGGCTCGCTCCGCTCGGTCACGGTTCTAGCGTGCCAGGTCACCGCCGATGCTGTGGCCAGGGACGGTGTGGCGGTCCCCACCCGGGCGTGCCACGCCGTACGGGTGGAATGCTGGGGGCATGTACCGCGAGAGGACGTCACGCGTGCCCGGGGCGGTGGTCTGGCGGCGCCCCGGGCCGAGCCCCGGAACGGTGCTGCGCATCCTCCCGGACGGCTGCATGGACCTGATCTGGGTGAAGGGCGAGCTGATCGTGGCCGGACCGGACCCGGTCGCCCACCTCACGACGGGGACGCGGGACGCGGCCGGCTACACGGGTTTGCGGTTCGCGCCGGGCACCGCCCCCGCCGTACTCGGCGTGCCCGCGGACGAGCTGCGCGGCCGGCGGGTGCCGCTGGCCGACCTGTGGCCGGAGGCGCGGGTACGGCGGCTCGCCGAGCGTGTCCACGAGGCGCCGGATCCGGGCGCCGTGCTGGAGGAGGCGGCCCTCGATCGGCTCGGGCGGGCCGACCGGCCGGATCCCGCCGTCCAGGGCATCGTGGCCCTGCTGCGCGAGGGGACGCCGGTCGCGGCCGTGGCGGACACGGTGGGTCTGAGCGAGCGTCAGCTGCGCCGGCGATGCGTGCCGGCGTTCGGATACGGACCGAAGACCCTCATGCGGATCCTGCGGATGGACCGGGCCGTCGCCCTGGCCAGGACCGGCGTGCCGCACGCCGATGTGGCGGCCGGTACGGGGTACGCCGACCAGGCCCACCTCGCGCGTGAGGTGAAGGCCCTGACCGGCGTCCCGCTCGGCGTCCTGATCGCCTAGCGCTTGGCCGTCCCCGTCCGTCAGGAGGGGAGCGGCGCGAAGAGGTCCACGCCGTTGCCGTCCGGGTCGTGGACGATGGCGTAGCGCTGGCCCCAGAAGGCGTTCCAGGGCTCCTTGTGCCCGTCGTACCCTGCCTTGACGAGATCGTCGTACACGCGGTCGACCTCCGCGGGATCGGCGCAGGCGAAGGCCAGGGAGACGCGGGTGCCCTCGCCGGGCGGGGTCCAGCCGGGGTCGAACGAGCGGATCGTGTCCACGGTGTCCCAGGCGATCCGGAGCCCGCCGGGGAGTGTCGCCTCGACGTGCGGCTCGGAGTCCGCCTCCGCGGGGACGTCCAGGCCGAGCCGCCGGTAGAAGGCCAGCGCCGCGCCCATGTCCGCGACGACGAGGCCGATGAGGTTGAAAGTCGGTGCCATGGTCCCCGACCTTAGGAGCCGGGAGCGACGTCCGTCTTGAACGAATCGGACATCTCGGAAGGGATCTCGCGCGACTACGCGCCGACCCGGGCCGTGGTGGTGATCACATGGTCGACGAAGCCGTACTCCCTGGCCTCCTCGGCCGTGAACCAGCGGTCGCGGTCGGAGTCCTTCTCGATGCGCTCCAGCGACTGGCCGGTGTGGTGCGCGATCCGCTCGGCGAGCAGCTTCTTCGTGGCGAGCATCTGCTCGGCCTGGATCCTGATGTCGGTCGCGGTACCGCCGATGCCGCCGTGCGGCTGGTGCATGATGATCCGCGCGTGCGGCAGGGCGTAACGCTTTCCCGGCGCGCCGGCGCAGAGAAGGAGCTGCGCCATGGAGCCGGCGATTCCCATCGCGACCGTGCTGACGTCGTTCGGAATATGGTGCATCACGTCATAAAGGGCCAATCCCGCGGATACCGAGCCGCCGGGAGAATTGATGTAGAGGCGGACGTCGGCCTGGGAGTCCTCGGCGCTGAGCAGGAGGAGTTCCATCGAGATGCGGTTGGCGATCTCGTCGTCCACCTCCTGCCCGAGGACGACGATGCGGCTCCGCAGCAGCCTCTGGTCGAGAGAGTCGATCGCGACCGGGCCGTGCTCACCTCCGGTCCTGCCCGACTGGCGCGCGTACGGGAAGGGCGAGTGTTGCGAAGGGGACGTCACCGTGTCACCTGGCTTCCAAGGAAAGATCGCTGTTCCGCCGACGGTAACCCGCGTTTTCCCGGAAAAGGATCGGGTTTCGCCGTCGGCAATTCCCCTGGCGGCGTATTCAGCCCACGGTGAATATCCGCGATTCATTGTCAGACGACGGCTACGGCGGTGATCAGGCCGATCGCGACGTGCGTGGCGGAGAGCAGGATCGTGGCCGGCTGGAGCGCGGATTCGCTGACCAGCGACCGGACCGAGATGCCGACGATCCGGTCGAAGGCGATCATCCCGACCGTCTGTACGGCGATGCCGACCAGGCCGAAGACCAGGGTGGCGAGCAGCCCCTCCCGCAGCGCGCCGCCCGACGACCAGATGGACGCGGCGACGATCAGGCCGACCGCGACGAGGCCGGAGGCGGTCAGCGCGGTCGCGTTGGGGTTGCGCTCCTCGCGGATGAGCCTGCTGAGCCGTCCGGGAATCGCCATGTCGATCACGTAGAACCCGGCGACGAGCAGCAGCACGCCGAGGACGGCGTACGCGGTGATCGCCAACGCTCCGTGGCCGAGCACCTCGGCGAAGGGGGTGGACTGGGTGGTCAACATGGCTCCTTGTCGGGGGCGGGCCGTTCCGGTGATCGGAAGGCTTCAGGTGCTTCGGTGGACTTCGGGGTAGGTGAATGGGTCGGCACGATCAGGCCGGCTCGATTCGGTGCGGGATGAACGAGGAGGTGTCATCGGTGATCAGCCCCGACGTCTCGCGGATCCCGAGCCCGGCGGACTCGTCCTCGACCATCCAGGCGCCCAGCACCGGACGCCACCCGTCGAAGTCCGGCAACGGCAGGAACTCCTGGTAGACGAACCCCTCGGAGCCGTAGTCCCCTGAGGTCGAAAGCGCGAGCTCCGGCGCCACGACGCGCATGGAGGCGCCTTCGCGCCCGAGCAACGGTTTCTGGATATATCCGGATATGTCGCGCGGGCCGTCCAGGTACGCCGGGAGCAGGTTGGGATGCCCCGGATACAGCTCCCAGAGGATCGCCAGCAGTGCCTTGTTGGACAGCAGCATCTTCCACAGGGGTTCGATCCACGTCATGGTCCGCTGCTGGCCGACGGCGTGCGTGCCGAAGGGTTCGGCGACCATCCACTCCCACGGATAGAGCTTGAAGAGCGACCGGATCACGCGGTACTCCGTGTCGACGAAGCGCCGGTTGAGCTGGTCCCAGCCGATGTCCTCCATGGCGACGGCCACCGTCTTCAGCCCGGCCTGGTCGGCGGTCTCCTGCAGGTAGCCGAGCGTCATCGCCTCCTCGCCCGTCTCGTCCGCGCTGGTCCAGGCGAAGTGGGCGGGACCGGTCGGCAGCCCCGGGGCGAGGGCCCGCCAGCGGTCGACGAGCCGCTCGTGGATCGAGTTCCACTGGTCGCCGTCCGGATAAACGTCCTTCAGCCAGAACCACTGCACCACCGAGCTCTCAACCAGGCTCGTGGGGGTGTCGGCGTTGTACTCCAGCAGCTTCGCCGGGCCCGTGCCGTCGTATCGCAGGTCGAACCGGCCGTACAGGTGCGGGTCCCGGCGCCGCCACGACTCCGCCACGGCCGTACGGCAGTACGGCGGGATCGCGAAGTCGGCCAGGCGGTCATGGGCGACGACGTGCTCCACCGCGGCCAGGCACATCCGGTGGAGCTCCTCGACCTGGTTCTCCAGGTCGAGGACCTCGTCCATCGTGAAGACGTAGTGGACGCTCTCGTCCCAGTAGGGCCGGTCGAGGTCGCCGGGATGGGCCGAGCGATGGAAGGCGAGTCCCTGGGACTCGATCGTGGCCGCCCAGTTCTCGCGCGGGATCGATGGTTCACGTCTCATCGGCGCGCGCGGTCAGCTTCCGCCGCCGGAGTGGAACCCGAACCCGCCACGCTGCACCACACGGCCGGACCGTGTGGTGATCTGCGCGTCCGACGGCTTCAGCGTCGTCCCCCGCCCGACCCGGCCCCCGGTGCGCTGGCCCCCGTAGTACCAGCCGTACGCGCCGCGTGAGCCGTGGTAGTGGTAATGGGACTCGTCGCAGTAGTCGTCGTCCACCACGACGTAGGAGCCGTCGGGGTTCTGGCTGTTGAGGTCCACGCAGTCGGCGCCGACCTCCTCGTAGCGGTCCTGTTGCGCCGCGCAGAACCCGACCACGAGCAGGGACAACACGGCGACGGCGCCCAGCTTGACGGCGCCCGACGACATGCCGCGCGGCTTCGGCGGGTCCGCGGCCATCGGATGCGGTGAGTCCATCGCCATCGGATGACGCGGTGTGCGGGGGTTCTCCCCAGGGGCGGTCATCGGGCTCCTGTTGATCGGGGTCGGCACAGCGTACCGTTCGGTATCACCAACGGGTCTACGGACTCGCGAGGTTCCTTTTCGGGAGAAACATAACGATCTCGGTTTTCCGGGTACCAACCCGTACTGTGGACCCGGTCGAGGCGTTGAAACGGATCGCGTTCCTGCTGGAGCGCGCGGGCGAGCCCACCTATCGGGTCCGCGCCTTCCGCGGCGCCGCCGCCACCGTCGCCGACCTGCCCCGCGCCGAGCTCGTACGGCTGGCGCGGACCGGTGGCCTGACCGATCTCAAGGGCATCGGCAAGGTCACCGCCCTGGCCGTCACCGAGGCACTGAACGGTGAGGTGCCCACGTATCTCCGACGGCTGGAGGACGCGCAGGACGTCGACCTGGACGAGGCGACCGCCGCGATGCGCGCCGCGCTCAGGGGCGACCTGCACAGCCACACGGACTGGTCGGACGGCGGATCGCCGATCGAGGAGATGGCCGCGGCGGCCATGGCGCTCGGCCACGAGTACCTCGCGGTCACCGACCACTCGCCGCGGCTCACCATCGCGCGCGGCCTGTCCGCCGACCGGCTGCGCCGCCAGCTCGACGTGATCGCCGGACTCAATGAGGAACTCCATCCGTTCCGCCTGCTCACCGGCATCGAGGTCGACATCCTGGCCGACGGCGCCCTCGACCAGGACCCGGAACTGCTCGAACGGCTCGACGTCGTGGTGGCCAGCGTGCACTCCCTGCTGAAGATGGAGCCGGAGGACATGACGCGGCGCATGGTGACGGCGATCGCCGATCCGCGCGTGGACGTGCTCGGCCACTGCACCGGCAGGGTCGTCAAGGGCAAGGGGCGTGCCGAGTCGAGGTTCGACCCGGAGATCGTGTTCGAGGCGTGCCGCAGGTTCGAGGTGGCCGTCGAGATCAACTCCCGGCCGGACCGGCTGGACCCGCCGAAGCGGCTGATGCGGCTCGCGTACGAGATGGGATGCGTCTTCTCCGTCGACTCCGACGCGCACGCCCCCGGCCAGCTCGACTGGCAGCGGTACGGCTGCGCGCGAGCCGTACAGTGCGGAATCCCGCCCGACCGGATCATCAACACGCGGCCCGCGGGAGTGACAAGGGTGTGACCACTGCGACAGTCCGGTGATACCGGGATATGTCGGGCTGCGGTCGTAGCGTCGAGGCATGGATCACCGGGACGGGCGCACCGCGGGGCGGGAGGCGGTCCGCCGCGCGATCGATCAGGCCCTGCTGGAACGGCAGGTGCTGCGCATCGAGTACGCGGGCGCCAAGGGCGAGACCACCACGAGAGAGGTCGAGCCGAGCGTCTTCCTCAGCGGCAGGGGAGGCGTGTCCTACCTGGTGGCGTGGTGCAGGCTCCGCGACGACGTGCGGGTGTTCCGGGGCAACCGGATCGTCTCGGCCGAGCCGACCGGCGAGCGCTATCCCGAGCCGGGCCGCGAGCGGCTCACCCGGATGGGCGACACGTTCGACTCCTGAGCGCGGGCCCCTCGCGCGTCCGGCTCCTGAGCGCGGGCCCCTCGCGCGTCCGGCTCCTGAGCGCGGGCGCCTCGCGCGGCCGATGCCGGGCGTCCGTTGCCCGCTGTCCGGAGAAATGCCGGCCGGGGAACCGCTGTCCGGAGAAATGTCGGCCGGGTCGCCTAGCCTCGCGCTGTGAACCGTACCGACCGGCTCTACGCGCTTGTGGAGGATCTGCGCGCGATCTCGCCCCGCTGCCGCTCCGCGCGCGACCTCGCGCGGCGCTTCGAGGTGAGCCCGCGCACGATCGAGCGGGACATCGGCGCCCTGCAGCAGGCCGGGGTGCCGATCTACGCCGAGCCGGGCCGCCGGGGCGGGTACGCCCTGGAGAAGAGCATGTCGCTGCCCCCGCTCAACTTCACCCCGGCCGAGGCGGTGGCCGTGGCGATCGCGCTGAGCCGCGCCGAGGAGCAGCCCTTCGCCGACCAGGCGCGCAGTGCCCTGCGCAAGCTGGTGGCGGCGATGCCGGGCGCCGAGGGGGAGCGCGCCCGGACGCTCGCGGCGCGGGTCCAGATCCTCACCGACGTGAAGCGTGAGCCGGGCGGCACCGCGCCGATCGTCAAGGTCATCGAGGCGGCCGTGCTCGGGCATTCCGTGCTGCTGATCCGATACGCCGACAAGTCGGGCGCCATCACCTCCAGGGAGGTCGAGCCGGGGACGTTCGCCTGCGGCCGGAGCGGCACGTGGTACCTGGTGGGGTGGTGCCGGTTGCGGGACGCCGTCCGGGTCTTCCGGCTCGACCGGATCGTGTCCGCCGTCCTGACGGAGGAGCGGGCTCCCCACCGTCCCATCGAGCACTTCGACGCCGACGTGCCCGAGATGATCGTCACCCGTCCCACTCTCGATTGAATGCTCGGGAAACACCGACAGGGGGCTGTCGCGAAGGCTCGGGAAGGTGGATCCGTCCAGCCGGATTCCGATTCCATGGAGATCACGATGACCATTCCCGCCTTCAACACCGTCGCCTGGTTCGAGGTGGCCGGTGACGACCCGGACGCCCTCCAGCGGTTCTACGGTGACCTGTTCGGCTGGCGGTTCACCTCCGACGAGGACTCCGCGGCCGGCGGCATGGAATACCGCTTCATCGGTTACGCCGACGACGACCAGCCGCGTGGCGGAGTGATGGGCACCGGCGGAGGCTCCCCGGGCCACGCCGTCTTCACCGTGGCCGTCTCGGACGTGGAGGCCACCTGCGCGACGATCGAGAGCCTCGGGGGCAAGGTGGAGTTCAAGCTGATCGGGAGCGCCGCGGCACCGGACTACGCCTACGTACGCGACACCGCGGGCAACCTCTTCGGCCTCTTCACCCCCAAGGCCGGCTGACCGGCGTCGCCGGAACACCGCCCCGTCGCCCGGCCCCGCACTTCCCCGCGGCCGCGGCGGCCGGGCGGACAACGAGCGAAAGGCCCGCCGCGATTCGTCCGGCGGGCCCTCACGTGTCTCAGGCATCGGGCGGCTGCCGCTGGCCGAGACGGCGGCGGAGCTCTTCGACCTCGCGCTCGAGATCGGCCACGTTGCGCTCGGGGCCCTGCGGGGCCGCCTGCGGCGCGGGCCGGACGTACTGCGTGGCCCCGTCCGGCGCCTGGTTCGGCTGCCCGTACTGGTCGTACTGGTCGTACTGGCGACGCCCGCTCTCCCGCTGGTCATAGCCGCGCTGGTCGTAACCGCGCTGGTCATAGCCCTGCTGGTTGTGCTGCCGGCCGTACTGCTGCTGCGGGTACTGCCCCTGGGACGGCGCGGACTGGCCGGACGAGGAGGACTGCGCGGACGGGCCCTGCGGCAGCGCGTACCGCTGCGGTGCATGCTGCGGCGTCTGCGGCCAGGCCTGCCGCTCGTCCTGCCTGCTGATCGCCGCGGGGTAGGCGCCGCCGTGCGCCCGGTCGTAGGACGGGGCGGGGGTGGCCGAGGTGCGCTTGCGGCGGCGCAGCGTCGCGAGCAGCACGAAGCCGCCGCCGATGAGGATCAGCACGCCCGCGCCGATCGCGATCCACAGCCAGATGGGCTGCGGCGACTCGTCCTTGCCGTTGGAGATCGCCTGCTGGGAGTCGGTGATGTACTTCGCGACGTACGGGTGGTTGGGGTGGAGGGTCTGGACCTCGCGGAACAGGGGAAGCGCGTCCTTGTAGTGCTTGGCGAAGAAGGCGTCGAGCGCCTCGTTGTACCTCGTCGTGGTCAGCGACGCCGAGGGCTTGATGTTCTTCTCGTTGAGCTTCTCCTTGATGATCGAGACGGGCAGCACGAAGCTCTCGTTCTCCGACGCCTCACCGCCGTCGCTCACGGTGCCGGCGATCAGCATGCCGATCACCTTGCCCTCGCGGCTGAACACCGGGCCGCCCGAGTTGCCGTGGTAGGACGGCGCCTGCGTCTGGATGTAGGGGACGCCCTCGGTGGTGGTGCGCCTGGCGTTGTACGGCCCCTCGGTCATCGCCGGGTCGAGCTTGGACTCGATGCTGAAGAACGGGGTGTTCGTGACCAGGCCGGGGAAGCCGCTGATGTACAGCGTGTTGCCGGTCTGCACGTCGGCGTCGTCGCCGAGCGGGACCGTCGGGAGGTTCTGCTGATTGTTGACCTTGAGGAGCGCGAAGTCCTTGCCGGGGTAGCTCTCTCCGACGGAGACGAGTTCGGCGGGGACCTCCTTGGCGGTCTTGTCGACGCCGCCTCCCGGCAGCGACTGCAGGACCGAGAGGCTCTTCTGCAGGTTCTCCAGCTTCATGTGCGCGGAGTTGAAGTTGATGTAGACCTGCTGTGCGGCGGCGACGAGCTCCTCGTCGGCGACGACGTTCTCCAGCCCGGAGATGACCTCCTTGGCGTCCTCCTCGTTGAACTTCTGCAGCGCCTGCTGCGCGAAAGTCTGGGACAGTTCCTCGTCGCTCATCTCCACGCAGTGCGCGCCGGTGACCATGTAGCCGTCCGGAGTGACCCACCAGCCGGTGCACATGCCGCCGACCCGTGCCTCCACGGTGCGGTTGGGCGCCGTCGGCACGAGGTACTTGTTCACATCGGCGGCCATGCGCTTGAACATGTACTTGTACATGCTGGGCTCGTCCGAGGGGATCTTGCCCGCGGCCACCAGAACCTGGATCTGCGACACGAGCTCGTTCAGAGCGCTCTGCCGGACGTCCGCGGTGGGGACGACCACCTCGCCGGCGAAGGTGAGGCTGGTGAGCTGGACGGCCGGGTGGGTTTGGGCGGCCAGCAGCGTACCCACGGAGACGTTCTCGTCGCCGTCGGCCGCGGCCGCGGGCGCCGTAGCGGCCGCCACGGCTAGCAGGGCGATCGCCGCCGATGCGGCCAACCCCCTGATCAATGTCCTGAAATATCCATTCACGCGGGTAATCGTCGGGCAGCCGTCTTGTCCATCGCTTGTGACTGACTTGGCGCGCGCGCAAGTGACACGGACGCCTGCGGAAGACCGGCCGAAACGCGCCCGAGCCGGGCAGGCCGAGCGGCGCGGAGCCGGCGGCGTCACCTGACCGGCCGTCTCCCCCTGAAATGCTTCCCGTCCCCTGAAATGCTCCGCGGCGTGCGGGACACGTGGAGGGTGTCAGATCGAGGAGCGACGCTACGGCGTGCCGCGAAAGGAGAGCGCTGTTGGGGCCACCCGACACGAGAAGACACCGCTTCGAGGAAATCTACCGGACGTCTCACGACGCGGTTCTCGCCTATCTCCTCCGGCGGACGGAGAACGGCCATGACGCGGCCGACGTCCTCGCCGAGACGTTCCTCGTCGCCTGGAGGCGCCTCGACGACGTCCCCGACGGCGACCGGGCCCGGCCGTGGCTGTTCGGCGTCGCCCGGCGCGCCCTCGCCAACCTGCACCGGGGCGCGCGGCGGCGTACGGCGCTGAGCGACAGGTTGCGCGGGGAGCTCGCGCACGCCCATCGCCACACTGAGCGCGCCGCCGACCAGGCCGCCGTCGCCGCGGCCTTCCGGAGCCTCCCCGAACAGGACAGGGAGGTGCTCGCGCTCGCCGGCTGGGAGGGCCTGGACTTCGGCGAGATCGCCGTCGTCCTGGGCTGTTCCCGCAATGCCGTACGGATCCGGATGTATCGCGCGCGTCGTCGCTTCGCCCGCGAGTTGAGCGCACTGGGCGCACTGGGCGGGCGCGAGAAAGAGGGCGAACACGAAGAAGAGGGCGAACGCCTGAAAGAGGGCGACGGGCGAGCCGCACCCGCGTCGAAAGGAGGCGCCGCATGAACATCGAACGACTCAACCCGATCACTGAAGAGGAGGCCGCCGCGATGGTGAGCCGCCAGACAAGGGACGACCTGGCCGAGCGCGTCATGAAGACCACGCCAGACGACGTCCCGACGTCCGTACGGCCCGGCTGGTCCGGCCGGCGGCGGCTGCTCGTCGGCATCCCCCTGGCCGTCACCGTGGCCACCGCGGCGATGATCGCGGTGTCGGTCGCGGAACCCGACCAGCGGGTCGGCCCGGTGTCCGTCGGCCCGAACCGCGCCGAGGCCGCCGCGCTGTCCTTCCGGAAGGAGGGCGACTCCCTCGTCGTCACGGTCAACGATCCGGTCGCCGATCCGGCGCGCTACAAGAAGGAGTTCGCGGCGTACGGGATGGACATCGACCTCACGCTGGCGCCCGTGTCGCCGCGGAGGGCGGGAACGCTCGTCTTCATGGAGACCGCGGAGGGTGGCCACCTGGAGACGATCCTCGCCGAGGGCAGGTGCGGAAGCGAGGTCTGCGGGGTCGGCGTCAAGGTCCCGATGGACTACAAGGGACACGCACGCATCGTGTTCGGCCGGGCCGCCCGTCCCGGCGAGATGTACGACGAGGGGCCGGGCGACGTGCCCGGTGAGGGCGTCGGGCTGCCGGACGTCCCCGGCCACACGGTGGCCGAGGCGTGGGCCGCCCTGGAGGAGCGCAAGATCACTCACGTCCTGTACCGCTATGTGTTCAGGGGATCCGACCGGCCCTACCCCGACGGGCTCACCCGTGACCAGGTGAAGCCGGAGTGGTACGTCCACGACGCGCTGGCCGGAACCGACGATCAGGTCATCCTGTTCGTCGGCCCCGAGAAGCCGTGAAGCGGTGAAGCGGTGAAGCGGTGAAGCGGTGAAGCCGTGAAGCCGTGAACACGCCGGGCCCCCGGACAGGAAGTCCGGGGGCCCGGCAGGCGGGTCCGCCGACGCGAACCCGGAGACGCTCAGGCGTTATACGCCCATCGACTGGATGTCGTTGCTCTCCGCGGGAGCGCCGACCTCGGTCACGCCGTTCTTCAGGTGGTAGCGGGAGATGGCCTCGCGCAGCACCTCGGCCTTGATCTCGCCACGCCGTACGAGCTGGGTCAGCACCGCCAGGGTGATCGACGCGGCGTCCACGTGGAAGTGGCGGCGCAGGGCCGAACGCGTGTCCGACAGGCCGAAGCCGTCCGTGCCGAGCGAGCTCCAGTCACCGGGCACCCACTGGGCGATCTGGTCCTGGACGGCCCGCATGTAGTCGCTGACGCCCACGAACGGGCCCTGCGCCTCGGACAGCTTCCGGGTGACGTACGGCACGCGCTGCTCGGCGTCGGGGTTGAGCAGGTTGTGCTCCTCGACGGCGAGGGCCTCCCTGCGCAGCTCCGCCCACGAGGTGGCCGACCAGACCGAAGCGTCGACGCCCCAGTCCTCCGCCAGGAGACGCTGCGCCTCCAGGGCCCACGGACCGGCGACGCCGGAGGCCAGGATGTTGGCCTTCGGCCCCCCGGTCGAGGGGGCGGGGGCGAACAGGTACAGACCCTTGAGGATGCCCTCGGCGTCCACGTTCGCCGGCTCCGCGGGCTGCGGGTACGGCTCGTTGTAGACGGTCAGGTAGTAGAAGATGTTCTCCGGGGCGTCGCCGTACATCCGGCGCAGGCCGTCCTTGACGATGTGCCCGATCTCGAACGCCCAGGCCGGGTCGTAGGAGACGACGGCCGGGTTCGTCGAGGCGATGAGCGGCGTGTGGCCGTCCTCGTGCTGGAGGCCCTCGCCGTTAAGGGTCGTACGGCCGGCGGTCGCGCCGAGCAGGAAACCGCGACCCATCTGGTCGGCGAGCTGCCACATCTGGTCGGCGGTGCGCTGGAACCCGAACATCGAGTAGAAGATGTAGATCGGGATCATGTGCTCGCCGTGCGTGGCGTACGAGGAGCCGACGGCGAGGACCGAGCCCATCGAGCCGGCCTCGCTGATGCCCTCGTGCAGGATCTGGCCCTCGGTGGACTCCTTGTAGGAGAGCAGCAGCTCCCGGTCGACCGCCTCGTAGGTCTGCCCGTGCGGCGAGTAGATCTTGGCGGTCGGGAACATCGCGTCCACGCCGAAGGTGCGCGCCTCGTCGGGGATGATCGGCACGAACCGGTGACCGATCTCCTTGTCCCGCATGAGGTCCTTCAGCAGCCGGACGAAGGCCATGGTGGTGGCGACGTTCTGCTTGCCCGAGCCCTTGGCGAGCTGCTTGTAGACGTCGTCGCCGGGCAGTTTGAGGGCCTTGGCCCTGGTCAGCCGTTTGGGCAGGAAACCGCCGAGCGCGGCGCGGCGCTCCTTCATGTAGGCGATCTCTTCGTTGTCCTCGCCGGGGTGGAAGTACGGCGGGAGGTCGCCCTCGAGGTCCTTGTCCGGGATGGGCAGGTAGAGCCGGTCGCGGAACTCCTTGAGCTCGGCCTTGGACATCTTCTTCATCTGGTGCGTCGCGTTGCGCGCCTCGAAGTCCTTGCCGAGAGTCCAGCCCTTGATGGTCTGGGCGAGGATGACGGTCGGCTGGCCGACGTGCTCGCGGGCCGACTTGAACGCCGCGTAGACCTTGCGGTAGTCGTGACCGCCGCGCGACAGCTTGCGGATGTCGTCGTCCGACAGGTGCTCGACCATCTTGCGCAGGCGGGGGTCGCTGCCGAAGAAGTGCTCCCGGATGTACTCGCCCGTCTCGACGGAGTACGTCTGGAACTGGCCGTCGGGCGTGGTGTTCATCTGGTTGACGAGGACGCCGTCCACGTCGGCCGCGAGCAGCGGGTCCCAGTCACGACCCCAGACGACCTTGATGACGTTCCAGCCGGCGCCGCGGAAGTATGACTCCAGCTCCTGGATGATCTTTCCGTTGCCGCGCACCGGGCCGTCGAGCCGCTGCAGGTTGCAGTTGATGACGAAGGTGAGGTTGTCCAGTTCCTCGCGCGCGGCCAGGCCGATCGCGCCCAGCGACTCGGGCTCGTCCATCTCGCCGTCGCCGAGGAAGCACCACACGTGGCTGCGGCTGGTGTCCTTGATCTTGCGGTTCAGCAGGTAGCGGTTGAACCGCGCCTGGTAGATCGCGCCGATCGGGCCGAGGCCCATGGAGACCGTGGGGAACTCCCAGAAGTCCGGCATGAGCCGCGGGTGGGGATAGGACGGCAGGCCCTTGATCCCGTGGGAGAGCTCCTGGCGGAACGCGTCCAGCTCGGGGGCCGACAGGCGGCCCTCCAGGAAGGCGCGGGCGTAGATCCCCGGAGCCGCGTGGCCCTGGATGAACACCTGGTCGCCCGACTCGCCGTGGTCCTTGCCGCGGAAGAAGTGGTTGAAGCCCACCTCGTACAGAGAGGCCGCGGAGGCGTACGTCGCGATGTGGCCGCCGACGTTGGTGCGGGCGTTGGCCCGGGTGACCATGACGGCCGCGTTCCAGCGGATGTAGGCCCGGATGCGGCGTTCGACGTACTCGTCGCCGGGGAACCAGGGTTCCCGCTCAGGTGGGATCGTGTTGATGTAGTCCGTGCTCCGCAGGCCGGGCACGCCGACCTGGTGCTCACGGGCCCGCTCCAGGAGTCGGAGCATCAGATAGCGGGCACGGGTGCGGCCCTCCGTCTTGATGACGTTGTCGAGCGATTCGAGCCATTCCCTGGTCTCGCTCGGGTCGACATCAGGCAACTGGCTGGGTAGGCCGTCACTGATGATCGAGAAGCGCTGGCGTCCGGAAGCCACTGGGTCTCGCCTTCCGAGGATGGACTATGTCTTGTCTAGGCACTTCCATCCTGGCCGCTTGCCCCGGAAAGTGCATCTCTACTGCCGGGTAACCAGGATGTCCCTGCTGGCAGGCAGGGATATATGGCCTAGACCACCGATGGTAGGACGATTCTTACAGACTTCCCAGCGTGCCCCGATCGCGGGGCCGACCGCCCGTGCGCGACCGGGCCTTTTCCCGAGGGAGAAGGCGGATCCGCGCGGGGCGTGATGTGCCATCCAAGCACAGCCCCGAACCGGACGCACGGCTCCGTCCCGCCCGTCGGTCCACACCTCTCTTCTCTGCTCCTTCCGCCGGTCACCGCTCCTTCCAGTGACCGGTACGGCGCGTACGCCGGTGGCCGTCGGGGCGCGCCGCGGTGACCGCGACGTAACCGGCCGCCATCCGTCCCGTGCGTCGCGGCGGGGGAGCGTAACGTTTCGGTATGCGTTGTTCCTCCCTCTTGCGGGGGATGGGTTACTCCCCTTCCCTGCGGGCGAAAGCCGTATCAGGCTCTGGAGAGAGGGAGGAATCGAGATGCAGGCAACGGTGGGTGACCGGCTCCTGGTGCATGGGACCGTCGTGGGAGAGCATGACAAGCGCGGCGAGATCATCGAGGTACGCGGGCCCGGTGGCGAGCCGCCGTACGTCGTCAGGTTCGACGACGGACACACCGGCCTGGTGTTCCCCGGCCCGGACGCGGTCGTCGTCCCAGCTCAGCGGGGATCGTAATATCGCGCTGTGAGATCCATGGAGATCGAGGTGCGTACCGGCACGCGCGAGCGGGTGCACGACATCACTCGGGAGTGCGCGGAGTTCGCGCGTGAGTGCGGAGGAGACGGGCTTTTGCACGTCTTCGTGCCGCACGCCACGGCGGGTGTCGCGCTGATCGAGCTCGGTTCGGGCAGTGACGAGGACCTTCTCGCGGCTCTGGGGGATCTGCTTCCGGCCGATGACCGCTGGAGGCATGCGCACGGCTCCCGGGGGCATGGGCGATCCCATGTTCTGCCCGCGATCATTCCGCCGTACGCGACGCTTCCGGTTCTGGACGGCCGGCTCGCGCTGGGCACCTGGCAGTCGGTGTCCCTTGTCGATCTCAACGTGGACAACCCCGACCGGCGTGTTCGTTTGTCGTTTTTGTCGGGTTCATAGATAACGGTGCGGGGCGCCGGTCGTGGCGACCGTTGACGACGGTGGGTCACAGCGTGTGGACTGTGCCGAAGCATGGCTCTCAGTGAGCCGGACAACCGCATTACAAGGCGGGGTCACCCAAGCAGGAGGGATACACGTGAGCGCGACCGCGGGTCAGGCGCAGGGCGAGCGCGGCCTGGCCGAACGACTCGGCCTCAAAGCCGGTCAGGTGGTGCAGGAAGTCGGCTGGGACGAGGACTGCGACGAGGCACTGCGCCAGTCCATCGAGGAGCTGACCGGCAACGAGCTGGTGGACGAGGAATACGAGGACGTCGTCGACGTGGTGCTGCTGTGGTGGCGCGATGGCGACGGCGATCTGTTCGACGCCCTCAGCGACGCCATGACCGCACTCGCCGACGGAGGCCAGATCTGGCTGCTGACCCCCAAGGCGGGCCGGGACGGCCATGTCGAGCCCAGTGACATCGGTGAGGACGCGACGACCGCCGGACTTTCCCAGACGAGCAGCATCAGCGCCGCCCGGGACTGGTCGGGAACGCGGCTGGTCGCTCCGAAGGCCCGCCGCTGAGCTGACGCCGGCGCCCTGCCGTACGGCCCGGCGGTGCCGTACGGCAGGATGATGTGCGATCAGGCCAGGGGAGGCGGCGCATGTCGGTAGAAGTCGGGGACCGGGCTCCGGATTTCGAGCTCCAGGATCAGCACGGCGCTCCCGTCAGGCTTTCCGACCTCCAGGGCCGCAAGGTGGTGCTCGTCTTCTATCCCCTGGCGTTCACCAGCGTGTGCCATGGCGAGCTGTCCGCGATCCGTGACGAGCTCGTCCCCGCGGCCGAGGGCGACGTCGAGGTGCTGACCGTGTCGGTCGACTCCGTCTTCGCCCACCGGGCCTGGGCCGACCGGGAGGGGTACACGTTCTCGATGCTCTCGGACTTCTGGCCGCACGGTGAGGTGGCCCGGGCGTACGGTGTGTTCGATGAGGAGAAGGGGATCGCGCTGCGCGGGACCTTCATCATCGACGGCGAGGGCGTCATCCGCTGGAAGATCGTGAACGCGATCGGGTCGGCGCGTGACGTCACCGAGTACCAGAAGGTGCTCACACATCTGTGACCCTGCCTTACGGGAGGCGAAGATGCCCTGCTACCGGTGCGGGGCCCGGCAGACCGATCCGGTTCGTGGCGCGAGTCCCTGGAAACGCGGGGTGCGCCACGAGGCGCAGGTTCTGGTCTGCCCGGACTGCCAGCGTGCGCACGACCTCGATCTCGACGCGTGCGTCTCATGCGGTTCCACCGCGCTGATCTGCCGCCTCGGGGAGGTCGAGTGCCGCTCGTGCGGAGCCGTACGGCTCGCGCGGTCGTGCGAGTCGCTGGTCTCCGCGGCCGGCTCGCCGGACCTGTCCGCCGAGGTCGAGGCGGCGCTGAACCGTGTCCTCGGACGTTCCTGATCTGCCCGATTTGGCGAATCGTCCTCCGGTGACGACGATGTCCGAGTGAGTTACGTCGTTGCGCTCGATGTGGGCGGTACGTCGATGAAGGGCGGGCTCGTCACGAGCTCCGGCGAGGTGACCCCTTTCGAGGGACGCCCGACGGAACGTGAGCGCGGGGCGGCGGCCGTTGTCGCGGCCATCCGCGCCTACGTGGGCGAGCTCGCCGGGCACGGAGTCTCCCGCTTCGGTGAGGAGCCCTCCGGTGTCGGTCTCGCCGTACCGGGCATCGTCACCTCCTCCACGGCCGTCTATTCCGCCAACATCGGCTGGCGGAACGTGCCCGCCGAGGACTTCGTGCCCGGCGACGCACCCGCCCGGCTCGGGCACGACGTACGCACCGGAGGGCTGGCCGAGAGCGTGTTCGGCGCCGGGCGCGACGCCGCCGACTTCCTCTTCCTCCCCATCGGCACCGGTATCGCGGGCGCCGTCGTGGTCCGCGGCGAGCCGTACGGCGGGGCGCACGGATGGGGCGGCGAGATCGGGCACACGCCCGTCTGGCCCTCGGGTGAGAAGTGCGCGTGCGGCCAGGTCGGCTGCCTGGAGACCTACGCGTCCGCCTCCGCCGTGGCCCGGCGCTTCGAGCGACGCTCCGGCCGTACGGCCACCGCCAAGGAGGTCGTGGAGCTGGCGCTGTCCGGCGACGTCGCGGCGCGGGAGGTCTTCGACGAGGCGATCGAGGCGCTGGCGATCTCGCTGGCGTCGTACACGCTGCTGCTCGACCCGTCGCTGGTCGTCATCGGCGGAGGGCTGGGGGAGGCGGGGCCCGCCCTGTTCGAGCCCCTCAGGGAACGGCTGGCCGCGCGGCTGACCTTCCGTGAGCCCCCGGAGCTTCGTCCGGCGTCTCTCGGCGTACAGGCGGGAATGCTCGGCGCCGCGCTGCTCGGCTGGCAGGCGGCCGGTGTGCCCGACGCGGGCGCCGGCTGGGCCACGGAAACGCTGCTGGGCGGTCGTTAGCGTCGCGGGCGTCGCGCTCCGGACGTGGCCCCGCCACGGCGAGGCGGGGCCCGGAACGCGAACGGCGCGAAGTAGGCGGCGAGCCCCGGAACAACGCGAACGGCGCGCGGTACCCGGATCCCGATCTGGCGTCGGGAGACACGGACGGATCTCCCGATGTGCTGAAAGGCGTCCCGGTGTCGTAAGGTGTAATCCCGTCTGGGGCGGTTAGCTCAGCGGTAGAGCACTCGCCTTACAAGCGAGGGGTCACTGGTTCGAACCCAGTACCGCCCACCAGGCAAAACGCACCTTCTCTGATCTTGTTTTCCCGGGCTGAGTGACGAACTGAGTGACTATCGGGAGAAGAAGTCATCCATCGTCTCGGCACCCTGCATGAGCACCGGACGGATCTGCTTGCTGTAGACGGTCTCGGTGACCACCGTGTTCTGGTGGCCGGCGGGCATGAGGTGTGCCGATCTGATGGCAGCGCCCGGCATGGAATCGCCTTGCTCACGGATCGCCAGTGGTCGGGGGAGGAGCGGGCAATCTACATGCTTCCGAGGGCGCGTCCGGCTCGCCGTGCTCGATCTCATATAGGCACTCTCCGCAGGGTGACGCATCATCTTCATCGAATGCGCCCCCCAGGATGCTCACGCCAGTCGTGGCCACATGCGGGGCAATCGCCGTAGAAACGTATGCGACCCTGCCAACGCCGGAATATGTTCACCGCGACATGATGCCTCCTCCCTGTGATCCCAGGTCGCTTCATGAGAAGAGGTCATCCATGGTCTCGGCTCCCTGCATGAGGACCGGGCGGATCTGCTTGCGGTAGACGGTCTCGGTGACGACCGTGTTCCGGTGGCCGACGAGACGGGAGATGTCCTCGATCGGGACGCCGGAATCTGACAGCAGCGAGACGAAGCTGTGCCGCATTTCGCGTGGGGACCAGTCTTTGCCGGACAGGCCGGCGGCGTCGAGGATCTTCCGGAAGTCGCGCCGTACGTTGTGCGCGGTGAGCGCGGTCCCGTTCCTGGTCCGGAAGACGAGATCGGATTCCGCAGGCGTGGACTGCTGTTCCTCCCAAAGCGCTTGGAGCGCTTCTACGCACAATCGAGGCATCTTGAGGGAGCGCCGTGACTTCACGGTCTTGGTGTCGCCCTTCTGCCGGACGGAACGCCAGACGTAGATCGCGAACTCTTGGTGATCCCAGCCGATCTCCCGGACAGGGAGCCAGGCCCGACGCTCGTCTCCGAAGGCCACGACGTGCGACCAGGTGAGCGCGCGAAGTTCCTCGGTTCGAGCACCGATCAATAGCGACAGGACGATGTACGCCCGCATTCGGGGACCGCCAGCCGCAGTGGTGTCCACGATGGCCTGAGCCTGCGCCAGCGTGAGCGCTTTGGATGGGCGCCCCTCACGCCCCTCAGGGATCTCGCAGAGATCGACGACGTTCCGTTTGATCTTGTCGCGCCGCATCGCGCTCTTGACCGCGCGGTTCAGGATGCCGTGGATCAGTTTGAGCGAGCGCGTGCTGAGCTCGGCCCGCTTGCCGACCAACCATTTGTCGACGTCTTCCACGGAAAGATCTCGGAGCTTGCGTGCCCCGAGCGCTGGAATCACGTGCGTCTCGGCGAATGAGGTGTACATGCGGACAGTGGTCGACGAGCGACCGGCCAGGCCATGCTCAAGCCAGTACCGCACGGCGTTGGTCACCGTGTAGTTGGTCGGGGCGATGGCCAGGCCGTCCTCGTGATCGCGGATGATGTCTCTGAGCTTGTCTTTGGCTTCCTTCTGGGTCCTACCGCTGGCTTTCTTCACGATGCGCTTGCCAGAGGGGTGTAGCCCAGCGTCACCGAAGCGATCCAGCGTTCCCGCTGTTCGTCCCAGTGCAGACCGCCGTCTCCTTTGCTGTCGGGTGGTCATGATGCCTTCTTCGCCTCCTGTTCGAGTAGGGAGATGTATTCGGTGATGGCCGAGGCCGGGATGAGCCGGGCGCGGCCTTGGGTGACCGAGCACAGACGGCCCGATCGGATCTGTTCGTAGATCACGCTGCGGCTGAGTAGGCGCATGGCGTCGCTGACGCGGTAGAGCCGCCGATCTTGGGGGTGGTCGGTTGGGGTCATTCGGGCTCGCGTTCTGCCGCGATGTGCCGGGCGGCCAAGCCCAGTAGACCGAGTTCTCCGGCTCAAGCGCGGCCATGCAGGCAGGGCAACCAGCAAGGGTGGAAAGTCACCGGGAACCAGGTACACGCGAGGCCGAGCTTGACCCTCCGTCCTCGGTCTGCTGCCGCTTCGCGGTGGGGCGACGGCATACGAGGTGATCAGGTCGTTGGGCTTGGGCTTGGGCGTGCTCCGGGCAAAGGTAGAAGCTACCCCCGACGTCACAGCGAGCAGGATGAACAGGTTTGGGGTACCGCCAACGGGAGCGGCCATGTCGGCGCTGGCGAAGGGTTCCGCAACTTTCTGCGGGGGGTTGTCGTATCGGCCGGCCCGCCGATCGTCTTGCTGGTAAACGGGAAGGGCAGGGTCTGTCGAACGAGGGATACGCGGTGACAACTGGCGCACGACTCAGGCGCAAGTCGATAGCTGCGGAGCACAGGATCGCTGCCCGATGATTCGGAGAAATGGAGTACCTCGTGACCCCGACGATGAACACGATCGACATCGTGGTATCCGACATGGAAGCGGCGATCGCCTTCTACGCCCACCTGGGGCTCGACTTCAAGATCGACCCCCACTCGCCCGAACACGCCGCCTGCGATCTGCCGGGTGGGTTCCACGTAATGCTGGATACCGAGGCCTTCCGCACGCCCTTCCTGCCGGGCTGGACCCGTCCGACCGGGGGTCCGCGCAACCTGCTCTGCTTCGAATTCCCTGCCCCGGCCGAAGTTGACGCCAAGTACGCCGAGCTGGTCCAGGCCGGGTATCGGGCGCTCGGCGAGCCGTTCGATGCGTTCTGGGGCATGCGGTACGCCACGGTGCTGGATCCGGACGGAAACGGCGTCGACCTGTATGCGGCTCTGCCGTCCATGTGACACGACCCGCCCACTCATCAGACCCAGGCTGGACAGACACAAGGAGGCCAACGACGTGAAGTACGTGCTGATGTTCGTTGAGACAGAGCAGTTCGCCAAGGAGTTGCAGGCCATGGGCGAGCTGGAGCGGGACGCGGCGTTCGAAGCTGTGGGCCGATGGTTCGCCGAGCACGCCGACAAGATCACCCACCACACTCACCTGGCTCCGGTGCACACGGCCACCACGATGCGGTTGCAGGGCGCCGGAGAGCCGGTCATCACGGACGGGCCGTTCGTGGAGGGCAAGGAGGTGGTCAGCGGATTCGCCGAAATCGAGGTCGCCGACCTCGATGAGGCCCTGAAGGTCGCCAGGTCTTGGCCAGCCTGCCCTGTGGTGGAGATCCGCCCCGCCTCGTGAGCTAGCTGGTGTACGAGCCTGTGTCGCATGAGGTGCTGGCCCGCGTGGTGCGCGAGCATGCGGGCCGGCTGGCCGCTTCCCTGGTCTCCCTGCTAGGCGACTTCTCCGCCGCGGAGGACCTGGTGCAGGACGCGATCGAGGCGGCGTTGCAGCGGTGGCCTGTCGAGGGAGTCCCGGATCGTCCGGACGCTTGGCTGTTCACTGTGGCCCGCCGCCGTGGCCTGGACGTTCTGCGCCGGGAAACCAATTACCGCGCCAAGTTGGCCCAGTTGCAGTGGCCGGTCCCACCCAGACCGGATGAACGACTCCGGCTGATCTTCACGTGCTGCCATCCGGCGCTGTCGCGGTCGGCGCAGATCGCTTTGACGCTGCGGGTGGTGTGCGGACTGAGCACCGCACAGATCGCCGCCGGATTCGTGGTGCCGGAGACCACGGTGGCGCAGCGGATCACCCGAGCCAAGAAGAAGATCGCCGAAGGCGGGATTCCCTACCGGATTCCGACTCCTGGGGATTTACCCGGGCGGTTGAGGGAGGTGCTGGCCGTCATCTACTTGCTGTTCAACGAGGGCTACCTGTCCAGCACGGCAGAGCGCGCACAGGCCCGGGACCTGGTCGACGACGCCGAATGGCTGGCCGCGCTGCTGGCGGGCCTGGCTCCCGACGAGCCGGAGGTAATCGGCCTGCTGGCCCTCATCCGATTACACCGGGCGCGCGGAGAGGCCCGTTTTGACACCGGCGGACGCCTGGTTCTTCTGCCCGATCAAGACCGCTCCTTGTGGGATCACGAAGCCATCCAGGCGGCCTCCGCTCTGCTCATCCGGGCGGGACGCAGACACCGCCAGCCAGGGCCGTATCAGGTGCAGGCGGCGATCGTGGCCTGTCATGCCGAGGCGCAGCGTTGGGAGGACACCGATTGGGCGCAGATCGTCGTGCTCTACGACATGCTGCTGTACCTGGCGCCCTCCCCGGTTACACGTTTGCACCGCGCGATCGCTCTGCAATACGTGAAGGGACCGGAAGCTGCATTGGGCGAGTTAAAGGATCTTGCGGACGTGTTGGAGTGCTATCCGCTTTTGCATGCCACTCACGCCGAGCTGTTGCGCGCCCTGGGACGGCCCCAGGAGGCCCATCAGGCCGACGAACGCGCGTTGAAGTTGACCGCCAATCCCGCCCAGCAGGCGCTGCTGGAGGAACGGCTCAGTTGGATATGACTCACGGCGTAGTCGCCGAGCCCTTGTATCCGGAGTTCAGGTGTCGTGGAGATGCCAGGGCGCGTGTGGGTGCGTTGCCCGGGGGTTGGAGCGGACCTGCACGGCGTAGGTGGGCGGCGTGCTTGTGCGCTTCGGGGCGGCTTGCGGTCGCCCATGCAGGACGGGCCGGAGTCTCAGCGTCTGGTCACTAGCGCGCGAGGCCGGCGAGGAGCCGAGCCCACCACATGTAGGCGTCGCCGCGACTCCACCATCCTGTGTATGACACCGACGAGATGTCTCGCCGTTCGGTGGTGCGTCGGATTCTGTAGATCCCGCCGTACGACATGAGTTCGTAGACTGTCATCACGCACATGCAGGTGTGCTCGATTGAGCGTCCATCGCCGGGGGAGTCATTGCACTAGGAGAGTGCCACGCGCCCCGCCTGCGGCGATGCAGGATGCGGGGATACTCCCGGGCAGTCCTGCCAATCGTCGTCACCGAACATGATCGCGGCCAGCCATGGATGTGTCTCACGCAGCTGGCTGGCGACGACTTCCACGTCCCCCGGGCCGAGTCTGAGATCCGACCGCACGGAGTCATTCATCTCGCCGGAGCGTAGGCGCGCCAGAGCGGCCGCACGTCTTGTGTCCGCTGTGAGGGTTCGGACATGGTCGGCGATCACGCGGCTGTCATATGTGTCGAGCTTTAGTTCCTTCCGCACGATCTCGGTTGGTTCTCCGGCAAGGATGCGGCGTACTGCTTCATCGCGGCGTTCGGCGGCGCCCGTGCCGGGCTTCCAAGGTGGTGCTGCCGTCACCGGAGGTCTCCTTGGGTGCCACCGTGTTCCTGCTCAGCGCGTTGCCACGCGAACACGATCCGGGCTGCGCACGCCGCGAGGATGAGGCCGCCTTCCGAGTCCGCAGTGATCTCCCGTCCTGTGGACCGATGACGGCCGCGGAACCGCCCTGCGTCGCTGATCCAGGTTTCGAACTCGGGAATGTCCGGGGAAGTGGGCAGCATATAAGCAGGTTAAAAGAGGTGTACTGTACTCCCCCCGTCTAGCGTCTGGGGTAGCTATGGCTTGTTATGGCTGGCCACATAGCCTTCCGACATGATCGACAGGGACGCGCCGATTCCGCCTTACAGGCAGATCGCCAACGCGCTACGCCAGCGCATCAAGGCCGGCAAGATCCCGCCCGGTCGCAGGATTCCGAGCCTGGTCGAGCTGGAGGCAGAGTTCGGCGTCGCCCGCGACACCCTCAGGAAAGCCGTGCAAGTCCTCAAGGATGAAGGTCTCGTGGAGACCGTGCAGGGCATGGGCATCTACGTGGTCAAGCCCGATGAGGATGTCTCCCCATGACGGGTGCGTTGCCGCCCGAGAATCATCTGCCCGAGGCCGAAGACCGGGTGAAGGTCTGGTACAGGTTCGTGCCGCGTGAAGGGTGGCCGCAGTACGACCGTGAAGGCGTATGGGCGACGCTGGTCGACGTCGACGTTGCCCAGGTGAACAACGTGCCGTTCTTTGTCGACGGCGCAGCCGAGGGGGACTTGGTCCGTTTCACCACGGATCCGCAGGGCGTCCGCTGGGTCGTCGAACGAGTCGAGTGGTCTGGTACATGCACCATCCTGGTCCTGCCTGCCCCTGGTGGGCCGAAGGCCACTGCTGTGGCAGTGCATGAAGTCTTCGCCCCGCTGGGCATCGGAGCCGAGGAGCACAGCGCGGAGTTCCCCCTCGTCGCGCTCAGCGTGCCGCCTGACGCGGACCTATCCGCCGTGAAAGCACTCCTCGATGAAGGCGAAGCAGCCGGCTGGTGGTTCCACCAGGAGGCGTGTGTGGGGGATGAGTGGCGGGCGGCGTAACCGCCGCGGACTGGGTGACTATCGCCGTGGACGGCCGCATACACCGGTGGACGGTTGAGGACCATTTCCGCAGGTGGGGGCGATTATCGGGGCTGATCTCGCCCCCGTCTGGGTTGCCTTACAAGCGAGGGGTCACTGGTTCGAACCCAGTACCGCCCACCAGCGAGAACAAGCCCCGTAGCGATCGTGCTACGGGGCTTCGTGCCACTAACGTGCCATTAGCCGATGCAGGTGATCTTGCTCATGGATCGCTCGCGTGGCTTGGCAGGGCTTCTGTGATCTTGCCGTTCATGGCGTTCGCGGTCTTGTGGTCGGCCTCCGCCGTGCGGTGTTGGTAGATCATCGCGGCGTGGACGGAGTCGTGTCCCACCCGCTCCATGAGGTCCCGGAGGGTCGCGCCCGAGCTGGCCGCGATCGTGTTGCCGGTGTGGCGGAGATCATGGAATCGCAGGCTGGGGAAGCCGACCTTCTTCGTGTTCTTCGTCCAGTCGGCTGCCCGGCGGAAGTTGCTTCGCCTGAGGGTGCCGGCCCATGCGCCGGTGAAGATCTGGGCGTCGTCCTCTGGATCGGTGAAGTCGTCGAGGTGATCCCGAAGCGCGGGGATGATTGCCGAAGGAATGGCGACTGTCCGGACACCGGCTCGTGACTTGGGCGGCCCGATGAGCAGTTCTCCCGTGTCCAGCTCGACATGCTGTTGCCGAATGCTGACGGTGCCCGTGTTCAGGTCCAGGTCCATCCGCCGGAGTGCCGCGACCTCGCCCCAGCGCAGGCTCGCGAAGGTGGCGAGCAGGATCATCGGAGTGGAGGTTCCGCCCCGGCGTCGTGCGTGAGCGCGGTGTGCCTTGTGCCCGCAGAGACCGTGTGCGGGTGACGCATGCGGCAATTGAGCAGGCATATCGTTGCGCTCTGCTTTCGAGACGCAGGCAGCAGGAGATGTCGCATTCCGAGACGGTCGAAGTAATGCGTGTCACTGTCTGGGTGCTTCGGTCAGGCATGCGCGATCATGACCGGATGGAGACTCGTTTCCTTGCTATCGCTGAGCTGGTCGAAGCCCCGTCCGCGGCGGTCGTAGTCGACGTCATGCGTGCCTTCACAGTGGCTGCCTGGGTCTTCGCCCAGGGAGCGGAAAAGATCGTTCTTGCCGAGTCGCTGGACGAAGCCCTGGCGCTCAAGGCTCGCCACCCGGATTGGGTGGCGCTCAAAGACGGTCCGCCGGCGACAGGGTTCGACACCGTCAACTCGCCGGGCCTGCTGCGGTCTGTCGACCTTGGCGGACGGACCGTTGTGCAGAAGACCACGGCAGGGACGGTCGGCGCACTTGCGGTCAAGGAGGCGTCGCTGGTGCTGTGCGCCAGCTTCGTGGTGGCGGAGGCAACGGCTCGGTTCTTGCGGACACGCGAGTGCGGCAGCGTCACGTTCGTGGTCACCGGCGACGACGGGCGCGCCGATGAAGATCTGGCGTGCGCCCAATACATCGCCCAGCGGGCCGCCGGGGCCGGGGCGGATGCATCTGAGTTCCTCCGCCGCGCCGGCGAGTCACGCGCCGCCGCCGAGTTGGCGGAGGGCGTGCGCCAAGGAGCCCACCCTGATGACGTCGCACTCTGTCTTGAACTCGACCGATTCCCCTTTGCCATGGTGGCGGCATTGGAGGACTCGCTCATGGTCCTCCGCCCGCGCGCCGTGCTCTCGCTGACCGACGAGGTTTCGATCTGATCGCTGGTGAGGTCCGACTGTGCGCTTCCCCTCCTAGCGTGGAGACCGAACCGGGAGAGGTTTGGTCGTGGCAGGTACCACGAGGCGCCGGGTTGATGCGGAGTTTCGGGCTGGAGCGGTGCGCATCGTCAAGGAGACCGGCAAACCCGTCTCGCGCGTCGCGCGCGGGAGCTTTCCCCCGGAGCGTGGACACCCGGTTTCACGCAGCCAGTTCGGTCACCCTAACAAGCCGATATTCGTAGGCTGAACCGCCCCGGCTTCGGTGGAGACCTTGATGTGCCCTGAGGTGGGTTCTCGGTCGCCGAGCGCCTTCGCCGGTTGTTGTACCAGGCGGTCCGGAGGAAGATCTCGGTCACGAGTGGTCTCATTCCTCGTCGAGTCCATGCAGGTAGTCCTCGAAGGTGGGACGCCGATCCCTTCGGCGCGACAACACGATTGCGGCCACCAGTGCGGCAGGGGCCATTGCGAGCCTGAGCGCCCAGCGGCCCAGTCGACGGACCGCCCTGAGCAGTTCCTTGAGCGACTGCCAAGGGTGTCTCAGGGCCATGACGGTCAATATGAAGGCCATGCCGCCGAGGCTGATCCCCGAGAAGTCGTCGGGGTCGTCTCGTCCCTTCTCCTTGGTCACGGTGCGGAACCGAAGGTGAAGGGCAGGAGCTTGATGCTGCGGACCAATGGAATCCTCCCAAGTCAGCATGGACATCAGGGTCGGAATTGAGCCGTGATCGTGAGCGTACATCAGGGAGCTTTACATGGCTCCGGACCATTGGCTCGACGGGATTCCAAGGCGCTTCGGTCGGGGCAGTTCGATACCCTGCTCGCGTTGGGACCGGTCAGAGCTCCCCTGCTGTGGGTCCACGGTTCACGGAGGGCGGGTACGGAGCCGACTGAAGTTGGCTAGCGGCGATACGGTCACCGAGGACTGGGCCGACCTTGCGTGACTAACTGCGTGACGACGACAGCGAAAACCGCTGAACACTCATGGCCCACGGTGGGCGATTCAAACAGGCAACGAACACGAAGCACCAGGTCGAATCGGTCTGTATGTGCAGGGCGAGTGTCCGGGCTGGTACTACCCCTTCCTGGGTTGGCTTACAAGCGAGGGGTCACTGGTTCGAACCCAGTACCGCCCACCAGCGAAAACAGGCCCCGTAGTGATCTTGCTACGGGGCTTCGTGCCATTAACATGCCATTAGTTCTGGATCTTGGCCTTTTCGATCTTGCAATTCATCGCGTCGACGATGCCCTTGTCCGCCTCCGCCGTGCGGTGCTGGTAGATCATCGCGGCGCGCACACTGTCATGTCCCATCCGTGCCATCAGGTCGCGGAGGGAAGCCCGGCACTGAGCGCGATCGTGTTCCCGGTGTGGCGAAGATTGTGGAAGTGGAGCCCGGGGACGCCGAGCTTCTTGGTCGCCCCGCTCCACTTGGCGGCCCGCCGGAAGTTGCTGCGCCGCAGGATGCCGCCGTTGGCCCCGGTGAAGACGAGCGCGGTCGGGTCCGACTCGGTGAACTGGTCAAGATGCTGGACGCAGCGCCGGAATGATCGCCTCCGGGATCGCCACCGTCGGTAGTCCAGCACCGGACTTGGGAGGCCCGACGACCAGTTCGCCCGTGTCCAACTCGACGTGCTGTTGTCGAACACTGACGGGCCCGCGTTCAGGTCCAGGTCCATCCGCCGCAGTGCCGCGACCTCGCCCCATCGCAGGCTCGCGAAGGTCGCCACCAGGATCAGCGCGCTGAGCCGTACGGGGACGAGGTCGGCCAGTTCGAAGACGTTCGCCTCGGTGGGGTCGGCCGCTCTTCCGACACCTCCTCGCCGGGCACCGCGAAGGAACCGGTACGTGCGGCACTGGGTCCTGGTGCCTTAGACCCTCGCCACCTGAGCCGGCACTTCGCGGTACGGCTGTCCAAGGTTGAACCAGGGATACTTCGTCAGTCGTAGTTGGAGATCTCGATGAGGTTGTGGTCCGGGTCCCGGATGTACAGGCTGGTGATCGGGCCGAGCGCGCCGGTCCTGGGAACCGGACCTTCTTCGATCGGTACGCCCGCGGCGGTCAGATGAGCGGCCACCTGATCCAGGGGCGAGTGGGTGATCAGGCAGAGGTCGGCGCTGCCCGGCACGGGATGGAGGGCGTGCGGCCGGATCTCGTGCCCGGCCTGGTGCAGGTTGATCTTGCTGGAACCGAAAGCGAGCGCGTGGCGGCCGCCGCCGAAGGTCACCGGCTCCATTCCGAGGGCGTCCCGATAGAAGTCGATCGTCTGGGGGATGTCGGCCACGGTCAGGACTAGATGATCGAGGCTCGCAATGTGGACGGCGAAGGTCTCCTTGACGGCCTCCCAGGCGACCGGTGGCAGGAGGTCCCGGTTACGGGCGAAGAACGCGTGAAGCGCGGCCCCGTGTTTCGCGCGGATGTCCGCGTTGTGCCGTGCGACATCGATCTCGTTCGCGGCCGTGATCAGGATGAACGCCCGGAGTTCGGCGTCGGAGGAGTCAACCGGCCGGCTCGTGAAGCGGTCTACGAAGCGCAGGGTGGGATAGGTGGCCGCGCGGTCACAGGAGGCGTAGAGATACACCAGCGCCTCGGCCGGCGCCCCGATCACCTCGGCCAGCGCGGCCCGATCGGCGAGCTCGAGGAGCCGGTGGTCGAAGCCGTCTGTCCCGTAGGCCGCGTGACACAGGCCGGCGAGTCGCACCTCTTCAGACGCGTCCCAGTCCTTGAGTTGGGCAGCGACGCGGTGCAGGTGCTCCAGGAGCGTGCCGCCGGGGTGAGGGATCTCGGCGGCGCCCTTGGAGGCGAGGAATGCTGTCGAATCCGTAAAGGTATCCGCTGTCATGTTCGTCTTGTATACACCGGCGAGTGAGACCGACGCGGACAGGGGCACTGATGGGAAGGTCCCGAGTACCTGCTGCGGCACCGGCGTCGGGTGTCCGCTGGGCCTGCGGGAGTACGCTTGCGAATCCCGCCATGCCACTCTGGCCGCGGCACTCCGTCGATGATCACGCGGTGAGTCCGTAACACCCTGCGACGGGAGTTCGGCGATGGCCTCGGAGGATGGTGTGAAGCAGCGACGGACGTTCTCCGGCTTCTTGTGCCGGGACCTGGCCATCGGCATCAGCAGGGAGGCGCCCTGTTAAAGGTGAGCGCGACACCGGGTCCCGGCTTGATACGCACGCCCTCGATCATGGCAGTCGGCGGCATCGGTGGTCCCGCTGCCGCCGGCCCCCGTTCCTGAACGGGAAAAGTGCCTTTGACGGGGAGCTGACAGGACCTTCGGCGCCTGCTGCGCTTCCCGCTCAAAGGCGCTTTTCTTCACCGCGTGCGCATCAGCAGCAGTGCTGAGCATCGGCCGACGCGGACGATGCGACGACCACCCCGCCGGCCGTAGCGGACACGGCGAACAACATGGCGGCCGCCAGGCGTAGCAACGTGCGCTTCATAGGATCTCCTTCGTTGGCAACAGTCGGCCACCTCGGTCCGGGGAGTGGATCCGACGACCGCATCCCGGTTCGTAGACGACGATGCGCGGCCGAACCTGGACAATCCTTGCGAACAACCTTGAATCGGCAGATCAGAACCGTTACACACGGGTGATCGAGAGATAGGGGTGTGGCGTGCCGGTGGAGTTCCGACTTCTGGGTGACCTGGAGGTTCGCGTGGACGGCCGGTGCGTCGAACTCGGGCATCACCGCCAACGGTGCGTACTCGCGGTACTGCTGGTCGAGGCCGGCCGGCGCGTGTCGATCGACCAGCTCCTGGACCGGGTGTGGGGCCACCATCCGCCTCGGCATGGTCGCGACACGCTCTACAGCTATCTGTCCCGCCTGCGGCGGATGCTGGAGGCGGTCGACGGTGTGCGGATCGCACGGCAGAGCGGCGGTTATGTGATCAGCGTCGATCCCGTGACGGTCGATATGCACAGGTTCCAGCGCTGGGTCGGAGCAGCCCGCACCGCCGACGACCCCCACGCCCGACATCTGCTGGAGCAGGCGCTCGCCCTGTGGCGCGGGGATGCCCTCGCCAACCTGGACACCCCCTGGCTGAACACGCTGCGCGAAGGGCTGGTCCAACAGCGGCATGCCGCCGAACTCGACCTCACCGACGTCCATCTCCGTTCGGGGCGGCACGCCGAACTGGTGCCCGCGTTGACGATACGGGCGGCACGCCATCCGCTGGACGAGCGACTGGCCGGCCAGCTCATGCTCGCCCTGTACCGCAGCGGCCAGCCGGCCGAGGCCCTGCAGCACTACCAGCGGATCCGGCTGCACCTGGTCGAGGAACTCGGCGCCGACCCCGGCCCGTCACTGCAGGACCTGCACCGCCGCATCCTGACCGCCGACCCCATGACGACACCGCCTGCCTCCACACCGGCCACACCGTCCGGGCCGCCTGGCATCGTGCCGCGTCAGTTGCCGGCTCCGCCGGCCCGGTTCACCGGCCGAAGAGCCGAACTCGGGCAGCTCAGCAGAGCATTGGACGAATCCGGCCGGCCAGGAGGCACGGTGGTGATCTCCTCCATCGGCGGGATCGGGGGCATCGGGAAGACGTGGCTGGCCCTGCGCTGGGCGCACGAGAACATCGACCGCTTCCCCGACGGACAGTTGTTCGCCAATCTGCGGGGCTTCGATCCGATCGAGCAGCCGACGTCCCCGGCCACCGCTGTACGCGGCTTCCTGGAGGCACTCGGCGTCGATCCCCAGGGGATGCCGACAGACCTGGACGCGCAGGTGGGCCTTTACCGCAGTCTGGTGGCCGGACGGCGGATGCTGATCGTGCTGGACAACGTCCGCGACGCCGACCAGGCCGCCCCCCTGTTACCCGGCAGCCCCACCTGTACGGTCGTGGTGACCAGCCGCCATCAGCTGGCCGGAATGACCGCGGTCAACGGCACCCGGCCGGTGGCTCTGGACGCACTCGACGACGCCGAGGCCCACGAGCTACTCCTCCACCAACTCGGTGCCGACCGGTTGGCGGCGGAACCGGAAGCCGTGGCCTACCTGCTGGCCTGTTGCGCGGGTCTACCGCTGGCTCTGGCCGTCCTCGCCGCCCGTGCCGTGCTCAGCCCGCAGTTGCCGCTGGCCGAACTCGCCGTTGAACTACGGGACACCACCGACCGGCTGGACGCGTGGGACTCCGGGGACCTGCGGACCAACCTGCGCGCCGTGTTCACCACCTCCTACCTCGGCCTCTCCACGCGAGCCTCCGAGGTATTCGGACTGCTGGGCCTGGCGCCGGGCCCGGACGTCGGCCTCGGCGCCATCGCCGCCCTGACCGGCCTCCCTCCCGCCCGAGTACGCGGACCGCTGCGAGAACTGGAAGGGATGTCCCTGATCCATCAGCACTCTCCGGGCCGGTGGCGCATGCACGACCTGGTCCGCCTCTACGCCGCCGAACAAGCCCGCGAGGACCAGCCCGAGACCGCTCGGCAGGCCGCGCTTCGGCGGTTGGTCGATTTCCACCTGCACACCGCCTACGCCGCCGAACGGCTTCTCGCGCCGCATCGCACACCGATCACGCTCGGCGACCCCGCTCCTGGATGGTGGCAGGGGCCGCCGGCCGACCACACCGCCGCCTGGACGTGGTTCGCCGACGAACACGCCTGTCTGCTGGCCACCCAACACCTCGCCGCGAAGCACAACTGGCACGAAGCGGTATGGCAGCTTGCCTGGAGCCTGGACACCTTCCACTTCCGGCGCGGAGCCATACAGGACCAGTTCGACGACTGGCTGGTGGGACTGGAAGCCGCTCGCCATCTCGACGATCCCGAGGCTCAGATGCTGGCTCACCGGGTCCTCGGCCACGCCTGCGCCAGGCTGGGCCGGCATGGCCTGGCCATGGATCACTTCCAGCAAGCGCTCACCCTCGCCCAGCGCACCGGGGACCTCGCCGCCCAGGCCCAGATCCATCAAGGTCTGGCGATGTCCTGGGCGCAGCGGGAGGATCTTCGGCAGGCTCTGGAGCACACCACCCAGGCCCTGCACCGCTACCGAGCCCTCGACGACCCTGTGCGGACAGCCGACGCGCTCAACGACATGGGCTGGTACGCGAGCAGGCTCGGACTGCACACCGAAGGCCTCGCCCACTGCGAAGCCGCCCTGGCCCTGTTCCGCCGCCACCGGCACCGCGACGGAGAAGCCAACACGCTCGACAGCCTGGGATACATCGCCCACCACACAGGTCAGTACGACCAAGCCCTGAGCTATTACAACGAAGCTCTCAGGTTGCTCCAAGAGATCGGCAACGCCTTCGACGAAGCCAACACCCTGGAACACCTCGGAGACGTCCACGCCACGATCGGTGACCAGCAACAGGCCCGCAGCGCGTGGCGTCAGGCGCTACGGCTCTACCAAACCCAGAACCGTGCTGAGGACGCCGACCGTGTTCAGCGCCGGTCGCCGGCCGTTTGAGCGTCGATCCGCGGTTCTGCCGCGCCCTGCGGGGCGCCGGCCACGAAGCTGTGCGGCATCTCACGCGGCGACCATCCCATGCCGGTCAGACCGACGTCGTCGAGCGCCTTGCCCAAGTCGCGCCGGACGTTGTGCGCGGTGAGCGCGGTTCCTGTCCCGGTGCGGAAGACGAGATCAGACCGCTGGTCGCCCAGCGCCGCCCTGCCGTACGACGAGGGCGCCCGGCACGGGGAATCGGCCACCCGGTGAGGACTCAGACGCCGAGGTCGGCGTCGCGCGCCCGGGCGACGGCCTCCGCGCGGCCGGAGACGCCGAGTTTGGCGAAGATGTTCGACACGTGGTTGCGGATCGTCTTCTCGCTGAGGAACAGGCGCTGTGCGATGGCGTGGTTGGTGAGCCCGGCGGCGACGAGGTCGAGTACCTCCCGTTCGCGGTCGGTCAGCTCGGGCAGCGGGCGGGGACGTACGGTCTCGGCGGACAGGGCGGACAGCACCCGGCTGCCGGCGGAGGAGCCGAAGACGACCTGGCCGGCCGCCACCGCCTGGAGCGATCGGATGATCTCGGTCGGTGGTGCCTCCTTGAGGAGGTAGCCGCGGGCACCGGCCCGGACGGCCGCGATGATGGTCTCGTCGTCCGACAGCATGGTCAGGGCGAGCACGGCCACGGCGGGATGGCGGGCACTGATATGGGCGGTCGCCTCCACACCGCTCATCCCGGGCAGCTGCAGGTCCATCAGGATCACATCAGGGGCGTTCCGCTCGACCAGTTCGATGGCGGCCTCGGCGGTGGCGGCGACGCCGACGACCTCCACCTCGGGCAGGTCGCGGAACAGCGCCAGGAGTCCGTCGGCGAAGATCGGGTGGTCCTCGACCACGATGATGCGGATCATGAGGTCGCCAGGGGGAGCCGGATTATCAGGTGGGTGCCCGTCCCGTCGCCGCTGCGCAGCTCGAAGGTTCCGCCCAGCTCCTCGGACCTGCGCCGCATGGAGGTCAGGCCGACCCCCTGCCCCGGGGCGGATCCGAGGGAGGAGAGCCCCACTCCGTCGTCGTCGATGTGCAGCTCCAGGGTGGCGCGGGCGCGCACGCGGACGGTGCAGTGGGAGGCCTGGGCGTGGCGTGCGGCGTTGGTCAGGGCTTCGGCGGCGATCCGGTAGGTGGCCAGTTCGATCGGCGCCGGCAGGTCCGGCAGGTCGGCCTCGACCTCGACGGCCAGGTGGCCGGCGAACCCCTTTCCCAGCTCGGCGAGCGCGCCCGCGAGCCCGAGGTCGTCCAGAGGGGGTGGCGGCAGGTCATTGACGATGGCCCGGATGTTGCCGACGGTGGCCCGGATCCGGGCGGACAGATCGTCCATGATCTCCTTGGCCTTTCCGGGATCGGTGTCCACCAGGCGCCGCCCGCGATCCATCTGCAGGGCGAGGGCGGCGAGGGTGGGGCCCACCCCGTCGTGCAACTCGTACCGCAGCCGGTCGCGCTCCTCCTGCCGGGCGGCCAGCAGCCGGGCGTGTGAGCGTTCCAGGTCGGCGCCGAGATGATGGGCGTGGACGGCCACCGCCACATGGGGGGCCAGTTCCGCCAGCAACGCCCGGTCCCTGGGGCGCAGCCGCTCGCCGACCACCAGCGTGCCGACGTCGTGGCCGCGGTGGTGCAGAGGGACGCGCTCAGCGACCGCGCCGCGGGCGCCCCAGGAGGCCACGACCGTTCCCTGCTCCTCGACCGTGACGTACGGCACCCGCAGGAGGCGGCCGACCTCGGCGGCCATCCGCTCCAGCAGGTCTCCGGGGGCGCCCGCGTCCGACAGCCGCGCCCCCAGACGGCGCAGCGCCCTGGCCGGGTCGTCCCGGTCGCCGTAGACCAGACGGTTGGCGGCCGCGCCGGCCCGCAGGTACAGCGGGTGCACCGCGAGCGCCACCAGGACCGCCGATGCTCCGGCTCCCAGGACACCACCCAGCGTGAAGGCGATCAGCGCGTAGCCCGCCAGCAGCAGCACGCTCACGGCGCTGAAGGCCAGCGCGCGCGACAGCAGCAGGTCGAGATCCCACAGTCGGTGGGCCACCACGGCCACGGCCACCCCCGCCGGCAGCGGCACGCAGGCCAGGGCGACGATCGGCGCCCCCCAGGGGACCATCAGGGCCAGGCCGAGCATGCTCACCGTCAACAGGGCCCCGGCCACAACCCACTGCAACCGACGGCGCATCTGCTCATCGGATCGCCGGTAGCGCACCACCAGCGAGGCGAGGGCCGCCATCACGGCGATGAGCGAGCACACGGTCCCGGCCACGCGGACCGCCGGGGGGACTCCGGTGAGGTGCGCGAAGACTCCCTTGTAGCCAGGGGGATACATCCGGCCGACCTCGCCCATCAGGGTCACCGGCTGGAGGATCCAGTCGAGCGTGGCCACCGCGATCCCGGCGACGGCGGCCGCCAACGCCGGCCGCCATCGAGGCGAGGGCAGCCGCCCATCAGGAAAGAACAGCAACAGGACGGTCGGCACGGCGAGGTAGGCCGGCACCCAGACCCAGTTCGACACCCACATCGCCCAGTCGTCGCCGGGCAGCCCGCCGTCGTTGATACCCAGCAGCCCGTACGCCCCGAGGGCGACGCCCATGGCCTGGGCCGCACCGACGACGACCATGAGCCACCCGACCCGGCTCGCCGGCCGCTGCGCCACCACGAGCACGCCGGGCACGCCGAACGCCAAGCCGGCCACGCATCGGAAGGCGTCGAAACGCTCCACTATCCCCGTCACCCCGATATGCCGCAGCCGGGGCTCGACGATGAGCGCCATCGCCACCAGGAGCACCAACACGGTCACCGGGACGACCACGCGCCAGGCCGTTCTGTCCGCCACGAAGGTGATGGTGCCATCCGCGAGTCCCGACGTCACGGGACGAGATGTCCCGTCGACGTCGGGACCGGTGCCTCACGACGCCCGATCGTCCCGGCCTGGATGCTCGAAGAGCCGCCACCGAGACACCTCCTGCGGAAGGTCGTCGCGGCGGCCCGCGCACGACGGGCGGCCTGAACCGTCCGTGCCCGCCGTCCCCGAGTCCCTGGACGAACCGTCCGTGTTCGTACACGGCCGTCCTCCGCCGGGATCCGACCCTTCGAGGAGAACCCATGTCATCGGTACCGTCCCCTTCCCTGACCCCGCCGGCCACGTCCGCGTCCGCCGGCCGCCCCTTCGCCCGCGCCGTCGTCGCCACCGTCGGCATCCTGCTCGTCATGGACGTGGCGGGCGCGCTGATATCGCTGTCGGCCGGGCTCAGCCCCACCTTCCTGGACGCCCTCGGGCCGCAGGCGCGGCTGTCGGCGCCGATCCCGATGATGATCGCCCAGGTGGTCCTCGCCTTCGCCGTGAGCCGGCGGCGCCGCGCCGTCGCCGCTCCGGCCGCCGTCCTGCTGATGATCGCCGGGATCCTGGCTTTCCTGTCCGGGTTCTCCGACGGCGGCTACGCCGCCGACCTCACCGCCGCCCAGAGGGTGTTCCAGGTCGTGCTCGTCGCGGGACATCTGGCCATGGGCGTGTTCGCCGGGCTCCGCCTGGTCACGCTCCTGCGCAGGTGAGATTCGCGGATTCGTCGAACTGGAGGTCGTCGTGACTGATCTCGTGCCGGTGGCCGCGACGGCCGCGGCCCTTCCTGCTCCGGCCGGCCCGAACCGCGTGAGCGGACGGGAGGGCGGGGCCGTGGACATCCGCGTGCTGGTCACCTCCAACGGGACCACCTTGGCCGGCCTCCCCCGCCACCCGGCCGCGCCCGCAACGAACGTCCCATGTGCCGCGACCCGCCGGCCCGATCTGGGATCGCGATACCACTGCCGGCGCCCCCGGGGGCCGGGCTGACAGTACGCTGGCCGTCATGGAGATCATCAAGGGGGCGGGAGAGTGGGCGCAGCCCGCCGCCGGAGCCGCCAACGACTGGGCCGAGCAACTCAGGGTGCCCGAGCTGTCCGTCGGGACGTACTGCATCCCGGCGGGCGGGGTCGACAACCAGAGGCCCCACACCGAGGACGAGATCTACGTGGTGACCGCGGGGCGAGCCCGGATCGTGGCGGCGAGCGGTGAGGCGGAGGTCGGCCCCGGAGCGGTGATCTTCGTCCCGGCAGGTGAGGAGCACCGCTTCGTGGACATCTCTGAGAATCTGGCACTGCTGGTCGTGTTCGGCCCGGCCTACGGCTCCCGAGCCTGATATGCCGTCGCGCTGCGAGCGAGGCGCACTGGACGCGAATGCCTTCAAGATCATTCGGGATTGATCGAGGGATGTCTCGTCCGCGAATCCGCGTCGCCGCCTACGTGATCCGTTACCGATCCGTCCCGGAGCTCCTGGTCTTCGATCACGTCGGAATGCCCGACTCCGGCACTCAAGTGCCGGCGGGAGGGGTCCTGCCACATGAAAGCCTGGAACAGGCCGTCCTGCGAGAAGTCGTAGAGGAGACCGGCTTGACCGACGTCTCCATCGTCCGACCCATCGCGGTGGATGACAGTCCTCACCCCGATACCGGGCAGCCGCGGCGGACGACGTTCTTCCAGCTCACGGTCCACACAGATGGCGCCGATGCATGGCACCACCACGTTCGCGGTGACGGCGAGGACGCCGGTCTCGAGTTCGCGTGCCGCTTCGTCCCGATGCCGCTGGCAGGGCGGTTGGCCGACGCTCAGGACGCGTGGCTGAGTCGCATCGATTGACGATGGGCCGGTGGGCGGCGGTCGTCGTGTGCTCGGGGGCCGGGTGCTCGTAGGGAGGCGACGCCTCACACATGGCCGTCGGCGGCCGGGCGCTGGTCTTTGACCTCCTTGCCATGGTGGACGAACAGGTTCTCGCCGGAGGCGCGGGCGATGGGCGCTGAACCGGCGTAAGCCTTCAGAGCGCGGGCGTCGGCGAAGCGGCGTCGACTTTTCCACGGGTGTGCGCTGATCAGGATGTCGACGCGAGCGACCGACCAGACCCGGCACCCCTACCCGTAGTACTTCAGAGCTACGCGAGAAGTGCATTCCCTGGCAGGACGCCGACCACGAGGGGTGATCCATAGCTTCGGTACCCGAGGCGTGAAAGAGATCCACTACGGAAGGACCATCCCCCATGGTGCCCAACCTGCGCGGGAGTCGCCTGCGCCGTACGCTGCTGGCCGCGTTCGTCGCCGGGGCGGTGGCGGTGCCGGTGTCGGGTGCGGCCTGTTCCGCGGCTGTTCCCGCGCCTGTCCCCGCCGTCTCCGCCGCCTCGGTTCCCTTGCGGGTGGTGACGTTCGCGGCGCTGGCCGGGCGGTACGCGGCCGGGCGTGCGGCCATTCGGGCGGCTGAGCGGGTGGCCGCCGGTCACGGTGACCGGTGGCGGGCCGCGATGCTGCGGGGCATGGCCGATCCGGGGCGGCAGTTCCTGTCCTTCGACGGCCGTGACGGGGGGCGTACGGTCGAGGTCTACGGTGACCTGTCGGTGGCGGAGCGGGTCGCCGTGCTGGTTCCCGGCTCCGGCACCAATCTCGACAAGTACGGGCTGCTGCGTGGTGGTGCGTTGCGGCTGCTGCGCGAGCTCGGTGCGGGGTCGGCGGTGATCGCGTGGCTGGGGTATCGCACGCCCAGCACGGTGAGTCTTCAGGCGTTGACGTCGGGTCGTGCGGAGGAGGCGGCCGCGGGGCTGCGTGGGTTCGTGCGGGAGTTGCGGGCGGCCCGGCCCGGTGCGCGGGTGTCGTTGTTGTGCCACTCCTACGGGAGTGCGGTCTGCGGCCGGGCGGCGCCGGGGTTGGATGTGGCGGACATCGTCGTGTACGGCAGTGCCGGGATGGGGGTCGGCAGTGTCGCCGCGTTGGGTACGCGGGCGAGCGTGTGGGCCGGTCGGGGGGCCGGGGACTGGATCGCGGGAGTGCCGCATGTCCAGGTGGGGCTTGGCTTCGTCACGGTCGGGTTGGGGGCCGATCCGGTGTCCGCGGAGTTCGGTGCGCGGGTGTTCGCGGCGGGTGACGGGGGGCACAGCGACTACCTGAGGGCGGGGTCACCGGCGCTGGTGAACATCGCCAGGATCGTGCGCGGGCAGCTCCCGTCGGGGGTGGGTCGTGCCGCGTGACCTGGTCGTGTGGAGGGGCGCGGTTCCCGCCGGGCGTGGCCGTGCGGTGGAGGTGCTACGCGGTCTGGTCGCGCGGATCGACGCGGTGACTCCCGCCGGGCGCGACCGTGCGGTGGACGCGCTGCGTGGCCTGGCCATCGGTGGTGTGGTGGTGGGTCATTGGCTGGTGACCGGCCTGGTGGTCGACAGTGGCGCGGTGCACGGGGCGAGCCCGCTGCGGTACCTGCCCCAGCTTGCTCCGCTGTCCTGGGTGTTCCAGACGCTGGCGGTGTTCTTCCTGGTGGGCGGGCGGACGGGGGCGAGGGGGTACGCCTCGGCGCGCGGTCGAGGGGTGAGTTACGGACGGTGGCTGGGTGGGCGGCTGACCCGCCTGTCGCGACCGGTCGCGGCCGTGCTGGTGGTCTGGAGCGTGGCGGCGGTGGCGATGCTCGCCTCCGGGGCCGGTCTGGAGACCGTGCGGGTGTTCGTCAAGCTGGTGTACTCCCCGTTGTGGTTCCTGCTGGTCTTCGCGGTGTTGACGGCGGTGACCCCGCTGGCGGTCCGGTTGCGTCCGCTGTGGCCACTCGCCGTCGTCGCGCTGGTGGACCTGGCCCGGTTCGGGCTGGGCGGGCCCACCTGGCTCGGCTGGATCAATGTCGTGGCGGGGTGGCTGGTGCCGTACTGCCTGGGCGCGGCCTGGGCCCGGAACGACCTGAACGGGCGCGGCGACCTGCGCGGGCGCGGCGACCTGAACGGGCGCGGCGACCTGCGCGGTCTGCCCGGTCGAGGAGCGCTGCGCGGCCCGCACAGGCTGCGCGGGCCGCGGGGTCGCGGGGCCGGATGGGCGCTACTCCTCGGCGGCGCCGCAGCCACCTCCGCGCTCGTCCTGTGGGCGGGCTATCCGGCCGCCATGGTCGGGGTGCCCGGCGCCGCCGTCTCCAACCTCAATCCGCCCACCCTCGCCGCCGTCACCTTCGGGCTGGCCCAGTGCGGTGCGGCGCTGCTGCTGGCCGGGCCGCTGCGGCGGATGTTGCGCCGCCCCGCCGTCTGGGCGGTCGTGGCCATGGTCAACCTGTCCGCGATGACGATCTTCCTCTGGCACCAGACCGCCATGATGGCGGTGACCGCGCTCGGCCTGCTCGCGGACAGGCCCCTGCCCGGCCTGCACACCGTCCCCGACGGCTACGGCTGGCTACTCGCCCGGCTGGCCTGGCTACCGGCTTTCATGCTGGCCCTGCTGGTGTGCTGGGCCGCGTTCCACGCCCACGAGCGTGGGCGTCCCGGCGGCGCCGAACGCGAGCGTCGGGCCGCCCGGGAGCTGGGGGTGCGGCGTGCTTAGGGTGATTCCCGTGCAAAAGGAGGAGATGGGCGCCAAGACGCGGCTGGTGGCGGCATTGCGGGCGGTGCCGCGTAACCTGCGCGACGACCTGTGGACGACGGCGAACGACCCGCTACCGCGTACGGGGCGGCCCAGCTGGCTGGATTGGATGCCGGCGTTCGTGATGCTGCTGGTGATGACCGCGGCGTCCATCGTCATCCCGGCCGTCAACCAGCTCGTCTCGCTCTACGGGCTGGACACGTCGTACGCCGTGCTGCTCGGCGGGCTCCAGGGGGTGGCGCTCGTCCTCGCGCTCTTCCGGCCGGTGCCGGCGTGGTGGGCGGTGACGATCGCCATGGTCATCATCGCGGTGGTCGGGGAGCCGCGCACCCCAGACGGGTTGTTCCCATGGACCGGCCCCGGGCTCGCGCTGCAGGCCGGGGTGCTGCTCCTGCTGGCCTTGAGGGTCCGCCCCCGGGCCGCGGTCGAGGCGCTGACGATCAGTATCCTGGCGGGACTGGCCTGCGGCGCGTTCGTGTCCGGGCCGCACAACTACGACGCCGGTGTCGCCGCCGCGATCCTCACCGCCGTGGTGGTGGTCGGCGCCGCGCTGCGCGGCAGCCGGGTGGCCCGTACGGAACTGGTCATCCAGGAGGAGCTCACCGCCGAGGAGCGGGCCCGGCGCACCCTGTTGGAGGAGCGCAACCGGATCGCCCGCGAACTGCACGATGTGCTCGCCCACCACATGTCGTTGATCTCCATCCAGGCGCAGGTCGCTCCGCACCTGGTCGAGGACCCGCCCGAGGAGTTGAAGGAGAACCTCGCGGGGATCCGTGAGAACGCGGTGGAGGCGCTGACCGAGCTGCGCCGGGTGCTGGGTGTGCTGCGGTCGGAGGACCCCCAGTCGGAAGGGGCGCGGCACACCCCGCAGCCCACCCTCGACCGGCTGGACGAGCTGGTCGGCAATGTGCGCGACGCCGGGCAGACGGTCACCACCCGGACCACCGGTGAAGCGCGTCCGCTGTCACCGGGCGTCGAGTTGTCGGCGTTCCGCATCGTTCAGGAGGCGCTCAGCAACGTGATGCGGCATGCGTCCGGAACGGAGGCACGGGTGGAGATCGGGTACCAGCCGGACGCCCTCACCATCCGGGTCACCAACACTGCGCCGGACGAGCCCGCGCCGTCCTCCCCGGTCGCCGGACACGGACTGTTGGGCATGCGTGAACGCACGGCCATGCTGGGCGGCGAACTGGCCGTCGGTCCCACACCCGACGGAGGCTACGAGGTGACCGCGATCATGCCCGCCACCCCTTCCAAACTGCCCGCCGACCCCGGTTGAGGACTCCCCATGAGGAACATCCGCGTACTGATCGCCGACGACCAGATAATGGTCCGCCAAGGCTTCACGGTACTGCTCAACGCCGAACCCGGCATCGAGGTCGTCGGCCAGGCCGTGGACGGCCTCGACGCCGTCACCAAGGTCGCCGAACTCGCGCCCGACGTTGTCCTGATGGACATCCGGATGCCTCGACTCGGCGGCATCGAGGCGACCCGCCGCATCACGGACCCGGCCGGCACCGCCGTCAAGGTCCTCGTCCTGACCACCTTCGACCTCGACGAGTACGTGTACGAGGCGCTGCGCGCTGGGGCGTCCGGTTTCCTGCTGAAGGACGCCTCGGCCGCCGACCTCGCCCAGGCGGTACGGGTGGTGGCGGCAGGCGACGCCCTGCTCGCCCCGAACATCACCAAGCGCCTCATCGCCGAGTTCTCGCGGATGACCGGTGCCCCCCGCGCCCCGCTCAAGGAGCGCGTCGGCGACCTGACGGAACGCGAGTCCGAGGTGTTGTCCCTGATCGCGCAGGGCCTGTCCAATGCGGAGATCGCTGAGCGGCTGGTGGTGGCGGAACAGACAGTGAAGACACACGTGAGCCGCATCCTGGTCAAACTGGGCCTACGTGACCGGACCCAGGCCGCGGTCTTCGCGTACGAGACGGGACTGGTGCGCCCGTCCGGACAGTAGGCCGCCTGCGACCCCTCCCAGGTGGCGCCGAACGGGAGCCTCATCGGCGGCCTGTGGCGCTCCAACGGCGGTGAGAACAGCGTCTACGGCCGCCCGGTCACCAAGGAGTTCGGCTACCCCGACAAGCTGTGATCGCGGCACCTTCAGTTCCGACTGCGGTCCCTGGAGCATCCCCACCTCCGTCAGCATGGCCCACTGATCGCTGATCGGTCTGCGATCGCCGAAGCGGGGGCGGGTGTCACCTGCTCAAGGGGATCCGCTGGCGGCGGCGTCGCGGGCGAGCTGGGCGGCGCGGGTGGTCAGGTAGTCGCGTTCGGGGATGCTGGTCGTCCGGCCGGCCGCCGCGCGGTAGTCCTCGACGGCGGCTCGGCGGTCGCCGGCCATCTCCAGTAGGTGGGCCCGTGCGGCGTAGAAGCGGTGGTTCCCCGTGAGGCGGCCGTCGCCGTCGAGCGCCCTGAGCATGTCGAGGCCGGCCGCGGCGCCGTGCACCATGGCGGCGGCGACGGCGCGGTTGAGCGTGACCACGGGGTTGTCGGACATCCGCTCCAGCAGGCCGTACAGCGCCAGGATCTGCGGCCAGTCGGTCTCCTCGGCCGTCGCCGCCTCGTCGTGGAGCGCGGCGATCGCCGCCTGCAGCTGGTACGGCCCGACGGCGCCCCTGGCCAGAGTGCGGGTGACGAGTGCGATCCCCTCGGCGATGGCCTGGCCGTCCCAGAGGCTCCGGTCCTGTTCCGTGAGCGGGATGGGGGTGCCTGCCGCGTCGGTCCGCGCGGGGCGCCGGGCGTCGGTGAGCAGCATCAGCGCGAGAAGGCCGGCCACCTCGCAGTCGTCGGGCAGGAGGTGGTGGGCCATCCTGGTCAGCCGGATGGCTTCGCGGGACAGCTCCACGCGGTGCAGGTCGGGACCGACGCTGCTGGCGTAGCCCTCGTTGAAGATCAGGTACAGCACGTGCAGTACCGAGCCGAGCCGCTTCGCCCGGTCCTGGGGGTCCGGCATCCGGAACGGGACGCCGGACGCCTTGATGCGCTGCTTGGCCCGGCTGATCCGCTGGGCCATCGTCGCCTCGGGCACCATGAACGCCTTGGCGATCTCGGCGGTGGTGAGGCCGCCCACGGACCTGAGGGTGAGGGCGATCGCGGAGGCCGAGGTCAGCGCGGGATGGCAGCACAGGAACAACATGATCAGCGTGTCGTCCCGTTCCGCCTCGCGTGCGTCCTCGGCCGGTGGGGCGGTACGCCGTTCCGGGGGCGCCTGCGCGGCCACCAGTTCCTCCCGGCGGCGGCGCGCCTGCTCGTTGCGCACCTGATCGGCCATCCGGCGGTGGGCGACCTGGATGAGCCAGCCCCGTGGATTGTCGGGAACGCCTTGTTCCGGCCACTGGGCCACGGCGTCCAGCATCGACTCCTGTACGGCGTCCTCGGCGGCGTCGAAGTCCCCGAAACGGCGGGTGAGCACACCGACGACCTGCGGCGCCAGTTCGCGCAGCAGGTCGTCGACGGTGGGGCTAGCCAGGGGTCACAGCTCCTCAGGCGGGCCCGACATCACCTGGCGGACCTCGATCGGCATGTTCAGCGGCTTGCCGCCGGGGCCGGGCGCGGCCGAGACGTACGCGGCGAGGTCGACCGCCCGCTCCGGGCTCTCGCAGTCGACGATCCAGTAGCCGACCAGGAACTCCTTCGTCTCGGGGAAGGGGCCGTCGGTGACCACGGGGGCGTTGTCGCCGGCCCGCACGATCCTGGCCTGGTCCGGACCCGCCAGTCCCTGGGCGTCCACGAACACGCCGTCCGCGACGAACTTGCTGTTCGTGGCCTGCATGAACTCGATGTGGGCCTTGACGTCCTCCGGGGGCCAGGTGTGGATCGGCGGAAGGTCGGTCTGCTCGCTGAACTGCATCAGCAGCATGTATTTCATGTCTCGCTCCTCACGTTCCTCGACACTTTCACCCACAGGTCGAAGCACGTGGTCCCATTCTCGACATCCCGGCGGCCTTTCGGAAAAGAAAATTCTGATCGGTCGGGCCCGCTCGTCGTATGCGCAGGTGAGAGGGCATACGCGCACCAAAAAGAACGGTCGGTGCTCGTCCGCGACGGTCCTCGCGACGAGGAACCGCATGCCGAGCACGTCCTCGGAGAGGGCGACACCGATGATCTTCTCGGCCAGGGCGAACGCGCACAGATCGGAGGATCGGACGTGTGACGCCACAGGCCGACCTTCTTCATCACGGCCTTCCACCGCTCGGGGTCGGCGCCCTTCCGACGCCGTCGCGCCAACGGCGTAAACCGCAGGACCACCTCGTCGTTGACCGAATGGACGAAGCCGCCCGCGGCGCCGTCATGCCGGTTGATCGACACGAGAAGCGCCCTTCCAGGTGGGGGTCCGCGTTCAGCGGGGGTTGAGCGGAGCTTGAGTACGCCGGGTCACGATCCAGGTCGTTGGCAGCCGGCTACGAAAGGGGAACCGGAATGGGTGCTTCCAAGGCGCTCGACTTCGATCTCGAGAATCTGCCGATGGACGTGTTCGAACTGGCCGACAGCGGTCTCACGATCGAGTCGCTGACGGCCGGACACGGCCTGGTCGAGGGCGGAGCCTCCGGGTGCGCTCTCTGCTCGTGCAGCATCGCGTGCAGCAGCAGTAGCAGCAGCTGAGCGTGGGTGCCGCCGGGGAGATCCGGCGGCACCGTTCACGCCGTGCGGCACCCTGACGCCGTGCGGGGCCGTTCCCGCGGTCGGGGCGACGCGGGCGGGCATGAGCGGAGAGGCCTGGGCGGAACATAATGAGCATCGACTTGAGGCTGTCCGATGGCGTACGGGTGGAACCGTCGCTGGTGATACGGACGGCGGGATTGCCGGCGTCGGTCCTGACCCGGCTGCGGTCCACGGCGCTGTCCACGCGGATTGAGCGGTTCATCCGGTTGAGGAGAGTGACCGGGAGCGAGGGCGAGGCACTCGCGGCGGCGTTGTACGAGATCATCGGCGCGCCGCTGGACGGCGACCTGAAACCCCGGCTGGTCGGCCTGCGCCGGGCGCTGCACCGGGGGCGCAGGCCCGGGGCCGGTGAATGGAACGAGAGCGTGGCGGCGCGTCTGCCGGAGGACGTGGGCCGGAGGGTGACCACGTGGCTGGCGGCTCTGGACGAGAGCGAACGGCTCAGAGCCGGACTGCCTGACGTGCTGGCGGCCGAGGCGGCGGACGCGATGGCCGTGATCAGAGATGCCGCCGCCAGCCCCGCGTTCCGCCGGGCGTTGTCGCAGGCCAGCCCGGCGCTGTTCGTGGAACTGACCAAGTGGCTGGCGGACGGGAACGACCGTCCGCGCCGGCAGTCGTTGGTCCGCCTGGCCAAGTACGTGGCGCGGGCGGCCGCCAGGACCAGCCCATACAGCACCTTCACCGTCAGCGGCGCGGCCGGCTGGGCGGCGGATGACGCGCCGCTGCGGTTCGAGGGGCCGACCGAGGTCAGCGGCGTGCTGGAACTCAGCGCTCTCGTGACTCAGGGCTTCGGCCGGGTGGTGGGGGCCGACGCCGCGCTCGCGGCCTCGCTGCGGCTGCGTGTCAACCCGAGCGTCACCGTGACGGGGGAGACGCTGAGCTTCGTCGGCCGTCCACCGGACGAGCCGATCGTGACGCTGCCGGTCACCCCGGCCATCGAGGCGTGCCTCGCCGCCGTCGCGGAGAATCCCCGATGCACGTTGACCGGCCTCCGCGACCACCTGACCACCCGGCACGGGGCGGGCGAGCGGGTCGAGCGGTTCCTCGCCGGGCTGGTACGGGTGGGCCTGCTGGAACAGCAGTCGCCGGTGCCCGACCTCTCCGGGGACCCGCTCGGCGAATGGAGCGGCTGGCTGGCCGCGCGCGCCGGCGCCCGGATCGACGTCGTCGGTCTCGTGGACCGGGCCAGGGCGGAGCTGCGCCGGCCCGTCCCGGTGCACGACGTCGTGGGACACGACGACCGGCAGCGCGCACTGCGGCGGACCGTGGGCGACCTCGCGGTTCGCACGGGCATGATCGACGATCCCGGCGTCGAACCCGATAAGCACATATTTCATGAGAACGCCGTCTACGTCGGGCCTCGGGTGACGTGCTCGCTACCGCGCTGGCGGCCGGCACTGGAGGACCTGGACGCCGTACGGCGTTGGCTCGCCGTCTTCGACGGCATGTTGCCGTTGCGGGTCGCCCTGGGGGCGTTCTGCGAGGAGCGGTTCGGCCCGGGCGCGCGGGTGCCCCTCCTGACCTTCCACCGGGTGGTCCAGGAAGAGATGGCCGCGCGGGACGGCGTGGACCTCGGCGCGGGGGTGCGGGACGGCGTGGACCTCGGCGCGGCCGCGTGGGACATGCGTCGCCTGCTCCAGAACGCGTCTCCCCGTACGGCGGTGCGGGCGGAGGGGCGCCTGCCGCGGCTCCGGGAACTGGACCGGCTCCGGCGCGAGGCTCTCCGAGTGATCAACGGAGCGCCGGACGCGGACGGGGTCGTCCGCGTCGATCCGGCGGCGATGGCCGGTGCCGCCCGATCCTGGCCGGAATGGATCGAGCCCACCCGGTCGCTCGCCTGCTACCTCCAGATCGTCCGGGCGGAGGACCCGCTGCGGCTGGTGCTCAACGTGGCCTACTCCGGGTACGGCAGGGGCCGTACCCGGTTGACGCACCTGCTTGAGCAGGCGGGCGGCGCCGTGCCGTCCGAGGGCGGCTGGAGTGCGGAGCAGCCGGTTCCCGCCGAGCTGGGCGGGTTGTTCGGCACTCCGCTCAACGTGCGCCGGGCCGGCCTGCCGTACGAGATCGACTATCCGTTCACGGTCAGTGCCCGGCCCGAGGCCGAACGCGTGGCGCCGGGCGAGCTCACGGTGGCGCACGACCCGCTGACCGGCCTGGCGCGGTTGTTCTCCGACAGGCTGGATGCCGAGGTGCGGCCGCTGCACGTCGGCATGATGACCGAGGCGCTGCTGCCGCCGCTCGCCCGGTTGCTCGCACTCGGCTTCGGCGGGAGTTATTACCTCCACCCCAGCGTCTCGCCGCTGGCTGACGGGGCGGAGGCGCCGTCCGGCCCGGTCGTCGCCCTCCCGCGCGTCGAGATCGGCCGTCTGGTGGTACGCCGGGCACGATGGACGGCGCCGATCGAACAGGTTCCGGTGCGGGGCAAGGGCGAGTCCGACGCCGGCTATCTGCTGAGGATGGCGCAGTGGCTGGCGGACCATCGGATTCCGGCACGGTGCTTCGTACGGGTTCAGGAGCACGGAGGGGCCGGGGCGGCGTGGTATCTCGACCGGTCGCGCAAGCCGTTCTACGTGGACTTCACCAACTGGCTGCTGGTGATGGTGTTCGAGCGCGCGGTGGCCGGAGCGGGCGGTGCCGTGATCTTCGAGGAGGCGCTGCCGGCGCCGGAGGACGCCGTCGGCGGCGATCCGGCCGACCCCAGCGTCTCGGAGTTCCTGCTGGAGATCTCGGAGCGGGGGGATCGCCGTGCGGCCTGAACGGGACTGGATCAGCGCGCACGCCTTCTACCAGGGCGACCTGGACCGCCTCCTGGTGGACCTGATCGACCCGCTGATCACGGAACTCGTGGCAGCCGGCCTGGTCGAACAGTGGTTCTTCCTGCGTTACTGGGACGGCGGGCCGCACGTACGCGTACGGGTGCTGCCCGCTCCCGGCCGCGCCCGCTCGGACATCGAGGGACTGCTGACCGCCCGCTTCGACACGTACGTCCGGGTGCACCCCTCGTCGGAGCGCGTCGGTCAGGCGGACTACGGCCGGCTCGCGCGGGCTCTGGCCGAATGGGAGGGGCTGTCGTCGTACTCGCCGCGCCTGTGGCCCACCGACACGCTCGCGTTCGTGCCGTACCGGCGGGAACACCGTCGGTACGGCGACGGAGCCTCGATGGAGGCCGTGGAGCGGCACTTCACGGAGTCCAGCGCGATCGCGATGTCGGTGCTGCGGAGGGAGGCGTCGCCCGCCCGGCGCGCCACGGCGGCGTTCGCGATGATCCTGCTCGCGTGGTTCGCGTGCCGGCCCGATCCCGCTGACGTCGCTGACGTCGCCGAATTCGCCGTCCCCGCCTTCGGACGCGCCGGAGGCGGCAGTGGCCTCGGGGAGGCGGGCGAAACGAGTGCCGCCGAGACGCTGGGGGAGGTGGGGTGGCGGCCGGACGCGGCTTTCGAGGCGCGGCGTGGTCCGCTTCTCAGCCTGGCGCGGGACATGGCCCGGCTGGCCCGGCTCGCGCGGCACGCGCCGGAGCTGGCGGACGGTGGGTCGCTCGCCTCGTGGTCCCGGTCGGTCCGGACCCTCACCGACGTGCTCGAGGCGCAGATCGCCGCACGCGCGTTCGTCCCCCCGGAGCGCGGATGGGAGGGATCCGGGGAGGTCACGGCCGAGATCCCCCGAGTACGTGCGGTCGCGGTGACGGACATCTGCGCCCATCTGGTGTGCAACCGGCTCGGCGTCTCCCCGGGCGAGGAAGCCGCTGTACGGGGCATGGCCGCCCGCGCCGTCGTGGCGTTCGCCGGAGAGACGGGGGCGGCCGAGAGAACAGAACCAGCCGAGGAGGCGGGGTTCGCTGAGAGGAGCGAACTCGCCGGAGAGACGGGGTCCGCCGGGATGACAGAACGCGCCGTGGACCTGGAGCTCAGTGTGGGCGACGCGGCCGTTCGAGGTGATGGAGTGCCGCGATGAGCTGGGAGAGCTTCCACATCCACTATCACGGCGTCCAGGACGACCTGATCCTGGACGGCGTGCGCCCGCTCCTCGCCCGGCTTCGCGGGCAGGTCGAAGGCGCCTTCTACGTGCGGCACTGGAAGCGTGGACCGCATGTGCGGGTCAACGTATACGCCGACGCACGGACCGTGGACCGCCTGGTGTGGCCGGCCGTACAGGAGGTGATCGGCGGCTTCCTGAAGAGACAGCCGTCCACGGCCCGGCTGGTCCCCGAGGAATATCTGGCCCTCCACCGGCGGCTCGCCGACCTGGAGGACGAGCCGGGGCCGCTCCTGCCCTGGTATCAGGACAATTCCGTACGGCGCGCCGAGTATGACCGGCGATTGCACACGCTGGGCGGCATCGAGGCGGCGGAGTTGCTGGCTGACTTCTACGCCGTCACGACGGATCTGGCCTTCCAGATGACCGATGCCGTCAGGAGGGGCGGGCAGCGGCTCGGCATCGCCTTCGACCTCATGGTGGCCACGGCGCACGCGTTGTCCGGGATCGGCGTCGCCAATGGGTTCGTCTCCTTCCGCTCGCACGCCGAGGCGTTCCTCGAACTGCATCCCGAAGGGCGCGGACTGCGGCACGGCTGGGAGGAGCACCGGCGGAGGAACGCGGGGCAGCTCGCGGCACGGCTGCGCGCGGTGCTCGCGGCGCTGGACGCGAAGGCACCCGATGGGTGGGCGCCGGAACCCGACGCGAGACTGGACCGGAGCGCTCTGGCCACGCCGTACGCGCGTGCCTGGGTGGAGGCGCTCGCCCCGTTCCGGCCGAGGGCGGCGCGATACATCGAGGAGGGCCGGCTCTCTCTGGATCCCGACGGCGCGTCCCGGCGGTCGACCTGGACGGGAACGTCCGATGACAGCCCGTTCCACCGCGAGTTGTACTCCACCCCGGCCTGGGCCGAGACCCGTTCGGCCACCTGGTTCACGGTGTACCGCCTCATGACGAACTACACCTATCTCCACCTGACCCGGCTGGGGGTGACGCCGGTGGAGCGATATCTGCTGTGCCATCTGATCGCGGGCACGGTTGAGGACCACTTCGGCGTCTCGGCGCTCGACGTGGCCTCGGTGCCGGTCGAGCGGGTGCCCGTCTTCGACTCTGCCGTCTTCGACTCTGCCGTCTTCGACTCTGCCGGGTTCGACTCTGCCGGGTCCGACACTGGCCGGTTCGATTCCGGCCAGGTGGACGCGGACCGGCTCGGCTCCGGCCACGGGGATACCGCCCAGGGCGACAGTGCCCGATTCGACACTCACCGGGAGGCGTCCTCGTGACGACAGACGACTGCGAGGAGAGGCTGCGACTGCGACCCGGTGTGTGGAGCGTCGTGGACGATCGTGGGACGGTGCACCTCGTGCAGCGCTGGGGCCGCGGGCAGTCACTGGGGCGACTGGACGCGGGACGGCGTGCGCTGCTGCGCAGGCTCGCGGCGGAGACGGCGACGCTCCGGGAGCTGCTCGACCTGGCGGCACGGCACGACGTCATCGACACCGACACCGACACCGTCACCGTCATCGACACCGTCATCGACACCGTCATCGACACCGTCATCGACACCGACATCGACATCGACATCGACATCGACATCGACATCGACACCGACACCGACACCGACACCGACACCACCGCTTCCGCTGCTGCTTCCACTGCTCACGGTGTCCTCGGTGAGGCTCACGGTGTCACGGGCGCCCGCCACGGCGTCATCGCTCTCGACGATGTCGGCGGCACCACTCGCGAACTCCTTGACGTTCTGCTCAGGGGAGGCTGGCTGGAGACGACTGTCGGTTACCGGGGCCGTCCTCTTTACACCCTGCGCGCGCTGTGCCCGCCTCCACCGCCTCCGTCGTCGATGGAATCGGCCGGGGAGGAACTCGTCCTGTCACGCTTCGCGGTCATCCGCAGGGATGAGCGGCAGATGACGTTGGAATCGCCGCTGGCGTGGGGGCGGGTCCGCGTGCACGATCCCCGCGTGATGGCGTTGCTGGGCGGGCTGGCGCAGCCGACGGCCGCTGACGCGGTCGGATCGCTGCCCGCTCCGGCGGTGGCACGGACGCTGCGGGACCTACGCTGGGCCGGGCTCGTCATACCGGCGGGAGGTTCGGAGGACACCGCGAGGAACCTCCGGCAGTGGACCCCGCACGAGCTGTGGTTCCACGAGCGGACCCGCATGCGCGACCGGCTGCCGCCCGAGCGGGGCTGGGGACGCACGTCCTGGGGAAAGGGCGTCTTCGACCCGTTGCCCGCTCGTCGTACCGCGTACTCCGGTATCTCCGTCGATCTTCCCCGGCCGGACGTGGACGCGCTGCGGCGCCTGGACCCTCCGCTCGCGGCCGTCGTCGAGGACCGCCGATCGACGCGCGTCCACGACGACGACAACCCGATCACGGTCGCCCAGCTCGGCGAGCTGCTCTACCGCTGTGCCCGGATCCGGGGGAGCCGCATGGAGGAGGGCGAGGAGAAGCTCGACCGCCCCTATCCTTCGGGCGGCGCGGCACACGAACTGGAGCTGTATCCCGTCGTCCGCCTGGCCTCCGGTCTGACTCCGGGGATGTACCACTACGACGCGCAGGAACATCGGCTTCGGCTGGTACGGCCCGCGGGTCCTGAAGTGGACCGGCTGCTCATGGCGGCGGGCTGGGCGGCCGGGACGGAGACGCGGCCCCAGGTGCTGATCATCATGGCGGCGCGGTTCGGCCGCCTGATGCTGACCTACCAGGAGATGCCGTACTCGCTGGTACTCAAACACGTCGGCGTGCTGCAGCAGACCATGTACCTCGCGGCCACCGCCATGGGACTGGCGGCGTGCGCGCTGGGCGGCGGTGACGCCTCGGCCTTCGCCGCCGCCACCGGGCTTGAGGACCTTGACGAGGGCAGCGTCGGCGAGTTCGCGCTCGGCAGCCGCCCCCTCACCTGATCACACCTTGTGGAGGAGAACATGGGCCTGCTCCTACGCCCCGACGTCTACTACGCCGCTTCTCCCGAGGGGCTCCACGTCCTCACCCATCGGGGTCCTGTCTCCTTCACCGGCGGGTCCGTCCATCAGCTGCTGGTACGGCTCGCGCCGTACCTGGACGGCAGGTTCACCATGGCGGAACTGACGGCCGATCTGGCGCCGGAACGGCGTCAGATGGTCGAGCGTTTCCTGACCGACCTGATCTCCCGCGACGTGGTCACGGAGAGGACGCGCGAGGCTCCGTCAGCTCCGCCTCCGGACAGGGAATCGGCGCTCCACAGGTATCTGGACCATTTCACCGGCTCCGGCACCCGTACGCTGCGCGGCTATCGCGATCAGTCCGTTGTGGTGGTGGGTGAGGGCCCTCTGCTCGCAGCCGCGGCCCAGGCGGCGCTCCGGTCCGGCCTGCGATCGATACGGGTGATCGACCTCCGAGATCCTCCTCCCGGTGATGTGCCGCCCGAGCCCGGTGCGGTGCCGCCGGAGCCCGGTGTGGTGCCGCCGGAGCCCGGTGAGCGAGCCGACCGGCCACCCTCGCACGACCTTTCCGGCGGGTCGTTCGCCGCATCGCCGGGCGACATGCGTGGCGGGTCGTTCATGACGCGGCTGGGCGGGCCGCGTGACGGGTCGTTCGTGACGCCGCCAGATGACCTGTGTGGTGGGTCGCTTGCCGCACGGCTGAGCGATGCCGACCTGGTCGTTCACGTCTCCGATCGCCCCGATCGTGCGCGGGAAATCGACCGGATCTGTACGGGCGGGCGAGCGCGGCTGGTCCAACTGGTCGTCGTGGGGGAGGCCGCGTGGATGGGGCCCATCGGCCGGGTGACCGCCGGAGGACCGAGCTGGACCTCAGGCTGGCTCCGCGTCCTGTCCCGGCAGCACGCCAACGCGGATGGCGGCGCGGTCGTGGCGGACGGCGGCACCGCCTCGTCTGAGGGCGGTTTGGCCTTCGCGGGCGGCAGCACCGCCTCGTACCCAGCACTGGAGGGGCCGGTCGCCGCCGTCCTGGCCGCCCAGCTCGTCCACCGGGCGTTCCAAGCGGTCACCGGCCTTCTCGACGCGGACGAGGCGGCGCGCATGACGCGGACGGACCTCATGACGCTGCGCACCGAGTCGCACACGTTCGTCCCGCACCCGTTCACCGTGCCGGTCGAGCCCGCAACGGCCGAGGACCTCGTGAAGCGCGTCAGCGCCCTCGTCCGGGGCCCCGCCCTCGACGCCGAGTCGCTCGCCCGCCGGACGATGGCCTACGTGGGACCCCGGGCGGGCGTGCTCGGCCGGCCGACCGAACGCGAGTACGCACAGATTCCCCTGCACGTCTGCGAGATCGAGGTGTCGGACCCGGCCCGCCTCCTCGCCTCATCGGACGTACGGTCCATGAGGCCGGGTGCCCCTGGGGTGAGCGCGGATGTCCGGTCGGCGGGGTCGGCGGTCTCTGGGGTGAGCGCGGATGCCCGGTCCGCGAGGCCGGTGGTCACGGGAGCGGGCGTGGACTTCCCCGCCGCACGCCTGGCCGCCGCGCTCAAGGCGTTCGCGATGTACGGCGCGCTGGCTGTCGATCCACGGCGGCTCGTTGACGCGTACGGACAAGCGCTCGTGGGGCCGGACGACGACCCCTGGGAGGCCATGGCGAACCTGAGATCCGGCCGGGTCACGGGATACGTATGGGGGAGTGGCCTCGTTGACGGAGAGCCGATCCTCGTGAACGCCCTCGCCGTCTTCCCTGGGCTCGGCGCCGCCGCCCCGGTCACCTCCGGAGTGGCGGCCGGGTACGCCTGGCGGCAGGCGATCGTGACCGGCCTGCTGGGTCTGTGCCTCAACCTGACCCTGGACGACCTGCACTCGGCTGACCTGCGCTCGGACGACCCGCATCCGGACGGCGTGAACCCGGACGGCGTGAACCCGGGGGGCCTCATTTCGGGCGACCTGGCTCTGGGTGACCTCACGTCGGGCCATCTCGTTCTGAATGATCCAGCGTCAGGCCGTCCCGATCTCTCCTCGGACGAGCTGGTTTCGGAGGAATCGGCTTCGGGCCATCTCGCCTCGGGCGAGCTGGGGGTGGACGAGGTCGACCCGGATGCCGCGCTGGGCGCCTTCCGCTCGCGGCTCGACCTCACCGCCATGCCCCTGGACGCGCGGGGTGACCGGTATCGGGCCATCCTCGCGGCGACGGGGCGGGCCGTCGCGCTCCACGACATCACCGGGCCGCTCGGGGTGCCCGCCGTGGTGTGCAGTCTGGACGGCTCCGTGGCGGGCGAGGCCGCCGGGTTGACGATGGAGGACGCCATACGCGACGCGCTGGAACAGGCGGTGCTCACGTCCCAGTCCCAGGCCGACGGACGTCCGGGATACGCCCCCACACCACGGGCACGACTCCCTGAGAGAGCGCGGGCACGCCTCCCGGAGAGAGCGACGAGCGGGATCACGCGGCAGGTCCGTCCCCCCGTCTCCGTGGCGGACATCGTGGCCGCGCTGGAGCGCCGGGGCATGCGGCCCGTGGCAGTCCCGCTCGACCATGATCCGGAGGTCGCCGACGTCATGCCGTACGCCGTGCACGTGGTGCCGGGGCCTGAGATGCCGGCTCCTGCGGTGTCAGTTCGTGAGGCGCAGGGGCGTGGGGTACCGGGGCACCTGATGGCAGGGCGTGAGGTGCCGGGGCATGAGTGAGCACGGGCCTCGCGCCGTCCTGCTCGGCGACGGGCTCATCGCCGACGCGATCGCCGAGGTGCTGTCCGGTTCCGGTGAGGTTCTTCGATATCCCTGTCTCGCGCCGGGAGACGTCGCGAGCGTCGGCGTTCCGGTCGGCGTTCCGGTCGTCGTGGCGAGCGACGCCTGGGACGTCGGCGGCCGCCCCGGCCTGCGCAAGGCCTGCGCCCAAGTGGGAGTGCCGTGGCTCGGGGTCCATGCCGAGCTTGGCCGGGTCGTCCTCGGTCCCGTGGAGCTCCCCGGCGTACCGGGCTGCTGGAGCTGCGCGGAGCTCCGCCGACGGCTGGCCCGCCCCGATTCCCTCGGTCACGCGGCCGTACGGGAACGGCACGGCGCGGAGCTCGCGGAGCGGCCGTCCTCGTGGCTCACCCCGCAGGCCGCCTTCCTCGTGGCGGCCCTCGTCGGGGGCGAGCTGGAGTTGCTGGCCGTGGATCCGGCGCGTATGCGCACCCGAGGGGCGCTGCTCTATGTCGATCTGGACACCCTGCGGGTCGGGGAGCACCGTGTCCTGCCCGATCCGCTCTGCCCGGACTGCGGTGGCCTGCCCATGGACGCGGCGGCGCTCGCGGAGATCACGTCGGTGCCGCGGCCCAAACTCGGCCCACGGGCGTACCGGATCCGGGACGTGGCCGACGAGCTGGACGACCTCCTCGCGCTCTACGTCGACGAGGAGACGGGCCTCATCCGGAAGGTCGTCGAGAGCGACGACGGCGGTCTCCCCGTCGCCGGAGCTCCCATGGGGCTGCGGGACGGCGGGGTCGAGCACGGCTACGGCCGCAGCCGCGGATATCGCAGCAGCCGGTTGACCGCGCTGCTTGAGGCCCTGGAGCGTTACGGCGGCATGCGTCCCGGCGGGAAGCGCACCGCCGTCCGCGCCGCGTACGCCGACATCGCGGACCGGGCGCTCGATCCCCGGCTTCTCGGGCTCTACCCGGAGGAATGGCACCGGGCGCCTGGCTTTCGCCATCCGCCGTTCCGGGAAACCACCTCCATCCCGTGGGTGTGGGGGTACTCCTTCGCCCGCCGCGAACCGATCCTGGTCCCCGAGTCCTACGCGTACTACCGGACACGTCCCGTGGGCGACCCGGACGGGCCCTTCGTGTACGAGACCTCCAACGGGTGCGCGCTCGGCGGTTGCCTGGAGGAGGCGATCCTGCACGGCGTCCTGGAGGTCGCCGAGCGGGACGCCTTCCTCATGACGTGGTATCTCCGCACGCCCGCGCCCCGGATCGACCTCGGCTCCGCCGGGCAGTCCACATCCCTGGTCGCCGAGGCGATCGAGCATGAGACCGGCTACCGGATCATGGCCTTCGACACCACACGCGAGCAGGGCGTCCCGTGCGTCTGGGCGATGGCGGTCGACCCGATCGGGGACGGGAAGCGGCCGGCGGCGGTGTGCGCCGCGGGCGCCCATCTCGATCCCGAACGCGCGGTGGAGAACGCGCTGAGCGAGCTCGGTCCGATCCTCACCGACCGGATCCGCCGCCATCCGGCCCAGCGCGACCTCGCGCGGAGGATGGCGGACGATCCGTCTCTGGTGACGGACATGGCGCACCATTCCACTCTTTACGGGGACCCGGGGGCGGCCGCACGGCTCGGGTTCCTCCTCGACTCGCCGGAGGTACGCCGGACGGCCGATGTGGGAGACATCGCGGCCTTCCGCAACGCCGACCTCCGGGACGACCTGGGCGCGCTGCTCGACCGCTATCTCGCGAGCGGCCTGGACGTGGTCGTCGTGGACCAGACCACGCCCGAGCACCGGATCGGCGGCCTCTCCTGCGTCAAGGTCGTCATCCCCGGCATGGTGCCGATGACCTTCGGACACGCGTACCGGCGGGTGCACGGCCTGCCGAGGCTGCGTCCCGCAGGGGGCGCGGCCGGTATCAACCCCCACCCGCACCCCTTCCCCTGAGCGAGGAGCACGGCAATGTACGTCTCGATCGTCGCGTGGGATCTCAGCCGATCCGCCCAGACCGTGGACAGCCTTCGCGAGTACCTGCGCGACTACGCGGTGGACGCGTACTCCCTGCTCGACGGCATGAGGTTGAAGTTGTGGTTCGCCAATCCGGATCGCCAGGTGTGGGGGGCGATCTACCTGTGGGACTCCGCCGCGCACATGGACGGTCCCGCGCGGGTGAGCAGGGCGGTCGAGCTCATCGGCTACCCGCCCACATCGGTGGGTGTCTTCGAGCTGGAGGCCGTCGCGGAGGGACGCAGCGCGTACGAGGCCCTGGCCGGCCTGGGACGCGCGATGTCGGGGGACATCTAGCCGGCCTTCACGACGCGGGTGCCCGGCCGGCTTTCACGTCATGGGGAGCTGACCGGGCCTCGTGACGCAGGGCCGTCACGACACGGGCTGGCGGACGTCCGCCACCTCGGGCGTGGACGGCACGGGGTGGAACAGCCTCAGCAGCGGCCCGGTCATGGCCGTCGTGACCAGGGCCATGACCACCATCAACGAATAGAGAGTGCGGTCCAGCAGGTGAAGCTGGAGACCGACGCTCAGGATGATGAGCTCGGTGAGCCCCCGGGTGTTCATGAGCGCGGCGAGGGTCGCCGACTGGCGGGCGCGCAGCCCGTGGATGCGCGCGCCGAGGAAGGCGCCCGTGAACTTGCCGCCGATCGCGACCAGCAGGATCAGGCCGAGCTCTCCGACGCCCGCCGCGCCGATCCGGGACAGGTCGACGTTGAGGCCGCCGACGACGAAGAAGATCGGCAGAAGCAGGACGCCGGTGAACTGCCCGAGGCCGTCGAGTATCTCCGCACGCATCTGCTCGGCTGCTTCACGCGGCATCACGGCGCCGAAGAGGAACGCGCCGAAGATGAAGTGCAGCCCGATCCACTCGGTCAGGCACGCGGACAGCAGCAGGCCGACGAGTACGGCGCCGAGCTTGGCGGGGGTGAGCCGACCGGGCGATCCGCCCGCGGCCGCCAGCTTCCTGAGCAGCGGGCGGACCAGGCCGAACATCAGCGCCAGATAGGGCACCAGGAGCAGCATCCGCCACTGTTCGCCGCCCGTGCCGACGACGGTGACGACGACGGCGAGGATCGACCAGGCGAGCACGTCGTCGGCGGCCGCGCACGCCAGGGCGAGACCGCCGGTCGGGGTCTGGTGCATGTTCCGGTCGGTGAGGATCCGGGCGAGCACGGGGAACGCGGTCACGGACATGGCGGCGCCCATGAAGAGCACGAACGCCAGACGGTCGGGGACCGGGTGACCGTCGGCCAGCGCCAGCGCCAGCGCCGCGCCCAGCGTGAACGGCACCACGATCGAACCGGCCGACACCGTGGCCGCCACCCCGAGGCCGCGGCGCAGTTGGCCGTGGTTCAGTTCGAGGCCGACGAGGAACATGAACACCACCACGCCGACGTTGGCGAGCGCGGCGAGGAACGGGCGGATGTCGGTGGGGAACAAGGTCTCCGTCACCGCCCCGCCGAACAGCGTCGGGCCGAGCAGGATCCCGGCGAACACCTCGCCGATCACCGGTGGCAGGTCGACGCGCCGGGCCACGGCGCCCAGCGCGGAGGCGAGGGCGACGATCGCCGCGAGGCCGATGAGCAGGGTCGTCACCAGATGGGTGGCCATCACATCTCCTGTCGTCGCGCGTACGCCGATCGGCGCGAGGGCGTCCTCCGAGGGTCGGGTCGGCGGCTCGAGGCGTGCTTGACGGCCGGTGGGGCGATGCCCCGGCGCCGCTCCATCGCCCGTCTAGCCCGGTTCGAGCCGGTCTCCAGCGGCGGTGGCGACACTGGCCGCACCGCTGGTAGAGACCCACAGGAGGTCACGGTGCATCGCACGTTGATAGTGGCGAGGCTGAAGACGGATGATCCCGGCCGGATCGCGGACGTCTTCGCCGAATCGGACGCGACGGGGCTGCCCCACATGATCGGCGTGTCGCGACGCTCGCTCTTCGCCTTCCACGACCTGTACTTCCACCTCGTGGAGGCCGACGAGGACATCTCCCCGCGTCTGTACAAGGCACGGAGCCACCCGCTCTACCAGGACATCAACACCAGGCTCACGGAGTTCGTCTCGCCGTACGACCCCGGCTGGAAGGAGCCGAAGGACGCCATGGCCACGTCGTTCTACGTGTGGACGGCGGACGAGGGGAGGATCCAGTGAACGAATCACGCGGGCTGCCGATCAATCTGGAGAGCGTGGCGGCCAACCGCCGGCGCGGCGGCGACATCAGGGTGACGCTCAGTCCCAGGACGGTCGGCTGCACATCGGGATTCGGCGGAGTGCTCCGGCTTTCGCCGGACGAGTTCGTCGCCGAGCACTACCACCCGTACTCGGAGGAGTTCCTCCACGTCGTCTCCGGGGAGCTGGAGATGGCTCTGGACGGCGAGCCGGTGAAGCTGGGCGCCGGGGACTCGCTCCTGGTGCCGATCGGCACCAGGCACCGGCTGCGCAACGTCGGCGCGGATACCGCCCACGTGGTGTTCCACCTGTCCCCGCTGGCGCCGAGGCCCGAGCTCGGCCATGTCGACACCGAGACGCTGCCCCGGCCCGACCTGGCCGATCCGGTCGTGGGGGGATCGTGATGTCACGGAGCGTCGCCGTCACGGGGATCGGCACGGTGGCACCGGGAGGGGTCGGGCGGGAGCCGTTCTGGGAACTGCTCACCGCCGGCCGTACGGCGACGCGAAGGATCTCGCTGTTCGACCCCTCCGGGTTCCGGTCGCGGATCGCGGCGGAGGTGGACTTCGACCCGCGCGCGGCCGGTCTCACCGGACGGGAGATCCGCCGGATGGACCGCGCCGCGCAGTTCGCCGTGGTCTGCACCCGCGAGGCCGTGGCGGACAGCGGCCTGGAACCTGCGGCGCTGGACCCCGGCCGGATCGCGGTGAGCATCGGCAGCGCGGTCGGATGCACGATGGGCCTCGAGACCGAGTACGCCGTGCTCTCCGACGAGGGACGCGAATGGCTGGTGGACCACCGCCACGGCGTCCCGCATCTGTACGGATACATGGTGCCCAGCACGCTCGCCGTCGAGGTCGCCTGGGAGGTCGGCGCGGAGGGGCCGACGGCGCTGATCTCCACGGGGTGCACGTCCGGCCTGGACGCGGTGGGCCACGGTGTGGAGATCATCCGCGAGGGCGCGGCGGACGTCGTCATCGCGGGCGCCACCGACGCGCCCATCTCACCGATCACGTCCGCGTGCTTCGACGCGATCAAGGCGACGTCGCCGAACAACGACGATCCGGAGCACGCGTCGAGGCCGTTCGACGCCCGGCGCAACGGGTTCGTCCTCGGAGAGGGCGCCGCCGTCCTGGTGCTGGAGGACGCGGAGCGTGCGCGTCGCCGCGGCGCGCACATCTACGCCGAGATCGTCGGGTTCGCGAGCCGCAGCAACGCCTTCCACATGACGGGGCTCAAGCCCGACGGCAGGGAGATGGCCGAGGCCATCAGGGTCGCCATGGACCAGGGCAGGATCGGGCCGCACGACATCGACTACGTCAACGCCCACGGCTCTGGGACCAAGCAGAACGACCGGCACGAGACCGCGGCCTTCAAGCGCAGTCTGGGCGCGCGGGCGTACGAGGTCCCGGTGAGCTCGATCAAGTCGATGATCGGCCATTCGCTCGGGGCGATCGGCTCGATCGAGGTCGCGGCGTGCGCGCTCGCGCTCGACCGGCAGGCCGTGCCGCCGACGGCCAACCTGTACAACGCCGACCCCGAGTGCGATCTCGACTACGTGCCGATAACGGCCCGCGAGCACACGATGGACGCGGTGCTCAGCGTCGGCAGCGGCTTCGGCGGGTTCCAGAGCGCCATGGTGCTGGCCAGGGCCTGAGTCCGGGCCATCCCATACCGCCTTCCGTACCGCCGTCCCGTACCGGGCTCGCCGCACGCCCCCCGCGACGCCCGCCGTACAGCGTCCGACGCCCGCCGTACGGCTCCCGCGACGCCCGCCGTACGGCTGCCCCACAGCGCCGCCCGTGCCGGTGAGTCTCCACGGAACCGCCGGCACGGGCGGTCAGTCATCCACCCATGCCTCCGGCCAGCGCTCCTCCAGCTCCGACAGGTCGTCGGGCACGGTGACCGCGTCGCCGTCGCCGTCGCCGTCGCCGTCAGCGGGGACGGGGACGGGGACGGGCAGGCTGTAGACCGTCCTGCCGTACGCCGCCAGCGCCTTCATCACCCCGATGGCAGCCCGGGCCAGGAGGCGCCACGGCAGGCTCTCGTCACCTTCGGACACGGCGGCAGCCTCCTGCGGTCGGTATCGCGTCCCCGAAGGATGTCCGTACACGCTCGGAGCGGAGTGGACGACCGGTCGAGAACCTTCTCCGAGCGGCTCTCCAGCGGCATCCGAGGCCCGGTGACCACAGTGAGACGCGGGCGAGGAACGCGCGACATCTCACCCACCCGATGTCCCCGGCCGTCCCGACCGGGCGGCCGAGATTCCCGATGTCAGGAGTGCCAAGATGCAACACTGGAGTGGCGCGATGGGGCCAGGGGGCCAGACTCCGCTGGACGTGCTGCTGGAAACGCTCACCGAGCAGGAGTCGGCCGGCGTGAAGGCATGGCTGGGCGGAACACCCGGCTGGCCGGGCGCGCCCGCGGGGGTCTCCCCGAAGGCCCTGACCGAGCACCACGAGAAGGTCGAGAGCGACCGCTTCCGCCCGTCCGACGACGACCCCCGCGCCATCCGCAGCATCGGGGTGATCGGCGGCGGGACCGCCGGCTACATGACGGCGCTCGCGCTGAAGACCAAGCGCCCCTGGCTCGACGTCACCCTCGTCGAGTCCAAGGAGATCCCGATCATCGGGGTGGGCGAGGCCACCGTCTCCTACATGGTGATGTTCCTCCACCACTTCCTCGGCATCGACCCGATGGAGCTCTACCGCAAGGTGGAGCCCACCTGGAAGCTCGGCATCAAGTTCGACTGGGGCCCCGACCCGGACGGGTTCATGGCCACGTTCGACTGGCACCACCATTCGATCGGCGCGCTCGGAGCCCTTGAGGCGGAGAACACGGTCAACGGCTTCACCGTGCAGTCGCTGATGATGATGGCCGACCGCGCCGGGGTCTACGAGATCGACGGCAAGTACGTGTCGCTGATGAAGTACCTCCCCTTCGCCTACCACCTCGACAACGCCCGGTTCGTCGCCTTCCTGACCGAGCTGGCGGAGCAGCGTGGCGTACGGCACGTCGAGGCGCGACTCGACGACGTCGTGCTCGGCGACGACGAGTGGGTCGACCACGTGCGGACGACCGACGGCCGCGAGCTCCGGTACGACTTCTACGTGGACTGCACCGGCTTCCGGTCCATGCTGCTGGGCAAGGCGCTCGACACGCCCTTCCACAGCTACGCCGGCAGCCTGTTCACCGACTCGGCCGTGACCGGCAACCTGGAGAACGGCGGCCACCTCAAGCCCTACACCACCGCGACGACCATGAACGCGGGATGGTGCTGGAACATCCCGACCCCCCAGAGCGACCACCTGGGGTACGTGTACTCGTCGTCGGCGCTGTCGGACGACGAGGCGCACAAGGAGCTGACCGAGAGGTTCCCCGGCATCGAGGGACTGCGGCAGGTGCGTTTCCGCAGCGGCAGGCACGACAAGGCCTGGCGCGGGAACGTGATGGCGATCGGCAACTCCTACGCCTTCGTGGAGCCGCTGGAGTCCACCGGCCTGCTGATGATCGCCCTCGCCGTGCAGACGCTGACCAGCGTGCTCCCGGCCTCCTGGTCCGACGAGCAGGCCCGGGACGTCGTCAACATCGGGCTCGGGCAGCGCTGGGACGCGATCCGCTGGTTCCTGGCGATCCACTACAAGTTCAACACCCGGCTCGACACGGAGTTCTGGAAGGACGTCCGCGAGCGGTGCGACATCTCCGGCTTCCAGCCGCTGCTCGCGCTCTACCAGAACGGGGCGCCGCTCACCCGGCGCGACCCGTACATCCTCGACCTCGCTCTCGGGGCGGCGCCCACGTTCTTCGGCCTGGCCGGGATCGACAACATCCTCCTGGGCCAGAAGGTGCCCGCCCGCCTGCTCCAGCGCGCCGAGCCGATCGAGGACTGGTGGGCCCGAAGGAAGGCGGGTGACGCGCTGGTCTCCCGGGCGCTCACGCAGAGCCGGGCGCTGGAGGCGTTCCGGACGGATCCGGAGCTGAACGCCCAGCTTCTGAACGACCTGGACAGCTGGGCGGGCCGCCACATCGCCGGCTACATCGGGATGTTGTGACCCACGCGCGACCCACGCGCGACCCGTCGTGACCCGTCGTGACGAGGCGGGACGCCTCGCGGCCCAGCGCGCGCGCCCGGGTGGGCGCCGCGCGCGGGGCCGCCGCGCCCCGGTCGCCGGTCCGGTCACCGGTCCGGTCATCGGCCCCGGCCGCCGGCCTCGTCGCGTGGCCCCTGATCAGGAGGTACGAGGTGATCGATCCTTCGGCACAACCCGTCGGGCGACCGTCTTCCACGGCCAGCCCCGCGGACTTCCGCGCGCTGATGGCGGCATTCCCCACCGGCGTCGCGATCCTGACGACCTTCGGACCGGACGGCGAGCCCAAGGGGATGACGTGCTCGTCCGTGTGCAGCGTGACGCTCACCCCGCCGGTCCTCCTGGTCTGCGTGCGGTACGGGAGCCCCACCCTGGAGGCGATCACACGGCGGCTGACCTTCGCCGTCAATCTGCTGCACGAGGGCGCGGCGGACACGGCCGGGCTGTTCGCCTCCGGCGACCCGGACCGCTTCGACCGGGTTCGCTGGCAGGCAGGGCCCGACGCAGCCGGGCCGCACCTGATCGACGACGCGCACGCGGTCGCGCACTGCCGGGTCGTCGGCACACAGGCGGTCGGCGACCACGTGATCGTGCTCGGGGAGGCCTGCCTCATCCGGCAGGAGGCGCGCCGCGACCCCCTGCTGTACGGGCTGCGCCGCTATGCCGCCTGGCCGGCCCCGCTGGGCGCGGAACGCTAGTGTCCCGGGCCTGAAATTCGCCGGCGACATTCATGCGAGGGATTCGAGGATCTCCTCCGCGGTCGTCTTCCACAGGAACGGCCGGGATGTCGTTCCCTTCCGTCGGTCCGGGCGGAACTCGTTGCCCTCGGGGTCGGTCACCGGGATCGACGGCGCTTCGAGCGGGCAGTCGGGCCGTGGGCTTGTGCCCGGGGGGTACGGAGCGGCAGATCCGGACGGAACCGCCGCTCATCGACGTGGACACACGGCACCGCTGAGCGGACCCAATCGAGGGTGGCAGTGGTCAAGACGCTGAGTGGGAATCCGACACAGGTGGCGCGGCTTGTCGGCGGCCTTGATCGGGGAGAGTTCGATCGCACCCCGATGCCTCATCCCAGCGTGGCGGCCGTCCCGGTGATGATCACGCGCAGGCCGTGTTCGAAGGCATCCTCGCTGAGCGGGCTGCCGCCCGCGCGGTGGGACTCCGTCAGGATCGGCATCGGTTCCTCGACGGGCTGCCCGGGTGGGCGGGGGGCCTGTTCCTGCAGCACGAATCCGGTGATGTAGTGGGTGAGGGTGCTGATCGTGCGCACCGCGAGCACGGGGGTGAACCCGCGATCCGTCATGGCGGCGAGTTCGCCCTCGAACATCCGCAGAGTCTCGAGGCTGAGCGTCGCCGCACCGGCGACGACACGGGCGCCGTCGCGGTGGGCGAGCAGCGAGGCCCGGTAGGCGCGGGCGCGCCGGGCCAGCCACTCCTGCCAGGGCTCTTCCCGCCGTGGTGGCCCCATGCCGGCGGCCCGTACGATCGCGTCGGCCATGCCGTCCAGCAGTTCCTGTTTGGTGCGGATGTGCCAGTACAGCGCCGGCGACTGGACGCCCAGCTCGGCCGCGAGTCTCCGGACCGTCAGCCCGTCCAGGCCAACCTCGTCCAGCAGCCGCAGCGCGGCGTCGATCATCGTCTGCCGGGTCAGCCCGGGGCGTCTGCGGTCGCTCATCGTTGACACCTTAGCAGCGCTAAACTAGCCTTAGCGTTGCTAAGGGGGTTGACATGATCATCACCACGGCAACCGACGGCACAGAGGTCCGTGCTATGGACGAGGGGCGAGGGCCGGCCGTGCTCATCCTCCATCCAGGGCTGGACGACGGCCGCTCCTGGGACAAAGTGGTGGCCCGGCTGACGCCGCGCCACCGGGTGGTACGCCTGCACCGGCGGCAGTACCGGCAGGACCTGCCCGGCCCCGCGACGATCCCTCAGGAGGTCGAGCACGTGCTCGCCGCCACGCGGGAGATCACCCATCCGATCCTTCTCGTCGGCCACTCCTCAGGTGCTGTGGTCGCTCTCGAGGCGCTGGTCGCCGCGCCGGAGGCGTTCGCCGGGGCCGTCCTCTACGAACCGCCGGTCGTGATCGGCGACCCGCTCGGCGGCCCCGGCGGCGAGATCAACACCCGCGCACGGCAGGCCATCGCGGCCGGTCACCCCGGCAAGGCGATGCGAATCTTCATCCGGGACACCGTAGGGCTCCCTGCCTGGATGGCCTTCCTCGCCGGTGTTTTCACCGCGTGCAGCCCGCGCTTGCGCCCGCTCGTCTCCCACCAGATCGACGACAACGAAGCGCTGGACCGGCTCGGCGTCCGGCTCGACGCCTATGCCGGGATCCAGACCCCGATGCTGCTGCTCGGCGGTGATCGCAGTCCCGCCCACCTGGGCGAACGCCTCGACGCGCTGGCTCGGGTGCTGCCCCACGCCGAGCGGGTGGTGCTGCACGGTCAGGGACACAGCGCCCACGCGTCCGCGCCCGCCGAGGTCGCCGCCACCATCGAGTCCTTCGCCGCCAGGTCCACATCCTGACCGCCCCGGCGCCTCACGAATCACCAGCGGAGGATGCGCATACGTGATGCTGCTCGTGCTGGAGACGGGCTTGAGCCGTAGGAGCCGGTCTGCGGGCTTGCCTGGGTCCTGGCAGGCGGGATGATCAGGCTTCCACCTTGAGCGCGAGTTCGCCGCCCAGGTCCCGGGGAAGGGGCCTGGGCGGCGAACCCGTGTCAGGAGTAGCCCGCCACCTTCTGGAAGAGGTCGAACGAGCGGCCGCGGTGCGGCTCCTGGTATCCCCTGAGCGGCGCCGTGGCGTCGCGGTGGTCCGGCCCCCGCTCCCACGCGGTGAAGGCGGCCATGTCCTCCCACTCGCTCATGACCGCGAAGACGTCCGGCTCGACGGCGGATCGCAGCAGTTCGTTGCCGAGCAGGCCGGGGGTTCCGGCCAGCGTCGCGCTGACCTGGTGGTACGCCGACTCGACGGCCTCCACGTCGGCGCCGGTCGCCCGGCACCAGAGCACCACGCGGATCGCGCCCCGATCCCCGCCCTGTCGCACGCCCTGCTGTACGCCCTGCTGTACGGTCCGCCGCGCGGTCTCCTTCATCAGATGCCCCCGTCCACCATGAGGGTCTCCCCGGTGACGAACCGCGACTGGTCGCCGGCCAGGAAGAGCACCGCTCCGGCCACGTCGTCGGGCGTGCCCGGCCGGCCGAGGGCGATCAGGTGGCGGTAGCGGCTGAGCGCCCGCTCGTCCGCCTCCCCGGTCTCGATCGGGCCGGGCGCGACCAGGTTGACCCGGATGCCGGCCGGTCCCAGCTCCTTCGCCAGCGAGCGGGTCAGGCCGATCAGCCCCGCCTTCGCCGCGGTGTAGTGTGCCCGCCCGGGAAGCCCGCGCAGCGCGGCCGCGGCGCCGATGTTGACGATCGAGGCGCCGTGGCCCAGCAGGGGAAGGGCCCGCTGGGTGACGAGGAAGGCGCCGGTGAGGCTGGCGTCCAGGACCCGGTGCCAGTCCTCGACGGCGAGTTCGGCGAACGGGGCGTGGCTGATCGCGCCGGCGTTGTTGACGACGACGTCCAGCCCGCCCACCGCCGACAGGCAGACGCCGACCAGCCGGTCCACGTCGCCGGCGTCGGACACGTCGGCCTGGACGACATGATGGTCGCCGCCGATCTCCTTGAACTCCCGGCGCAGCCCTTCCGCGTCCTCGCCGTCGTGCCTGGCGCACGTCACCACGGTCGCCCCGGCGCGTGCCAGGCCGAGCGCGACGGCCCGCCCGATCCCTCGCGTTCCGCCGGTGAGCAGGACTCTCCTCCCGTGCACGCTCATCGAATCTCCTGATCCTCGGTCGCCTCGGTCGCCCCGGTGCGGCGGCATTCGATGACGGTCCACTGGCCCGCCCCCGGACTGTTGACGATCTCGAAACCGGCGGATCCGAGCAGCGCCCGCCACTCGGCGAGGTCCCGCTCGCGCCCGCCGAAGCGGAGCATCATGTCGATGTCGAGGACCTTGCCGTGGTCCCAGACGTTCGCCGGCGCAAGCACGTGCTCCAGCACGAGCAGCCGGGCCCCGGGATCGCTGCCCATGGCGTCCCCGACCCGCCTCAGGATGGCGGCGGCGTCCTCGTCGTTCCAGTCGTGCAGCACCGCCTTGAGGATGTACGCCCGGTGCCCGGAGGGCAGCTCGCCGAAGAAGTCGCCCGGCGTCAGCCGCACCCGGTCCGCCACGCCGCGCTCGGCCATCACGGCGGCGGCCTCGGTCACCACCTGGGGCTGGTCGACCAGCGTCCCCCGGACGTGCGGGTGCCGTTCGAGCAGCCCCGCCAGGAAGTGGCCGCGCCCCCCGCCGACGTCGACCACGTCCGCGAACCGGCCGAAGTCGTACGCGTCGAGGAACCTGCCGGTCGTGGCGGCGCTCATCCGGGTCATCGCCCGGTCGAACAGGGCACCCGCCTCGGGGTTGGCGCGCAGGTGGTCGAAGAACTCCGAGCCGAAGATCTCAGAGAACACCGGCCGCCCGGTGCGCAGGCCGCTGACGATCTCCCCGTACGGGAACCAGAGCAGGTCCGACCCGTTGAAGAGGACCATGTCCCGCTGGCTGCCGGGCACGTCCGACCGCAGCGCCTCGGCCATCTCGGTCAGCGCGTAGACGCCCTCGTCCTGCTCGGTGAAGACCCCGACCGCCGAGGCGCAGCGGAGGAGGCGGCGCAGGGCGTCCGGGTCCGTGGCCGTTCTCTCCGCGATCTCGGTGACCGGCAGCGGCCCGTCCGCGAGCACGTCCGCCACGCCGACCTCGGCCAGCGCGTAGATCACCTGCGAGATCCGCTTGCCGCTGGTCAGCAGGAGCAGCCGGGCCTGGGCCGGTGGCCGCGCCTGGGGAGGCGCCCCCGTCATGGTGCTGGCGCCGTGCCAATTGCCGTCCATCTGATCTCCGTTCCACGTCGCTTCGCGCGCTGGCCGATCCCACAACGGTGGCGTGAGCTGCTCAAAGAGCGCTCAGGTCCCGATCGAGGGGCCAGCTCAAGCGGCGGTCGAGTTACCCTCCACCGGCTGACGTGACCATGGCTGCGCCGTACCGGGTCGTCGAGAGGAGCGGGACGTGATCCCGGAACTACTTGAGGTAATCGCGCTGATCACCAGCGGGGTGGTCGCCGGGGTGCTGTTCGCCGTGGCCGTCAGCGTCCTGCCCGCCCTGTTCGCCCTGCCGGCGGGGCGCTACATCGAGACCCATCGCCTGCTCGGCAAGGGCTACCACCCCACGATGCCGATCGTGGTCAACGTGGCGATGGTCGCCGACCTCTGGCTCGGGCTGATGCCCGGCGACCGGCTGCCCAGGACCCTGTTCGTCGTGGCGGGGGTGCTGCTGCTGGCCAGCCAGTTCGTCTCCCACCTGGGCAATGTGCCCATCAACCGCCGGGTGAAGGCCGTCGATCCCGAGGCGGTCCCCGAGGGCTGGCAGGACCCCAGGCCCCTGTGGCGGGGGTGGCACATGCTGCGGACCTCGCTCGCCCTGGTCGCGCTGGCCGCGAACGCCGTCGCGGTCGTGCTGTCCTGACCGGCCCCGACCCCCACCGCGCCGACCACCGCGCCGGCCACCAGGTCGGCCGCCGAACCCGCCAACCACCAGTCACGACCGACCAGCACACCGGTCAGCACACCAGTCATCACACCAGGAGGACACGATGCCCTTCGCCGCGATCAGCTACGGCGTCGCGCCGGGACACGAGGACGAGATCGCCGAGATCTTCGCCCCGGGAAACTTCACCCGCGCCGACTCGCCGGTCCTGCGGGACGAGGACGGGAAGGAGGTGGGGAGGCTGCTCGCCACCGGCCTGTTCATCCAGGACACCGACATGGTCCGGGTCATCCAGTACGAGGGCGACCTCGCCGCCGTGGGCCGTCACATGGCGGCGCAGCCGGGGGTGCACGAGGCCGAGCGGCGCATCGCGCCGCTGCTCGCCACCCCCAGGGACACCTCCACAGCCGCCGGCTTCCGCGCCCACTTCGGCCGTTCGATCATGACGCTGGTCCACGAGCACGCCCGTCGCGACCGCGTCGCCACCTCCATGATCGCCCTCCGGTACGGCCTGCGCCCGGACGCGGAGACCGCCGCCGCCGAGCTCCTGGCCTCCGCGCCGCCCGTCTCCGGTGAGGAGGGGCCGATCCTCGCGAGCGCGAGCTTCCTCCGGGGCTCCACACTCATCCGGGTCCACCAGTACGAGGGGGACACCGGCGAGGCCGTCGGGTATCTGGCGGCCCGGGAGCGGAGCGCGGGTGTGGCGGCGGTCGTCGAGGACGGGGACGCGGGGTTCGACGGGCGGGTGATGCGCTGCATCTCCCAGCTCTCCGTGCTGAACCCGCCGCGTCCCCGTACCGGATCGGAGGAGGTCACACCCGTGCCGGATCGGCGGCGGTGAGCAGCAGGGCCAGGCGCCGCCTGCGGGCGAGCAGTACGGCGCCGGCGAGCAGGGCCACCCCGCCCAGGCACGCGTAGTACAGGTGGGCGGGCACGGCCCCGGCCAGTTGCCCCACCCGGCCGCCGACGGCGGCGCCGACGGCGGCTGACACCCACCACACGCCCATCATCCGGCTCGTGTAGAAGGCCGGGGCCGCGCTGCCCGCCGCGCTGATCCCGACGGGCGCCAGGGCCAGCTCGCCGCACGCCTGCAGGAAGAAGACCGTGAGCAGCCACAGCGGGGAGACCGTGCCCCCTCCGTCCGCGCCCCCTGAGCCGCCCTCCCCGGCGGAGAGGCTGATCAGTGCCATGAGCACGTAGCTCAGGCCGACGAGTCCGAGGCCGAGCGCGAACTTGGCCGGCACGTCGGCGTGCCGGCCGAGCCGTACCCACGCGTAGGCGAAGAGCGGGGCCATGACGAGGATGAACAGGGGATGGGCGCCCTGGAACCAGCTCGCGGGGATCACGAAACCGAGGACGTCACGGTCGACCGACTCCCGCGCGAACAGGCTCAGCACCGACCCCGACTGCGTGAAGATCATCCAGAAGATCGCGGAGGAGAGGAAGAGCCGGACGAAGCCGAGCACGCGGCTCCGTTCCGCGGCCGTCAGCCTCGGGTGCCGCAGGAGCGTACGGAACTGGAACACGGGCACGGCGAGGACCAGGACGCCCACGGGGATGAGGACGTGCTCGATCCTGAGGGTCCCCGCGAGGCCGTCGGCGAGAACGGCGGCGACGGCCACACCGGCCCAGATCCCGGCCCGGCGGAAGGCCCGCGCGCGCTCGGCCCGGGAGGCGGGGTTGATGGGGAGCGCGCCGACGTGACCGAAGTGCCGCCTGCCGGCGGCGAACTGGATCACCCCGAACGCCATGCCCACGGCCGCCGCGCCGAACCCGAGGTGCCAGTCGACGGTCTCGCCGAGGAATCCCGTGATGACGGGCGCGATCAGCGCGCTGACCTGGATGCTCATGTAGAAGACGGAGAACGCGGCCTCCCTGCGCTCGGTGTCGCCCGGACCGTAGAAGCCGCTGAGCAGCGCGCTCATGTTGGGCTTGAGCAGGCCGGTCCCGGCGATGATCAGAGCGAGCCCCGCCCACACCGTCCACCCGGCCGGCAGGGCCATGCAGACGTGACCCGCGGTGATCACCATGCCGCTGAACAGCGTGGCGCGCCGGGCGCCGAGTACCCGGTCGCCCAGCCAGGCGCCGGGCACCGCGGCGATGAACAGCAGCGCCATGTACAGGCCGAACAGGGCGGTCGCCTCGGCGGGGGACAGGCCGAGCCCGCCCTCGGAGACGGGTGACACCGCGAACAGGAAGAGAATCGCCTGCATCCCGTAGAAGCTGAAGCGCTCCCACATGTCGGTGAGGAACAGGGTGGCGAACCAGCGCGGTTGCCCGAAGATCGTTCGGGCGGGGACCGGCGCCGGATGGGCCGTCTGCGTGGTGGCCATGGCGGGCTCCCTACGTTGCCGTGGGCGCGAGACCGCGAAGGTGCTCGCGCCATGTCACGGCGAGGGTGCCAAGCCCGCCTCGGTACCGGCTTGGCCGGCGCTCGAAAGGGGCACCCGAAAGGGCGGCCACCTGCCCGTGGCCCGCCGATCCGGAGCTCGAAAGGACGAGCGGGTGCGCCTGGCCCCCCGGCTCTACGTGCCCGTGGCGCGCCGGATCCGCACCAGCGCCTCGCCCAGGGCCTGGCGGCACTCCTCGAGTGCGCGGCCGTCCACGACGCCGTCCCTGGCCGCCGTGCGGGCGTCGTTCCTGAACCGGTCGAGCATCTTCTCCATCTGCTTGACGGTCTTGCCGGAGGCGAAGTAGGAGTCCCACTCGTGGTGCCACTCGGCGCCCCAGGAGAGGGCCTCCCGCCACTCCCGAGGACCCCACTGATCCGGGGTGACGGCGCGGGAGGCGGGTTCACCCGCCTGCTCGTGGACCTCGTCGGCGCCCGTTGCCGCGCCCGTCCCCGTGGGCGCCGCCGCCGGGAGGTCGCGCGGCACCGCCGGGGCGTGCCGCGCCTCGTCGCGTACGCGCTGCGCCGACCTGCGGACCTCGTCGCTGATCCGGAGGATCGTCTGGGTCAGCTCGTCAAGCTCCGGAGCCCGCCGGCGCAGCTCCTCCTGCCCGTCCGCCGTGATGCGGTACCTCTTGCGGCCGCCGTCGTCCGGCTCGCTGACGATGAAGCCCTCGCTCTCCAGCTTGGACAGCCGGGGGTACACGGCTCCGGCCGACGGGGCGTAGGCGCCGAGGAACGTCTCCTCGACCAGCTTGATCGCCTCGTAGCCGTACCGCGGCTGATCCTTCAGCAACGCGAGGAGGTAGAGCTTGAACTGGCCGTGTCCGAACGGGGACGCCACCGCCGCCATCACGCGCCGTCCTCCGTGCCCGAACGGGACGCCTCGGCGGAGGCTCTCTCGTCCGCTCTGTCGTCGGTACGGATCACCAGCGCCACCTTCCCCGAGACGGTGAAACCGCGCACCTGGACCTGGCGGTCCCGATGGGAGTTCTCCCGCAGCGTCACCCCGGTGGCACCCCGCCCGGACGGGCCGATGGGGACGAGCGCGGGAGCAAGGCGCCCGCCGGCGGGAGGATTGGCCACGACCTTGCCGCTCGCCGTGGAGAGCTCCACGTCCAGACCCGCCTTGTCCCGATCTCCTCCGAGCCCGAGCGTGATCGCGCCGGAGACCGAGCTGAGCACGGCGTCGACCGGATCCGCCTCGGTGATCATGGTGATCTCGCCCGAGACGGACTCCAGATGCACCTGCCCGTGGCAGTGGCTGGCGATGATCTCCCCAGAGACGGTCTTGGCCATCAGCTGGGGACCGGCTCCCTCCATGACTATCTCCCCGTTCAACGTGGTGAGGCTGGTCTCCTCGCCGCTTCCCGCCATGGTGATCCCGGCGCTGACCGTCTCGACGCGGATCGGCGTGCCGGGAGGGAGGCGCAGGCTCAGGTCGGTCCGGCGCAGGAAGGCGGGAGGCAGGTCCCGGTACCACTTGCGGTGCAGGCCCAGGTCGTGCCGGATCTCGAGAACCCCGTCGCACACGTTGACCCGCAGCGGGGCGCCGCTCACCCGGGTGACCTCGAGCAGGGACGGCCCCTCGTCGGTGACCACGGCCACGCCTCCGTCGATGATCCGCACGATGGCCTGGGTCACTCCGGCCAACTCGATCTCGTACGGTCCCTCAACGCTCCACTCCGCCATCGCGATCCTCCTCGTCCGGCCGCCGGTGCCGCCGCTACTATCACGCTATATCGCGACTGTGCGGATTGCTACTCGAAAGCGGCTCGACCTTGACCAGATCGCGACATATATCGCGATCGGTCGAGGCCGAGCCGATGCTATCGAGCCGACTCCCATACTCCCAACTCGAAGCGCGCCCCCTCGGCGAACCTGGCCGCCATGGCCGAACGCTCGGCCGCCGAGACGCGCGCGCCCAGGGCGTCCACGAGGGCGAGGGTGGCCTCGACCACGGGCAGGTAGTCCCGGTGCAGATGGACGTCGATGAACGCCCGGTAGACCGGGTCGGGGGAGGAGCGCCGCTGCAGCTCCTTGCCGAGCTCGGCGTGGAACCACAGGCGGGGGAGCACCGCCGCGAGCGCCTCGGCGAAGCCGAGATCCCGCCCGGCGGACGCCAGGAAGGCACCGTACGGGCGGTCACTCGCGGGCGGGACGGGCGGCTCCTCGCCGAGGATGCCCAGCATGGCCTGCCGCTTGGGCCCCGCCGACCGGGCCGCGCCCATCGCGATGCCCGCGAAGTGCGCCAGGTCGCCGAGGGTCGGCGCCTTGGCGGCGATGAGCGCCAGCGCGCGGGCGTAGTCCTCCAGATGCAGGCTGTCGATCGCCACGAGCCGTGCCAGCACGGCCTTGGGCAGGTCGCCCGCGCTGATCCCGGCGGGGATCGGGTGGTCGACGATCGCGGCGAAGCTCTCCTCGCCCGCCGTCCACAGTTCCTTGTGAAGACTCATCACGCACCTTTCGAGGAGGGGGATCGTCAGCCGAGGTCCAGCCGTACGCGGTAGTGGCGCAGCCACGCGTTGAGGGTGAGCACCATCTCGATGTGGGTGCGGTTCACCCAGGCGATGGGGCCGTTCTCCAGCTTCTCCGGGGCGGCGAGTACGGCGCGCGCCGCCTGGACGTCGACCAGGGGATGGGCCGGCTGCCCGGGATCGTCGAGGATCTCGGTCAGCGACCGGCTCAGATAGCGGGTGTAGAGGGGGTCCTGGGTGACGGGGAACGGGCTCTTCTGCCTGTTCAGCACCTGCTCGGGCAGCAGGTCGGCGCCGGCGGCCCGCAGCAGCGCCTTCTCCCGGCCGTCATGGCTCTTCATCGACCAGGGCGCGTTGAAGACGTACTCCACCAGCCGCGGGTCGACGTAGGGGACCCGCACCTCCAGCCCGACCGCCATGCTGATCCGGTCGTCCCGGGTGAGCAGGTGCTGCATCCACCTGGTCAGATGCATGTGGGTGATCTCCCGCATACGGCGTTCCCGCCCGGACTCTCCGGGGAGCCGCGGCACCTCCGCGACCGCCTCGCGGTAGCGGTCGGCGCCGTAGCCCTCCAGGTCGAGCAGCTTCAGCAGGCCCGGGTCGAGCAGGCCGCTGCCGAGGCCGGCGCCCGGACAGAAGAACTGGTAGAAGGCGATCCACGGGAACGCCTCCACGTCGATCAGTTCCGGCACCCACGCCCAGTGGTAGCCGCCGAACACCTCGTCGGCGCCCTCCCCGCACAATGCGACGGTGCTGTGCCCGCGCACCTGCTGGAACAGCTCGTACAGCGAGGCGTCCATGTCGCCGAGCGGGCTCGGGCGGTCCTGGGCCAGCACGGTGGCCAGCCGGACGCCCGGCTCGGCGAGCCGTTCCGGGGTGATGACCACGGGCGTGTGCAGCGACGCGACATGCTCGGCGACCATGCGGGCGAACGGCGCGTCCGGGGTGTCGCGGACCTCGTCGGCGCGGAACCGCTCGGTGTAGCGCGTGAACGTCACGGAGAACGACCGGATGGGCTCCTCGCCCGCCGCGCGGCGGTGCCGGGCCGCCAGCGCGGTCATCACGCTGGAGTCCAGACCTCCGGAGAGCAGCGACCCGACGGGGACGTCGGCCACGAGCTGGGCGGCGATGATCTCCTCCAGCATGCCGCGCACCGTGTCCACCGTCGCGGGCAGGTCGTCGGTGTGCGGGCGGGCCTGGAGGGCCCAGTAGCGCCGGTGCCGGATCCCCGAGCGGTCCACCCGTACGACGTGGCCGGGGCGCACCTCGTGGATGCCGGCGAAGACGGTGTGCCCGGGCGTCCAGACCTGGCTGAACGCCTCGCGGAGGCTGTCGGCGTCGGCCCTGGCCTCGACCTCGCCGGTGGCGAACAGCGCCTTGGGCTCCGAGGCGAAGTACACCCGGCCCTCCTGGCCGCGATGGTAGAAGAGCGGCTTGACGCCGAAATGGTCGCGGACCAGGAGGAGCGCCTGCTCGTGGGCGTCCCAGACGGCGAAGGCGAAGATCCCGTTGAGGTGGTTCCCGACGTCCTCGCCCCATTCGAGGTAGGCCCTGAGCACGACCTCGGTGTCCCCGTCGGTGCGGAACCGGTGGCCGCGGGCCGCCAGCTCGCTCCGCAGCTCCCGGTAGTTGTAGATCTCCCCGTTGTAGGTCAGGACGGCAGGACCCCCGCCGTCCCGCTCCGCGACCATCGGCTGGGCGCTGCCCGCGAGGTCGATCACCGCGAGCCGCCGGTGGGCCAGGGCGGCGTGCCCGTCCGTCCACAGCCCCTCGGCGTCGGGGCCGCGGCAGGCCATCGTCTCCGACATGGCCGTCGCCGTGGCCGTGGCCGTGGCGCGCCGGCCCGTCAGATCTCGCTCGAAGTCAACATGACCGGCGATACCGCACATTGAGCACTCTCCCGTCTGTCGCGCGCTCGTACGGCGAGCCTCCCGGAGGTCACTCGAGCAGGGCTTGGAACGAGATGGAGCCGGTCTTGGCCGCTCCACCGGACCGGTGCCAGGACCGGTTCCCGGACCGGTTCCCGGATCGGTGGAGCGGGCCCCTCGCCGGTTCCGTCGGCGACCACGGCCCCGCTCGAGGCGGGATCGAGTCCGCCACCAGCGGCCGGGGCCATCATCGTGATGCGATACGGCAGTCGCGATATATGCCTCGCCGCCGACAACTGGATATCGCGATATGCGTCGGAGTATCTTGACCTAAGGCAGTATCGCGATATAGCGTGATCGCGATCGAGAACAGTATCGCGATCGTCTCCACTTCCGAGGTCTGCAAGGAGCAGTGATGTCCGAACACGAAGGGAGCCAGCCGCTGCGGCTCGCCGAAGAAGCGGCTCCTCCGCACAAGCGCCGGTGGGCCGTACTGGCGATCATCCTGGTCGCGACGTTCATGGACCTGCTCGACGTGTCCATCGTCGCCATCGCCATCCCCTCGATCCAGAAGGATCTCCAGGCGACCTACACCTCGGCCCAGTGGATGCTGGCCGGCTACTCCCTGGCCTTCGCCCTACTGCTGATCACCGGCGGCCGGCTGGGCGACATCGCCGGGCGCAAGCGGATCTTCCTGCTCGGCATGGGCGGCTTCACCCTCGCCTCGGCCCTGTGCGGATTCGCCGTTTCGCCCGAGATGCTGGTCGCCTCGCGGGTGCTCCAGGGGGCGATGGCCGCGATGATGGTCCCCCAGGTCATCTCCACGATCCAGCTGATCTTCCCGCCGAAGGAGCGCGGCGGCGCCTTCGCCGTCTACGGAGGTGTCGCCGGTCTCGCGACGATCAGCGGGCCGCTGCTGGGCGGCCTCCTGCTCAACGCGGACCTGTTCGGCAGCGGATGGCGCTCGATCTTCCTCATCAACCTGCCGCTCGGCGTGGCCGCGTTCGTCGCCGCCATCGCGATCATGCCCGAGGTGCGGGTGCCGCTCGCGCACACCCTGCGGCTCGACCTCGTGGGCAGCTTCCTGATCACGGTCACCATGCTGCTGCTGATGTATCCGCTGATCCAGGGCCGCGACCTGGACTGGCCGGTGTGGACCCTTGCCATGATGGCGGCGTCCATCGTCGGGCTGCTGATCTTCGGCGCGCACCAGCGCCGCCGGGCCGGCAGGAACGCCTCGCCGCTGGTGCCTCCCTCTCTCTTCAGGAAGGTGTCGTTCACCGGCGGGCTCCTGGTGAACCTGTCCTTCTTCGCCGGCATCGTGTCCTTCTTCCTGGTGTTCATCATCTACCTGCAGGCGGGCCGCGGTGAGTCCGTCCTGTCGGCGGCACTGACCCTGCTGCCCTGGTCCGTCGGCATCGCCGTGGCCAGCGGCACCGGGTTCCAGCTCGCGCCCAAGCTCGGCCGTACGGTGCTGCACATCGGCACGGGCCTGATGACCCTCGCCATGGGCGGGGTCATCGTCACCATCCAGACCGGCGGCGCCGAGGTCTCCCTGTGGTGGTACGTCCCGAGCATGCTCGTCGGCGGCATCGGCATGGGCCTGGTCGCCCCGCTGCTGGTCGACGCCGTGGTGTCCGACGTCCCCCCGACGGAGGCGGGCTCGGCGTCCGGAGTCCTCAGCGCGGTCCAGCAGATCGGCGGCGCGCTGGGCATCGCCCTGGTCGGCCTGGTCTTCTTCGGCTCGGTGAGCGCGCAGGCCCAGAACGTCGCCGAGTCGGTCACCCCGAGGATCCGTACGGCGCTGCAGGCCGCGGGGGCGCCCGCCTCGGCGGCGGAGGAGGCGAGCCGAGGCTTCGTCCGGTGCTTCGTGGACCGGGCGGAGGAGAAGGATCCGACCGCGGTGCCCGCGAGCTGCGCCGAGGCGGAGTCGCCCCAGCAGGACGTCCCGCCCTCCGTGCGCACCGCCTTCACCACGGCGGCGGATGAGGGCAGGAACGACCTCTTCAACCAGGCGATGACCGCGGCCGGCTGGTACAACGCCGGGGTCTTCTTCCTGACCTTCCTGCTCATCTTCTTCCTGCCTCGCGCGATCAAGGTCCACGCCGAGGCCGACGCGGGCGCGCCGGAAGGGTCGCCCGAACCCGAGCCGGTGAGCTGAGCCCCCGTCGACTGAGTCCGTCGATCGGCGCCGTGATTCCCGGTCCGCCGGAGAGTCCGGCGCCGATCTGCTGCCGCGTGCCGGCCGATGCCATCCCAGAGACGCCACCAGAGAGGTGTCCCATGTTCGAGCCCTCGATCGAGCTGTACGACGATCAGGTCAACAACGACTTCACGGTCGCCATCCTGCAACTGATCTTCTGGGCGGTCCTGGCCCGTCGCCTGTACCGCCTCCCCTTCAGCAAGACCGCCCACAAGCTCAGGCGCAGCAGCCGGAGGCTGGTCGTGGGCGTGGTGGTGGGGGCCCTGCTCGTGCCGGCCCGGCTGTTCACCATCCTCGTCATGGGCGGCTACGGACCGCAGTTCGCGGCGGACCGTCTGTGGATCGGCCTGCCCCTGGTCGCCGTCCCCACGATCTTCGCCCTCGTCCTGACCCTGCCCCGGCTCCGGCGGTTCGCGGTCGCCGAGGTCGCCGACCGGCAGGCCCCGCCCACCCCCGAGCAGCGTCTGCGGGCGGCCGCGCCCGCGGTCACCCTGCCGGCGCGCGCCATGACCATCGGGGCGCTCATCGCCTTCGCGCGGCTGATCTTCGCTCCGACGCCGCCGCTGTTCATCCCGGCCCTGCTGACCTTCGCCGTCGCCGGCGGCTGGATCCTGGTGCTCGGCCGCAGGCATCGGGCGCGGACGGCCGGTGTGGACGTACGGCCGATGCCGCGCGGTGGGGCCCGCACCCGCCGCAACCTCGTGGGAACGGTGACGGTGCTGGCGCTGGTCGCCGTCTACGCCGCCTGGGACTGGCAGACCAGCAAGTTGCCCGACAGCTACAGCATGATGGACCACGCGATGACCTACGGCGACGGTCCCGAGGTGTCCGGGCACGGCCACCTCGCCGCGGGGGCGGGCGGGGCGAAGGTGCCGTCGGTCTCGGTGGCGGACCTCACCGGACCGCGTACCGGCGTCCCCGACAAGCGCTTCACGCTCACCGCCACCGACGCCAGGATGAAGCTGAGCTCCTCGGCCGAGGTGGACGCGGTGGTCTTCAACGGGCAGCTTCCCGGCCCCGAACTGCGGGTGCGCGAGGGCGACCTCGTCGAGGTGACGCTGGTGAACAGGACACGCGACGTCCCCACCACCCTCCACTGGCACGGCGTCGACGTGCCGAACGCCGAGGACGGCGTGGCAGGTGTCACGCAGGACGCGGTGGCTCCGGGCAAGAGCCACACCTACCGGTGGGTCGCGGGCCAGACGGGGACCTACTGGTACCACTCGCACCAGCAGTCATCGGTGCAGGTCCGCCGGGGGCTCTTCGGCCCCCTGGTGATCGAGAAGGCCGACCCCGGACCCGCGAACCTGAAGGAGTTCACGCTCGCCGCGCACGTCTGGGACACCGACAAGGGCGAGATCAGCTCGCTCAACTCCTACGACACGCTGCGCAGGGAGACCGTTCCCGCGGGCACTCCGGTGCGGATCAGGCTCGTCAACTCCGACAACTTCCTCAAGACGTTCACCCTGGCCGGGGTCCCGTTCAAGGTGACCGCACTGGACGGCAACGACGTGAACGCGCCCACCGAGCTGAGCAAGGTGAAGCTGCCCCTCGGCGGCGGCGGGCGCTACGACCTCGAGTTCGTCATGCCCGCGGGGCCGGTGCGGTTCGCCGACCTGGCCGCGCCGGACGCCGGGCTCCTGATCACGCCCGACGGGAAGGGAGAGCTGGCGCCGCTGCTGGAGGCCCCCGACTTCGATCCGACCCGCTACGGGTCGCCGCGGCCCACGCCGTTCGGGCCGGGCAGCGACTTCGACCGCTCCTTCCAGCTCATCCTGGACAACAAGCCCGGGTTCTTCGACGGCACGCCGTACTACCTGTGGACGGTCAACGGGTCGGTCTTCCCGCACATCCCGATGCTGATGGTGCGCGAAGGGGAACTTGTGAAGGTCACCGTGGTGAACCGCAGCTTCCTCGAACATCCCCTGCACCTCCACGGCCACCGCGTGCTCGTGCTCAGCCGCAACGGGAAACCGGTCACGGGCAGCCCCGTCTGGCTGGACACCGTCACCGTCGTGGACGGGGAGACCTACGAGCTGGCCTTCAAGGCCGACAATCCCGGGGTGTGGATGGACCACTGCCACAACCTCGAACACGCCGCCATGGGGATGACGATCCACCTGGCCTACGAGAACGTGCACACCCCCTATCTCGCCGGGCGGGCCACCGGGAACGTCCCCGAATAGCGAGCCACGTCCAGCGAGCTGTCGAGCCCCTCTCGAGGGGCGCCCCAGTGAGTCGAGCCACCCTGTGATCGGGCGCGGGAAGCCCGCGACCGACACAGGAGGGTTCGACGATGAGCAGCGCGTCAACGGATGCCGGGCCCGGCCCCGTGGTGAGCGGCCCCGTGGTGAGCGGCGCCGCGGCCACCGGTGCCGTGGTGACAGGCGTCGGTGTCGTGGCACCTACGGGAGTCGGCGCTGAGGAACACTGGCAGGCCGTACTGGCCGGGAAGTCCGGCATCGGCCGGATCAGCCGTTTCGACCCCACCTCCTACCCGGTGCGCCTGGCCGGCGAGGTGCCGGGATTCGCGGCCAGGGAGCGGGTGCCGGGCCGGCTGATCCCCCAGACCGACCACTGGACGCACATGGCGCTGGCGGCGACCCAGGCCGCCCTTGCCGACGCCGGGGTCGATCCCGGTGAACTGCCCGAGTACGAGATGGCCGTGGTGACGGCGAGCTCCTCCGGCGGCACGGAGTTCGGCCAGCACGAGATGGAGCGCCTCTACACCAAGGGGCCCTCGTGGGTCAGCGTCTACCAGTCGATCGGCTGGTTCTACGCCGCCACCACCGGACAGGTGTCGATCAGGCACGGCATGCGCGGTCCCTGCGGTGTCCTGTGCACGGAGCAGGCCGGCGGGCTCGACGCGCTCGGCCAGGCCCGCCGGCTGCTGAGGTCCGGCGCGCGGCTCGTGGTCAGCGGCGGGACCGACGCCTCGTTGTGCCCCTACGGCCTCACGGCCCAGCTCGCCACCGGCCTGCTCTCCACCGAGCAGGACCCCGGCCGGGCGTACCTGCCCTTCGATGCCGCCGCCTCGGGATATCTGCCGGGTGAGGGCGGGGCCATCCTCGTGGTGGAGCGCGACGCCCCGGACGGCTACGGCGCGATCCGCGGGTACGCCGCCGGCTTCGACCCGCGGCCCGGCTCGGGACGGCGTCCCGCGCTGCGCGGCACCATCGAGCGTGCGCTGGCGGACGCCGGCGTCACCCCGGGCGACATCGACGTCGTGTTCGCCGACGCGGCGGGAGTGCCCGAACTCGACCTGGCGGAGGCCGAGGCCATCACCGCGGTGTTCGGCCCCCGGGGCGTGCCGGTCACCGCGCCCAAGACCCTCACCGGCCGCCTGTACGGCGGTGGCGCCGCCCTCGACATCGCGACGGCGCTGTTCGCGCTCCGCGACGACGTCATCCCGCACACCGTGGGACCGACCAGGCTCGCCCCCGGCTGCGAGCTGGACCTCGTGCTCGGTGAACCGCGGGACACCCCCGTGCGCACCGCCCTCGTACTCGCCCGCGGTCACGGCGGTTTCGCCGCGGCGATGGTGTTGTCCGACCTTCACCACATCTCCCGAACCGGAAATATCTCCCGAACCGGAAAGTGAGCGGAAAATGCCCGAATTCACCATGGAGGACCTCAAGCAGACGCTGCGCGCGATCGCGGGGGAGGACGAGCAGGTCGACCTGGACGGGGACATCTCCGACGTCTCCCTGGCCGACCTCGGCTACGACTCGCTCGCGCTGCTGGAGCTGGCCAGCCAGGTCGAGAAGCGCTACGGAGTCGTCATCCCCGACGACGCGGTCCACGAGATGGTCACGCCCCGCGCGACCCTCGCGTACATCAACGGCCGTCTCGCCGACACCGTCGAGGTGGCCTGAGATGGCCGGGCACACCGACAACCACATCGTCATCGACGCGCCCATCGACGTGGTGTGGCGGATGACGAACGACATCGAGTCGTGGACCGAGCTGTTCAGCGAGTACTCCGAGGCGACGATCATCGAGCGGCGCGGCGACTCCATCCTGTTCCGGCTCGCGCTGCACCCCGACGAGAACGGCACGGTGTGGAGCTGGATGTCCCTGCGCACCCCCGATCCCGCCACGCGCACGGTCCGCTCGCACCGTGTCGAGACGGGCCCCTTCAAGTACATGTCGATCTTCTGGGAGTACACCGAGACGGACCGGGGGGTCCGCATGCGGTGGGTCCAGGACTTCGAGATGAAGCCGGGCGCCCCGGTGGGCGACGAGGCGATGCGCGACCGCCTCAACCGCAACACGCTGGTGCAGCTCCAGCTCATCAAGGACAAGGTCGAGGCCGCCGCGCGCGCGACCGCGGCGATCTGACCCGCCCGGTCACCCGTGATCGCACCCGATCACACCTCATCGGCCCTGACCACATCTGAGACATCTGACAGACCAGGCGAAACGGAGACGGACACGACATGGACCTCGGGCTCAGTGGCAAGAAGGCACTCGTCACCGGCGGCACCAGGGGCGTCGGCAGGGGAGTGGTACTGGAGCTGGCGCGTCACGGCGTCGACGTCATCACCTGCTACCGGCAGCCGGGAGAGGCCGCCGCGTCGCTGGAACGCGAGCTCAAGGAGCTCGGCGGGGACCACCACGTGCTGCGCGCGGATCTCGCCGACCCCGCGGAGATCACCGCGCTGCTCGGCGCGTGCGAGAGCCGGTTCGGGCGGCTGGACCTCGTGGTGAACAACGCCGCGACCATCAGCCACGTACCGTACGAGCGGCTCACCCCCGAGCAGTGGCGGCACATCCTCGACGTGAACGTCACCGGCGTGCACCTGGTCATCCAGGGCGCGCTCCCGCTGATGACGGCCGGCGGCTCGGTGATCAGCATCGGGTCGAAGTCGGCCGAGGTGGGGATCCCGCTCCGCGCCCACTACACCGCGACCAAGGCCGCGCTGACCGGACTGACCCGGTCCCTGGCCAAGGAGTACGGCAAGCGGGGCATCAGATTCACCATGTTGTCCCTCGGCATCATCGCCACCGAGGCGATGGACGCGATGCCCGCCGAGCAGCGCGAGCTCATGGTCCAGCGCTACAGCGAGAAGACCGCCCTGGGCCGGCTCGGCACGCCCGAGGAGGTCGCGGGCGGCGTCCTCTGGCTGGCGAGCGACCTGGCCAGGTTCGTCACGGGCGCGGTCATCGCGGTCGACGGGGGGATCTCCTGATGAGCGACGCGACGTACCGGGTCATGCTGCGCATGCAGATCATCCCCGGGATGGGCCCCGACTTCGAACGGATCTGGCGGAAGGTCGGCGACTCCGTCACCTCCCACCCCGCCAACCGCGGCCAGTGGCTGTCGCGCAGCGAGGAGGAGGAGGACGTCTACTACATCGTCAGCGACTGGGTCGACGAGGCGAGCTTCCGCCGGTTCGAGACCAGCGACCGGCATGTGGAGCACCGCAGGCAGCTGCACCCGTACCGGTCGGGCGGGTCGATGGTCACCATGCGGATCGTGGCCCACCTGCCGGGCACCGGCGGGGCCGAGTAGGGAACCCGTCCCGTCCTGTCCGCACCACTCCACCCAACCGGAGTCCCACATGACCAGCATGATGGAGCGATCTCCCGGCTTCCCGGCGGCGCCGTCCGAGGAGCCCGACTGGATGAGCTGCCGCCGCTGCCGGGTCCTCTTGTACCGCAAGAGGTTCGACAGGGCGGGCGGGGTGTGCCCCGAGTGCGGCTGGCACAGCCCGCTCAGCGCCGATCGGCGCGTGGCGACGCTGCTCGACCGGGAATCCGCCGTCCGCGTCGCGCCGCCGGAGACCGTGCACGACCCCCTGTCGTTCGTCGATCTCGAGCCGTACGCCGACCGGCTGTCGAAGGCGCGGGCGCGGACGGGGCTCGACGACGCGGTCCAGGTGGTGCGCGGCACGATCCAGGGCCGGCCCGTCGTGGCGGCCGTCATGGACTTCGCCTTCCTCGGCGGCAGCCTGGGCGCGGCGGCGGGCGAGGCGGTCGCCGTCGCGGCCGAGACGGCGCTCGCCGATCAGGCTCCTCTCCTGCTGGTGACCGCCTCCGGCGGGGCGCGCATGCAGGAGGGGACGCTGTCCCTGATGCAGATGGCCAAGACCGCGGGCGCGATGGCGCGGCTGGACGAGGCGGGGCTGCTGACGATCTCGCTGATCACCGATCCCACGTACGGCGGGGTCGCCGCGTCGTTCGCCACGCTGTCCGACGTCCTGATCGCCGAACCCGGAGCCCGGATGGGCTTCGCCGGGCCGAGAGTGATCGAGCAGACCATCCGCCAGAAGCTGCCCGGCGACTTCCAGACGGCCGAGTTCCTGCTGGGACACGGGCTCATCGACGGAGTCAGGGCCAGGGCCGAGCTGCCGTACCTCCTGGGCACGCTGCTGTCGGCGACGGCGGCGGAGTCAGCGGCGGCGGCGGGGGAGACGGTGGCGGGGGACGGGCCCGTGAGCGGGACGCGGAGGACGTCGCGGTCCGCGATCCACGCGGCCTGACCCGCCGTCCCGTCGACCAGGCCGTACGGCTCGCGCGCGACCTCGGCCGGCCCACGACCCTGGACCACGTCGCCGAGTGGACCGACAGGTTCGTGGAACTGCGGGGAGACCGCGCGGGCGGCGGCGACTGCCCCGCCATCGCCGGCGGCCTCGCCGTCGTGGACGGGCTTCCCCTGGTGGTCGTCGGCCACCAGAAGGGCCACACCACGGACGAGCTGGTCCGCCGGAACTTCGGCATGCCGTCCCCGGCCGGATATCGCAAGGCCATGCGGCTCATGCGACTGGCCGCGAAGCTGCGGCTCCCGCTGGTGACGCTGATCGACACCCCGGGCGCGTACCCGGGGCTGGAGGCGGAGGAGCACGGCCAGGCCCACGCCATCGCCGAGTGCATCCGGCTCATGGGGAGCCTGCCGGTCCCCGTGGTCAGCGTGATCACCGGTGAAGGCGGCAGCGGCGGAGCGCTGGCGCTCGGCGTGGCGAACGAGGTGCTGATCTGTGAGAACGGCGTCTATTCGGTGATCAGCCCCGAAGGGTGCGCGGCCATCCTGTGGCGCAGCCCGGAGGCGGCGGGGACCGCGGCCGCCGCGCTGAAGATCGACGCCGCGTCCATGCTCGAACTCGGCGTCGTCGACGGCGTGGTCCCGGAACCCGACGGCGGGGCGCACCGCGATCCGGCGGCGGCGGCGCGGCTCGTCCGCCGGGCGGTGGTCCACGCGGTGCGGAGGCTGCGCGGGCGCGACGGCGCGGATCTGGTGGCCGAGCGCCGCGCACGGTACCGGCGCTTCGGATCGGTCGACACCTCCCTCAAGGAGAAAGGAATCCTTCCGTGACAGAAACGCTTCCTTCGGCCTCTCCGGACGCCGGCCCTCTCGACCCCGTTCCCGACACCTGGATCGCGACGGAGATCAGCACCGTCTGGCGCACCGTCGTCGACATGGTGGGCGGTGCCTCCCGGCCGCCCAGCCGGATCAGCGTCCAACTCGGTTCGGCCAGCATCGAGATGGAGTGGGGCGCCTCCCCGGAGGCCACCGTGGGCGTCTCCGAAGCCCCGGCCGTGCGGGCGGCGGTGCCGGGAGCGCCTGCTCCGGAGCCGGAGCCGCAGGTGTGGCACGCCGTCCGGGCTCCGCTGGTCGGCACCTTCTACCGCGCTCCGGAGCCGGGGGCCAAACCGTTCGTCGAGGTGGGCGACATCGTCGAGCCGGGCAGGCAGATCGGGATCGTGGAGGCGATGAAGCTGATGAACCCGATCGTCGCCGACACGGCCGGGCGGATCGTGGAGATTCCCGTGGGCGACGGGGAGCCTGTCGAGTACGACCAGCCGCTCCTCCTGCTGGAACCGTGGGAGGGCGAGTGACGGCCGGCCGACGGCCTGACGGTCTCTTCGAGACCGTGCTCGTGGCCAACCGCGGGGAGATCGCGTTGCGGGTCGTCCGTACGTGCCGGGAGATGGGGATAAGGACCGTCGCCGTGTACTCCACCGCCGATCGGGACTCCGCCGCCGTCAGGGCCGCGGACGTGGCGGTGCACATCGGCCCCGGGCCCGCCAAGCAGAGTTATCTGTACCCGCCCGCGATCGTCGAGGCGGCGCTCCGCACCGGGGCGCAGGCCGTCCACCCGGGGTACGGATTCCTGTCCGAAGACCCCGACTTCGCCGAGATCTGCGCGAAGAACGGCCTGGTCTTCATCGGTCCGAGGCCCGAGGTGATGGCGGAGCTGGGGGACAAGGCGCTGGCCAGGAGCCTGATGGCGGACGCGGGACTGCCGGTGCTCCCGGGCACCCGCGAGCCGGTCGACAGCGCGCCGGAGGTCACCGCGGTCGTGGAGGAGATCGGCCTGCCGGTCATCATCAAGGCGTCGGCCGGTGGCGGCGGCCGGGGCATGGCGGTGGTCAGGACGTGGGAGGAACTGCTGCCGGCCTACCGCTCGGTCCGGGCGGCCGCGCGCGCCGTCTTCGGTGACGACCGCGTCTACCTGGAGCGGTACGTGGAGCACGCGCGCCATGTCGAGATCCAGGTGCTTGCCGACGAGCACGGCGGCGTCGTGCACCTGGGGGAGCGCGACTGCTCGGTGCAGCGCCGCCACCAGAAGCTGATCGAGGAGAGTCCCGCGCCCCGCCTCGACCCGGCCACGTCGCGGGCGCTCCGCGCCGCGGCCGTACGCGGTGCGAGAGCGGTGGGGTTCACCGGCGCGGGCACCTTCGAGTTCCTGGTCGACGGGCGGGACATCGCCTTCCTCGAGGTGAACTCACGGATCCAGGTGGAGCATCCGGTGACCGAGATGGTGACCGGCGTGGACCTGGTCCGGGAGCAGATCGCGATCGCCGCCGGCCGGCCTCTCGGGTTCCGGCAGGAGGACGTCCGGCACACGGGCGTGGCCCTGGAGTGCCGGGTCAACGCGGAGGACCCGCGGCGGGGCTTCGCCCCTTGTCCGGGTGTGCTTCACGAGTTCGTCCCGCCGGGCGGCCCGTTCGTCCGCGTGGACACGCACGCCTTCCCGGGCTGGGAGGTCTCCCCCCACTACGACTCGCTGCTCGCCAAGGTGATCGTGTGGGCGCCCGACCGGGAGCAGGCGATCGCGCGGATGGATCGCGCCCTGCGGGAATTCCGGATCGACGGGCGGAACATACGGACGACGAAGGAACTGCTGCGGGACGTGATGGCCGATCCCGTCTTCCGGTCGGGTTCTCACACCACGTCCCTGCTCGACGTGAGACCGGACGCCTGATGTTCTCCGAGAAAAATCGTGACGCTGACCGTCGAACGACGGTCAGCGTTCCTTTTTCGGTTCTTCCGTTAACGTGCTCTTAATACGATCCACATTCTTGAGGCCGTAAAGGAAAAGGTCGAGGCCGAATTCGAATCGCGTGCTGTCGCTTCCCGCCAGGAGACTTTCCACCATGGCGGTCGTATGCGGGAAATGTTCCTTCGGCAGGCTCGCGTAATAGTCGCCCACGCGGCGCCAGTAAGCCTCGACGTCGGACTGCGTGGCACGCCCCCTGACGATGTGGTGGCTGACTTCGAGGGCGTCGGCGGTGACGTAGAGGGTCAGCCGGTCGACCGCCCAGCCGCACACCTGGTCCGGCAGGCCGGCCGACCGCAGGATGGCCAGGAACCCCTCCGCGACCCACAGCCCGTTCGGCCCGCAGGGCGCGTACGCCATGCCGATCCTGGCGATGTCGGCGTGGTCGGTCAGCGCGCGCCGCAGCGCGAAGGCGAGTTCCTTGATCTGCTCCTGCCAGCGTGCCGGATCGGCCTTGGGGACCGAGACCTCGCCGAAGACATGGTCGATGAGGAGTTCGAGCAGCTCATCCTTGTTGGCGACGTACACGTACAGCGAGGCGGATCCCGTCTCCAGCTCCTGGGCGACGCGGCGCATGCTGAGGGCGTCGAGCCCCTCCCTGTCCACGATCTCCAGGGCCGTGCGCACGATCAGCTCCTGGGTCAGCGGAGGCTTGCTGGGCGCGGCTTTGGCCGGGGTCCGCCAGGGCGGCGGAGGCGCACCAGGGGGGAGGTGACGGTCTGCCATGCTCGCTCCTCAAACTCTTGCTAACACCGTACTAGATTGGGACAATAGTCGTATAACGAACAGTGATCGGTGCCAGATCGACGTTCGGGCGACCGGCGAGGCGGGGGCCTCCCAACGGAGATGTAATTCTGTTTTGTCGTCCACGGGGGGCGCCGCAATGCGTGACGCGATAAACGGAAGTACTTGACTTTATGGACACGTTCTGGTCAAATCGCTACGCGGCCGAACGGTATTGACTTTCGCTATTTCGTCCGACGCTTCGAGGGTTCGACACCAGCACCACCTCGCACGACCCTCGAAGAAATGACGGGGGTTGATGACAATGTACGTGAGCCTCTTAGGTCCCCTACAAGTGATTCGTGGCGACGATATCGCCACTCCTTCCGCGGGAAAACTGCGACAACTTCTCAGCCTGCTGGCCCTGTGCGCGAACGGCATCGTACGGACGGAACAGATCATCGAGGAGCTGTGGGAGCAGTGCCCGCCGGTGAGCGTTTCGACCACCCTGCAGACCTACATCTACCTGCTGCGCAAAGACCTTGATCTCGGCCGGTCGCAGCCCACGCGGGTGTCCGGCGCGGGGGAGTCGTGGCAGCCCTCCCTGCAGACGTCCGCGTCCGGCTACCAGCTCTCCCTGGAACCCGGCATGCTCGACTCCCTGCGGTTCGAACAGCTCGCGGAGCGCGGCCGGGTGGCGCTGGACGCGGGGAAGACCGCGGCCGCCGCGGACACCCTCGCCGAGGCGCTCCGGCTCTGGCGGGGCCCCGCCCTGGTGGACGTGACCTGCGGGCCGCTGCTCCAGGCCGAGGTGTTGCGGCTGGAGGAGAACCGCAAGAGCACGCTGGAGAACCGCATCGACGCGGATCTCGCGCTCGGCCGGCACATGGAGCTCCTGGGCGAGCTGACCGCGCTGACCGCGAAGCATCCCACGCACGAGGGGTTCCCTGCCCGGTTGATGAAGGCGCTGTACCGCGCGGGCCGCAGGTCGGACGCGCTGGGCGTCTACCAGCGCCTGCGGTACAGCCTCGCGGACGAGCTCGGACTGGACCCCTCCGCCGACATCCGGCAACTGCACCAGAGCATCCTGAACGCCGATCCGCTGCTCGACATGCCGAAGCCCGAGAAGGTCACGGCGGCCGCTCCGGTGCGCGTGGTGCCGTCGCAGATCCCGGCGAGCATTCCGATGATCGTCGGCCGGACGCAGCAGCTCGCGGAGATCCTCGACCTGCTCACCGCTCCTTCACACGATCATCCGTCCGTGGTCATGATCGCCGGCCCACCCGGGTCCGGGACGACGAGCATCTGCACCCACGTGTCCCGCCAGGTGCGCGAATGCTATCCCGACGGTCAGTTCTTCGCCCGGATGCTCGACCACGAGGGCCGCAGGGTGAGTCCCGCGAAAGTGCTGGAGGACTTCCTCAGGGCGATCGGGGTGCCGGAGGACCGGATGCCGCCGTCGGTCGTGGAACGCGCGTACGTCTTCCAGGAATGGGCGCGTTCGAGGAAGACCCTGGTGATGCTCGACGACGTGGTCGACATCAGCCAGGTCGACTGGCTGCTGCCCGCCAACCCGGACAGCGCGTTGCTGGTCACCTGCCGGCGCAGGTTGTCGATCCCGTCCGTCACCACGCTGGTGAACATCCCGCCGCTGAGCGTCGAGGAGGGCGTTCAGCTGCTCATCCACCTGATGGGCAGGGAGCGGGTGGAGCGGGAGCCGGCCGCGGCGCGCCGCCTGGTCGACCTGTGCGACGGCCTCCCGGCGGCGCTCCAGGGGGCCGCGGCGTGCCTGCTGGTGCGCCCGCACTGGACCCTCGAACGGCTGGTCGCCCGGAAGGAGTACGAGCTGGCGGTCTCCGCCACCGCCACCGTCGAGCCGGCCGACGATCCGATGAGCATCTGGGCGAGCGTCAAGCGGACCTACCAGATCGTCCCCCGGCCGGCGCAGATCGCGCTGGGCCGGCTGACGACGCTTCCGGCCACGGTGGTCTCGCTCGACCTCGCGGCGTCGGCTCTGGGGATCGACGAGCACCTGGCCGAGTCGATTCTCGAGGAGCTGGTGGAGTTCCAGCTCCTGGAGACGGAGTCCGACGCGGAGCGCGAGAACGGCCTCGACTACTGGTTTCTGCCCACCCTCCGCCGAATAGGGCACCAGCTCGCGGGCGCCGGGCACAAGCGGCACGGGATCGAGAGCGGGACCCACGGCGTCCACAGCGGGCCCCGGGGTGAGCAAGGGCTGTCCCGGGTCTCCTGACGTGCCGTGATCGATGATCGGCCGGTTGCCCGGCCGATGGCGCCACATGGGGTTCGGCCGGTGTTCCGGTGGCGCATGGTTGGTGCCGGGCCGGTGTTCCGGCGGTGCGTGGACGATGCCGGGCCGGTGTTCCGGCGGTGCTCAGTGGTCGGCCAGGCGATGGCCGGAACCGCGCCAGCCGGTGATGCCTCCTTCCAGGGGGCGGGCCCGGCGGCCGTGTTCACGCAGGAGCCGGACGGCCCGTGGGGACACGACGCAGTACGGACCCCCGCAGTAGGCGACGATCTCGACATCGTGCGGCAACTCGTCGAGACGATCCCGGAGTTCCTCCAGCGGCAGCGAGACCGCCCCGGGAAGATGCCCTTCGGCGTACGAGTCGGCCGACCGCACATCGATGACGATGGTGTTCGGGTCGGCGAGCCGCCCGGCCAGTTCGTCGGCGGTCACCCCCTCCAGGGAGTCGATGTGCTCCGACACCGCGTCCCTGAGATCGGCGAGCCGCTCGTGCGCGAAGTCGCGCAGCTGGCCGAGGAACAGCGGCACACGCTCGTCGGCCAGACGGTAGTAGATCCGCGTCCCCTCCCTCCTGCTCGTCACGAGGTGAGCCGCGCGGAGCTGTTGCAGCTGGGCCGAGGTGTTCTTCAGCGCGATCCCCGCCTCCTCGGACAACTCCTCCACCGTGCGCTCCCCCTCGGTCAGGACATCGAGCAGCCGCAGCCGCACGGGGCCGGCGAACGCCTTCCCGATGCGGGCGAGCTGCTGGTAGATCGGTTCCTCGGGGAATCCGGCCATGGTCAGACCATGTACTGGTCGTGACGGCTGAAGACCTCTGTCCACTCCTCGGGACTGAGCTCCCGGTCGCTGGCCGCGATCTCGGCGAGTTCCTCGAAGTACGCCTCGCGCGGTGCTCCCGGCGTGAACAGCAGCAGCATCGAGGCCGGCTCGCCCGACTCGTTCCGGAACGCGTGCACCCCGCCCTCGGGCACGTACAGGAAGTCGCCCGGCGTTCCCTCGACCCAGCGCTCCCCGTTGTACAGCCGGATGGTGCCGGACAGGACGTAGAAGGACTCGGTCATGGTCCGGTGGAAGTGCGGGCTGGGGCCGGACGGTCGCGGTCCCATCTCCCACCGGTAGAGACCGAAATGCCCGTGGGTCGAGGCCCCGGTGGCCAGGTGGTGGACGTTGGTCCCCGTACCGTCCGGTCGCATGATCAGGTCCGGCGGCGCGGACGCGGGCCGGAAGACCCCGCTGTTCTCGCCGTTCTCGCCCAGATAGCGCGCCTCGGGATACGACATGACAACTCCTCTCATATTCCAACGATTTTTAGAATAGTACCCTGTGCTGCCTGAATGCGGATCATTCGTGCGAGATGGGGCACTGGCCAACCGGTCCTGCCCGAGGCCGCCTCCGATGTCCTGCCGGAGGGCCTCCCGGACGTCCCACCGGATGTCCGGTCCGAGGCCCGGTCCAAGGCTCTGTTCGTGGACCTGCTCATGCCCTGGTCGTGGGCCTGTTCGGGTCGTGTCCGAGGGCCTGGGACGCCAGGCGTCCGCGACGGCGTGTCCGGCCGGTGACCCGCGGCCTGCCCGCCCACCGTGGACCCATGACGAAGCGGCCCAGGCGGGCATCGCGGCGCGGAACGGCATATGACACGCGGCTGGTCATCGCCGCGAGAGCGTTGCGCACCTTCGGGTACGGATGTACCAGCGTCCTGCTGGCGGGAATGCTCGCTCAGGACGGCGACGCTCCATGGCAGACCGGGATGCTGCTGGCGACCGCGTCCGCGGGCTCGGTGGCGTCCAGTCTGGCGTTGGGGCTGTTCGCCGACCGCTGGGGGCGCCGTCGCGCGTTGATCGTGTGCGGATGCCTGATGGCGGCCGCCGGAGCGGTCTTCGCTGTCAGCGAGTCCTTCCCGGCCCTGGTCGCCGCGGCGTTCGTCGGCACCATCTCGCCCTCGACCAACGACAACACGCCTTTCTCCGGAGTGGAGCAGTCGATACTCGCGCAGACATGCGCGCCCGCCCGGCTCACCGCGATGTTCACCGTCTACAACGTGACGGCCCTGGCGGCAGGGGCGCTGGGCGGGCTCGCCGCCGCCGCGCTGGGGCTGCAACACGTTGTCTCGCCCGGTGACGCCGCGTTCGCGCTGTACGCCCTGCTGGCAGGCTGCACGGTGCTGTTGTTCCTGCGGCTCTCACCCGCCGCCGAAGCCCAGCCCGTCGCCTCCACTCTCTCCGAAGCCCGGCCCGCCGCCCAGGTCGAGCCGGTTCCCGGAGCCGCCGTGCCTACCGCCCAGGTCGAGCCGGTTCCCGGAGCCGCCGTGCCTACCGCCCAGGTCGAGCCGGTTCCCGGAGCCGCCGCGCCTACCGCCCAGGTCGAGCCGGTTCCCGGAGCCGCCGCGCCTACCGCCCAGGTCGAGCCGGTTCCCGGAGCCGCCGCGGCATCCGTCTCCGCGGGTGGGACCCCCGCTGCCTCCCGTGCGGGGACCGCCCCGGCGGCAATGCCGCGGCTGCCGCGTCAGGTACGCCGTCTTGTGGGGCTGTTCGCCGTCGACGCCTTCGCGGGGGGCCTGGTGGTACAGGCGGTGCTCGCCTGGTGGTTCGCGCACCGCTTCGGCGCCACCACGACGCAACTCGGCCTGGTCTTCTTCGCCGCGAACCTGCTGCCCGCCCTCGCCCAGCTCGCCGCGCCCCTGCTGGCCGCGCGCCGTGGACTGCTCGCCGCGATGCTGGTGCCGCACTTCGTGTCCAACCTGATCCTCGCCTGCGTCGCCTTCGCCCCCGATCTGGGCAGCGCGATCACCCTGCTCCTGCTGCGCCAGACCCTGTCGAAGATCGACGTACCGGCGCGCCAGGCGTTCACGGCGGCCATCGTGCGACCGAGCGAGCGCACGGCGGCGGCCAGCATGGCCGGCATCGCCCGCAGCGTCGCCGTCTCCGTGAGCCCCGTCGTCGCCACCGCGCTGCTCACCGGGCCGCTCGGCCTCGTGGGCGCGCCCCTGCTGCTCGGTGCCGCTCTCGCCATCGGGTACGACGTGACGATCTGGCGCACCTACCGTTCGGTCCCTCTGAGCCTCGACGTCTGAACGGGTGCCGTCCCCGGACGGCGGTGGTTCGGCGACGGGCGGGCCCGGATTCTGTGCCCGGCCGTCACGCCGCGTTCTCGTGCACTCGCACTCGTGCTCCTGTAATGCTGCCGTACGCCGTGCGCCGGTCCCTTCCGCCGGAGCCCGGATGACGACCGACCAGACCGACCGGACCGACCGGAGCGACCGGACGCCGGCTTGATCGACGGCACGGCCGCGTGCGTGCCGGTCGTGTCCGCGGCCTGTGCTGTCCCGGCCCGCCGTTCCCGCCGGTCGGCCTTCCGGCGGGTCAGGCGATCTTCTGAGAGGTCATGAACCGCCTGATTTCCGGACCTTGACACCTTTCCCCTTATTTCCTACTTTTTTACTGGGCATTTGCGGAGAGGAACCCATGTGACCACTTCCACCGATGCACTGCCACGTAAGCGGGTCCACCTGGCGGCGCACTTCCCCGGCGTGAACAACACCACGGTCTGGGCGGACCCCCGCTCGGGCAGCCAGATCGACTTCGCCTCCTTCGTCCACCTGGCCCGTACGGCGGAGCGCGGCAGATTCGACTTCTTCTTCCTCGCGGAAGGGCTGCGGCTGCGCGAGCTCAAGGGGCGCATCCACGATCTCGACGTGGTGGGGCGCCCCGAGAGCCTCACCGTGCTGGCCGCGCTTGCCGCCGTCACCGGCCGTCTGGGGCTGGCCGGTACGGTCAACGCCACCTTCAACGAGCCGTACGAGCTGGCCAGGCGGCTGGCGACGCTCGACCACCTGAGCGAGGGCCGGGCGGCGTGGAACGTGGTGACCAGCTCCGACGCCTTCACCGGGGAGAACTTCCGGCGCGGCGGCTACCTCGACCGGGCCGACCGCTACACCCGGGCCGCCGAGTTCGTCCGGGTGTCGCGCGAGCTGTGGGACTCCTGGGCGCCCGGCGACCTCGTCGCCGACCAGGAGAGCGGCCACTTCGTACGGCACGGCGACGTCGGCGCCGTCCGCCACGACGGGCCGCACTTCACCGTCGAGGGACACTTCAACGTCCCACGCGCCCCTCAGGGCCACCCCGTGATCATCCAGGCGGGAGACTCCGACGAGGGCCGTGAGTTCGCCGCCTCGACCGCGGACGTCATCTTCAGCAGGCACGGCACGCTGGAGGAGGGCAGGGCCTTCTACACCGACGTCAAGCGCCGGTTGTCCCGCTACGGGCGCGAGCGGCACGAGTTGAAGATCATGCCGGCGGCGACCTTCGCGCTCGGGGACACCGATGAGGAGGCCGCCGAGCACGCCGCCGAGATCCGCCGCCTGCAGGTGAGCCCCCAGACGGCGATCGCCTTCCTGGAACAGATCTGGGGCAGGGACATGTCGGCGTACGACCCCGACGGGCCGTTGCCCGACGTCGAACCCGAACAGGAGGGCGGCGTCTCGCAGGGGCGGGTCCAGGTCGCCGACCGGGCCGCGGTCGCCGCCAAATGGCGGGCCGTGGCCGAGGAGAAGAACCTGACGATCCGGCAGCTCGTCATCGAGATGACCGGACGCCAGTCGTTCGTCGGATCGCCCGCGACGGTGGCCCGGCGGATCGACGAGTTCGTCCAGGCGGACGCCGCCGACGGCTTCATCCTCGTCCCGCACCTCACCCCGGGCGGGCTGGACGACTTCGTCGACAGGGTCGTGCCGCTGCTGCAGGAACGCGGCGTGTTCCGCGCCGACTACGAGGGCACCACGCTCCGCGATCACCTGGGACTCGCCGTGCCCAGGTCCCTACCGGAGGCCGCACCAGCCGCCACATCCGGCGACGCACCCCGCCTCGTGCCGGAAGCCGTGCCAACGGCAGTGCGCGCAGCAGTGCCGGCGGCCGTACCGGAAGGAGAGTCATGACGACGCCCCTGCACCTCGCCGTCGCGCTCGACGGGGCCGGCTGGCACCCGGCGGCATGGCGTGAGGAGGGCGCGCGGCCCCGCGACCTGTTCAGCGCGCGCCACTGGGCCGCCCTGGTCGCGGAGGCGGAGCGCGGGCTGCTCGACTTCGTCACCATCGAGGACGCGCTCGGCCCGCAGTCCACCGCGCCCGACGGCCCGGACGGCCGGACCGACCGAGTACGCGGCCGGTTCGACGCGGTGCTCCTCGCCGCGCGGGTCGCGCCGCTCACGTCGCGGATCGGGATCGTCCCGACGGCCACCACGACCCACACCGAGCCCTTCCACGTGGCGATCGGCATCGCCACCCTCGACCACGTGAGCGGCGGCCGGGCCGGCTGGCGGGCGCAGGTCTCCGGCCGGCGGGCCGAGGCCGCGCACTTCGGGCGCAGGGACTTCCCCGTGCTCGATCCGGAGCACCTGGACGATCGCCACGTCGGGGACCTCTTCGAGGAGGCCGCCGACGCGGTGGAGGTGGCCCGCCGGCTCTGGGACAGCTGGGAGGACGACGCCGAGATCCGCGATGTGGCCACCGGCCGGTTCGTCGACCGGGACCGGCTGCACTACATCGACTTCTCCGGGCGCTGGTTCACCGTCAAGGGCCCCTCGATCACGCCGCGCTCCCCGCAGGGGCAGCCGGTCGTCACCGCGCTCGCCCACGCGCGGGTGCCGTACGAGTTCGCGGCGCGGTCGGCCGACGTCGTCTACGTGACCCCGCACGACCGCGAGGAGGCGCGGCGGATCGTCGAGGAGGTGCGCGCCATCCCCAGGGACGGGGCGCCACTGAAGATCTTCGCCGACCTCGTCGTCATCCTCGGCGCCGACGCGGCCGAGGCGGCCGAGCGCGGGGCGCGGCTCGACGAGCTCGCCGGAGCCGAGCTCACCTCCGATGCCGCGATCTTCACCGGTAGCGCGGGCGAACTGGCCGACCTGCTCCTCGACTGGCAGCGGGCCGGGATCCAGGGATACCGGCTGCGCCCGGCGGCGGTGCCGTACGACCTGGAGCGGATCACCCGCGAGGTGACCGCCGTGCTGCGCGGGCGGGGCGCCTTCCGCGCCGCGTACGAGGCGGGCACCCTGCGCGGGCTGCTCGGCCTGCCCCGCCCCGTGAGCCGCTACGAGGAGGCGACCACGTCGTGAAGTTCCTGGCCATCACGCTGATCGTGCACGACACCGCCGGCTCCGCAGCGTCCGGTCCGACCACGTCCACCAGGTCCAGCGCGTCCGCCGGCTCCGGCACGTCCACCACGGAACGGTTCCGCGAGGTGGTGGACAACGCCGTGCTCGCCGAGGAACTCGGGTTCGACGGCTTCGGCGTGGGCGAGCGGCACGAGCGTCCCTTCATCTCCTCGTCACCGCCGGTGGTGCTCAGCCACATCGCCGCGAAGACGTCGGAGATCCGGCTGTTCACCGCCGTCACCACGCTCAGCCTGCTCGACCCGGTCCGGGCGTACGAGGACTACGCCACGCTCGACCACCTCTCCGGCGGGCGCCTGGAACTGATCATCGGTAAGGGCAACGGGACCGCGCAGGCGCAGCTCTTCCACGTCACCCCCGAGGACCAGTGGGAGCGCAACCGCGAAGGATACGAGCTGTTCCGACGGCTCTGGCGCGAGGACAGGGTCACCTGGGACGGGCGGTTCAGGCCGTCGCTGACCGACGCGGAAACCTGGCCGCGCCCGCTCCAGCGGCCGGTCCGCGTCTGGCACGGCAGCGCCACCAGCAAGGAGTCCGTCGATCTCGCCGCGAGGTACGGCGACCCGCTGTTCTCCGCGAACGTCACCAATCCCATCGACCCGTACGGCGAGCTGATCGACCACTACCGGGAACGCTGGGCGCACTACGGGCACGACCCCGCCGACGCTCTGGTCGGCGCGGGGACCGCCGGGCTCCACGTCGCGCGGACCTCGCAGGAGGCGATCGAGACCTACCGACCGATCTTCGCCGCGCGCCAGGAGACGTTCAGGAGGCACGGCGTCCCCCCGGTGTTCCACTCGCTGGAGGACGCGATCGAGCGCGGTTCCATCCTGGTCGGCAGCCCGCAGCAGATCATCGACAAAGTTCACCGCTACCACGATCGGTTCGGTCATGAGGTGATGCATGTGCAGGCCGACGCCGACGGACTGCCTCCCGCACGGCACCGGGCCTCGCTTGAGCTGTTCCAGGCGGAGATCGCCCCGGTGCTGCGCAAGGAGATCCCCAGCAGGCCCTTCCCCGGGAGGCTGTCATGACCGTTCCGCTCTCCATCCTCGACCTGTCGCCGGTTCCCTCCGGAGGCGGCGTCGCCGACGCGCTGCGCAACACCGTCGACCTCGCCCGCCGGGCCGAGGAACTCGGCTACCGCCGGTTCTGGGTGGCCGAGCACCACTTCGCCACGGGGGTGGCCGGCTCGGCACCCGCCGTGCTCGTCGGCCTGATCGCCGCCGCGACGCGCCGGATCAGGGTCGGTTCCGGCGCGGTGCTGCTCGGGCACCAGACGCCGGCGGCCGTGGTCGAGCAGTTCGGCCTCGTCGACGCGCTGCACCCCGGCAGGATCGACCTCGGCATCGGCCGGTCCGGCCGCCGCCGTGAGGAGTTCGCCGCCCGCGAGTCCGCGTCCGCCCGCGACTCCGCGTCCACGGCCGGCCGGGGACCGGCCGGGTGGCGCACCGTCGACGGACTGCTGATCCCGGCGCCGTTCTCCTACGCCGAACTGGCCCGCTCACCCGAGCTGGCCTTCCAGGAGTCCCTGCTCCAGCAGCCCGGCGCGTCGACCCCCGACTTCGCCGAGCAGGTGGACGACATCATCGCGTTCCTTCGCGGGACCTACCGCTCCGCCGACGGTCTGACCGCGCACGCCGTACCCGGCGAGGGAGCCGACCTGGCGCTGTGGATCCTCGGCAGCAGCGCCGGGCAGAGCGCCCGGCTCGCGGGGAAGCTGGGCCTGCCGTTCGCCGCGAACTACCACGTCAGCCCGGCCACGGTGCTGGAGGCGGTGGAGGCGTACCGGGACGCGTTCACACCGTCGCAGGTGCTGGCCGAGCCGTACGTGCTCGTCTCCGCGGACGCGGTCGTCGCGCCGGACGACGCGACGGCGCGCGAGCTGGCCAAGCCGTACGCGCTGTGGGTGCATCGCATCCGCACCGCCAAGGGCGCCCCGCCGTACCCCACTCCGGCCGAGGCCGACGCCTTCCCCTGGACCGAGTGGGACAGGGCGCTGGTCGCGGACCGGGTCGAGACCCAGTTCGTCGGCTCGCCGGGGACCGTCGTCGCGGGGCTGCGGGTGCTCCAGCGGGCGACCGGAGCCGACGAGGTCCTCGTCACCACGATCACCCACGGGCACGCCGACCGGGTGCGCTCGTACGAACTGCTCGCCGCCGCGTGGGAGAACGGGTGACCCCGGCCCGTGGGCGGCGGCGTCGGCGCGGCGCCGGGCAGGCGCTGAACGGGCGTTGAGCCGGCGCCGAACAGGCGCCGAACGGAGCGGCGGGGCCATGTCCCGGCGGAAAGACCAGGAGGCATACCAGTGAAGCTGACCAGAAGCGGACTTTCTCTGATATTGCTCATCGCCCTGACCGCGTGCGGCTCCTCGGAGGGGACCTCAGGCGAGGTGTCCGGGAAGGCGTCCGGCGGCGGCTCGCTGACCTGGGCGATCGAGACGCAGCCGATCACCTTCAACCCCCAGCTGTGGGCGCAGAACAAGGCCAGGCTGCTGGTGTTCAACCAGTTCGACGCGCTGGTGGCCCGGGGCGCGGACGGCGGGTTCGTCCCCTGGCTGGCGAAGTCGTGGAAGATCTCCGCCGACCGGCTGACGTACACCTTCGAACTGCGGGACGACGTGACCTTCCACGACGGGACGAGGTTCGACGCGGCGGCGGCGAAGGCCAACCTCGACCAGTTCCTGGTACCCGGATACAACCCGGCGGTGGCCGCGATCCAGTTGCACGCGTTCGACCGGGCGGAGGTGGTGTCCCCGACCACATTGAAGATCACCCTGAAGGAGCCGGACGGGTTGTTCCTCGACTTCCTCTCCTCGCCCCTCGGGGGGCAGGTGTCCCCGAAGTCCCTGAAATCCGCCAAGGACCTCAAGGCGGGCGGTGCCGACGTGGTCGGCACCGGACCGTTCATCCTCGACCGGTACGTCCAGGGGCAGGAAGTGCACTACCGGCGCAACCCCGCCTACCACTGGGCGCCGGAAGGAGCCGCCCACCAGGGGCCCGCGTACCTGTCCGAGGTGACCTACCGCTTCCTCTCCGAGGCGGCCGTACGCGTCGGGGCGCTCACCTCCGGGCAGGTGCAGGTGATCGAGGGCGTCCCGGCCACCGAGGTCGCCCTGGTCAAGGCGGATCCGGGCCTCACCTTCCAGTCCGCGCTCAACTCCGGCACATCGTTCTCGTACTACTTCAACGCCTCGCGGCCGCCGTTCGACGACGAGAGGGTACGGCGGGCCTTCCGGGAGGCCGTCGACCTCGACACGGTCCTCGCCTCCGTCTACCGGGGGACGGCGACGCGGGCGTGGAGCGTCGTCGCCCGGACCAGCCCGTTCTACGACCCGTCCCTGGAGAAGACCTACGGAGGAGACGCGGCGAAGGCGAACGCCCTCCTCGACGCGGCCGGATGGACCACGCGGGACGCGGAGGGCTACCGGGTCAAGGACGGCAAGCGGCTCACCGCGCGCACCGTGGCCTCCGCGCCGTTCGTGCGGGACCGCCGCGACATCCTCGCCCAGGCCATCCAGGCCCAGGTGAAGCAGACCGCCGGCATCGACTTCCAGGTCAAGATCGTGGATCAGGGAACCGCCCAGAAGGCGCTCGACGACAACGAGTACGAGGTCTTCGAGAACTCGCGCGGAGACTCCGACGTGGGAGCCGCGCTCAACCTCATCCTGCCGGAGGGCGCGGCCATCAACCGCACCCGCTTCCACGACCCCGAGACGGAGAAGCTGCTCGCGCGGGCGTCGGCCAGCTCCGACACCGCGGAGAGGAAGAAGCTCTACGGCCAGGTCCAGCGGGCGGTGGTGTCCGACCACGCGATCGTCTTCCCGATCTACGTCCCCGCCGACCAGATCGCCGCGCGCGCGACCGTGCAGGGGCTCGGCTTCGACCCCGTGGCGGGCACCCCGCGCAGCGCGTACGACGTCCGGGTCGGCACATGACCGCCACCCGGACGCCGGAGGCCGCGGCCGGGCCGGTGGTGCCGCCCCCGCCCGGCCCGGCGGCCCGCCGGTTCGGCCCGGCGCTCCGGTGGCTCGGACCGGTGGCGCGCCGGGCGGGCTCCGGGCTGGCGGTCCTGTGGGCGGCCGCGACCGCCGCCTACGGCGCGCTGCGGCTGGCCCCCGGTGACACCGTGGACATCCTGATCGGGGAGGGGGCCGACACCCCCGGGATCCGGGCGCAGATCATCCGCGAATGGGGGCTCGACCGGCCCGAGATCGTCCAGTACGTCGGCTATCTGGGCCGCCTCCTCCACGGCGACCTCGGCCGTTCCTACCAGCTCCAGCGGGGAGTCGGCGACATCCTCGCCACCCAGGTGGGCCCGACCGTGCGGCTCACCCTCGCCGCGGCCGCGACCGGCGTCCTGCTCGCCCTCGCCGTCGCGCTGGGAACGGCGGGCAGGGCGCGCCGGCTGCGCCGTGCGGCCTCGGCGGCGGAACTGGTGTCGGTGTCGGTCCCGCCGTTCGTGATCGGCATCCTGCTGCTCACCGTCTTCTCGTTCACGCTCGGCTGGTTCCCCGTCTCCGGCGCGGGGGATCCGACGGCGCTCGTCCTCCCGGCCCTGGCCCTCGGCCTCCCCATCGCCGGAGTGCTCGGCCAGGTGCTCCGCGAAGGACTGGAGCGCGCGCTGGAACAGCCCTTCGCCCTCACCGCGCGGTCGCGCGGGCTCACCGAGCGGGCGCTCGTCGCAAGGCACGCCCTCCGCCACGCGCTGCTCCCCGCGGTGACGCTCGTCGGCTGGTTCACCGGCGTGCTGCTCGGCGGGGCCGTCATCATCGAGGCGCTCTTCGGCCGCCCCGGCCTCGGCCAGGTCACGATGCTGGCCGTCACCGGGAAGGACATGCCTGTCGTCATGGCCGTCGTCATCCTCTCCGCGGTCGTCTACGTCGCGGTCAGCACCCTGCTCGACCTCGCCTACCGGCTCATCGACCCCCGGCTGAGGAGCGTGCGATGACCACCGCCGCGGTCGCCGCCGCCGTGACCCGCGGGCCGTACCGGCCGCGCCCCGGGGCGGTCCTCGCCGGGCTCTTCCTCACCCTGCTCGCCGTCGCCGTCGTCGCACCCGGCCTGGTCACGGGTGTGGATCCGCTCGCGGCCGATCCGCTGCGCGCCCTGGCGCCGCCCGGCCCGGAGCACTGGCTCGGCACCGACCACCTGGGCCGGGACGTGCTCGCCCGGATCGTGTACGGCGCGCGGCACTCGCTCAGCATCGGGGTCCTGGCCACGGGCCTCGCCGTGACCGCGGGGGTGCTGCTCGGGCTGGCCGCCGGACTGTCGCACCGCTGGGTGGACGAGGCGCTGGCCCGCTCGTTCGACGTGCTGTCCACCTTCCCCGAACTGCTGCTCGCCCTGCTCGTCATCGCGATCACCGGCCCCGGGACCGGAAACGTGATCCTGGCGATCGGCATCGCCCAGATCCCGAACTACGCCCGCGTGATCCGGGCCCAGACCTTCGTCGTACGGCGGGCCGGATACGTCGAGCAGGCGGTGACCTCGGGGCTGCCCCGCGCCGCGATCACCGCGCGCCACGTGCTGCCGAACGTGCTCGGCCCGATCCCCGTGCTCGCCACCATCGGGCTCGGGCAGGGCGTCATCGCCGCCTCCGGCCTCAGCTTCCTCGGCATGGGACCACAGCCGCCCGCCGCCGAATGGGGCGCGATGCTCTCCGAGGCCCGCAACTATCTCCGGGTCGCCTGGTGGGAGGCGCTGTTCCCCGGCATGGCGATCACGTTGACCGTCGTCTGCCTGACCGTGATCGGCCGGCGCCTGCAGCGCCGCTTCGAGGGGAGGACCCCATGACGGAGCCGGTGAGCGTCCGGACGGCGGTACGCGTGGCGAGCGAACCGCTGGTGGCCGTCGAGGAGCTGCGCGTCTCCTTCCCCTCCGCCGGAGTCGAGGCCGTACGCGGTGTGTCGCTGTCCGTCGCCCCGGGGGAGTGCGTGGCCGTCGTCGGCGAGTCCGGGTCGGGCAAGAGCGTGACCGCGCGCTCCCTGCTCGGGCTGGCCGGGCCGGGGGCGGCGGTGCGGGCGTCCCGCTTCACGATGGCGGGCCGGGACGCGCGGGGCTTCGGCCCGCGTGACTGGCGGCGGATCCGCGGACGGTTCGCCGGGCTGGTCCTGCAGGACGCGCTCGTCTCGCTCGATCCGCTGCGCACCGTCGGGGACGAGATCGCCGAGGTGCTCGCCGTCCACGACGTCGTGCCCCGGCCCGGCCGTACGGCCCGGGTTGTCGAACTCCTCGCCTCCGTGGGGATCCCCGATCCCGAGATCCGGGCCGGGCAGTACCCGCATGAGCTCTCCGGGGGGCTGCGGCAGCGCGCGCTGATCGCCTCGGCCGTCGCGGCCGACCCCGAACTGATCATCGCGGACGAGCCGACCACCGCGCTCGACGTCACCGTGCAGGCGCAGATCCTCCGGCTGCTCGCCGACCGCAGGGCCGCGGGCACGGCGGTGCTGCTGATCAGCCACGACCTGGCCGTGGTCGCGTCGCTCGCCGACCGCGTCCTCGTCATGAAGGACGGGCTCGTCGTCGAGGAGGGGCCCACCGAGCGCGTGCTGTCGTCGCCCGGCCACGAGTACACCCGGTCCCTGCTGGCGGCCGTGCCCTCGGCCTCGTCCAGGGGCACCCGGCTGTCCGCCCCCGCCGTGCCGCTGCCCGAGCGGGCGGCGGGCCACGCGCCGGAGGTCCTCGCCGCGACGGACCTGTCCCTCTCGTACGGCTCCCGCCGCGCGGTGGACGGCGTCTCCTTCACCCTCCACCGGGGCGAGACCCTCGGCGTCGTGGGGGAGTCGGGATCGGGCAAGACGACGCTGGCCCGGCTCGCCCTCGGCCTGTTCGACCCCGGATCGGGCGAGGTGCGCCTGCACGGCCAGCGCTGGAGCGGCGTCCGCGAACGGCGGCGCCGGCCCCGGCGTCCGGCGATCCAGCTGATCTCGCAGAACCCGCTGGAGTCGTTCGACCCCCGCCACACCGTCGGCCGCCTGGTCGCCGAACCGCTGCGCGGCCTTCCCCGGCGAGAGCGCCGGGCCCGCGCCCTGGAGCTCCTGGAACGCGTCGGCCTGGCCCCCGGCCTCGCCGCCCGCCATCCCCGGGAGCTGTCCGGCGGCCAGCGCCAGCGGGTCGCCATCGCCAGGGCGCTCGGCCCCCGGCCCGACGTCCTCGTCTGCGACGAGCCGGTCTCGGCGCTCGACGTGTCGATCCAGGCCCAGGTCCTGGACCTGCTGGCCGAGATCCAGGCGGAGGACGGCACCGCCCTGCTGTTCGTCTCCCACGATCTCGGGGTCGTCCACCACATCAGCGACCGGGTGCTGGTCATGAAGGACGGGCGCGTCGTCGAGGAGGGCGACGTGGACGACGTCTTCTTCCTGCCCCGGCACCCGTACACGCGGGACCTCGTCGCCGCCGTCCCCCGCCTCCCGACCTGACCCCGACCACCCGGCCGGTCCGCCAAGGCTCTGAGGAACGGGGGGTGACCAGGCCGGACTCGTAGGCGAGGACGACGAGCTGCGCGCGGTCGCGCGCGGCGCGGCGGGCGTTCCCGGCGTTCCTGACGTTTCCTCGAATTCGAAGATCCCCAGCGGTTAGCATGGCGGTGCGCGCTGACCATTCGCACTGACTGGGCGCTGACAAGGTGACGTCGAGAAGGCGGGACGCCACGTGGACACAGAGGGCTGGGCGGTCAGCGTACCGACGGGGTACCGCGTCGGCGACTGGCAGGTGACCAGGCCCATCGCCTCCGGCAGCTGGGCCAGCGTGTACGAGGGGCGGCCGGTGACCGGCGACGCGGCGCCGGTGGCGTTGAAGTTCCTCCCCACCGGCACCGTCACCCGCCGCCAGCTGCGCCACCTGCGGGACATGACCCAGCGGGAGATCCGGCTGCACCACACGCTCCAGCACCCGCGCATCGTCCGGGTCACGGAGACACTCGTCGTGGACGACGTGAACGATCCGGAACTCGACGGCGCCTGCGTCCTCGTCATGGAGCTCGCCGAGAGGTCCCTGGCCGACCTGCTCCGCGCCGGAACGCCGGGCACGCCCGTTCCGGACGCGCAGAGGCTGATCATCGAGATCTGCGAGGGGCTGGCGCACCTGCACGCCGAAGGCTGGTTGCACGGCGACCTCAAGCCGAGCAACGTGCTCGTCATGGCCGACGGTTCGATCCGGCTCGCCGACTTCGGCCTGGCCACGGAGATCGACGGGACCCACGGCTACCTCCCTCCGGCCGGTTCGGTCGATCACGTGCCCCCGGAGCGCTGGGGCGAGCCGCTGACCGAACGCGGCTACGCCGTACGGACCTCGGCCGACATCTGGGCGCTGGGCGTGACGGCCTGCCAGCTGCTCACCGGCCATCTGCCCTTCAACGCCCCCACGGCACGCGCCCGGTACGTCGCCGCCGCGGAGTACGCGGCCGGGGAGCGGCCCCTCTCGTTCCCCGCCACCCTGCCCGACGCCTGGCGCTCCTGGATCGGCGACTGCCTGTCGCCCCGGCCGAGGTCCCGGCCCGAGGCGGCGCGTCAGCTGCACCGCGCCCGCCTGCTGGCCGGTACCGTACGCGTTCCGAGCCGGAGAAGGCATCGCGCCGTCGTGGGCTTGGCGGCCGCGGCGCTCCTCACGCTGGCGGCGGGTACGGGGGCGACGCCGACGCACGGTCCGGCCGATCCGTACGCACGCTGGCTGCGTACCGACTCCGACATCCCGCGCGAATATCGCGCGCTGATCGTCCAGGCCGGCACCATGTGCGACGAGCCCGGCCTCACCCCGGCGCTCGTCGCCGCCATCCTGAAAGTGGAGAGCGGCTTCGACCCGCACCTGTCCGATCCCACCAAGGACGAGTACGGCATCGCGCGGTGGACGCCGTCAGTGCTGCGGTACTACCTTCCGCCGGACAGGAGGGGCGAGATACTCACGCCTCCGCTGTCCCCCGAGGACTCCATCCCCGCCGTCGGCCGCTACCTGTGCGTACGGCTGCCGCTGCTGGCCGGGGTGCCCGGGGACCACGGCCTGCTGGGGGCGGCGGCGTTCCGCTCGTCCGACGACGTGATCCGCGAGGAGAAGGGAGTTCCGGCCCGTTTCCAGCCGTACGTGGAGCGTGTCCGCCGGTACCGCGCCGCCTACAAGCCGTGAGAAGCGCCGGGCCGTCGGGCAGTGCTCAGCGGTCGGGCAGTGCTCAGCTGTCGGATGCTTAGCCGTCGGGCAGCGCTCAGCCGTCGAGCAGCGCCAGGTGTTCTTCGGTGACCAGGTCGAACCGGAGCGCGACGGACACCAGGGCGGCCCGCTGCCAGTCGGCCTTCCGCGAGTCGGACGCCTCCTTCACGCGCAGTTTCGTCCGGGCCAGATAGTCGATGTGGAAGTTGACCGCGGGCCGGGTCAGCTCGGCGCCTTCGGGGACATGCCGCAGGCGCTCCAGCACCTCGGGAACCGTCGGGATGACCGACGACGAGCAGTCCCGCAGGCGGGGCTCGCAGAGTGCGACCAGCACCAGGAAGTACTTCGCCGACTCGTCCACGGCGAACGCCGACAACGTGGGCTCACCGGCGGTGCTCTCCGGCGCGTCGAAGTCGATGTAGCTGTGCTGGGAGGCGAAGACCAGGAACGAGCACGACCCTTCGGCGACGGGCAGCACCACGCGGGCGAACTCGAACGGCACCGGCGCGGCGGCCCTGCCGGGGGCCACCTTGAGGAACTCGCCGCCGCCTTCGGGGTTCTCGACCACGAGGGTGGCGGCGCGGCTGAGGTTGGTCAGCAGCCAGTAGTCGTCCACGGCCCTGATCACACCGGCCCGGCGCGAGACGCCCGGATGGTGCAGTGGGAAGTCGACGGGGGCGGACAGGTCGCCGCGACCGAAGCTGATCTCACGCCCGGGAGGGATCTCCAGAGTGGAGGATCCGGGGCCGGGAGACTCGACTTGCAGGAGGATCGTCCGCATTCTTCTGGATCCTCCGAGCGGATGACGACGACACCCTTGAGGCTTCGAGGTTAGCAAAGTCGGGATCGCGTCCGACGATGTCGATGCCGGGGAACGCGGACGTGACGCGGAACATCCGTCGAATCGACATCCGTGGACTCCGGCTCATCGGAGATCCGGCGTACGCCGGAGGAACCGCCGGAGTAACGGGGAAGCGATGTTCTCTGTACGAGCGAGAACCGGGGGACGTCGACTGCGTACGGTCACGCACCACGTGGATCGTCGCCAACGGCCGGATCTATCCGCCGGGGGAGTGGATCAGGATCTGGACCTCGAAGTGGTTCTACGCCGCCTGACGACGCATCATGGATGGCTGATGTCGGCCAGCCGAGGGACGTGATGTGGTGAGGGGGACCCCGGCACCGGCCGTGAGCCCGGCGACGAGCCTGACGCCGGAGTCGGCCGCCGCCGTCGAGCGGTTGCTCGACCGCCCCGCCCGGGCGGGCCGCACCCGCGTCCTGGCCGTCGAGGGACGGTCGGGAGCGGGCAAGTCCACCCTCGCCACGGCGCTCGCGGCCGAGTGGACCATGCCCGTCGTCCGGATGGACGATCTCTATCCGGGCTGGGACGGCCTGCTCGACGGCGTCGACGCGCTCGTGGAATGGGTCCTGCGGCCGCTCAGTCTGGGGCGTCCAGCGCGGTGGCGGCGCTATGACTGGGCCGCGGGAGACTACGCCGAATGGCACGGGGAGCCCGAAACGGGGGCGCTTCTCGTTGAGGGCGTCGGCTGTGGTTCCAGTGGCGCCGCTCCGTTCCTGAGCGGCCTGATCTGGGTCGAGGCCGCCGACGACGTCCGCAGGTCACGGGCCCTGGCCCGGGACGGCGACGTCTACCTTCCCCACTGGACCCGCTGGGCCGACCAGGAGGAGCGGTTCTACGCCGCCCACGACGTCCGCGCCCGCGCCGACCTGACGATCGTCACCGGCTGAACAGGAGCCCCGTAAAGGAAGAGGAACGCGGCTCGGCGACTGTGCCGGTCGCGACATCGGTGGTCGGACACCGAGCCGTCGGGACGTCGGTCGGGTCACCGGCTCTGGCGTACGCCGAGTTCGTCGAGGCGGTTGAGCATGTCGGCGGGGTCGGCGTACACCCGGAACGCTCCGGCGCGCTCCAGTTCGTCCCTGCCGTACCCGCCGGACAGCAGGCCGATCCCGAGTGAGCCGGCGCGGCGCGCGGCGAGCAGATCCCAGACGCTGTCGCCGACCACCATCGCGGACCGGGGCTCGATGTCCAGAAGGGCGGCACCGGCGAGGAACAGGTCGGGGTCGGGCTTGGCTCGCCGCACCAGGTCGCGGGTGACCATGGGCGTGTCCTCCGGCAGTTGGAGCATGTCGAGCGCCCGCCGGGCGGTCGCGGCGTACCCGCTGGTGGCGATAGCCCAGGGCACCCCGCGTTCGGTCAGCTCGGAGAGCAGCGAGATGGCCCCCGGCAGTGGCTTCACCGAGTCGATCTGCTCGGTGTAGGCGGCGGCGTGCGCGTGCTGAAGGTCGTCGATCTGTTCCTGGGTCAGCGACAGGCCGGTCTCGCGCAGCAGCGCGGTGACGAAGAGCCCTCCGCTCATGCCGATGCGCCGGTGGATCCGCCAGACCGACAGGTCGATGCCGAGCCCGGCCAGCGCGGACCGCCACGCGATGACGTGCTGGTACACGCTGTCGATCAGAGTGCCGTCGAGGTCGAAGAGGAACGCCGGATTGGCCGGTTCGGGATAACGAAGGTCAGTGCTCACCGGCCCATTCTTCCCCGTGGTCCGCCACGAGCCGTAAAGGAGTGCCCCAGTACGGCGATGCCCGCGGCCGCAGGGACCGCGGGCTCGGGACCGTCGCGCTGAGACCTCTGGGGCTCGAGAACCGCGGGAAAATCTGGAAAGGTCGGAAATGCGACCGATACAGGAAAGCGGTAGAACGGGATCCCGGCGCGGACGATCAGCGCATCACACGCCCGCGCGTGTAGGGGTGCGCATGGCCTGCTGCTGGGTCTCCTGCCAGTCGGCCATCTCGCTCTGCTTCATCTCGCGCATCTCCTCGATGCGGAGCGCGATCCCCATGCCGAAGAACGTGGGTGCCCACTCGCCGACGAAGATCCCCCAGCGGTCGGCCCGATCCTGGCCCGCGGCTTCGTAGTTCCTCGACACGAACCACGACGCGGCCGCGAGGCCGATCGAGGCCAGTCCGGCCGCGTACATCATGCCGGAGCGCAGGCCCATCCTGTGGAGTGTGCTGATCATGTTCCCCCCTGGTGGTGGTTTCCCCTCCCTATCGTTACCCTCCGTAATCGCGCATAATCCGGATGCTACTGATCAAATGGCTACAAACCGGCGTCCACCTCGGCGCGTGACGGCGGCGCCGCGCCCTCGCGCGTGCAGGTCAGCGCGGCGGCGCGGACCGCGTAGCGCAGGGACTCCGCGAGCGGCATGCCGCGGTCCATCGACCCGTGCAGGAAAGCGCCGGTGAAGGCGTCTCCGGCCCCCACCGTGTCCACCACGCGTACGGCGACGCCGTCCGCCGCGATCGGGGGACCGTCGCAGCTCAGCGCCACGGCCCCGGCGGCGCCCCTCGTCACGAGGACGAGATCGAGGCCGTGCTCGGCGAGCCACGCGCGGGCCGTGTCGAGCGGGTCGCGTTCCGGGTGGAGCCAGGCGAGGTCCTCCTCGCTGGCCTTGACGATGTGCGCCACCCGGAGCCACGCCTCGACCTGCTCCAGGTACGGCTCCCGCCCGGGAAGGACGGCGGGTCGCACGTTGACGTCGTAGACCACCGTGACCGCGTCGCGGTGCCCGGCCGCCCACGTGCGGAGGACGGCCGCGCCGGGCGGTACGACCGAGGCCAGCGAGCCGACGTGCAGCGCGCGCGTGCCGGGCGGGAGCGACCCGGGCAGCTCGCCGGGAGTCCACTGCCAGTCGGCGGTCTTCTCCATGGAGAACCGGAAGCCGGCGGAGCCGTGCTCGTCGAGGTCGACCACGGCGAGGGTCGTCGGCTCGGCCGCCTCGACGGCGAGGCCGAGGTCCACGCCGTTCGCGGTCAGGTGGTCGCGCAGCCGCCGTCCGAATCCGTCCCGTGACAGCCGGCACAGCAGGCGTACCGGGGTGCCCAGGCGTGCGACGGCCACGGCCGTGTTCGCCGGGCCGCCTCCCGGCACGGCGCGCCAGGTGTCCTCGGCGCCGGTGGGGACGAGGTCGATGAGGGCCTCGCCGCATACGATGATCACGTTTTCCTCCCGGTCGCCACGGTCGTCTTCCCGGTGGTCCTCGCGTCGCAGTCTGGCAGCGGACGGCCGCGACCGCTAATGCCATAATTTCCTACCTGGACACCATGGAATTTCGATGCCATGATGACCGCATGAGATCACGGCGAGTATTGACCGAGCGTCGTCACATCGACCTGCTCCGGGTCTGCGGCGCCGCCTGTTGATCACCGGTTCCACAGAATCCGGCACGTCACCAGGTTGAAGGAGAAAGGCAATGCCGCAGGCGGAGATCATCGACCTCGTCACCCGAGATCCGGTCCAGGAGCCGATCGGGCAGGACGAGGGCACCGTCCTCAGCGTCGTCCCCATCCCGGGGGTCGAGGCCGCGCTCATCATCGTCGGGCACGTCGTTCCGCTGGCGCGGGCGAAGGACGCGCGGCGCGTCCCGGGCGTCCCCCCGTCCGGGCAACCGGCCATGGCCTCCCCGGCCGTCCATCCCTCCCAGGCCGGGGAGGCCATCCGCTCCGCACAGACCGCACAGAACGCCCGGGCCGTTCAGGCCGCACAGACCGTGCGGCACGCGGGCGACTTCAGGGCGGACGAGTTCGTCGTCGACCGCGCGGCCCGGCTCGTCCGGGTGGGCGGCGAGGACATCGAGCTCACCTACCGCGAGTTCGAACTGCTCGACTACCTGTGCGCCGCACCCGGGCGCGTCTACAACCGCCGCCAGATCCTGGCCGCCGTGTGGGACAGGTACGGCGACGAGAGCGCGCGCACGGTCGACGTCCACATCCTGCGGATACGCAGGAAGCTGGGCCGCCACGCGGGGCGCATCGTCACGGTCAGGAACGTCGGCTACAAGTACCAACCCGCCCGTCCGGCCTGAGCCGTCGATCATTGGCAAGTAATCCGGTGGCGGAGACATACCTGGTCTTACCTATGCTTACGGCGGGATGAAAACTTCGCTCGCCGATCTGCAGGGCAGCCTGCCTGACCTGATGCTGCGCGACCAGCGCAGGCTCCGCCGGCGCATCGACGGCATGCGCAAGATACGGGACGGCAAGGCACGCCAGGCCGTGGCCGCCGAGATCGCCGCCGACATCGAGGCAGCCGAGCTCCGGGTCGCGGCCAGGCGTGACGCCGTACCCACGATCACCTATCCGCCGCAGCTGCCGGTCAGCCGGCGCAAGGACGACCTGCTGGAGGCCATCCGCGACAACCAGGTCGTCATCGTCGCGGGTGAGACCGGCTCCGGCAAGACCACCCAGCTGCCCAAGATCTGTCTGGAACTCGGCCGCGGCGTGCACGGCCTGATCGGCCACACCCAGCCGCGGCGGATCGCGGCCCGCACCGTGGCCGAGCGCATCGCCGAGGAGCTGTCGATCCCCCTCGGCGACGCGGTCGGCTACAAGGTGCGCTTCACCGACCACTCCAGCGACGGCACCCTGGTCAAGCTGATGACCGACGGCATCCTGCTCGCGGAGATGCAGACCGATCCGCTGCTCCTGCGGTACGACACGCTCATCATCGACGAGGCCCACGAACGCAGCCTCAACATCGACTTCATCCTCGGCTACGTCAAACAGCTGCTGCCCAGACGGCCGGACCTCAAGGTCGTCATCACCTCCGCCACGATCGACCCCGAGCGGTTCGCGCGGCACTTCGGCTCCGCCGCCGGCGACGCGCCGATCGTCGAGGTCTCCGGCCGCACCTACCCCGTCGAGGTACGGCACCGCCCGGTCGAGGAGGACGACGACCAGACGCAGGCCATCGTCAACGCGGTCGACGAGCTGTGCGCCGAGGGCCCCGGGGACATCCTCGTCTTCCTCAGCGGCGAGAGGGAGATCCGCGACACCGCCGACGCGCTGAAGGGCCGCCAGGAGGAGGTCCTCCCGCTGTACGCCCGGCTGTCGGCGGCCGAGCAGCACCGCGTGTTCCAGCAGCACCGCGGCCGCAGGATCGTCCTCGCCACCAACGTGGCCGAGACCTCCCTCACGGTCCCCGGCATCAAGTACGTCATCGACCCCGGCACCGCGCGCATCTCCCGCTACAGCCACCGGCTCAAGGTGCAGCGGCTGCCCATCGAGCCGATCTCGCAGGCGAGCGCCAACCAGCGCAAGGGACGCTGCGGCCGCACCTCCGACGGCATCTGCATCCGGCTCTACTCGGAGGACGACTTCCTCAGCAGGCCCGAGTTCACCGATCCGGAGATCCTCCGTACCAACCTGGCGTCGGTCATCCTCCAGATGACCTCGCTCGGGCTGGGCGACATCGCGGCCTTCCCGTTCGTCGAGCCGCCGGACAGCCGCCAGATCAAGGACGGCGTCAACCTGCTGCACGAGCTCGGCGCCCTCGACGCCAAGGGGCTGACCCTGGTCGGCCGCAAGATCGCGCAGCTTCCCGTGGACCCCCGGCTGGCCCGCATGGTCCTCGAAGCCGACAAGAACGGCTGCGTACGCGAGGTCATGATCATCACGGCCGCGCTGTCCATCCAGGACCCGCGCGAGCGCCCGGCCGACAAGCAGCAGGCGGCGGACGAGAAGCACCGCAGGTTCGCCGACAAGGAATCCGACTTCGTCACCTACCTGAACCTGTGGAAGTACGTCAGGGAGCAGCAGCGGGAGCTGTCCTCCAGCGCGTTCCGCCGGCTCTGCCGCGCGGAGTTCCTCAACTACCTGCGCGTACGCGAGTGGCAGGACATCGACAGCCAGCTCCGCCAGGTCGCCAAGAATCTCGGCATCGTCCTCAACAGCGTGGACGCCGACCCCCAGCGGGTGCACGTCTCACTGCTGTCCGGGCTGCTCTCGCACATCGGCGTCAAGGACGTCGAGTCGAAGGGCGCGCGCAAGCAGGACGGCCCGCGCCGCCCCATCACGGAGTACATCGGCGCGAGGAACGCCCGCTTCGCGATCTTCCCGGGGTCGGCGCTGGCCAGGACGCAGCCGCAGTGGGTGATGTCGGCCGAGCTGGTGGAGACCTCGCGGCTCTGGGCCAGGGTCAACGCCAAGATCGAGCCGGGCTGGGTCGAGCCGCTCGCCCAGCACCTGGTCAAACGCACCTACAGCGAGCCCCACTGGGAGAAGGACCAGGCCGCCGTCGTGGCCCTGGAGAAGGTCACCCTGTACGGCGTGCCGATCGTGACCGAGCGCAAGGTCAACTACGGCCGGATCGACCCGGAGCTGAGCCGCGAGCTGTTCATCCGGCACGCGCTCGTCGAAGGCGACTGGCGGACCCACCACAAGTTCTTCCACGAGAACCGCAAGCTGCTCCAGGAGGTCGAGCAGCTTGAGGAGAAGGCCCGCCGCCGCGACATCCTGGTCGACGACGAGACGCTGTTCGACTTCTACGACCAGCGGATCCCGGCCGACGTCGTCTCCGGGCGCCACTTCGACAGCTGGTGGAAGAAGACCGCCCCCGCCAAGCCCGACCTGCTCACGTTCTCACCCGAGATGCTGGTCAACGAGAGCGCGGACGTCAGCGCCGGGGACTACCCCGACGCGTGGCGGCAGAGCGGCCAGCGCATGCGCCTCACCTACCAGTTCGAGCCGGGCACCGACGCCGACGGCGTCACCGTGCACGTCCCCCTCGCCGTGCTCAACCAGGTCGACTCGGCCGGGTTCGACTGGCAGATCCCCGGGCTGCGCGAGGACCTCGTCACCGCGCTGATCAGGTCACTGCCCAAGCACCTGCGGCGCAACTTCGTGCCCGCCCCCAACTACGCGAAGGCCGTACTCGAGCGGGTGTCCTCCGCGAAGCAGGAGAGCGGAGCCCCGGCGGAGGCGCTGCTCGACGTGCTGGAGCGGGAGCTGCACCGGATGACCGGCGTGACCATCCCGCGTGACGCCTGGGCCCCCGACCAGGTGCCCGACCACCTGCGCATCACCTACCGCGTGATCGACGACAGGAAGCGCGCCATCGCCGAGGACAAGGACCTCGACGGGCTGAAGCGGCGGCTCGCGCCCAAGCTCCGCGCGACCCTGTCCAAGGCGGCCGACGACCTGGAACGCACCGGCCTGCGCGAGTGGACCATCGGCACGCTGCCCCAGGTGTTCGAGCAGGGCAGGATGAGGGCCTACCCCGCGCTCGTCGACGAGACCGGCAGCGTCGCGGTGCGGATGTTCGAGACCCAGGCCGAACAGCGACGCGCCATGTGGGACGGCACCCGCCGCCTGCTCCTGCTGGGCTCGGTCAACCCGGCCAAGGCCATCCTGCGCGGGCTCACCACGGCGCAGAAGCTGGCGCTCAGCCGCAGCCCGCACGGAGGCGCCGCCGAACTGTTCGACGACTGCGCGGCCTGCGCCGCCGACCGGCTGATCACCCAGGCCGGCGGTCCGGCGTGGGACGCCACCGGGTTCGGGCGGCTGCACGACCACGTGCGCGCCGGGCTGTACGACACCACCGAGGACGTCGTCGGCAAGGTGGAGCGGGTCCTGGCGACCTGGCACGCCGTGCAGAACTCCATCGCCGGCCCGGCGGACGCGGTCGCCGACATCAGGGAACAGCTCGACGGGCTGATCCACCCCGGGTTCGTCACCGCGACCGGGTACGCCCGCCTGACCGACCTGCACCGCTATCTGCGCGCGGTCGAGCGCCGGCTGCAGAAGCTGCCGGACGATCCGCACCGCGACCGCGAGTGGATGCACAAGGTCCACGACGTCGAGGACGACTACCGCGACCTGCTCGACCGGATGAAACCGGTGGAACGGGACGCGCCGGCCGTACGCGAGATCCGCTGGATGATCGAGGAACTGCGGGTCAGCTTCTTCGCCCAGCAACTCGGGACGCCGTCCCCGATCTCGGAGAAGCGCATCCGCAAGGCGATGGACCAGTTGTGACGGGCCAGTTGTGATGGAAGGGCGTGGGGAAAGCGTGGAAGCGGCCGTGATCCGGTCACTGGTGTTCGACGTCGGCGAGACGCTGATCGACGAGACGCGGATCTGGTCCCGGTGGGCCGACCGGCTCGGGGTGCCCCGCCTGACATTCATGGGCGTCCTCGGCGGGATGGCCGCGCTCGACCGCCCGCACGCGGACGCGTTCCAGGTGATCCGCCCGGGACTCGACCTCGACGCCGAGATCGAGGCATGGCGCCGTGCGGACCCGGACGGCCTGCGCGAGAACTTCGACGGCGACGACCTCTACCCCGACGTGCGCGGCAGCCTCGCGGCGCTCAGGTCCGCCGGGTACGAGCTGATCATCGCGGGCAACCAGCCGCGCCAGGCGTACGACGCCCTGCTGGCCATGGACCTGCCCGTTGACGCCATCCACACGTCGGCCGCCTGGCAGGTCGAGAAGCCCGCTCCCGAGTTCTTCGCCAAGGTCGCCGCCGTGGCGGGCCGGCGGCCGGAGGAGATCCTGTACGTCGGAGACCGGCTCGACAACGACGTCCTCCCCGCCAGGCGGGCGGGGATGCGGACCGCGCTGCTGCGCCGGGGGCCGTGGGGCTACCTCCACGCGGCCCGGCCGGGGGCCACCGAAGCCGACATGGTCGTCGACAGCCTGGCCGCCCTCGCCGCCCGCCTCACCTGAGCCGTTTCGTTTCGCGTTGTTTCGGTAAGCCGCCTTACGTGAGTTGTTTCGGTCTAATTTGTTCCGGTAAACGCCCCACGTGGGTTGTTTCACCCTGAGTCGGCGCTCACTGGTTGTCGCGCTATAGCCCATATGTGGGGGCGTATGGGTGCGCCGTAAGTACGTGCTTTATGCGCCTTGTGTAGGCTGTGCGCGCATGGACAACCTGCGTCGACGTCGTACGTTGGCAGGCTATGTGCCGATATGGAGGCGTATAAAGGGCGTCGCACATGGCCGGCGCATGGGGGCGCATGCGGAATGTCGCATATGGGCGATCTGCTCGGAAACATGTGAAGAGCCGCATGCGGGGCGCAAATATCTAAGTGCACGGCCATGATCATTTGTCGGACAAGCTCTAGAGTGGCGCTGTTTCGGAGGCCGCGGACCGGAACAAGGCGGATCTTCCTACCTCGCCGACAGGAGCGGCTGCCCCGCACCTCAGCCTGAAGCCGGGCCTTGCTATCCGGGTGCCACCACTCTCGTCCATGCCTTCCCCCGGAGGGACCGGCTAATCCGCCGCGAACACGAGTGGCTCCCCGGAACGATAGTCCGGGAAGCCACTCCTCCCGCCGTCGAGCACGCCGCAGCGGATCCCTGCACCTCGCCCGCCAGATCACCGCGCGAAGGCGCATGGTGTTCGTTGCGGTGTTCACGGCACGGCGGACATGGCCGCCGCGGGCGTCAGCGCCGCGATCAGCCTACGCAGATCGCCATGACATCTACCCAGACGTCACTAGCTATGACCCCCCAGCCCCTCGCCTGGTACTCGCCCCCCACCAGGGCCAGGCTCGGCTTACTCGCCCAGATCTTGGCATTTTTACCTTCGCTGTAGATTTCAAAGCCGCCGCCCGTGGCGATCTTGCCATTAGGGCAGAGTGGAGTTAGAGCCTGTGCCTTCTCTCTGTTGCGGAGGTCGACGCGCACCGTAACCATCACCGCCTTGCCCATGCCGCCGGGGTCCCCCTTAGGCCCCGGCTCGCCGTCCTTGCCGGGAAGGCCGCGCTCGCCGTCCTTGCCGTCCTTGCCGTCCTTGCCGGGAAGGCCGCGCTCGCCGTCCTTGCCGTCCTTGCCGGGAAGGCCGCGCTCGCCGTCCTTGCCGTCCTGGCCCTTGACGCCCTGGGGACCGGCAGGACCGGCAGGACCGGTTTCGCCCTTGTCGCCCTTCGGCCCCTGGAGGCCACGAGGACCCTGCGGCCCCTGCGCGCCGGTGCCACCGACGCCCGTTGCGCCGTCGGCACCGGTCTGGTTCCAGTAAGTCTTGTACTCGGTCGTCTTGCAGGTGGTCGTCGCGTTGACGATCCGGACGTAGCCCGACTTCTTCGCCACACAGCCGTAGATGATCTTGGAGGCAGAGGAGGCAGAGGAGGCGGAGGCCATGCCACCCACCGCGAACAGCGACCCCACGAGCGCTCCGACGCTCAGAACACCGATCGTGCGTCCACGCGGCACCTTGATAGCCACGGAAATGTTCCCTTCTTTGACGTTATTCCGCGCCAGGAGGGGTGGGCGCGACCGGATTTGCTCACGTGAGCAATGCTTAGACGTTCGATCGCCTCAAAACGATCAAAACTCAAACATCTCAATTTGATCTCGGGCATATAGCTCCAGAAGGCGTGAAGAGCATCGGAGCCCGCCGTCTCGGGAACTGCACCGCCCGGGGCGCATCCGCCCCTACCGGCCCCAGACCAACGGCAAGGTGGAGCGCTTCCATCGCACCCTCGCCGACGAGTGGGCCTACGCCCGCCCGTATGCCTCGGAAGCCGAACGCCGCACCACGCTTGATCCCTGGTCGCACATGTACAACCATCACCGCGGACACACCACGGTGAAAGGCCGGCCACCGATCAGCCGCGTCACCAACCTGGGCAGTACACCTGGGGGCCCTCCAGCGCGTGGCGGCCGCCACGATCACGGTGACGAGCCAGGGCGCACGTCATCGACGGGTACGCGATTTCCTCGGAGTGCGCTTAGCCGCCCTACGCCTTGCCCGTCGACCGGTGGAGCGACGACGAGTGGCTCCGGGTGATGGCGGAACTCCACCCGAGCGCGCAGAAGTTCGTCTCCCCGAACGAGGCATCCCCGGAGAAGTTCGTTCCCCCGAACATGTCTCGGATGCTCACCCACGAACCGATACGCCACCGTCCCGGCGTCGCCATCTCCCAAGAGTCCCTCCGCTTCGTCCGCCCGGCCGAGATCCTGTTCTGGTTCCCCGACTGGGTCCGCCAAGGCCCGCACCCTCCGGCACATGGTCGAGGCCCGCACCCTGGCCGGCGCGGAGGAGGAGATCCGGCTCGTCTTCGGCAGGATCGGCGCACTCATGAAGGAGGAGGCTCCGGCGCTGTTCGCCGACTACGTCATCGAGGACGGCGCGGATCCCCGGGTGGAGGAAGGTGTGAACGTGAACCGGTCGTGGTCAGGCGATGGTGGTCGGTGACCGCTCGGCGAGGGCTCCAATGAGGACCATCTCCCTGTGAGTGGCGTTGACCGCTCCCAGCACGTGCAACCACCACACCCACATCGGCTCGATCCCCGGCGCGGCCGCGAAGGCCTCGGCGGTCAGCGTGCCGCGGGCGTGGTCGGCGGTGCGGTCGGTCAGCTCCTGGAGCCGATCGACGTCGAGCCATCGGGCGTCGCGGGTCTCGTGAGGGCCCGGGGCGAGGTCGCCGGTGACGATGGCACGGTAGACGGTCCACTCGTGCCCGGCCCGGTGGCCTGCGCCGACCCGGCGGTGGCAGCGGTAGGACCGCCATCCTCCGGCGAACAGTTCCAGGCCGGTCACGGTCAGTCGGAGTTGTCCGGTCACCAGGTGGCGCGCGGCCTTCTCCGTGCTGCCGTGGTCGTCGACGTGGCAGGCGGCAGGTGCGACACCGACCAGCGGGGGCACGCGCTCGAACATCAGCCAGCGGTCCGCGTCATCGGTGATGGCTACGCCGACGGACAGGTGGTCGCAGACAGCCTTCTTCATCTCGGTCTCCGGGAAGGCGGGCGCGTGCTCGTCGTCAGAGGTGTGAGAGCCGCACCGTGTATGCGAGCCTGCGGCGGCCGGCGTCGCTGAGGTGGATGTGGTCGCCGTGGTCGTACGCTGCGGCGAGCTGCGCGGGATACCCGGGGTCGCGCACCGCCTTGTCGAAGTCGATCACACCGTCGAACGCCTTGCCGGTCCTGATCCACGCGTTGACCTCCTGGCGGATCTCCTCGCGCTCCTCGGTCCAGGTCGAGTATCCGTAGAACGGCGTCAGCGTGCCGCCGAGGATACGCAGCTTCCTGGCGTGCGCGAGTTTGATCATCTTCTTGTACGCCTCGATCAGCGGCTTCGCCGAGGTGTACTCGCCTCTGGAGATGTCGTTGATGCCTTCGAGCACCACGATCGTGCGCACCCCCGGCTGGGAGAGCGCGTCCCTTTTGAACCGGCTCAGCGCACTCGGCCCGACACCGGTGTACAGCACGCGGTTCCCGGCTATGCCGACGTTGAGCACGCCCACGCGCTTCTTGGCGGGCAGCTGGCCGACCCGCTGGTAGAGGTAGTCGGTCCACCGCCGGTTGGCGTCGTTGCCCTGGCCGGTGCCATCGGTGATCGAGTCGCCCAGCGCGACCACCGAGCCGATGCCGCCGTCGGCGGTCACCGCGATCCGGTCGAGGAAGTACCACTGCAGGCTGGTGGTGGTGAACGCCTCCCCGGACTCGCCGGCGGCGTGGTTCCCGGGCGTGGACAGGTAGGTCGTCGCGTAGGCCCGGTCGTGGCCGGTGACCTGCTCCACCGTCGTCGGGACGTAAGCGCTGATCACCACGTCCTGGCGGCCGGAGATCTTCCCGGGAAGGGCGTCGCTCCAGACGGCCTGGCCGGGCCGGATCGTGACCCACGCGCGCCCGCCGAAGGTCAGCGGCCGGTTGGTCTTGCCGACGATCTCGGCGCCGTACGCCTGGAGGCCGAGATGCACGCTCTTGAACGTGACCGGCACGACGCCGAAGACGTTGGACAGGCGGATCCGCAGGCCGGATCCTCCGACGCTGGTGCGCGCCACCATGCGGATGGTCTGGCCGCCGATCGGGGCGAGCAGCCGGTCGTCGACGGTCAGCCGGTCGCTCGCGGCCGACCACGTCCCCACAAGGTGGCGGGACTCCGCCGCGGCCGGTGACAGGGGAAGCACTCCCGCCATCACCCCAGTCATGACCAACACCGCCATGGCCAACCGGTGAACCGGCCGTCGCATCGTCGTCCTCCTGTTTGATCGCCTTGTGCGACGGCTTACATTACGGGCATTCGTGACAGTAGACGCAGGAGTCAGCGGTGAATTGTCTGGGAAGATCGGGTCCACCGTGTCCCGTGTTCCGGATGAGCCGATGACGCGACGGTGATGATCAGCAGGTGATCGGCGGTTCGCCGTCCTCTTCCCCGGCACTGCCGACGACCGGCGCGCCTTGACAGGTTCCGACGTGCCCCGACACGCCGGGGCCGGATTCTGACAGCCCAGGGCGCTCCCGGCCGGAAGACGGCGGCCTACGGCGGGCCACAGCGGGACGGAACCCGGCCACCGAACATTCACTCTCCTCTCATGGCGCCGACGTACGGGCGGGATAGGGTCGAGGCGATGAACGAAAATGAACGATGGATTGTTCTCGACGGCGCGGTCAACGTAAGAGATCTCGGCGGTCTACCCACCGCCGACGGAGAAGCCACTAAATTCGGGCGCATCCTCAGGGGCGACAACCTTCAGGGGCTGACCGGGGAAGACCTGAACCGGCTGGTCGGAGACCTCAAGCTCAGGAACGTGGTCGATCTGCGCTCCCAGGCCGAGGTACGGCTGGAGGGACCGGGGCCGCTGACCCGGATGACCGAGGTCGGTCACCACCACCACAGCCTGTTCGCCGAGGCCGGCCGGTTCACCGACGTGGAGGCCGACACGATCGAGGGGGACAAGGTCCTCCCCTGGGGACGGTCGCCGAAGGTCGACGAGGAACTGCGGGTCACCGGCTACTACTACGGATATCTGCGCGCTCGGCCCGACTCGGTCGTGGCGGCGCTGCGGGTGCTCGCCCGCGACGACGGCATGGCGCTGGTCCACTGCGCGGCGGGCAAGGACCGCACCGGAGTGGTGAGCGCCCTCGCCCTCGCCGTCGCCGGGGTGACCCGCGAGGCGATCATCGCGGACTACGCCGCCACAGGCGAGCGTCTTGAAGGGGTCCTCGCCCGGCTGCGGGCCAGCGACACCTACCGGGCCGACCTCGACGGCAAGCCCGCCGACCACCATCTGCCGCGTCCCGAATACATGGCGCAGTTCCTGCACACGCTCGACGTGCGGTTCGGCGGCCCGTTCGGCTGGCTGGAGAGCAACGGCTGGACCGACGGGGACACCGACGCCCTCCGCTCCCGCCTCATCTCCTGACAGTGGCGCCGACGGGGTCCGCATGGCCGACCGGCGCCGCGGGGAAGCCACGGCCGGCAAGGGCCGCGGCGCGTCCAGAGTGTCCGAAGGGGACGCGGACCCCGACCGTGAAGATCACGAACACGGCTGGGAGTACTAACGGGTCTCCAGGACCACGGTCGACCGGGTGGCCGCGGAGCGCCGGGCCGCCTCAAGGACGGTGAGGGACTCGACGGCGTCGCGCGGGTCGACGGGCGGCGGAGCGCCGTCCCGCAGACACGCCACGACGCCGGCGTAGAACTCCTGGTAGGCGCCCGGCTCCGTGGGGACCGTACGGCTGTCGCCCTCGACGCCGAGTTCGCCCCAGCGGTCCGGCGGCTCCACGCCCCAACCCCCGCGGTTCGGCCCCGTTCCGGCCGGCTTCTCATCGGGCGTCGTCTGGACGCCGGGGCGTTCGTTCGCGCGCAGGCGGTCCTCCTGCGGGTCGAGGCCCCATTTCACGTACGCGCTCCGCGAGCCGAGCACCCGGAACCGGGGGCCGAGCCGTCCCGCCACGGCGCTCATCCACAGATGGGAACGCCCGCCATCCGCGTGGGTCAGCGCCACGAACGCGTCGTCGTCGGATCGCACGCCCGGCCGCCGCACATCGGTCTCCGCGTACACGGTGGAGACCGGACCGAGGAGCTGGAGCGCCTGATCGACGAGGTGGCTGCCGAGGTCGTAGAGCACGCCGCCGATCTCGTCCGGGCCCCCCAGCTCGCGCCACCCGCCCTTGGGCACCGGCCGCCAGCGCTCGAACCGGGATTCCAGCCGGTTGATCGTGCCGAGCTCCGGCAGCAGGCGGCGGATGGTCAGGAAGTCACCGTCCCACCGCCGGTTCTGGAACACGGTCAGCATCAGGCCGCGCTCGGCGGCCAGCCGGACGAGGTCGAGGGCCTCGGCGGCGGTGCCGGCGAGCGGCTTGTCCACCACGACCGGAAGACCCGCTTCCAGCGCGGCCCGCGCCAGCGGCACGTGCGTACGGTTCGGCGAGGCGATCACGACCAGGTCGCACCGGCCGGCCAGCTCGCCGGCCGACGCCACGACCTCCGCGCCGGGATGCGCGTGCCGGGCCCGGCCGGCCCGTTCCGGGTCCCTCGTCACCACCGAGGCCAGCCGGAGGCCGGGGGTGGCGGCGATCAGCGGCGCGTGGAAGAACGCGCCCGCCGTCCCGTACCCGGCGAGGCCGACGCGGATCTCAGACTCGTACGGCATGGCCCAACGATATTGGCCCCACGCCGCCGCCCCGCTCCACCGCCCCCACGGTGCCCGCCCGCCGGGTGCCCACCGTCACGACGGATCGTGACGACACGGACCTCGCGACGCCGACCTGATGGCACGGCCGTTCGCGGAGGGGCGGATCAGCTGTCGCGGTCGTCGCGCTCGGCCAGGAACGCCTCGAACTGGGCGGCCAACTCATCACCGGTCGGCATGGGGGTGTCCTCGGCGAGGAGGCTCTCCCTCTCGGTGCCCGACTGGAAGGCGTCGTACTGCTGCTCCAGCCCCTGGATGGCGCTCGACAGCTCGGCGGACGCCTGGATCTGCTCCTCGATCTCGGCGTTGGTCTTCTCCGCGGCCTCCCGGAGCGCCTCGGTGGGGAACACCAGGCCGGTGCCGCGGGTGACCGCCTCCAGGGCCGCCACCGCGGACTGGTGGTACTCCGCCTGGGCGAGATAGTGCGGCACGTGCACCGCGTACCCGAGCGCGTCGTGCCCCTTGGCGCCGAGGCGGAGCTCGATCAGGGCGGCGACGCTTCCCGGCACCTGGACCCGGCCGAACGGGCTCGGCGGCCCGGTGACCAGTTCGGGGCGGCTGCCGTGGGTGGTGAGGCCGAGCGGGCGGGTGTGCGGGACGCCCATCGGCACGCCGTGCGCCGTCACCAGAGTGCCGACGCCGAGCCGGGTCACGAGCATGCCGACGGCCTCGGTGAACAGCTCCCACTCGCGGTCGGGCTCCGGGCCCGTCATGATCAGGAACGGTGTGCCGGTCACGTCCTCGGTGAGGTAGACGGCCAGCTCGGGGGTGTCGTAGTCCGCCCAGCGGTCCCCGTCGAACGTCATCATGGGCCGCCGGGAGCGGTAGTCGAGGAGGCGGTCCACATCGAACGTGGCGATCACACGGTGGTCCAGCTCGGACAGCAGATGCCCGAGCGCCAACCGGCCCGCGCCGCCGGCGTCGACGAAACCCTCGAAGTGGTAGAGCAGCACCGGATCGGTCAACTCTGGGGCGTCGCCGTCGAGCCTGTAGAGATCCGTCGGGTCGAGCACCTGAGTCCCAGCCTTTCCTCATGAACGTTTCTCTGGTGAACCAGCGAGAAGTCCCGTGGATTCCGCGTCGGTGTGCTGGACCCTACCTGGTGGACAACGGGTCGCATGGAGCAGGACCCGGAACTGGAGGAGTTCGCGGCCAAGTTACTGGTGCTCGCGCGGGCGGGCACGCCGTCCGCGCTCGACACCGCGCGCATGTTCGGCCGATGACGGCTGTTCGCGGCCAGTGGGCCCACGCCTCGCCGCCCGGTGGGCCCACGCCACGGTGCCCGGTACGCCCACGCCCCGGCGCCGGGGTCCATGCCGGCGGGTGCGGTGGCGACCGGTTCGGCACGTTCGGCACCGGCGAGTAGGGAGCGTCCAGCGAACGGCCACAATTTGCGGAATTTCCGCTAAGTCCGAAATTCCATTATTTGCTGTGACTCTAGCTATTTGTTGGCTCGCTAGTCATGCTGTTGGGCGTGTCGAATCCTTCCACGCTCACCCACAACAGACCGCCGTTGCGCATCCCCGCGCTGACCTGCCCGTTCCCCAGCGAGGTCAATCCGTACGTCGAGGAAGTGGACAGAGACACGCTGGCCTGGCTGGCCGCGTCCGGAATGATCGAGGGGGCCGAAAACCTCGGGCGTTACGGTGCGGCCAGGTACGGCTGGCTGGGCGCGCGCACCTATCCCTACGCCGCCCGGGAGCTGTGCCAGCTCGTCACCGACTGGTGCGTGTGGTTGTTCGCGTTCGACGACGCGTTCTGCGAGTCGGACCGGGCGGCCGCCGAGATAGCCAGGGCGCTCCCGCTGTTCATCTCCGTCATCGACGATCTCGGCGACGGCGACCACGTCGGCAACGTCTTCGCCCGGTCGCTGCTGGAGATCAAGACCAGGATCGCCGCCGCGGGGAACGGCGACCAGCTCGACCGCTGGCGGGCCATGACCAAGGACTACCTCTTCGCCCAGGTCTGGGAGGCCGCCAACAGGGAGCAGGACGTCGTCCCGACCTTCGACGACTACATCGTCATGCGGCGCAGGACCGGCGCGATGCTCACGGTCTTCGCGCTGATCGACGTCGCCGCGGGCGGCTGTCTCACCCCCGACGAGTGGCGCCACCCCGACGTGCGGGCGATCACCGAGCACGCGAACGACGTCGTCGTCTGGGACAACGACCTCATCTCGTACGCCAAGGAGACCGCCGGCCCGAACATCCACAACAACATGGTCAGCGTGCTCCGCCGGCACAAGGGATGCTCCACCCAGGAGGCGATGGACCTCATCGGCGGCATGCGCAACGACGCGGTCGCCGGGATGGTCGCGCTGAAGCCCCGGCTCGACGCCCTCGGCTCCGCGGGGGTCGCCGCGTACGTCAGGGGCCTGGAGTACTGGATCAGCGGAAGCGTGGACTATTCGCTGACCAGCTCCCGCTACGTGCACGCCTGGTCGGCGCAGGCGCCGCCCGGCGGCGACATGTGAGCACGGGCGGGTACAACACGGCCGTGGCGTCGGCGGACGGGACTTCCCTTCGACCGGGGACCGTGCGCCGACCGCCTCGTATCGAACAGTCCGCCAAGTTTTCGAGCGTCGTTACAAGGATGGAGTGTGACAATGCTCGAAGCGGTTGACCCGCGTCGTCTCGATGGCGTGTACTGACGATGGCCAGTGACAAGAGGTCCAGGGGACCTCTTCCCCCCCGGGGATAGCTGGCCATTATCGTGCGCCTAGCCCCAGGGCCGGGAGAACGAGCTCAATGTCGGCTCCACCGCCCACATGAAGCCGGCATCGCCCCGTTCCAGCTTCCTCTGGACGGCCCACAGCCCGTAGTCGGCCACCTGCAGCCCCCAGCTCGTACTGGAATCCCAGGTACAGACCACAACATCCCGGCGCGACGGCGCGCAGTCCTCGCACACTTCCCTGATCGCGTCCTCGAACGCCTTCTTCCGCGCCGAGGTGCCCAGCGTGGCGACCACGACGTAGAGGATGTCCCCCTGCACGGTGATCTGCTTGGCGATCTCCTTGAAGTGCAGGTACCAGGCCTCCCGGTACAGGTGGAGATCCCCTTTTTCGCGTTCGGAGTCGTGCGCGTTCTCCTTCGCGAGGAACGTGGCATCGAATCGGGGAGCCTGCGCCTTGATAACGTCATAGACCTCCTTGCGCGTCCGGTAATTGTCGTTCTTCGCGTGATATCCGCGCGGGAACGCCAGGCCCGCCCGTGAATGGGTCAAGCGCAGCCGATGCCCCTGCCACACGGCCTGGTCGTGGTCGCCCACGAAAGTCGCCGTTCCGATACCGAAATACTTCGAGCCGCCGCCGCTGACGTTGTAGTCGAGGTTGCCGGTCTCGTCGGCGTACATGAAGACCTCGGACATGGACGGCCTCACTGATCACGTGGCTTCGCATCTGTCACGCAACCGGTACCACAGCCGACCCCGGTTCTGGCGAAAACCGGTGATGAGGCGGCGCCGCGGCGGGGGAGTGGCGCGCGTTTCGCCGTCGTCTTGCCGCCTTTACGGCTTTCGCGTAGGCAATGAGAGGTCAGAGGCGTTCGAGAACGGCATCCTTTTCAGCGGCTCGCTTCTGTCACCGCGGCGCGGCCGCCACAGCGCGCAACGGAAGAAAGGCAACGGAAGAACAGTCACTACCCCGCAAAAAGGAATGCGGCCTCCTGCGCGATCTGTCCCTCGCACGCCGCGTCCCACCCCGGCTAGACGCCGGACGATCGCAGATGCGTGGTGTCCACCTGATGGCCCGCGTCCTCGAGAACGGCGACGGCCTCCTTGGCCCTGGGCTCGGGCACGAGCACCAGGTCCCCGTGGAACGTCGAGGCGACGAACACCGGAATCGCCGCCTCGGCCAGCGGCCCCACGATCGCCGCCAGCATGCCGGGCACGTCCAGGCCGTGCGCGATCGCCCCGCCGTACAGGCCGATCCACCGATCGCCGGACCCCGTCGGCCAGGTCTCGCGAACGACGGTGAGGCCTTCTGGGGCGCGGACCAGCGCGATCCACTCGTCGTCCTCGGGGAACGTCGCATGCGGCACATGTTCGACGGCGAAGACGGATGGCACGACGCCCAGGCGCTGAGCAGGAGGCACGTTCATGAGATGTGTGTACCAGAGGCACCGTTCGGCTCGTGCCGCGCGGAGGCCTTCGGACACGCAGGCGATGGTCGTAACGGTACTCGCGGACCCCGGGTGACGCGCGAGCCTGCGCTCCCAGGCGTCGGTTCTCCGGCGTCGCGTCGCCCGCCGTGGACCGGGCGGCGCCCCCGGATTCCGCGCGTCGGCGCCGGTCCCGGTCAGGCGACGGTGGTCAGGCAGCCGGGCCGATCTCGCCGGGCACGAGCCCGGTGTGGCGGGTCACCGAGCGGCCTGGAGATCGGAGACCCGGGTACGGGTCCCGGCGACGCGCGGACGGGCGCCGACGAGGTCGGGCATTCAGTCCGGGTCGTGCGGCTCGTCGAAGTCGTCCAGCGCGTACTCGATCAGCTCGCTGAGCGAGAGCCGCGTGCCCCGGCTGTACGCCTCCTGGTAGGCGGCGTCACCGAGCAACTTCCTGCACTCCTTGACGCACTGCTCGTGCTCGTTCGTGAAGAACGGCGACCCGAACTGCGGCAACCCGAAGGTCCGCCAGTTGGTCTGGGCCGCGCCGAGCAGGTGCGCGGTGTACTCCGGCCGGCCCATCTCCAGATAGAGCCCGGCCATCACGTCCACGCACAGCACGATGCCGAGGACGTCGTGGAAGTACCGCTTGATCCGCAGCGAGGACTTGCAGCTCTCCAGCGCCTCGTCGCGGCGGCCGGTGGCCCGCTGGACCTGCGAGGTGGCGTACCACGCGTAGGAGCGCAACCACTGCTCACCGCGCTCGGTGCACACCTTGACGCAGTCTTCGAGGAGCCCCTCGGCCTCCGCGAAGTCACCCTGCGCGAACAGGACCATGGACAGCTCCACGATCGCGGGCAGCAACCCGGGGTTGAGCTCCCGCCCGCCCCGGTGGAACTCGATGGCCACGCCGAGCAGGGCCGTGGCCTTCTTCGCGTCGCCCTGCAGCATCGCGGTGGTGCCCTGCATCTTGGTCGCCAGGATGACGGCCCCGGAGTCGCCGGCCCGCACCGCCTCGCTGCTGCACTCCTCTGCCGCCGCCAGCGCGCCGGGCAGGTCGCCCTGGGCGCTGCGGATGTACGCCAGCACCCACAGGGCCTTGCATCGTTCCTTGCTCGGCACCCGTGACGCGGCGAGTGCTCTTTCCAGGTAGACCGCACCCTCCCGGGCGAATCCGCACGCGACCCAGAGGAACCACAGCGACGACAGCAGCTCCTGGCCGACACGCGCCTCGATCGGGTCGGACAGGCAGTAGTCGAGCGCGACCCGGATGTTGTCGTGCTCCTGGCGCATGCGCACGTACCACTGCACCTGCCGCGGACCCGACCAGGAGTGCTCGCCGCGCTGGGCGAGCTGCAGGTAGTGGTCGCGGTGGCGGCGGCGCAGCGCTTCGGTCTCGCCGAGCTTCTCCAGCCACTCGGCGCCGTACTGCCGGAGGGTGTCGATCAGCCGGTACCGGTGGCCGACCGGGGTGGCGAAGCTGAACAGGATCGACTTGTCCACCAGGCCGGTGATCACGTCCAGGACGGTCGCGGCCTCGAGGCCGTCGCCCGCGCAGACGTAACGGGCCGCGTCCAGGTCGAAGTCGCCCGCGAACACCGACAGGCGGGCCCACAGCAGCCGCTCGGCCGGCTCGCACAGCTCGTGGCTCCAGCCGATCGCCGCGCGCAGCGTCTGGTGCCGCGGCAACGCCGTACGGCTGGCGCCGGCCAGCAGGCTGAAGCGGTCGGTGAGGAGCGCGAGGATCTGCTCGACCGACAGCGCGCGCAGGCGGACGGCGGCGAGCTCGATGGCGAGCGGGATCCCGTCGAGCCGCCGGCACAGCTCCGACACGGCCGACACGTTGCTCTCGTCCACCACGAAGTCCGGCACGACAGCGCTGCCCCGCTCCGCGAAGAGCTGGACCGCCTCGTTGGTGTACGGACTCTCCGAGGGATCGTCTCCCGGCACGGCGAGCGGAGGGATCGCGATCGTGTGCTCGCCGGGGGCGTTGAGCGACCGGCGGCTCGTCGCGATGATCCGCAGGTTGGGCGCCCGGGCCAGCAGCTCCTGCGTCAGCTCGGCACAGGCGTCCACCAGATGCTCACAGGTGTCCAGGATGAGCAGGATCTCGCGGTCGCCCAGCCACTCGGCCAGGGTCTCGGACCCGGCGCGGTGCGACTGGTCGGCGATGCCGAGCGCCGACGTGATCGTGTGATGGACCATCCCGGCGTCCTGCAGCCGCGCGAGGTCGGCGTACCAGACGCCGTCCTTGAACTGCTGGCGCACCAGATGGGCGATGCGCAGGGCCGTACGGGACTTGCCCACGCCCCCGATCCCGGTCACGGTGACCAGTCGGGAGTCGCGCAGTCGCTGTCTGATGGTGGCGAGAAGCCTGGTCCGACCCACGAAGCTGGTCAGCTCCGCGGGCAGGTTGCCCTCTCGACGCCATCCTGCTGGCGTTGCCATGCCGCCTCACGGGGGTCGCGTCCGGCCTGCTACCTGTTTCCGCATCGTACCTTTGCTGACGGTTGAATGTTCGGGTCTGAGGATCGAGAGGTTCCACCTTCTCGGGGGAAATCACCTCGACCTGGGGCGTTCTGCCGTAATTCGCCATGATTCGGCGCTATTGCCGATGAGGGGCGCGACGCGCCGACGGCACCCGCGCCCGGCCGCCTGGCCGGTTACCATCGTCGTGTGACTGAGCGGCATCCGGATGACATGCGGCCGGTGGACCTCTTCGACGAGGGACTGCCGGTGCTGCCCGACCAGACCAGCGACGACACCGACCTCGGCTGGGGTGAGTGGCGTGGCGACGCCGATTCCGACGACGCCCGACTGATCGAGGAACGCCCGCCGCACTGGGACTAGTCACCTGCCGGAGTGGGGCGACTCGCGGCGCGTAGCGCCGCGATGAACCACTCGAATGCGGGCACCTTCGGAGAGAACGGCGGTCGCCCGTCGACGCGCCGGATCACCGCCGTCCTCGAAGTATCGAGACGCACTCTCCTGTCGCGCGGGACCACCGCCGTCCTCGGCGCGTCAGGACACCACGTCCTTGGCGCGGAACCGCCGGAAGGCGAACGCGATAAGGATCACCGAGTACGTCACCGACACGGCCACGCCCTTGATCATTCCGCTGTAGTCGGGCTCGGGGGCGAGCGCGTCGAGCCAGGCCGTGTTCCAGAACGTGGGCAGGAACTCGCGGATGGAGCCGAGCGCCTCCACCGCCTGCAGGATGCTGCTCACGATCACCAGGCCGACGGCGCCGCCGACCGCGCCGAGGGGTGAGTCCGTCCCGACCGACAGCAGGAACGCGACGGACGCGACCACGAGCTGGCTCACCAGCGCGTACCCCACGACGACGGCGAACCTCGGCAACACGTCGGCGGCCGGGATGGTCTCGCCGGTGCCCGGCACCTGGATGTCGTTCCAGCCGAAGGCGATCGTGCCCGCGAGCAGCGCCATCAGCGGCAGCACGGTCACCGCCGCGGCCGAGTAGCCCATCGCCACGATCAGCTTCTGCCGCAGCAACCGGTCACGGGGTACGGGCGCGGCCAGCAGGTAGCGCAGCGACGACCAGCTCGCCTCGCTCGCCACCGTGTCCCCGCAGAACAGCGCCACCGCGACGACCAGCAGGAAACTCGTGGACACCGACAGGGCGAACGCGGCGAAGTTCAGCCCGCCCTGGGTCGCCAGGTCGGACATCCGCAGGCTGCTGGTGCCCTGCCCGCCGGGCCCGGGGCCGAACTGGAACGCCACCACCAGGACCCAGGGCAGCGCGAGCAGCAGCCCGAACATCGCCATCGTCCTGCGCCGCCGGAACTGGCGGACGAACTCCACCCGCAGCGACAGCGTCCGGCCGGGCGCGTATCCGCGAGCCGTCCTGGTCCCGTTTCCCGCCGCCCGCGTCGCGGACGCCCGGGCCGGGGTCTCGGACGCGCGCGCCGGGACGGCCGCGTCGCCGTTCACGCTCATCGAGCCTCTCCGATCAGGTCGAGGAAGACGTCCTCCAGCCGGGGGCCGGGCCCGTCCACGGGGGAGCGGGAGCCGAGCAGGTCGCCGACCGGCCCCTGGAAGACCAGCCGGCCGCGGCGCATGACCACCACGTGGCTGCACGTCTGCTCGACCTCGCCGAGCAGGTGGCTGGAGACGATCACGGTACGGCCTCCCTCGGCGTACGCCTTGAGCACCTCGCGCATCTCGGCGATCTGCGGTGGGTCGAGGCCGTTGGTGGGTTCGTCGAGCACGAGCAGGTCGGGCAGGCCGAGCATCGCCTGGGCGATGGCGAGCCGCTGGCGCATGCCCTGGGAGTAGGTGCGCACCGCCCGCTCCAAGGCGGCCCCGAGCCCGGCGATCTCCAGCGCCTCCTCCATGTGCGCGTCCTCGGCGGGCCGTCCCGTGGCCTGCCAGTAGAGCTCCAGGTTGGCCCGCCCGGTGAGGTGCGGCAGGAATCCCGGCCCCTCCACGAACGACCCGAGCCGCGACAGGACCGGTGCGCCGGGGACCACCCGCCGGCCGAAGATGTGGATCTCGCCCTCGTCCGGGTGGATCAGCCCCATCATCATCCGCATCGTGGTGGTCTTGCCCGCGCCGTTCGGCCCGAGCAGGCCGAGCACCTGGCCCTTCTCGACGTGGAAGGAGAGGTCGTCCACCGCCTTCTCGCCGTTGCGGTAGCGCTTGGTCAGCCCGGTGATGCGCAGCGGCACGCCGTCCGGCTCGCCGTCCCGCTCCGATGCCGTACGGCGGCGGCCGGCGGCGAGGAGCCCGGCGGCGGCGACGATCGCGGCCAGCGGCGCGGCCCATGTCCACCAGGCGGGTCCGGTCGCGGGCGCGGTGAGCGACGCGTCACCGGGAAGCGAGAGGGTGTCTCCGGCCAGGCCCACGCGGTACGCGGCGGGCTTGGCCGGCGTGGCGTAGCCCATGTCGGTGGTCGTCACCACGACCCGCAGCCGGTGGCCGGCGTCGAACCGCCGGTCGATCGCGGGAAGCGTGACGGTCGCCTCCGTGCCCGACTCCGACGCCGTGACCCGCAGCGGAGCCACCAGGCTCGACGGAAGCACGGCGAGCCGCCCGCCGCTCGCGTCGTAGAGCTTGGCGAACAGCGTCACCTCGCCCGTGCCGTACACCTTGATCCGGACCGTGGGCGTGCCGGTGACGTGGACGAGCTTCGGCAGCGGTGCGGACTCGAACACCGCGGCCTGGCCGGGCATGTCCACGGAGACCCCGAGGTTGGCGCTCGAACCGCCGAGCAGGCTGCCGATGCCCGGGACGGCGGAGATGGAGGCGGGGGAGCCGCCCGGGGGGTTCGCGATGTCCTGGACCGGCCCGGAGACCCGCACCTCGGACCGGGCGGTGCCGCCCAGCCCGGCGTACGAGGGCGCGGTCGCGTGGACGACGACGGCGCGCCGGGTGCCGGGGTCCCTGCCGCCGTCGCGGGACACCGTGAAGCCCTGGACGCCCCGGACGCTGCCGCCGCCGCGCGTGTCCTGTGTCCCCGTCGCCGGTGCCGTGGCGTCCGGACCCGAGGGCGCCGCGGTCGCGGTCGTGTCTGTGGCGGTGTCTGTGGCGTTGTCTGTGGCGGTGCCGGCGGGGGCGGGCACGCCGGATGCCCGGCCCGCCTCCGCGCCCGGCACGGGTGAGTCCTTGAGCCAGCGGTCGAGCCAGGCCGTGGTCCGCTCCTCCACCCATTCGGTGTCGGCGTCGCCGCCGCCGTCATGACCGCCGCTGATCCACGCCACCTCCACGGGGGCGCCCGTCGCGGCGATCGCGCGGGCGTTGGCGTCGGCGTGTCCCAAGGGGAACAGGGAGTCGCGCTGGCCCTGGATCAGCAGAGTCGGGATCCTGATCCGGCCGGGCACCGAGGCCGGGCTCGACGCGCGCAGCAGTTTCACCGCCTCCGGGGTGGCCCGGCCCGTCTCGGCGATGGTCAGGTACACGTCGCAGATCTCGGACTGGAAGCGGCCGCACTGGGCCTGCCGGGAGGCCGCCGTCGTGCCGTTGCCTCCGTCCCCGCCGTCCGCGCCCGTCTGACCGTCCGCCCCCGAGCTCGCGTTCTGCCCGGTGCCCTGGCCCGTCCCCTGGCCTGCGCGCTGTCCTGTGCCGCCGCCGGTGAGCGCGGCCAGGCCGCCCGCGGAGCCGCCGGAGGAGAGCCCGCCGCCACCCGCGCTGAAAAAGATGCCGGCCCACATCTTCTTGAACACACCGTGCTCCGCGCCCCGCCCGGTGGACTCGGGGAAGAGCGCGTCGGCCAGGTCGTACCAGGTGATCTGGGGCACGATGGCGTCGATCCTGCCGTCGTAGGCGGCGGCCATCAGGGCGATGGCCCCGCCGTACGAGCCGCCCGCGATGCCCACGCGGGGATCGCCGTTCCCGTCCAGCCGGACGTCCGGGCGCCGGGCGAGCCAGTCGACGAGCTGGCGGACGTCCTTCACCTCATAGTCGGGGGAGTTCAACGCGATCTCCCCGGTGGACCGCCCGAACCCGCGGGCCGACCAGGTCAGTACGGCATAGCCGCGACCGGCCAGCCGCGCCGCCTCGTCCCGCAGGTCGTCCTTGCTGCCGCCGAATCCGTGGGCGAGCAGCACCGCCGGGGCGCGGCCACCGGAGGCCGGCGGGAAGTACGTGGCGTCCAGCGTCACGCGCTGGTCGTCGGCTGGGCCGTCCAGAACAGGGATGGCCACGTCCTGGCCGCGCACCTGCGGCGTGGACGGCCACAGGAACCAGGCGAGGCCGCCGACGACCACCAGCGCGAGCGCCACCAGTGCGGCAAGGGCGCGCCGCCCACCCCGAAGCGTCATGCCGAGAGCCTACTGAGATCTGCTGAGAACCAGCTGAGACCGCGGCCCCGAGGCAACGTGCTGATCGCGGCGAAGACGAAGAGCGCGGGTGGTTCCCGCCGTCTCCGCCCTTTCCGTGCCTTCGTGGCTCCCCTCAAAGCAGGGATCGCCACCTCTTAGCTGGACAGCTCGGGTATATCGGGGTTGTCCCCGATTGCGTTGCGGGCGACGAGACCGGCATCATTTCGCGCGTGACCATTGGAACGCTCAGGCAAGCACCTCATCGGATCCTCGATTGGGCCCTCCCGTACTGGACACGTGGTGAGGCGGGCAGGGAGACACCGGCGGAACTGTTCCGGGTGCTCTACCTCGGCTGGCTGGCGGCGTTCGTGCTGAAGGTGCTGGGGGCGTCCTGGGACGTGTCCTGGCACTTCAGGTGGCTGCGCGACGACCTGGCCCCGCCGCACCTGCTCAACACGGTCGGCACCGTCATCGCCGTGGGCCTGACCATCGTCCACTGGTACACCGGTTACGGAGTGGACCGCCTGGCCTCGCGGCTGATCGTCTGGGGCACGGGCGTCTTCCTCATCGCGATCCCGCTCGACCTGATCAACCACCGGGTCAACGGTCTCGACATCACCGCCTGGAGCCCCTCGCACGCGCTGCTGTTCATCGGCAGCGGGCTGATGATCGCCGGGGTGACCCGGGGCTGGTGGCTCGGCGCGCCGCGTGGCGACGCGCGGGTCGAGCGGCGGCGCACCGTGGTCCTCGCCGCGCTGTTCGCCTTCTTCCTGGAGAACCTGCACTTTCCCGCCCAGCAGCAGGAGTACGGCGTGCTGGAGATCGCCTCGTGGGACCGCGGCGAGCCGTACGCCGAGCCGAGCCTGCTGGAGTTCGCGGCCAACCAGCTCGGCCGGGCGGTGGACCGCGAGATGATCGTCAAGTTCTCGCTCCCGGTGCCCGACCTGCTCTATCCGCTGTGGGCCGGTGTGGCGGGAATGCTCGTCCTGGTCATCGCCCGGCTCATGATCGGGCGTGCCTGGACGGCCACGGCGATCGCGGCCGCGTACGTCGCCTACCGCGCGCTGGTCTGGCCGCTCTTCGTCGGGATGGGCTTCCCGGCCTCGGCCATCCCGTTCTTCTTCGTGCTCGGCGGCCTGTTCATCGACCTCGCCTTCCTGGCGTGCGGTCCGCTCGGTGACTCACTGCTCGCCCGGCTCGTACGGCCGGTCCTGGGCGCCGCGCTGGTGACCGGCGGGATCTACGGCGGGTTGGCGCTGCAGAAGGAGCTCCTCGCCGCGCCGCCGTACCCGACGGACTCCTGGGCGATGGCCGGCGGGTTGCTCGCGGCCGCCTGGATCGGCGCGGAGATCCTCACCCGGATGTACCGCCTGCGCGACGGCGACCGGGATCAGGAGACCGGAGCGCGGGTCAGCGCCACCGCCACGCCGTAGGCGAGGCCCATGACGGCCAGTTCGAACGCCACCCAGGCGGCGAACGCCGTCGGGGCCTGCCGGCTGATCGCGGGCAGCAGCCGCCAGCGGATGTTGCCCCCGAGCAGTGCCACCAGGCCGACGAACACGATCTTCGCGATGACGAGCTGCCCGTAGCCGGTGGTCACCAGTGAGAGCGGGAACTCCTCACCGGGGGTCAGCAGCAGCTCGACCACACCGTTGAACAGGCCGGTGAGGCCGACGACGAGCAGGGCCACCGTGGCCAGCCGGGAGAACCGCGGGAGCGCCAGCGCCAGCAGGCCGCGGTTCCCCGCGAGCAGGACGGCGAGCGCCAGCAGGCCCCCGACCCACGCGGCCGACCCGATGACGTGCAGCTCCATCGAGACCATGCTCAGGTCGTGCCAGTACCAGTTGGACGCGTGACCGGTCACCGGCAGCGGAAGCAGGCCGAACGCGGCCACCAGCACGCGGAGCTCGGCCGGGACCTTCTCGCCGAACCTGACCGCGAACATGCCCACGGCGGCGCTGACCACCGCGCACGAGGCGCTTACGACCAGGCCCTGGCCGGAGCCGATCCGCTCGACGAATCCGGCCACGTCCGGCGCCTGCCCGGGAGTCAGCTCGGCGGCGCTCAGCACGGTGGAGACGAGCGCGGACAGCGCCCACACGAGCGCGGACAGCACGGCCCAGTGCCTGGCGCGCGCAGCCACCGGCTCGGTCCGCTCCGGATCGTCGAAGCCGAGCAGCTTGGGCAGCAGGCTGAGCCCGACGGTCGCGGTCGCCGCCACGTCGAGGACCAGCCGCATGACGGGCAGGCCGTATTCCACCAGCGGGCCGGGCATCACGATCCCGCGCGCCGCCTCGGGGAGCGTGAGCCAGGTCGAGATCAGCACCGCGAGCAGTCCGGCGAGAATGATCGCGGCCAGGGCGAGCCGGGGACGCGCCACCGCGGCCGTGCCCTGCGGACCTCCCACGGTCTCCGGACGTCCCGTGGTCTGCGGACGTCCCATGCTCTCCGCGTTCTTCGCGGCCCCGGTCCTGGTCATGCCGCGCTCCGCGCGCGGCGGTCGTGCCGTACGAGCACGTAGGCGGACAGGGCGAGCAGCGCGAGGGTGCCGACGAGGAGGCCCCACACCCATCCGCCGGACGAGCTCTGCGCGGTGAGGTCGGTGGTGGACGTGGTGAGGTCCGGCTGTCCTCCGGCGGCCGGAGGGAGCGTCTGGCCGCCGGTCTGCGCCTGCTCCGACGGTGTCGCCGAGGGGCTCTCCGGCGGGTTCGCGGACGGGCTCTCAACGGGGCCCGTCGAGGAGGTCGCCGATGGGGAGGGCTGTCCGGCCGCCTGCCCGGCGGTGGTCAGGGTGAAGGTGATCGTGCCGGTGACCGGATGGCCGTCGTTCGAGACGATGCGATAGCCGATCACGTACGCGCCGGCCGGGCCGAGCGGGGCCAGGCCGATCGAGACACTGTCGCCCTTCGCCGTGATCTCGCCCTGCTCGTAGGTGGCTCCGTCCGGGCCGGTGACGGCGATCCGCGCGAAGTCGCGCCGTACGGGCTGGTCGAATTCCAGCGTGATCCGGTCCGGGGCCGTGGCCACCTGGGCGCCGTCCTTGGGGTCGCTGCCGACCAGCACGTTGTGCGCCTGAGCGGGCATCGCGACGCCCAGTACGGGAGCGCAGGCGAGCAGCAGGACCGTGAGTAGCCGCCTCACCGATGATGACCTTCCGTTGGAGGGTTCCTGACCCACACATGGTCCCATCGTTCGGCACCGGTACGGCTCCCGGCCAGGCGTGATCGCCGCGGACGTGATCGCCGCGCACGGTCGTCCTCGGACGCCGGGGAGACGACCACCCCGGGCGGTGGCCCCCCAGGTCGGATCGTGCCCGTCCGGCCTCGGCGGGTCGTGCGGGCCCCCGGGCCCTGAGATGGGGGGCGTGAGGCGCAGGGCCCGGGGGAGTCTCGGTGATGTGAACCTCGGGACCGTGGGGGAGGAGAGGGAACCCCACGGCCCCGAGGTTGTGTCAGGCGAGCGGGCTCAGCAGGCGCCTAGGTCCTTCCAGACGCCCCACTCGCCGGTGGTGCCGGGCTCCTCGTTCTGCGTCCACCACTTGGCCTGCCAGGTGTGGCCCTTGTGGGAGACCTGCTGGCCTCCCGTGTAGACCGTGCCGGTCGACCAGGCGGGCGACGTGCACGTGCCGCCGCTCGGGGACGCGCTGGCGCTGGGCGAGGCGCTCGGGGACGCGCTCGGGGAGGCGCTGGCGCTGGGCGAGGCGCTGGGGGACGTGCCCCCGCGGGCGTTCTCGAAGGCCAGGCCGTACGTCTTGCCGCCGAAGGTCAGCGTGTAGTTCGCCGGGCCGGGCGCGGGCAGGTAGTAGACGTAGTCGAGCGTGACCGACGCGCCCGGTGCGAGCGACTGCCATGAGGGCAGCTTCACCGAGACTCGATGGAAGTCGCCCTTGAGCCCGCCGATGTTGTTCCCGGTGTGCTCGCTGCTGATCACGCTCAACCCGAAGCCGGACTGGTCCTTGGCGTTGTTCGGCGCGGACGTCGCGTAGTCCCACTGGAACTCCGCGCCGCCGGGGAGCGTCGTCTGCGAGTTGTTGGTGATCTTCAGCTTGGGGTTGATCGGGTAGTTGCTGTCGCCCACGGGGAACCCGGTCGCCTCGACCGTGACGTCCAGCTTCTCGGCCGGGACGCTCACCTTCGCCATGGTCGCGCCGTACGGCGAGGCGGTCTTGAGCGTGTCGTAGGCGAGAGTGGTGAGCGCGTCGCCCATGTAGTACTCGGAGCCGGTCCACCGGTAGTCGCCGGCCAGCTCCCAGATCATGATGCCGCCCAGGCCCTTGTCCTTGACGTAGTCGGCCTTGACGCCGATCGACTGCTCGTCCTCGGTGGACAGGAACACCTTCTTGGTCGCGTTCCACAACCAGGGGGCGGCCATCGTGGAGTCGTAGTTGCGGGTGTAGGTGCCGGTCAGCCTGTCCTCGGCGTCGTTCGCCGGGTCCAGGCCATAGGCCGCGCCGTACGAGCCGGTGATGCCCTTCTCCAGGTTCTTGGCGTGCCACATGGGGTTGGATCCGGCGCCGACCTCCTTGCCGTTCTCCTCGTCGTGCCACAGGTTGTCCACGCCGCGCGCGCCGTCGCCGCAGGTCGTCAGCCCTGTCGGGCAGTTCGAGCCGACCGACGTGCCCCACAGGCCGTTGGTCCCGCCGTTGACGTTCTTCCAGCCGCGCGTGTAGTACGGCACGCCGATGTTGATCCGCCCGGCCTGCATGGCGCCGCGGAAGTAGTGGTAGGCCCAGTCGGTGTTGAGGTATCCTATGCCGCCGTACTGCGAGGTGGTGTAGACGCCCCACTTGGCCAGTTCGGCGTCCTTGCCGTCGTCGTACAGCGCGGCGTTGGGGCCGACGAACTCGTTCCAGGCGCCGTGCAGGTCGTACGACATGATGTTGACGTAGTCGAGGTACTGGGCGACCTGGAAGGTCTCCATGCCGCGCAGCAGATAGCCGGAGGCGGGCGCTGCCACGGTGAGCATGTAGTACTTGCCGTCGGCCGCCGAGGCGCGGTCGAGCTTCTCGCGCAGCGTCTTCATCAGCGCCGCGTAGCCCTTCATCAGGTTCGCCCGGCGCGCGTTGGCGATGGTCCAGTCGAGCGGGTTGCCCGCGTCCTTCATCGAGGTGGGGTACTCGTAGTCGATGTCGACGCCGTTGAAGCCGTAGTCACGCAGGAACTTCACCGCGGAGTCGGCGAAGGTGTCGATCCCGGCCTGGTTGACGCCGCCGCCGGCGTTGACGGTCATGCTGTAGAAGCCGCCGGAGGCCACCCGGCCGCTCCCTTCCAGGTAGCCGCCGGTCTCGGCCCAGCCGCCGACGCTGATCAGCGTCTTGGCGTGCGGGTTGGCCTTCTTGTACTTGTTGAGCAGGTTGAAGTGCCCCTTGTACGGCAGCGCGGGGTCGAGTTCGGCCCCCGCGACGCCCGGCCACTCCATGCCGGTCGCCGGGTTGTTCGCGCCGTTCGCGCCGACCGAGATCTTGTTGTCCGAGCCGACGTGCGCGAAGGCGTAGTTGATGTGGGTGATCTTGCTCCACGGGATGTCCTTGGCCAGGTAGGACGGCTGGCCGTTCTTCCCGTCCCGCCACCCGGTGAAGTAGCCGATGATCCGGCGCGGATGGTCGGTGCCCATCTTCTCCCTGCCGGACTCGTCGTAGGTCAGGCAGTAGGGGACGTCCACACCGGGAGTCCGGTAGAGGCCGTCGGGGCGGCAGGTCTCGTTGTCGGCCGCCGCGGCCGCCGCGCCCGTGAGGGCGCCGGCGACGAGGGCGAGGGACGCTCCGGCCGCGGCCAGCACCGTCCGCAGGCGCGGGGCCGCCGAGGCGGGCCGCGCGGCGGATGGGGGCGGAGAAGCGGGAGACGGTGGTACGGCGGGCGGTCGTGATGAGGACGGTCGTGAAGGGAACACGGACGGGCCACCTCCGTAGGCGACAGGACTTCGTGCGCACCCCGCCCCCAGGGGTCGTCGATCTGGAAGCTAGGCGCTCCCAGCAGGCCAGTCAATGCCTTCTTTTAGGAAAGTTTCCAAAAAGATAATGCCGTTTGGTGAGGTCGATCCGGGTGGCTGCGCGACCAGATCTCCCTGTCCTGCGGATTCATGGTTCCCCGGACCCGCTGCGTGGGCGGCGCGGGACGGCGGCCGGAGGCGAGGGCGGGGCCGGAGGGGACGGCCGCCCCGATCGCAGGGCGCCGATCCCGGTCGGCGCGGGGCGGCCGGCTGGATTACAACGTGGGAATTAGTGTGGTCACAGTATAGGAACGACGTATTCATCTGCTGTGGGCCGGTGGCATACCATCCGAGCACCCCTCACCTTCGGGAATGGATGCCCATGAACGTCGCCGGCCAGGCCGCCGAGCTTCCCGCCGCCCTCGCCGAGCCGGTACGGCGGGTGAGGCCGCGCTGGATCGCCTTCATCTCCCTCGGCAACCTCGTCCTCTGGATGGGGTACTTCGGCCCGTTGCAGGTCCTCCTGCCCGAGCAGGTCGGCGAGATCGCCCCCGGCAACAAGGAGACGGCCCTCGCCATCGTCACCGGACTCGGCGCGGCGGCCGCCCTGATCGCCAACCCGATCGCCGGGGCGCTGTCGGACCGTACGGCGAGCAGGTTCGGACGGCGACACCCCTGGACGCTGTTCGGCGCGCTCCTCGGCTGTCTGGGACTGCTGTTCCTGTCCACGCAGAGCACCGTCGCCGGTGTGGCGCTGGGCTGGTGCCTGGCGGAGATCGGGCTGAACTCCCTGCAGGCCGCGCTGTCCGCCGGGGTCCCCGACCACGTTCCGGTCAGCCAGCGTGGCGGCGTCTCCGGATGGATCGGCATCACGCAGTCGCTCGGCGTCGTGGTCGGCGTCGGCCTCGTCACCATGGTCGCCACCGGCATCACGTCCGGATATCTGCTGATCGGCCTGATCCTCCCGCTGTGTGTGCTGCCGTTCGTGCTGACCACCCCCGACCCGGCCCTGCCGCGCGAGCACCGCCCGGCGTTCTCGTTCAAGCACTTCTGGATCAGCCCGAGGAAGCACCCCGACTTCGCCTGGGCCTGGGCCACCCGGTTCCTCATGAGCCTGGGCAACGCGATGGCGCTGCTGTACCTGCTGTACTTCCTGACCGACGCGGTCGGCTACGAGCGGCTGTTCCCGGGCGAGAAGGCGAGCGACGGCCTCTTCCTGCTGATCCTGATCTACACCGGGGCCGTGGTGCTGACCGCCGTGCTCGCCGGCATGCTGTCCGACCGGCTGGGCAAGCGGAAGGTCCTGGTCACGATCTCCGGCACGATCAGCGCGATCCCCGCGCTCATGCTCGCGTTCTGGCCGCAGTGGAACGTGACGCTGGTCGGGGCGCTGGTCCTCGGCATCGGCTTCGGCGCGTACTTCGCCGTGGACAACGCCCTCATCACCCAGGTCCTCCCCGCCGCGAAGGGACGGGGCAAGGACCTCGGTCTGATCAACATCGCCAACTCCGGGCCGCAGGTGCTCGGCCCGGTCATCGCGGGCCCGATCGTCGCCAGCTTCGGCGGATACACGGTGCTCTACCTGACGGCGGGCGTGCTCGTCCTGCTCGGCGCCGTCTTCGTGTGGAAGATCAAGAGCGTCCCGTAGAGCGCCGGACCGCCACCGCTCCTCGAAGGCGTCCAGCCGTCGTGCTCGGCGAGGGTGAGGCAGACCGGCTTCTCGCACCAGACCCAGGCTCCGGCCCGGAGGCACTCGACCACCTGTGCCGCGTGCAGGTGGGGCGGGGCGCGCACGTGGACGAGATCCGGCCGTTCCGCGTCCAGCGTCCCGGCCAGGGACGTGTACGCCGCCGGGATGCGATGCTCGGCGGCGAACGCCTTCGCTGTACCGCCGCCATGGACCTCCGAAACTTTCGGAAGATTAGGGACAAGTTTCGAACCCGAAACGTATGGGGTAATCCGCCCCCGTCAATGCCCTGCTTGTGTGTCCGCCTTCGGTGGGACGGGCCCGGGGCGCCTTCGCGGCGATGATCTTCAGGCCTCGCTCGGGACTCGTTCCGCGCCCGCTCGCTCCTGCTCAGATCACCGCCGCGCCCGTCGCGCTTTGGATGACTAGGCGAGCACCCAGCCGTAGAGCCAGGTGAGGAGGACGAGACCGGTCACGACGGGGATGATCTCGGACGAGGCCGAGCGCAGCCGGAAGGCGGCGATGATCGACAGCGCGGTCGAGACCACGGCGAGCAGGCCGTACCAGGCGATCGCCGGAGGGAGGCCGATGGCGAACACGGTGTCGTCGGAGACGCGGGTGAGGCTCAGCGCGGCCAGCCCGGCGAAGGCGAGCCCGGCCAGCCCGGCCAGCGACGGGAGCAGGCCGTGGCCGCGGCGCCGGACCAGCGTGACGAGTCCGGCCAGGAACTGCACGGCCGCGGCGAGCGCGAAGATCCCGACCGGAGCGAGCAGCACGGGGGACTGCGACATCCGGTACGGCGCCGACGTCAGGTGGAGGTCGCCCGGCCGGACCGGTGACGGGGCGCCGGCGCCCGGGTCGCACGGCGCGGTCCCGGCCGCGGTCGGGTCGGCGAGGAAGGCGGCGATCGTCCGGCGTCCGCAGTCGCTCGACAGGAAGACGCCGTGCCCGATTCCGGCGAACTCGGTGAACCTGGCGTTCGGAAGGGCGGTCGCCGCCTGGCGTGCGCTCTCGGGAGGAGTGGTCGGGTCGTACTGGCCGCCGAGGACCAGGACCGGCGCCGTGGTGGTCGCGGCCTCGCCCGAACTGCGGGGCAGGTTCCAGGCCGCGCAGACGGCGGTGTCCGCGACACCGGTGAACAGCCGGGGCCCGCTCTGGGTCGTGAACGCGTTGAACGGCACCTCGTCCTGGCACTGCACGGCGTAGTACAGACCCCAGTCGTGCGAGGTCAGGGCGTCGCCGACACCGTCCAGAAGGGGCTGGAGCAGTTCGACGCGGCCGTCGGCCAGGGCGTCCACGAGGGCGGGGAGGAGCGGGGCGACCTCGGTCTCATGGGCCGCCTCGCCGATGATCGTCGCGATGTCGTCGCCGGTGAGCCGCACGCCGATCCGCATGCGGGTCAGCGGATCCTTCGTCGCGTACGCGGCGGGGTGGGCGTTGTACCTGGCCACCATCTCGTCGAACCGGGCGCCCGCGCCGAGCTTGGTCAGTGTCGCCCGCAGCGCGGGTACCGCGTCGTCGTACCAGTTGACCTGGGAGGGGAGGAAGGAGTCGAGCACCACCGCGCGGGTGCCCCGCGGGTCCCTGGCGGCGGCCTCCAGCATCGACCGGGTCGAGTAGCTGACCCCGATCAGGTTCCACTGCTCGTAGCCGAGCGCCGTGCGCAGCTCCACCACGTCGGCGGCGATCTCGTCGGTGCGGTACCCGCGCAGGTCGATCTTCTCGGCCTGGTAGCGGCTCTGGCAGGCCAGCGCGCCCTCGGTGATCGGGCCGGTCTCGTCCGCGGTCGCCTTGGGCGTCTTCAGCGTCTCGACGAGGCCCCGGACCACCTCGGGACAGCTCAGCGAGGGTTGCGAGTGGCGCCCGCCGCGCTGCTCGACGACGATCACGTCCCGGTCCGGCGACATCCGCGTGAGGAAGCCGGTGAGCTGCGTCGACGGCGAACCGGGGCCGCCGCTGGAGTACACCACCGGATCGGCCCGCCGGTCCGGCGAGGTCGAGCGGTGCACCGCGTAACCCACCCGGATCGTCCTGCTGCCGGGGACGTCACGCCGTTCGGGAACGAGCAGGTAGCCGCAGGTCGTGCCCGAGGGAACCGCCACCGGGCACGGCCGCTCCTCGGTCGCGGCCGCCCGCGCGGAGGCATGCGCCGCTCCGGGGCTCCCGATGAGAGCCGTAACGATCGCCGCCATGAGCGCCGTGACGGCCGCTCCACGCCAACCCCGCAACCGTCCGCTCCGTCTCGCGCACCCGGACATATCGCGAGAAACCCTAGCGCGCCGGGCGACCCGTGCGGACCTTGAACAGGTCAGCGGGTACGCGATGGCGGGTCAGCGGACGCGCGGCGCGGCGGTGCTCTCCCTGATCACCAGATCGGTGGCCAGCTCGACCCGGCGCGGCTCGGGCACCTCGCCCCGGCCGATGGCGAGGACCATGCGGGCGGCGAGCGCCGCCATCTCCTGGAGCGGCTGCCGGACGGTGGTCAGCGGAGGCCACGCGGAACGTGCCAGGGGCAGGTCGTCGAAGCCGACCACGGACAGGTCCTCCGGCACCCGCAGGCCGCGTCGCCTGGCCGCCTCGAAGACGCCGAACGCCTGCATGTCGCTGCCCGCGAAGATCGCGGTGGGCGGGTCGGGCAGCGAGAGCAGCGCGTGCCCCTGGTCCCGCCCGGACCCGACGAGGAAGTCGCCGTTCCTGATCAGCTCGGGGTCGACCCCCACGCCGGCGGTCTCCAGCCCGGCCCGGTAGCCGTCGATCCGCGCGCGGCTGCACAGCATGTCGGGCGGGCCGCCGATCATGCCGATCCTGGTGTGCCCGAGTTCGAGCAGGTGGCGGGTCGCGGCCAGGCCGCCGTGCCAGTTCGTGGCGCCCACCGAGGTCATGCCGGGCGCGGGCTCGCCGTCCGGGTCCACCACGACGAACGGGATCGCACGGGCGTTGAGCTGCCCCTGCTGCCGTACGGACAGGTGCGACCCGACGATGATCGCACCGTCGGTGCGGCGGGCCGCGATGCGGTCGATCCAGTCCCGGCCGGGACCCGAGTGGGTGTGCAGGACGGAGACGACCACGCCGGCGTCCGCCTCGCGCGCCGTGGTCTCGGCGCCGCGGATCAGCTCCATCGCCCACGGGCTCTCGACCTCGGCGAAGACCAGGTCGATGAGGCCGACCGGGCCGTCGCCGTGACCGGTCCTGCGCTGGTAACCGTGCTTGTGGAGGAGGCGCTCGACCCGTTGTCTGGTCTCGGACGCGACCTCGGGGCGGCCGTTGATGACCTTGGAAACCGTGGGGACGGAAACCCCCGCCTCCTTGGCGATCAGGGCGATCGTCACCCGCCTTTTCGCTGGCATGGACGGTAGCGTAGCCGAAAACTTTCGGATTCGCGTGTCGCACGTCCGGCCCGGTATGGGATCGCTCCCATGGGGGCTATTGACGCGTAACGCGGAGTTTACCTATTCTCCGGGTCACGAAATATTCGGGGGTGCACCTGAAACTTTCACCGGACCACCAGCGGGTCCGTAGATAAGGAAGGGAAGCACTGAGATGTCGTTGACTCGACGAGGTGTGGTCTTACTCGCGGCGACCGCGTTGGTCCTCGCGGGATGCTCCAGCGAGGGGAGCGGCGGAGAAGCGTCGGACAAGCCCGCGTCCGAGAAGGTCACGGTCGAATGGTGGAACATCTTCACCGCCGAGCCGTCGAAGTCGATCATGGCCGAGCGGGTCAAGGAGTACGAGGCCGCCCACCCGAACGTGACGATCAAGAACGTCCCGATCGAGAACGAGGCGTTCAAGGCGAAGCTCGCGACGGTCACCCAGTCGGGCAAGGCGCCCGACATCTTCGCGACCTGGGGCGGCGGCATGCTCCAGCAGCAGATCGACGCGGGCCTGGTGAAGGACATCACCGCGGACACGCAGTCCTGGGTCGGCAACTTCACCCCGGCGGCCTTGTCGGCTTACCAGTTCGACGCCAAGATGTACGCCGTTCCGAACGACATCGGGATGGTCGGCTTCTGGTACAACAAGGCGCTCTTCGCCAAGGCGGGCATCGCCCAGCCGCCGGCCACGTGGAGCGAGTACCTCGATGACGTCAAGAAGCTCAAGGCCGCGGGCATCACGCCGATCGCCCTCGCGGGCAAGGAGAAGTGGCCGGGCCATTACTACTGGGCCTACCTCGCGATGCGGATCGCCGGTCTGGACGCGCTCAAGCAGGCGGGCGTCGACCACGACTTCACCAAGCCGGACTTCGTCTCCGCGGGCGAGCACCTCAAGCAGCTCGTCGATCTCCAGCCGTTCCAGAAGGGCTTCCTGGGCGCGGGCTACTCCACACCGGACGGCCAGGCCGCGACCGTGGGCAACGGCAAGGCCGCCATGGAGCTGATGGGGCAGTGGGCGCCGTCGGTCGAGAGCGACGCGGGCAAGGGGCTCGGTGACGATCTCGGCTTCTTCCCCTTCCCGTCGGTCGAGGGAGGCAAGGGCGTGGCGACGGAGGCGTTCGGAGGGGGCGGCGGGTACGCCGTGGGCGCGGACGCGCCTGCTGAGGCGGTCGACTTCCTGAAGTACATGCTGGAGATGCCCCAGCACACCAAGGCCGTCGAGGCCGGGATCATCCTGCCCGTGCTCAAGGGCGAGGAGTCGGCGGTCAAGGACCCGAACCTCGCGGTCGTCGCCAAGGCGCTGGTCTCCGCGACGGGGTTCCAGCTCTACCTCGACCAGGCCTACCCGCCCGCTGTGGGCCAGGAGGTCAACGACAGCGTGGCCGCGCTGATCGCGGGCTCCAAGTCTCCGGATGAAGTGGCGAAATCCATCACTGAAGTGGCGAAGTCCGAATAAATCCGGACTGGTCCTGGACGAGCGGGCCAGAGCCGCAAGCCCCGGCCCGCTCCCCGGTGGACGTGGAGGTTCCACGTCCGGCGGCGCCGTCCGTCCAAGACCCGCGCCGGCGGCCGCGGTGAGCGTCCCTCGACGCGCCTGACCCCGGGCGCCCGAGCCGCGGCCCGCCTGGCGAACGGGACCACCAGCCGTGGCCAGAAAGCGGCCCCGGCGAGCAACGAGCGGAGCGAAGCGAAGTGACATCCCCGGCCTCAGTGGGTGAGCGATCGGGAGCCCCGGCAGCCCCCTCCCGTACGGCAGGGCAGCGGACACCGCCTTCCGGGCGCGGGCGGCGGTTACGCGGCCTGGTGACGATCACCCTGTTCATCCTCCCCGCGCTGGTGCTGTTCGGCCTGCTGGTCCTGGTGCCGATCGCCGTCGCGGGCTACACCAGCCTGTTCAAGTGGAACGGCCTCGGCGGGCTGCCCACGAACTTCATCGGGCTGGACAACTTCACCAGGATGTTCGGCGACGAGGTGTTCCGCGGCGACTTGTGGCGGGGCCTGGTCCTGATCGTCCTGTCGCTGGTGATCCAGCTTCCGCTGGCGCTCGGCATCGCCATGCTGCTCAACCAGAAGATGCGCGGTCGCGCCGTGTACCGGATGTTGTTCTTCGCCCCGTACATGCTGTCCGAGGTGATCACGGGTGTCCTGTTCACCATGATCCTCTCGCCGGACCTGGGACTCGCCAACCAGGTCCTGCGCGCGATCGGGCTCGGCGCCTTCGAGGCCGAGTGGCTGGGCGACCCGTCGACGGTGCTGCTCGCCCTGTTCGTCGTGATGACCTGGAAGTACTTCGGCTTCCACATGATCCTTTACCTGGCCGGGCGGCAGGGCATCCCCAAGGAGATCGGCGAGGCCGCCTCCATCGACGGCGCGACCGCCTGGGAGCAGTTCCGGTATGTCACGCTGCCGCTGCTCGGGCCGACGATCCGGATCAGCATCTTCCTCTCCGTCATCGGTGCCATCCAGCTGTTCGACCTGGTCTGGGTGCTGACCAGCGGAGGCCCGATCCACTCGTCGGAGACCATGGCCGTGACCATGTTCCAGTCCGGCTTCAAGCGGTCCCAGGTCGGCTACGCCAGCGCGGTCAGCGTCGTGATGTTCATCATCAGCCTGGTCTTCGCGATCGGCTACCAGCGGTTCGTCATGCGCCGCGACACTGAAGGAGCGATCACCACCATGCGAGACGCGCGATGAGCGCCCACGCCACCCCTCGGGGGACCCGGAAGCCGAAGTTCCAGGCCCGAAGCATCTCCTTGCACGCCGTCGCGCTGGTGCTCAGCGCGTTCGTCATCGTCCCCCTGCTGTTCGCCCTGATCGGCGGATTCAAGGACACGGTGCAGCTCTCGGACAACCCGTTCGGCCTGCCCTCGCCCTGGGTTCCGGAGAACTACACCGACGTGCTGCTGTCCGGCTCGTTCTGGCGGCAGATTCTCAACAGCGTGTTCATCGCGCTGGCCACCACGCTGATCGTGGTCGCCTTCTCCGCCATGGCGGCCTTCGTTTTCGCGAGGTTCGCGTTCCGGGGCAGGGAGTTCCTGTACACGCTGTTCACGGTCGGGCTGATGTTCCCGTTCACGGTGGCGATCCTGCCGCTGTTCGTGCTGCTGCGGACCATGGGGCTGCTGGACAACCCGCTCGGGGTGATCCTGCCGCAGGCCGCCTTCGGGCTGCCGATGACGATCATCATCCTGCGCTCGTTCTTCCGCGGTGTCCCGAGGGAGCTCGAAGAGGCCGCGACGATGGACGGATGCACCGCCTTCGGCTTCTTCTGGCGGATCCTGCTGCCGATGGCGCGCCCCGCGCTGGCCACGGTGTCCGTGCTCGCGATCGTGGCGAGCTGGAACAACTTCTTCCTGCCGCTGGTGATCTTCAATGACCCCAACTGGTGGACCATCCCGCTCGGGGTCCAGCAGTTCTACGGCCAGTACTCCTCGCAGACAGCCAAGATCCTCGCGTACGTCGTGCTCGCGATGGTGCCGGCACTGGCCTTCTACAGCGTCGCCGAACGCCAGCTCATCGGTGGTCTCACCGCGGGCGCCACCAAGGGATGACCTCCCGCGTCCGGCCGAATACCGAAGATCGTCCGGGTTCGTCCCGGCATGTGAAGAAGGAGTTGTGATGACCCTGCGTGTGTCCGGATCCCGCCTTGTCGCGGCCGACGGTACCCCGGTGCGGTTGCGCGGAGTGGGTCTCGGGGGCTGGATGAACATGGAGAACTTCATCACCGGGTACCCGGCCGACGAGTCCTCGATGCGCTCCGCCGTACGGGAGGTGCTGGGGGACGACCGCTACGAGCTGTTCTTCGACCGGCTGCTGACCTCGTTCTTCGACGAAGCCGACGCGGCGTTGCTGGCGGACCTCGGGATCAACTGCGTGCGGATCCCGGTGAACTACCGGCATTTCGAATCCGACGACCGCCCGATGGAGATCATCGAGCGCGGCTTCCGCCACCTGGACCGGGTCATCCGCCTGCTCGGCGACCGGGGAATCTACTCCGTGATCGACATGCACGCCCTCCCCGGCGCGCAGAACCAGCACTGGCACTCCGACAATCCCACCCACATCGCGTCCTTCTGGCGGCACCGGCACTTCCAGGACCGGGCCGTGCACATGTGGGAGGCCATCGCCGACCGGTACAAGGACGACCCCTGGGTGGCGGGCTACAACCCCGTCAACGAGCCCGGCGACGTCGAGGGCCGGGTGGTCGGGCCGTTCTACGACCGGCTCGTCAAGGCGGTGCGCGCGGTGGACCCCGCGCACGTGCTCTTCCTCGACGGCAACCGGTACTCCACCGATTTCACGATATTTCGTGAGGTGTATGAGAACACGGTGTTCGTCTGCCACGACTACGCGCTGGCCGGGTTCGCGCACGGCGGGCCGTACCCCGGCCACACCCGCGGCGAGTGGTGCGACCGCGACCAGCTGGAGAGCACCTTCACCCGGCGGACCGCCTTCCAGCGCGAGACCGGGACTCCGGTGTGGGTCGGCGAGTTCGGCCCCGTCTACACCGGCGACCCAGAGACCGACGCCCAGCGGTACCAGATCCTGCGCGACCAGCTGGAGATCTACGACGCGCACGACGCCGGATGGTCCCTGTGGACGTACAAGGACGTCGGTCTCCAGGGGCTCGTCCACGCCGCCGGGCCGTACATGGACAGGTTCGGGCCGTTCATCGCCAAGAAGACCCGGCTCGGCGCCGACAGGTGGGGATCCACGATGGAGGAGGCGGCGGACCAGCTCGCCCCGCTGCACCGGCTGGTGGAGACCGAGTTCCCGTCCTGGGACCCCTTCCCGTGGGGCGCCCGCTACCAGACCGACGACCTCCTGCGCCACATCCTGATCGCCCAGGCCCTGCTGCCGGAGTACGCGGACCTGTTCCGCGGCCTCTCCGACGAGGAGCTCATCGCCCTCGCCGACTCCTTCGCGCTCGCCCGGTGCGTACGGCGTGAGCCCCTGCTGGACCTCCTGGCCGAGAACCTGTCCCGGTAGCCCGCCCGAAGGCCCGGAGATCCGGGCCCGGCGCGGCGACCGCCGGGGGCGGTCGCCGCGCTTCCCGATGTCGCCCTCAACCTGACCACGAGGAGACGCCCGAATGCGTACGCGCTGGATGGCGATGGCCGCCGCCCTGTTATGCCTGTTATCAGGATTTATCGCGACAAGCCCGGCGAGCGCTGCCGTACACGTCGCGAAATACGACTTCGAGAACGGCAGCACGCAGGGCTGGAGCGCGCGCGGCTCCGGCGTCACGGTCGGGCTGAGCGACACCGCGCATTCGGGGGAGGGCGCGCTGCTCGTCCAGGGCCGGGCCGCCACCTGGCACGGAGCCACGATCACCCCGCCGTTCGAGAAGGGGGTCACCTACACGGTCACCGCCTTCGCCAGGCTGGCGAGCGGGCAGCCGCCGAGCACCGTCGCGATGACCGTGCAGCGGACCCCGGCCGGCGGGTCCACCACCTACGAGCGGGTCGGCGCCGGCACCGTGACCGACGCCGCGTGGACCGAACTGTCCGGGACGTACACCTTCACCGCCGACTCCACGGACCTGCAGCTCTACGTCGAGAGCTCGGACGCCACGTCGCGGTACCACCTCGACGACATCGTGATCACGTCCGACGGCGACCCCACGCGGTCCGGGCTGGCCAGCGACTTCGAGACGGGCACCGCGCAGAGCTGGTCGCCCCGCGCCTCCGCCTCGCTCACGCCCACGACGGCCGTCGCGCACGGCGGCGCGTACAGCCTCGCCGTGTCGGGCCGGAGCGCGTCCTGGGACGGGCCGTCACGAAGCGTCCTCGGCGCGATGGCCAAGGGCTCGAAGTACGAGATCTCCGCATGGGTACGGCTCGGCCCCGACGTCACCTCCGGCAACCTCGGACTGTCGCTCGAACGGCGGCTGGACGGCACTCCCGCCTACCAGCGGGTGGCCGCGCCCAAGGCCGTCGCCCCGGGGGAGTGGACGCGGCTCAAGGGCACCTACACCCTCGCCCACGACGTGGACTTCCTCAGCGTCTACATCGAGTCGGACGGCGGCACCTTCCCGTTCTACCTGGACGACTTCTCCCTGACGTACATCGAGCCGAAACCGATCCAGACCGACATCCCCTCGCTGAAGGACACGGTCCCCTTCACGCTCGGCGTCGCGTTCAACCGCGCGCAGACCCTCGGCGAGCACGGGCAGCTCCTGCTCAGGCACTACGGCGGCGTCACCCCCGGCAACGACATGAAATGGGACGCCACCGAGCCCGAGGAGGGGCGGTTCACCTTCACTGAGGCGGACTACCTGGTGAACTACGCGGCGGAGCACGACCTGAAGTTCCGCGGCCACACCCTCGCCTGGCACAGCCAGACCCCCGACTGGGTGTTCAAGGACGGTGACCGGGACCTCACCCCGGCCGACCGGGCCCTGCTGCTCCAGCGCCTGGAGAACCACATCCGGACCCTGGTGACCAGGTACAAGGGCAAGATCGCCGCCTGGGACGTCGTCAACGAGGTCATCGACGAGAACCAGCCCGACGGCATGCGCCGGTCGAAGTGGTTCGAGATCACCGGGCTCGACTACATCCGCACGGCCTTCCGCGTGGCACACGAGGCCGACCCCGGCGCCACGCTGTTCATCAACGACTACAACACCGAATGGCCGCGCAAGCGCGAGGCGCTCTACGACCTCGTCAGGAAGCTGCGCGCCGAGGGCGTGCCCATCGACGGCGTCGGCCACCAGCTGCACGTCAACATCGAGCAGGCGCCCGCCTCGAACGTCGAGGACACCATCGAGAGGTTCGCCGCCCTCGGCGTGGACCAGCAGATCACCGAGCTCGACGTCAGCGTCTACACCGACTTCGTCTCGACGTACGACACGGTGCCGCAGGACGTCCTGGCCGAGCAGGGATACCGCTACAAGGAGCTGTTCGACGTGTTCCGCAGGCACGCGTCGCAGATCAGCTCGGTCACCGTCTGGGGCGTGGCCGACGACGGCACATGGCTGTCGTCCTTCCCCATCACCCGGCTCAACCCGCCGCTGCCGTTCGACGACGAACTCCAGGCCAAACCCGCGTACTGGGGCATCGCGGACCCCTCGAAGCTGCCGCCGCTCACCCGCCGGCTCACCGTCCCCGCCGGGACGATCGTGGTCGACGGCAAGCGCGACCTGGAATGGGACCTGCTGCCCGACACGCCCATCGCCCGCGTCGGCGACCTGTCCGCCCGCTTCCAGGCCAGGTCCACCGGCGCGGGGCTGTACGTGATGGCCGAGGTAGGCGACCCCTCGAACGACAAGAACGACTCCGTGACCTTCGAGGCCGGCGGCACGCCGTACACGGTCAGGCGGGGCGGCACGCACGCCCACGGGTTCCCCGCCCACGCGAAGAGGACCGACGGGGGATACCGCGTGGAGGCCCTGCTTCCCTTGGGTATGGCCGGCACGCTGCGCGTGACCGTCCACAACGCCTCGGGCGGCGAGGACATCGCCTGGAACGGCGCGCCGACCGTCGTCCCCGCGATCAAGCTCGCCACCGCGTCCAAGGCGGCGCCCGTCGTCGACGGGACCGTGGACGCGCTGTGGGCGAGGAGTCCCGAGATCCGCACCACCACCTGGATTCAGGGCACGACCGGAGCCACCGCGCGCGTCCGCGCGCTCTGGAACGGCGCCGGTGACCACGGGGGCACGCTGTACGTCCTGGCCCAGGTCACCGACGCGACCCTGAGCGAGGACTCCCCGAACGCCTGGGAGCAGGACTCCGTCGAGATCTTCGTGGACCCCGGCAACGGCAAGACCAAGGGATACGACGATGACGACGGCCAGTACCGGATCTCCTTCTCCGGCCGGCAGACGGTCGGCGGCACGTTCGACGCCTTCGCGGTCAAGGACAACCTGACGAGCGCGGCCAGGATCGTCCCCGGCGGCTATGTGATCGAGGCGGCCGTCAAGCTCCCGACGATCACCCTGGCGAAGGACGCGCTACTCGGCTTCGACGTCCAGGTGAACGACGCCACGGGTGCGAGCCGCACCGGAGCGGTCACCTGGAACGACCCGACCGGACAGAGCTACCTGAGCACCGCGCGCTGGGGGGTGCTCCGTCTGACGAAGTGACCACAGCGTGACCGCGGCATGACTACCGCATGATTCCGGCGATATCGCCGTGAACTCCGCGGACCGGCATGTTCCAATGGGAAGCGGCCGGGTCTCGCCTTCCGCAGCGTGCGAGGCCCGGCCTCCTCTGAGGCCATGGCGCCCGGTCCCGTCCCCATCTTCAGGAAGCCCGGGACGCGAACACGATCGCGACCATGACCGACAAGGAGAGCCGATGGAGCAGGCGTCCAGGACAGAGAACGGCCATTTCCGGAATCCCGTGCTTCCGGGGTGCCATCCGGATCCCTCGATCTGCCGGGTGGGTGCGGACTACTACCTCGTCACCTCGACCTTCGAATGGTTCCCCGGCGTGCCGATCTTCCACAGCCGGGACCTGGTCCACTGGCGGCAACTCGGGCACGTCCTCGACCGCCCGTCCCAGCTGGACCTGGACGGCCTGGCGCCGTCCGCCGGCGTCTACGCGCCGACCATCCGGCACCACGACGGCGTCTTCTACCTGATCACGACGCTGGTCGACGGCGGAGGCAACTTCATCGTCACGGCGACCGACCCGGCGGGACCGTGGAGCGATCCCCACTGGTTGCCCACGACGCGGGGGATCGACCCGTCCCTGTTCTTCGACGACGATGGCACGGCGTGGGTCGTCGGCACCCGGGAGAAGACGCAAGGCCGCTATCCCGGGGACACCGAGATCTGGCTCCGGCGCCTCGACGGCCTCACACCGGTCGGCGAGGAGCGGATCATCTGGGAGGCGGTGCAGCGCCGCGGCATCTGGTCCGAGGGCCCCCACCTCTACCGGATCGGGGACTGGTACTACCTGCTGACCTCCGAAGGGGGCACCGCCCGCGACCACGCCGTCATGATCGCCCGCTCGCGCGACATCGCCGGGCCGTACGAGCCGGACCCGCGCAATCCGATCCTCACCAACCGGCACAAGGGCCGCGAGCACCCGATCGCCTGCACCGGCCACGCCGACCTGGTCCAGACCCAGGAGGGGGAGTGGTGGATGGTGCTGCTCGCCACCCGCCCCTACGGAGGCGACTTCGCCAACCTGGGCAGGGAGACGTTCCTTACCCCCGTGACCTGGGAGGACGGCTGGCCGGTCGTCGGCGAGGTGACCGAGAGCCGCCGGTCTCCCGCACTCACTCCGCACCGCCCGCCCGCCGGCCCCGCCTGCGACCACTTCGACTCCGTACGGCTGTCGCCCGTCTGGAACCACCTGCGCACGCCGCGCGAGCCGTACTGGAGCCTCTCCGGCGGCCGCCTCTGGCTGCGGGCGCGGCCGGAGACGCTGGCGGAGCGGGTGAACCCGAGCCTGGTCGCCAGGCGTCAGCAGCACAGGGACTTCGCCGTGCACACCGCGCTCGAATTCACGCCGGAAGGCGACGAGTGCGCGGGTCTGGCCCTGGTCCAGAACGACGACTTCCACATCCTCGTCGTGCTGACCGCGCGCGGGCTCGAACTGGTCAGGCGGGAGGCCGGGACCGATCGCCTGCTGGCCCGCGCGGACGTCCCACCCGGCCGTGTCCACCTGGGAGTGGAGGCACGCGGGCAGGACTACCAGGCGCGGTACGCCGCGCCGCCGGGCGAGTGGCGCGACCTGGGCGATCCCGTCGACGGCCGGATCCTCAGCTCCACCGTCGCGGGCGGCTTCACCGGCGCCTACGTCGGCATGTACGCCAGCTCCAACGGCGGCCCCGGCACGAACTCCGCCGGGTTCGACTGGTTCGAGTACCAGGCGCTCTGACCGTCGGGGCCGCGGCTCCAGGCACTCTGACCATCAGGGCCGCGACCGCCGGGACCCCGGCGGTCGCGGCCTCGTGATCACCAGGGGGCCCGCCACGGCGCCCGGCGGACCGCCAGACCGGCGACCCGGGACGCGAGGACCGGCGACAACCGGGCGAGACGCCAGGCGAACCGGGCGGAGGCGGGCGCCACGATGAACGCCTGGTCGCGCGCCACCCCGCGCAGGATGTCGCGGGCCATCGCGTCCACGGGGTAGAGCCGCCCCTGCGCCCGCACCGCCGCCCGCCGGGCCTGGTCGCCGACCTCCGTGGGCGGCAGCCCCGGGTTGGCGTGGTCGAGCAGCGGCGTGTCCACGAAACCAGGACAGACCACGCTCACCCGTACGCCCTTGGCCGCGGCCTCCGCGCGGAGCGCCAGCGACAGGCCCACCACCGCGTGCTTCGTCGCGGTGTACGGAGCCATCATCGGAGCCGGGGTCAGCCCCGCCAGCGACGCCGTGTTCACGATGTGCCCGAACCCCTGCCGCACCATGATCGGGTAGGCCGCGTGGACGCCGTGCACCACCCCGCGCAGGTTGACGTCGATCGCGGCGTTCCAGTGGTCGAGCGTGAGCTCGTCCGCGTACCCGCCGATCGCGATCCCGGCGTTGTTGAACACGTAGTCGAGCCGCCCGTGCTCGTCCCGCACCGCGCCGAGCAGGTCGCGTACGGCCGACGCGTCGGTCACGTCGAGCGTGGCGTGGGCGCAGCCGAGGTCCCCGGCCGCCTTCTCGGCGTGCCGGATGTCGGCGATCGTGACGTGCAGGCCCCGCGCGACCAGCGCGCGGGCGACCGCCCGGCCGATCCCCGAGGCCCCGCCCGTGATGACGGCGGTCCTGCTCATACGCCCTCCCTCTCCCGGATTCTCCTCCTTTGATTTGTACGAGCGATCCAATAGGGGCGCAACAGGCACTCCAGCAATCTCGCGCGTTCGCCCCACTCTCAAGATTCTTTCGCGATAAAGTTCGGGCGGGCCACGCGTGTGTGACCTTCTTGAATGTCCTGACCTCACCTACTGTGGAAGCCGGGAAACGGCGAAGCATGGGGAGCTTGCGTGCGTGAGACCTGTGATGTCGCGATCGTTGGCGGCGGAGTCATCGGATGCGCGATCGCGCACAGGATCAGGTCGGAGGGCAGGAGCGTCGTCATCGTCGAGGCGGCGCCGAAGCTCGGCCTCGGGGCCTCCGACGCGGCGATGGGCGGCATCCTCACCCAGACGGAGGGCTCCTGCCTCGGCCGGTTGAGCCCCGTGATCAAGTACAGCCGCGATCTCTACCCCGGCTGGCTGGACGAGCTGGCCGAGGTCTCCGGATTCGAGGTCGCGGTCCTGGACGGCGGCGACATCCAGGTGGCCCTCGACGACGACGAGATGACGCGCCTGGAGACCGTGGTGCTGCCCAAGTGGGTCGCCTCGCCGTTCGCGGTCGAGCAGCTCACCGCCGCCGAGGCCAGGTCGCTCGAACCCCTCCTCAGCGAGGCCGTGGTCGGCGGGTTCCTGCTGCCCGAGGAGCTCGCCCTCGACCCGCGCGAGCTGATGGAGGCCCTGCGCCGCACGATGGAGCGCGCGGGTGTCGGCGTCCGGGTGGGGGACCGCGCCCTACGCGTGGCATCCAGCCCCGAGGGCGCGCTGGTCGAGCTGCACGACGGCGGCGTGATCCACGCCGGCACGGTCGTCGTGGCCGCCGGCCACCTCAGCGGGCGGCTGCTGCCCTCCCTCGCCGACGTCATGCTGCCGATCAAGGGCGAGGCGTTCAACGTGCGCCGCCCCGGCTTCACGACCTACCCGCTGCGCCACCACGTCTTCGCCGAGATCACCTCGGACGGCCACACCGGCTACCCGTACCTCGTGCCCCGGCACGACGGGCGGCTGGCCGTCGGCGTGACGTACGAGGAGGGCGTCGGGGACCCCACCCCGACCGCCGCCGGGCGGGACGAGATCAGCAGATGGGCGGCCACCCTGATGCCGGCGGTGGCGGAATGGCCGATCGAGCACCACTGGGCGGGACTGCGCCCGGCGAGCGCCGACCACATCCCGATCATCGGATACGTCGACGACCACCGCAGGCTGCTGGCCGCGACCGGGCACGCCGGCCTCGGCGTCACCCTCGCGCCGGCCACCGCCGAGCTGGTCTCGGCCGTCCTGAACGGCCGCGCCGACGAGGAGACCCGGGACAGGCTGGACATCTGCCGCCCCGACCGGTCGTTCACAACGGCTCCGACGCCAGCTCCCACAGCTCCTTGAACCGCTCGATCCGCTGCCTGACCCGGGGCGGTTCCAGCACCAGCAGGGTGTGCACGAACGTGTGCGTGGTGATCTGGCCCACCTGCGGAGCGGACGGCGTGATCTCATAGCTCACGTCGTCGTCGAAGACGATGAAGTCGAGCAACCCCAGCGGGCTGGACAGGTGACCGGGCGTCAGGATCCGCACGTCGATCCCGATCTCCGTGTGCATCTTGCAGATCCGCCGGAACATCTCCGACTCCACGCGTTCCGTGCGGTCCACGAAGAAGATCCGACGAATCCGCACCCCGGCCCTGAGCCGGTCCCGCTGGGCCTCCAGATAGCGCTGGCCGGCGTCCGTCGTCCAGAAGCCGCCGTCGAACTCGCTCGGCCCCTGGTCCACCACGTTGAGGCTGAGGGCGTCGAGAGTCCGCTGCGTGTTCCGGGTCAGGCCGAGCAGCCAGTCGCGGTCCTCGCCCTCATAGATGACGTTGCCCTCGCTGAGCTCGCGCAGCAGCGTGGATATCCGCGCGATCTCCGACTGCGCGAACGCCTGGACCAGCGCGGGCATCTCCTTGTCGACCCTGGTCGCGTTGCTCACCAGCTGGGTGATCACGTCGGTCTGCACCGCCGACGCCTCCACCCGGTTGAACAGCTCTGTCGCCTTGGTGATCCGCGACAGACCGGTGATCATCTCGTGGCGGGTCGCCTCGAGTTGCCTGTCGACCTCGATGAGGTACTGCGTCAGGAACACCACGGCGCTGATGAACACCGTCAGGAGCAGCGACCACGCCGTGTGCTCGCCGTCGAAGGCCGGTCCGTTGTCGTTGGTCAGGAAGTACGTGGGAACCCCGACGGCCGCGGTGATGAGGATCTTCCGGAGAGTGCGGGGGATGATCTCGGGCGCGAACCTCGTCTTACCTGGCACCGGCATCTACCACCCGCCCGCTTCCCTGAGAAGAGCCAACGTGTTGATCGCGATCTGGTCGCGTACGCGTTCGACCAGTGACTGCCATTGACGGCTGAATCCGGGGCGGCGCTCCAGGGTCTCCCAGAAGGGCGCGAACCCCTCGTCCAGCCGGGCCGCCGGCATCCACAGGTGCAGCAGGTGGTCCACCGCGGGAGCCAGCTTCGCCGTGACCTCCCCCCGCGTGGCGGTGCCGACCCTGGCCCTCTCGACGATGACCAGCAGGGTCGTCAGCAGCCAGTCGTGCAGCGCCAGGTCCTCGCAGAAGTCCACGACGCCGGGGGTGAACCCGCCCGGCAGGACCAGACGCAGCGTCCGCACCTGGTCGCGACCGAGCGTGAACCGGATGGCCGGGCCCTCCGGGGAGAGAACGCCGGTCCCAGGGATTTCCGCGCCTCCGCTCGCCGCGCCTCCGCTCGCCGCGCCTCCGCTCGCCGTGCCCGCGCCCGTGCCGGCGCTTGTGTTCCCTGTGCCGGTGCTCCCCGGGCCCCCGCATTCCGCCACCCAGCGCAGCCGCGTCCTGGCGCTCCTGAACGGCGCCTTCCTGTCCAGGAACGGGGACGCCTGAACCGCGTCCATGAACCGCTCGCTCACGCTGCCCAGGTCAAGGCAGTCGTCCCGCGCGCCGTTCTCGGCGAAGCCCTCGGCGAGATCGAGGACGCGTACCTTGCCGAAGACCTCGACGACGCCCGGCCTGGCCAGGTAGTGCGACCACGACAGCCGATGGTCGGACTCGCTGCGCACCACCCGGATGTGCGAGGACCCCTGCAGCAGCCGCCCGCCGGTCACCGAGGCCCGGGACAGCACCGTCCCGACGCCCCTGACCCTGGCCCGCGACGCGGACGCCAGCCGGCAGTCCACACCGGTGAGCTGGTCCGGCGACACCGCGTACACGATGGGGCGGCGCGAGACCCGCACCCGCTCACCGGACAGCAGTCCGAGGACGCTCTGGCACAGTGATTCGGGGATCTCCCCGGAGTTCTGCAGGAGCCCGGTCCGGACTTCCCCCATCACCAGCATGTGCGCTCCGATCACGGATCCGGCGGGTCACACTCCCAGAAAGACGTAGGAGATTCGATCGACGAGCTCGTCCCGCAGGGGGATGCCCTCACCCGCGCTCCGCGCGGCCACCTGCCCCAGCACCTCGGCGTCCACGAAGACCTGGCTGAGGATCGTCCGTACGGCGAGTTCGACCGGCAGGAAGCGCGAGGAGAGCACCGACAGCGTGGAGTACGCGCTGAACGGGGCGGCGGCCGGGTTGAGCTGGACGATCGCCGGGAGCTCGTCCCAGTCCGAGGGGAACGACGGACCGCGTGGCCGCGGCCGTACCGGCAGCTCGCCCTCGTTGCGGATCAACCCCAGGCGGAGCAGCTGCCAGACCGCCGCGAGGAACGGGCACGACCAGGTGCGTCCCCGGCTGTCGGTGTCCCACAGCTCGACGTCGACGAAGATCGAGTGCCGCCGCTTGGCGTTCTGCGCGGGCGGCTCCCACCCCCGCGCCGACCCCATCGCCTGTACGGCACCGCCGTGTGGGGACCTGGCGCCGTTGCACAGCCAGCCCGTCTCGGTCACCGGCGGGCGCGCGCCGTTGGTGTCGGCGGGCGGGTCGGTGACCAGCCGGTCCTCCACCAGCCGGGCGAGCTTCACACCGTCCGCCTCGGCGCAGGCGGACTCGCGGGCGAGGTAGTCGATGGTCAGATCGCACTCCGCGGCCGCCTCCAGCACCATGGGCACCAGCTCGGCCGGAGTGCTGAACCTGCTGAAGTAGTCGTCGATCAGGAAGCAGGTGCTGACCCTGGCCCGGCCGCCGGGCACCCGGGACTGCCAACTCCTGCGCATGGTCTCCGCCCACGGAGCCACCTGCCGGAACTGCTCCCTGAGCCGTTCCGGCCCCGCCTGGAAGTCCTCCATGTAGAGGTGTCCCAGCTCGATGGACACGTGGGACAGCGGAGCGGAGGCGATCCTGCGCTCCGCCGCGACTTCACCGAACGTGGCGTACGCCGGCGTCACAGAGCCTCCCACGCGCTGTCGTCGACGATCTTCTTGGCCAGGTCGTCGAAGGCCGCGACGGTCTCGGCGTTGGCGATCTGGCTGGACAGCACGTCCTCGTCGGAGATGAGTTGCTCGCGCCACTGGAGCACCGGATCGAGCGGGATCTTGCCGAGCATCGACGTCCGTCCCACCCGGTGCCGGCCGGCCAGCTCGCGCAGTTCGCGGTCGCACTCGTTCAACCAGGCCTTCTGCGTCTCGCGCAGCCCCTCCAGCTCGGCGGCGTCGGGTTCGAGAACGGCGGTGCGGACGAAGCGGATGTGGTCGGCCAGGGCCTCCTCGTCGTGCCCGTGCTGCACGCCCACCGCCAGCAGGCCCTGCTGACCACGCACGAGGCCGTCGGCCGCGATGATGTGCTGCCGGGTCCACCGGTGGAAGACGAGCCAGCGGAAGGGCACCCCGGGCAGCCGCGCCGTGGCGGCGAGCGCCATCTGCGCGGCGAACGAGCGGCCGGCGCTGAGATCCACCAGGCACAGGTCGAACTCCTCCTCCAGCCGGGCGAAGAGCCGCACGCAGCGCTGCAGCATCTCCTCGCTCACCGTGGAGAACTCGCCGCCGCCCTCGTCGCCGGGGAAGAGCACCATCTGGCCCGCTCCGGGAGGCTTGGCGCGCAGCCCCTCGCGGTCGGACTCGGACCAGATGTCGATCCGGTGCGGATCGGCGAGCCGGCCCTCCAGATAGCGGTGCATGCCGCCCTGCGCGGTACCCCGCGCCGCCGAGCTGACGCTGAAGATGGCCCCGGCCGTGGGAGAACCGAAGTCGAAGTCGAGGTAGCACACGTCGCTGCCCTGGAGCGCGCGGCGGTACACGATGTTGCTGCTGGTGACCGAGCGGCCCGTGCCGCCCTTGTCGGAGATGGCGAACACGAGCATCGCTACATCGCCTCCGAGGCGTTCTCGCGAGCGGTCGCCTGACGTTCCAGTTCGAGCAGGGCGTTGGTGATCAGCGCGATCGCGCTGGCCGGGCGCTCGCCCATGATGGCGCGGGCCCGTTGCAGCCCCGCCTGGACGCCGCTGACGCTGGAGCGGATGTTCTGCCCCGGCAGGACCGGGCGCAGGACCTGCTCCCTGTTGAGGAGATGCTCGGCCTCGCTCAGCATGTCGCTGGCGATGTCGAAGAGCTGCGCGCTGCGCAGCGGCGACTCGCCCGACGCCTGGGCCAGCGAGACGAGGAACTCCACGACCCGCTCAGTGAAGTACCACGAGGGCTGCTCCTGCCGGATGACGACGTCGGGGAAGGCGTTCGCGGGCTGGTCCCACAGGCCCTTGTGCAGGCCGCTGTTGAACTGGCGCGACAGGATGTGCTGCCAGATCAGGTCGGCCAGGTTGTGCAGCCGCTCTCTGGTGCGCGAGCTCTGCGCGACGTTGGCCACCCAGATCGTCCGTTTGAGCAGCGTGATGGAGAAGTCGGAGACGACCCAGATCATCGGGGGGCCGAGTTCCTCGGTGCCGGAGAGGTTCACCCGTACGCCCGGCGCGTGCAAGGCGACCGGCGGGTCGCCGGGGATCGCCCGGCGGGTGATGCGCGCCCGCATCGCCAGCTCCTCCAGGACGCCCGCGACCCGGTTGAGGTCCACGTCGCCCGCTCTGTTGCGGGAGAGGTACTGCACGACCATGGCGGTGACGCCGAGGCTGTAGTAGTCGGACTCCTTGCCGTCGGTGGTCCGCCACGGGATGTCCTCCAGCGGCCAGCGGCCCCTCCCGTACGTGGCGACGGTGCGCCAGTAGCCCTGGGTGAGGTCCCAGCGGAGCTGGAGCGCGGCGGCGAGCTGCTGCTGGGAGTCGTCGAGCAGGCCGAGGACTCGGGTGCGCTCCGACCACAGGTCGACCAGACCGACCAGGGCGTTCACCGTGAAGTAGAGGTAGGGCGTGTCGGCCGCGATGCCCTTGGGCTGCGGGCCCACCTCCCGCTCGGTGTCGACGGTCGGGGCGTCCTTGACGACCCCCCAGGACCAGCCGCACTCGAAGAGCAGGTTCGGGTTGTCGAGATCGACGACGCCGGAACCGATCGTGAGGTCGCGCAGGCCGGCCCGGACCCCCTGGAGCTGCTTCTGGAAGTCGTCGAGGACCCGCCGCGTGGGCGCGCCCGTCTGGTTGGCGGTGCGCAGCAACGCCTGTCCCTGCGGCGACCCGGGCTCGAAGGCGTTGACGGAGAAGCTGCGCAGCATGCCGACCATGGCGGCCGAGAGCCGGTTGCCGGCCAGGGTCTCCAGCTCGCGTATCTCCCTGCGGATGCCCTCACGCCGCACGCTCTGCCGGAAGACCTTCAGGAAGCCGAGAATGCTCAGCATGAGCGTGATCGACATCGAGTAGGAGTCGACGACGTCGATCTCGCGCTGGTCCGGGGTGATCTCGCCGTCGGGGGCGGAGGGCTGGAAGTAGCTGCCGCCGGAGAAGATCGCCTTGCCGTCCGCGCCCGTGTAGGTGCGCAGGTAGTGCGAGAAGAGCCGCAGGAGCAGCCGGGGGATCTCGACGCTGTCGCCCAGCGTGGCCAGCGTGTCGAGGACGTCGTCCGACGTCTCGTCCGGAGTGTCGAGCCGGAAGCCGGGAAGCTCCGCCGCGGGATACATCAGGCACAGGAGCTGCTCGGCGTCCGAGATCGAGTTGGAGCCGTCGCGCCCACCCCAGACCCACGACCTCTCCTGGTAGGAGGTGCGGGCTGTGGCCTCCCAGAGCTCCAGGAGCTGCTGGCGCGGCTGAAGTTTCATGGATCCCCCTCGCCACGACGACCCGGCCGGCTGCGTCGTCGGCACGGATTGGAGCCATTCTTACCGCTGAATTCGATTACAACAATAAGTCAAGGAGAAATTCCCCGCCGGTGGGAGGCCGACCGTCCTGGCCGGACCTACACTTGGGGACGCCAACACCGTTGTGGTATTTCGGGTTTCCCGACGCGGCGCGACCGGCTCCCGGGCCGTGATGAGGTCTTTCGCTGAGAAGGGCTGCCGCACCGGAAATCCGAAATGCCAGCTTTTGAGTCCGAAAGACCTGATCATGCCTCAAATGCGGACGAGCGGGCATATATCCGCCGTGGATGTCGTGGTTGACGGGGCGGCGCGCATGGGGGCGGTGGTCGGTGCGGCGAAGATCGTGGTGAGCGGTGCGGGCATCGACGAGCGGCTTCTCGCCCCGCTGTACGGCCTCGGCTTCCAGGTGGTCCCGGTCGGCCGCGGTGAGCCGCTGACCGCGCAGGCGCTGCGGCACGAGCTCGCGGACGCGGTTGCCTACCTGCACGGGGGCGAGGAGCACGTGTCCGAGGAGGCGCTGGAACTCGCGTACGGCCTCAAGGTCATCGCCTTCCTGGGGATCGGCTACGAGACCTTCATCGACGTCGCGGCGGCCCGGCGGCGCGGGATCATCGTGACGAACACGCCGGAACGCACCCCTGACGCGGTGGCCGAGTTCACCATCGGGCAGATCATCAACGCCGGCAGGCGCATCCCGCGGCACCTCGGCACGGTCTATCCGCACTGGACGGACGCGGGTGAGCTGCCCGACGAGCTCGTCAGCAAGAAGATCGGCATCGTCGGGCTCGGGCAGATCGGCACGCGCATCGCCACGATCCTGAGCCGCGGGTTCGGCTGCCGGGTCTCCTACTACAACCGCACCCGGAGAGAGGACCAGGAGCGGGCCCTGGGACTGCGGTTCAGGCAGCTGCCCGAGCTCGCCGAGTGGAGCGACGTCCTCGTCGTCATGGTGGGCGGCAACGCGGAGACCGCCGGAATGATCGACCACCGGATCCTGGGGCGGGTCCGGCCTGGAACGATCCTCGTCAACACCGCCCGCGCGTGCGTCGTCGACCCCGAGGCGCTGCGTGACGCGCTCGCCGCCGGCCTGCTCGGCATGGCGGTCTTCGACGGCTACTACCAGGATTCGAGCGTCGCCAAGGACCTGCTCAACGATTTCGGCGACCGCATGTATGTCACCGGGCACATCGCGTCCCACACGAAACAGTCGATGGAGCGGATGACCCGTCAGGCGGTCGCGTCCGTCGTCAACCTTCTGAACGGCCGGACCGACGCCAATATCGTGGTCCGTTGAGAATTTAGTCCCCCTGATACCTTTATATCCGGATGGGCCGGAAATGGGGTTCTCTGTCACATTGTGATAACCCGAAGATACGATGCGCACGTACCAGCCCTAGGGTCGAATTCCGGGTGGGGGTGGAAATGGAAGCCACGGGGGCAGGAGTGCTCGTCGCCGCGTTGCGCGGCCACGGTGTGAACACGATCTTCGGGATTCCCGGCACGCACAATCTGGCGGTCTATCAGGAGCTGGCCCGCTACAACGTCACCTGCGTGACCCCGCGCCACGAGCAGGGCGCCGGATACGCGGCGGACGGGTACGCGCGGGTCACCGGCCGCCCCGGCGTCGCGGTCACCACGACCGGTCCCGGTGTGGTCAACGCGGCGACGGCGCTCGCCCAGGCGTACTCCGACTCCTCGCCCGTCCTGCTGCTGTCACCCGGAGTGCCGACCGACCATCCCCGGCTGGGACGCGGCTACCTGCACGAGAGCAAGGACCAGTCGGGCGCCCTGGACGCGCTCTGCGCGTGGAGCCACCGCGTCACCTCGATCCGGGAGATCCCCGCCGCCGTCGCCCGCGCGTTCGCCGCCTTCACGGAGGGCCGCCCGCGCCCCGTCCACGTCGAGGTGCCCGCCGACCTGCTCGAACGCGTGGGGACGGCGGACCTCGCGACGCCGTACCGGCCGATGCCGCGCGTCCCGGACCCCGGCGCGCTGGACGAGGCCGCCCGGCTCCTGCGCGCGGCGCGGCGGCCGGGGATCGTCCTCGGCGGCGGGGCCCAGCAGCCCGGCCGTGACGAGCCGGTCACCGGACGGCTCGCGATGGAGCTGGCCGAGCGCACGGGGGCCCGCGTCGTCACGACGGTGAACGGCAAGGGCGCCGTTCCGGAGAGTCACCCCCTGTGCCTGGGGGCCACCCTCCACCTCGCCGGCGTCCGCCGCTGGCTCGCCTCCTGTGACGTCGTGCTCGCGGTCGGCACCGAACTCGGTCCCGCGGATCTGTGGGAGGACGGCTTCGCCCTGACCGGCACGCTCATCCGGGTGGACGTCGATCCCGGGCAGATGTACGGGGATCACGTGGCCGGCGTGCCGGTCGTGGCGGACGCCGCCCTCGCCCTTGAGGGCCTCGCCGTACGGGTGCCGGCGGCGGGTGACGTGCCCGCGCCGGAGGACCCGGTGGAGCGCGAGCGCGACGCGGAGCTGCGCGATCTCACCCACAGGTGGGCGCCGCAGCTGGTGGCGCTGCGCGAGGCCATGCCGGCGGACACGGTCGTGGTCGGTGACAACTCGATGATGAGCTACCACGGCGCGATCGTCGGCATGCCCATGGACCCGCCCGGCCGGTTCCTGTTCCCCGCCGGGTACGGCACGCTCGGGTTCGCGCTGCCCGCGGGCATCGGAGCGAAGGTCGGCAGGCCGGACCGGCCGGTCGTGGTGCTGGCGGGGGACGGCGCGCTGCAGTTCAGCGTCCAGGAGCTGGCGACCGCCGTCGAACTGCGGCTCAGCCTGCCGATCGTGGTCGCGGTCAACGGCGGCTTCGGGGAGATCAGGGACGAGATGGCGCGCCGCGGCATGCCGCCCGTGGGGGTCGACCTGCACGCGCCGGACCTCATGACCCTGGCCTCGGCGTACGGCGCGCGGGGGAGGAAGGCGGAACGCCCGGAGGAGCTGGGGGAGGCCGTCGTGGAGGCGCTCAAGGCGCCGGTTCCCACGGTCATCGCCTTCCACGAGCCCCGCTGACTCAGCCGGCCGCCGAGCCGGTCGCCGAGTCGGCCACGGGGACGCGGAGCACGAACCGCGCGCCCTTGGTGGAGTCCTCGAGGGTCAGCGAACCGCCGTGGCTCTCCGCGATCTGCCGGGCGATCGGCAGGCCGAGGCCGGTGCCTCCGGCGTCCCTGCTGCGGGCCGCGTCGAGCCGGGCGAAGCGCTGGAACACGATCTCCCGCTGGTCGGGCGTGATGCCGCCGCCGTCGTCCACCACCTCGAGCACGGCCGAATCCCCCTGGCGTTCGACGACGACGGTCACGTTGGACTCGGCGTGCCGCTCGGCGTTGTCGAGGAGGTTGGTCAGCAGCCGGGTGAGGCGGAGCCGATCACCGTTGATCACCACACCGGGAGCGAGCCGCCGCGTCACCGTGACGCCGCGCTGCCGCCGGTCGAGCTCGCACGTCACCATCTCGGCCAGGTCGATCGGCTCCAGCTGTCCCGGGGCGCCGGCGTCGAGCCGGGCGATCTGCAGCAGGTCGGTGACCAGATCCTGGAGCCGTTCCAGGCTCTCCAGCAGTGCCTTGCCCGTCTCCTCCCAGTCGGTCTCGCCGGGATGGAGCAGTGCTTCCTCGACCTCCGCGCGCATGGCGGTCAGCGGGCTGCGCAGGTCGTGCGAGGCGTCTGAGGCGAACCGGCGCTGCTGGTCGACGGCGGACTCGGCCCGGTCGAGTGTCTGGTTCGCCGTCTCGGCCAGCCGTTTGAGCTCGTCCTGGAAGTGCGGGACGGGCACCCGTTGACTGAGGTCGCTGCCGGTGATCTTCGCGAGTTTGTCGGTGATGGCGTTCACCGGTTCGAGCGTCCTGCCGACGGTCCGGTAGGCGCCCAGCGCCGTCAGCAGGACCAGCAGCAGCGAGCCCCCGACGAGCGTGCTCAGCAACGGCGCGCTGACGTACCACGGCACCTGGTCGGTGGCGGCGTAGAGCCACCAGACCCCGTTCGCCAGGTCGATCGGGAAGGCGAGCACGATTTTGCAGTCGCCGGGGAAGGAGGGCATGTCGCACAGGTGCCTGATGGCGTAGTTGTCGATGTCGGGCGTGCCGAAGTCGCCGAGCGGCGGCATGCCCTTCACGTCCGGCGTCGCGGCGACCTGCGTGCCGACCGGGTTGTACAGCTGGGCCGAGACGTCACCGGGCTCGGGTATGGAGGTGGGGATGCCCTTGCGCCGGACCTGTTGCACGATCCGTACGGCGTCGGAGACCAGCTGCTCCTCGCGGTAGTCCGTGGCGCTGCCGTGGACGGCGAGCAGGATGAACACCGTCGCGATGGTGCAGAGCAGCGCCATGACGACGCTCGAGACCACCGTCAGGCGCGTCCTGATGGACCATCCGTGCCAAACGCTCACCCGATCCCCCCGTGACCAGATGATCACAGTAGGTCAGTGCGAGGGGATAAGAGGGAGATAATCCATCAAAACTGAGCAAACGTCCCTCTAGAGTCCCCCAACAGCCGACCTCTACCCGCAGGTCAGGCCGGTATCCACTCCAGCGACGTGGTGATCTCGTCCAGGACGTCGGGGAGCGGATCCACCCCGATGCCGGGACCCGTGGGCACGTCGAGGTGGCCGTCGCGCAGCTCGAACGGCGGCGTGATGTCGGTCGCGAAGTAGCGCCGGGACGCCGACGTGTCGCCCGGCAGAGTGAACCCCGGCAGCGCGGCCAGGGCGACGTTGGCCGCCCGGCCGATGCCGGTCTCCAGCATGCCGCCGCACCAGACCGCCACCCCGTGCGCGCGGCACACGTCGTGGATCCGGCGCGCCTCGAGGTAGCCCCCCACCCGGCCGGGCTTGATGTTGACCACCGAGCAGGCGCCGAGCGAGATCGCGGCGGCGGCGTGCGCGGCCGACTCGATCGACTCGTCCAGGCACAGCGGCGTCGACATCCGCCGGGCCAGTTCGGCATGACGGACCAGGTCGTCGTTCGCCAGCGGCTGCTCGACCAGCAGCAGGCCGAACGCGTCCAGTCGGGCCAGGTGCGGCGCGTCGGCCGGCGTGTAGGCCGCGTTGGCGTCCACCTGCAGCATGATGTCGCCGAACCGCTCGCGGACCGCGCGCACCGGCTCGACGTCCCATCCCGGCTCGATCTTCAGCTTGATCCGGACGTATCCCTCGGCCAGATAGCCGTCGACCGCGTCGAGCAGCTCGGGGATCGAGTTCATGATGCCCACGGAGACGCCGCAGGGCACCCGCTCCCGCGACGCGCCCAGGAAATCGGAGAGCGGCTGCTCCGCGGCGCGGAGCCCGGCGTCGAGCACGGCGGTCTCCAGTGCCGCCTTGGCCATCCTGTGGCCCTTGAACGGCTCCAGCGCCCGGCCCACGCCGTACGCGTCGACCTGCGGCAACGCGGTCAGAGCCGGGATCATGAAGCGGCGCATGACGTCGGCGGCCCCGTCGGCGTACTCGGAGGAGTACACCGGCTCGGACAGTGCCACGCACTCCGCCCAGCCCTCGCCGTCCGGCGTCACCACCCGCACCAGCAGCACGTCACGCGTGCGCTCCACGCCGAACGACGTCCGGAACGGCGCGACCAGCGGCATCGCGATGCGGCGCAGCTCCACTCCAGTGATCTTCATGGTCTTTTCTCCGACCTGTTCACGCCCCGATCACGCCGGCGCTCCCGGGTGCCACCCCCGGTGCCCTACCCGGCGCGGTCAGGACCACGTAGTGACCGCCGGCGAACCCGGCCACCCGCGCGCCGCCGTCCATGAGGCCGCCGAGGACCTCCCGTACGGCGTGCCGCCAGGCCTTGGCGGCACCGGGATCGGCGTGACGAAGCGTCTCGACGTCCTCGGGGACGGCGACGAGGATCACCCGGCCGTCCACCGCGCGGGCGATCGGTCGTCCGCCCTCGTCGGAGATTCCCCTGACCGCGTCACCGGGAACCTCCGGAAGGTAAGGGGCGAACCCGCATGCCCGGACGACGTGGGGAGCGTCCAGCCGCCAGACCGCGAGCACACGGTCGGACTCGTCGTCGGCGTTGACGGCGTCGGCCATCGGCCCGTAGAACTCGGGCAGGTACTCCTCCGGCAGGGCGCCCAGCTTGGCCAGGTTGAAGTGGGCGTTGCGCCGTACGAGCGGGTCGAAGGTCCAGGTGATCCGGCGCAGGCCCCGGCGCAGGGCCCAGGCCCGCTGGTGGAGCTTGAGCGCGAAGCCCGCGCCGCGCCTGACGGCGCCCGTGACGTGCGAGTGCAGGGCCTTGCCCGCGGGGGCGGCGAAGAACCCGACGGAGGCCCCGACGAGGGTGTCCCCGTCGAACGCCCCCGCCACGTAGTTCCCCGCGTGCGACAGCGCGCGCATGAGCTCCACGGTGATGGGCGGATTGTGGGGTTCAGGGTGCCAGATCTCATCGAACACCCGGACCACCCGCTCGAAGTCCGGAATGTCGTGCAGTTCGCGGATCCGCACGCCGCTTCTCGCCGCGGCCTCGGCCGCCGCCGTGTCCGCTGCCGTGTCCGTGGTTTCCGCCGCTGTGTCCCCCGCCGTGTCCACCGCTGTACCCGTGGTTTCCGCCGCAGGGGCGGGCGCGCCGTGGTCGCCGCCGCCGGTCACGGCGCGGTTTCCGCGAGCACCGAGCCGACGAGCGCCGCGACCAGCCGGGCGCGGACCGGCATCTCACCCGTGATCACGTGCTCGTCCGCGGCGTGCGCCCCACCGCCCACCGCGCCCAGGCCGTCCAGGGTGGGGCAGCCCGCACCGGCGGTGAAGTTGCCGTCGGACGCGCCCCCGACCGCCACGCCCTCGAGCGGTCCCATGCCGAGATCCTCCGCCGTCCGTACGGCACGGGCGAACAGGGCGGCCGACGACGCGGGATCGAGGGGAGGCCGGTTCGGGCCGCCCAGGAGCTCCAGCCGCGTGCCCGGGAGCCGGGGGGTGAGCGCGCGCATGAGCTCGTCCACCCGGCTCTGCGACGCGAGGTCGGGCACACGGACGTCGATGGCCACCCGGCCCGTCGCGGGGACGGTGTTCGTGCTGGTCCCCGACGAGAGCAGGGTGGGCGTGACCGAGACCATGCCCGCGTCGGACGAGGAGTCCACCTGATGCGCGATCTCCGTGATCGCCAGGATCTGGTGCGCCAGCTCGACTCCCGCGTTGGCGCCGAGCTCGGGTTCGAGACCCGCGTGCGCGGCCTTGCCGTACACGAGGAGCTCGTAGCGGGAGACGCCCTTGCGGGCGATCTTGAGCGCGCCCCGGCCGGCGCTCGCCTCGAGGACGAACGCGGCCGAGCAGCCCGCCGCGACGGACTCGATGAGCGGCCGGGACGTCGGCGAGCCCAGCTCCTCGTCGCCCACGACCAGCACGCAGACCCCGTCGAGAGAGGGCAGCGAGGCGAGCGCGTGGAACAGCTGCACGAGCCCCGCCTTCATGTCGAAGACCCCCGGCCCGCGGGCCACGCCGTCGATCACGGACCAGGGGTGCGCGAGCAGCGAGCCGATCGGCCACACGGTGTCGTGGTGGCCGAGCAGCAGCACCCGCGGCGTGCCGAACGACCACCGCAGGTGGGTGACGCCGTCGATCACGATCGTCTCGGGCTCCGCGCCGAGCAGGCGCAGTCCCTGCGCGGCCACCGCCTTCGCGCTGCGTTCCACGGCCGCGTGGTCGGTGGAGTACGACTCGCACTGGACGAGCTCCTCCAGATCGGCCAGCATCGCGTCGAGATTCACCGGGGGCGCCCCAGCTCCGCCCGGAACAGGCGCGCCACGTTGTCACCGAGGATCTTGAGGGTCTCCTCCTCCGAGAAGCCGCGCTTGAGCAGCCCCTCGGTGACCAGGGGCATGCCCCTGGGGCCGTCGAGGCCCGGGATGGCCGCGTCCGTGTCGAGCCCGCTGAAGCTGACGTCCTCGCAGCACGGCGGGGTGAGGTCGGCGTACACCTCCCGGATGAAGTCCGGGCCGAGACCCACGTGGTCGATGCCCGCGACGCCCGCGATGTGCTCGATGTGATCCACCAGATGGTCCACGGTCGCGGCGCGCGCGTCCTCGGTGAGGAAGGCGGCGAGGAAGTTCACGCAGATCACGCCGCCGGTCGCGGCGACGCCGCGAAGCTGCGCGTCGGTGAGGTTGCGATGGTGGTCGCGCAGCGCGCGGGCGGAGGAGTGCGTGGCCATGACCGGACGGGTGGCGATCTCCAGGACGTGCTCCACGCCGGTCGCCCCGAGGTGCGACACGTCGAAGATCATGCCCAGCCGTTCCATCTCCTTGAGCGCCTCGACGCCCGCGGCCGTCAGCCGGGAGCCGGTGGCGTCCTCGCCGCTGCCGTCGGCGAGGGGCGTGCGCCCCCAGTGGGCGATCGAGGCGACCCGCACGCCGAGCCGGTGCACGGTCGGGATGAGTTCGACGCTGTCGTCGATGCCCGGCATGCTCTCCATGGCCAGGACCAGGGCGATCCGGCCGAGCGCGAGCGCCTCGTCGATCTGGTCGCCGTCGAGGCAGAGCCGTACGGACTCGGGGTTGCCCTCGGCCAGCACGTGCGCGCACTCGATCATCCGCAGCGTCTGGCGGAGGGATCCCTCGGGGCGGAACTCGCTGTCGATGAACACCGGGAGGACCTGGACGTCCACCCCGCCCTCGACGAGCTGCGGCAGCCACTGGCGCCGGAAGAACGAGGCCCACTGGTGCGGCGGGCGGGCCGAGACGGCCATGAGAAGGTCGTTGTGCGTGTCGGCGACGACCGCGTCCCTGTGGAGATCCAGAGAGGGCATGCTGGAGTCCCTTCTATACGGTGTTTGTCCGGGACGTTACACTCACCGCTCTCCCGATCGGCCGAGCCTGGATCCTCACGGTAGGCGACCGTGGTGATCTCGGAAAGCCCCGGCGGCGGTAGTCTGCGCGTGTGCTTGCGGACGTCGTTGCCCAGATGGAGACACTGTACGACCCCGCCTGGGCGGAGTCCTGGGACGCGGTCGGGCTGGTGTGCGGTGATCCCGCGCAGGACGTGAGAAGGATCCTCTTCGCCGTCGACCCGGTCGCGGTCGTCGTGGACGAGGCGCTCGAATACGGCGCGGATCTGATCGTCACGCACCACCCTCTCTATCTGCGGGGCACGACCAGCGTCGCGGCCACCACCTTCAAGGGCCGTGTGATCCACCGGTTGATCAGGAACGACGTCGCCCTCTACACCGCGCACACCAACGCCGACGTGGCCGACCCCGGCGTCTCCGACGCGCTGGCCCGCGCCGTCGGCCTGTCCGGCGAACTGCGCCCCTTGCGACCCGCCGTGGACGACCCGCGCCGCGGCCTCGGCCGGATCGGGACGCTGCCGTCCCCGATGACCCTGCGCGCCTTCGCCGAGCGCGCCGCCTCCGGCCTGCCCGGCACGGCCGGCCCGCTGCGCGTGGCCGGCGACCCCGACCGCCCCGTCGTCACCGTCGCGGTCAGCGGGGGAGCGGGCGACTCCCTCCTCGGTACGGCACGCGCCTCGGGAGCCGACGTGTTCCTGACCGCCGACCTCCGCCACCACCCGGCGAGCGAGTTCATGGAGGCCGAGGGAGGCCCCGCGCTGATCGACGCCTCGCACTGGGCGACCGAGTGGCCCTGGCTGGCCGACGCCGCCGAGCGTCTGACGTCCGCGCTGGCCGCGAAGGGCATTAATGTTGAGGCGCGCGTCTCCCGCATCGTCACCGACGCGTGGACGTCGACGACACCGTATTCGCCCCCGCGAGCACCTTGAGGATCTGGGATGAAGGCCGCACCCGAAGCACAGAAGCGTCTGCTCGATCTGGCGGAGCTCGACGCGGGTCTCGACCGGCTGCGGCACCGCCGCCGCACCCTGCCCGAGCTCGCCGAGATCGACGACCTGTCGAAGAACCTCGCCCGGGCCGCCACGGAGGCGATCGCCGCCGAGACCGAGGCCGGTGACCTGGCCAGGGAGCAGACCAAGGCCGAGGCGGACGTGGACGCCGTCCGCCTCAGGGCCGACCGCGACCAGAAGCGGCTCGACTCGGGTCAGGTGACCTCCCCGAAGGACCTGGCGAGCCTCCAGTCCGAGATCGCCTCCCTGCAGCGCCGCCAGGGTGACCTCGAAGAGGTCGTGCTGGAGATCATGGAGCGCCGCGAGGCGGCCGACGCGCGGGTCGAGACCGTCAAGGGACGGCGCGACGAGGTGGCGGCGACGCTGGCGGTCGCCGAGGGCCGGCGCGACGCGGCCTTCGCGGAGATCGACAAGGAGGCGGCCGAGCTCCAGGGCCGGCGCCCCGCGATCACCGCCGACATCCCCGACGACCTGCTGGCGCTGTACGGCAAGCTGCGTGAGCAGTCGGGGGTCGGCGCCGCGATGCTGCACGGCGGGCGCTGTCTCGGCTGCCGGACCAGCCTGTCCATCGCCGACCTCAACCGCATCCGCGCGGCCGCGCACGACGAGGTGGTCCGCTGCGAGGAGTGCCGCCGGATCCTGGTCCGCACCGCGGAGTCCGGCCTGTGAGGTTCCTCGTCGAGGCCGACGGCGGCTCCCGGGGCAATCCCGGTCCCGCGGGATACGGGGCCGTGGTGAAGGACGCCGACGGCCGTGTGCTCGCCGAGTCCGCCGAGGCGATCGGCACCGCGACCAACAACGTCGCCGAATACCGCGGCCTGATCGCGGGCCTTGAGTCCCTGCTGGCGCTCGGCGGCGAGGGGGCCTCCGCCGAGGTGCGGATGGACTCCAAGCTCGTCATCGAGCAGATGGCCGGCCGCTGGAAGATCAAGAACGAGGGCCTTCGGCCGCTCGCGCTCGAGGCGGGCGCGCTCGCGCGGCGGCTGCGGGTCACCTGGAAGTGGATTCCGCGCGAGCAGAACAGCCACGCCGACCGCCTCGCCAACGAGGCGATGGACGCCGCCGCCAAGGGCCTGAAGTGGGAGTCCACGGGCGTCGCCGCCTCCGTGACCGCGCCCATCACCCCTTCCGCGCCGGTCACTCCGTCCGCCCCCGCCACCCTGTTCGAGGCGGTCACCCCCTCCGAGCTGGTCACCCCCTCTGGGACCGTCACCCCTTCCGGGGGCGTGGCGCCAGAGCGGGCCGAGAGCAGGGGCGAGGACAGGACCGAGGGCAAGGCCGGAACGAGGGCCGAGGGCAACGGCTGGATGCCCCGGCCCACCCGTGTCGCCACGTCGTTCCTGCTGCTCCGGCACGGGGAGACGCCGCTTTCTGTGGAGAAGCGCTTCTCCGGCCTGGGTGATCCCTCCCTCACGCCCAAGGGGCGCGTCCAGGCCGAGGCCGCCGCGCTCCGGCTCTCGCGCGAGCCGTACGCCATCGACGTGATCGTGAGTTCCCCGCTGACGCGGGCCAGGCAGACGGCAGAGGCGGTCGCCGCGCGTACCGGCGTTCCGGTGCGGATCGAGCAGGACCTCAGGGAGGCCGACTTCGGCGCCTGGGAGGGTCACACGTTCGCCGAGATCCAGCGGAGTTGGCCGGCGGAGTTGGCGGCGTGGATCGGCGACCCCTCCGTCGCCCCGCCCGGAGGAGAGAGCTTCGCCGCCGCGGGACAGCGGGTCGAGCGGGCCAGGGACCGGATCATCGCCGAGCACGAGGGCAGGACCGTGCTCGTTGTCTCGCACGTGACCCCGATCAAGCTGCTGGTCCGTTTCGCGCTCATGGCGCCTCCGGAGGCGCTCTACCGGATGCATCTCGATGTGGCGTGCCTCTCGGTGATCGACTACTACGCCGACGGCCCCGCGGTCGTGCGGGCGCTCAACGACACCGCTCACCTGGGCTGACCCGGGCCCGGCGGCGGCTCGCGCCGTACGATGCCGGTGATATCCGGTTCCGGACGCTTGCCGCCGGGTTGGACAGCGCTTGGGAGGCCGTTAGGCTGGGACGCACGGCGGACGAGCCGGCCGGGCGGCCGCGTCGGGGTCTCGTGTTCGGCACGGCCCCGCCGAGGAAGGTCCGGGCTCCACAGGGCGAGGTGGTCGGTAACGCCGACCCGGGGCGACCCGCGGGACAGTGCCACAGAAAACAGACCGCCCCCTTCGCGGGGGTAAGGGTGAAACGGTGGTGTAAGAGACCACCAGCGCCCACGGTGACGTGGGCGGCTCGGTAAACCCCACCTGGAGCAAGGTCAAGAAGGGACGCTCCGCGAGGAGCGTCCCGCGCGCGACGTTCGAGGGCTGCCCGCCCGAGCCGCGCGGGTAGACCGCTTGAGACCGCCGGCAACGGCGGTCCTAGATGGATGGCCGCCGGCCGGCGAAAGCCGGCCACAGAACCCGGCCTACAGGCCGACTCGTCCGCCGCCGCCGCCTCTCCGACCTCGGGCCGAACCGCCCCCCTGGGTGACTGGTGTTTTCGTGAGCTCTCGCGGTGCTCTGTCTCGTTGTGCCAGGGTGATCGTTGTTGTTACCGGGCATGGGGATGGGAAATCCGTTCGGCGATCCGTGGGCTGCTGCGTGCGGCGGACCGGCCGTTGCGTGAACGGCTGCGGGAGGTGCTTTCCAGCGGGGACGCCTACACCGATAGCGCCAAGCCGGTCATCGACTGGACGCATGCGGCCGCGCGTGAGGCGTTGATCGACTCGCGTGCGAGGGATGGGTTCGCGTTGCTGGCCGTGCTGGACGGGCGAGCCCTTACCGGCCAGGTCGCTCATGCGGCGCAGTCGCCGGCCACCGTCTTGGGCCAGGATCCGGAGGATCGAGCGGTGGTGGTACGCGCTCCCGGTCGCCAGCGGGTCCGCGCTACTCACCGGCATCGCCGCGATCATCTCGTGAACCGCTTCAAGTGGCGCGCCCGTGTCATGTGATCGAGATAGTCGGCGAGACCCTGCGCGGTGCCCGCCTCCTCCGCGGTGAGGCGGTCCACCGGTGGCGGCATCATCGACGTCGGCGAATCCTGACAGCAGGCGGCCGTCCGAGGACTACGCGAGGAGGCCGGTGTTCTCGTCGGCGCCGGTGACGTGCGGCTCTTCGACGTGCTCAGCGCTCCTGACGATACGCTGCCGGTCTTCGCTCCGGGGCCGCGTACCGGATCGGCCGACCTTCCGCCGGTTGCCTCCGCGGCCGAGACTTCGCAATGGCTGCTGATCGACGGGCCGCGGGAACTCGCCTTCCCCTGCACGCTCACGTCGTGGCGGAGTTCTTCCGTTCGAGATGACGAACACAGCACCAGGAGTTCGCGGTCGGTGTCGTGATCGGGCATCCTTCAGGATCGCCCGTCACCGTGAGGCTTCGTCCTTGACGACAGGGCGCGGCCGGCACGCGCGGCGCCCTGTCGCCGCCCACGTGATCCGCGTGCGCTCCGGCCGGAGCGCACGCGGATCAGGCTCGGGCTATGCGTGGAAGACGCCGCCTCCACCCACCTCTTCGGTGCTTTGGCAGCTCACGGTGGACGGCTCGCGGTTGATCGCCCGCCAGGGGCCCCACCTGATCGTGTAATTGCTCGTACCGATCTTGTAGCATCGGGCCCACACCTGATATTCGTAACCGCTAGGGCCCTGGCTGCACTTCGCCCACCAGCCATTGCCATAAGGGGCGCTGCTGCAGTTCCAGGACGCCGCGTGCGCGGCCGTCGTCGGAACAATCACCGCTCCGGCCATCAGCCCACCGATCACAGCCGCCTTGAGCGCTCTTCTTACTCCGACCTTCATTGGCCTCCTTCTTGATCGCAGGATGCGGCAACCATTCCAGGAGGTCGTATACCGGCGGTATATCCCCTGTTCGGGCAAGTGGGACGGCCGTTCTAGCGGTTGTCGCACCTCGACATGAGCGACGCGCAGCTTGAGTGCCTGTTGACTCAACGGCGCCTGACTTGCTCCCTTGGGTGTCGTGGAAATCGTTGATATGACCGACGAGTACGCGGCCGACATCGTCACATGGCGTTATCCCGCGCCTTATGACTGCTACGACCTCGTTGACACGGATCCGGAGTTCTTCACAGATCCCCGAAACGGATATGTCGCCCTCGTGGATAAGGGGGAACTCATCGGCTATCGCGTGTTCGGCCGTGACGGCCGCGTACCAGGCGGCGAGTACGACGAATCAGCGCTTGACACGGGTGGAGGTCTACGTCCCGAATTGACGGGCCGTGGTCTCGGTAGGCAGGCAATCGCCGCCGGCCTGGAGTACGGCGCCGCACGTTTCCGGCCAATGGCCTTTCGGGTGACCGTCGCCGGCTTAAACATCCGTGCCCAGCAGGTCGTTCAGGGACTCGGCTTCGTACCCACCAGAACCTTCAACGCCACAACGGACGGCTGCGGATTCGTCATCATGACTCGCCGGCAGCCTTGAATCCGCTGCGTGACCAACCGCGTGACAACGCCGACGAACGACGCTGGACACTCGTGGACAACCATGGACCACGGCCGCAGGCAGAGATCTTGTACGAGCGGTTCGCCTCCCCACACGGCCGAGAACCGAGCGCCGACGCCGTAAAGGGCGGGGCGTGGGCGTGCGCGTGAAGGTGCGGAGCCGGGTCCTGGTAGGCGTGCGACCGGATCGATCTCCGCGGACGGAAGCCATGAGGCCGGCCGGTCAGCTGCATGTGGGGACCGGGTTCGGGGTCGGCCCGCCCCCGAAAGGTGCGCCCCACGCCTTGTTGAGCACGGAGGGCACGGGGGGCATGCACACCCGTGCGTCATAGTCGCCTCGGTATTGCCAAGGCCCGTTGCCTTCCAGCTCCCAGAAATACAGCCGGTCGATGGACGCGACGACGTAGTAGGCATCGGCGTCGGGGGTCGTGCCGTAGATCTCGCCGTAGTAGATGGTGCCGCTGTCGGTCACGTCCACGGCTCTCTTCGCGGGACCCGAGGGATCGACGGCGGCCCGTGCCGCGGCACTGAGCAGGTCACGGGTCTCCTGATCGATCCTGAGCGGCAACGCGGTTCCCGCGGGGAGGCGTTGCTCCGGTGGCACGTCCTCGTCCTCCTCCGGCTCCTCATCAGCCACCTGAGAGGCCGACGGCGAGGGTGCCGCCGCGGAGCCGAGGTCGGTCTGGTCCTGAGCGGGGAGCAGCGACGTCAGCGTGAGCACGAAGGCGGCGCCGATGGCGACGACGAAGCCGATGATCGCCAGTAAGACTGCCGGGGAGCGGCGCATGGGAGATCCTTACCATGATCTTCAGATCGCCGAAAGCCTGCCGGTCATGCGAACCCGGCTAGCGAGGGATTCCGTGGAGGGAGCAGACGTGCCGCCAGATCTTGGGATCCAGCTCTCCGGCGCGGTCCTGGAAGGCGGCGGTGGTGACCCGGATCGGATCGCTCAGATCGAGGAAGCTGTTGTGGTCGGCGTCGTGGTCCCACGTACGCGTGGGGATTTCGATGTGGTCGTCGCGATGGCGCTGATCCTGGCTGGTGATCTTCAGCACCTCGGCGCCACCCCGGTGCGTTCTCAACACCACGCAGGGCCGGACCTTGGAACCGGGCCCGTCCTCGAACGGCACGTCCGCCCACCAGATCTCCCCGGGGCGCTGCGCCGTACTCGTATCCGACGGCTGAGGGCGTCCACGAGACGGCTCGCCCCGCCGCCGACCGGATGGGGCGGGGGCACCTGTTCCGCGGCCTGTGGGGCGCCCCTGCGGTCGTCTGGACGGCGCCCCGGCTCCCCGCCCGCGCGGCGAGCCACCAGGCGAGCCGCCTCGCGCGCTGCCGCGCGAGGCGGTCGAGGGCCGGTCCGGCTTCCGGCCCCGCCACTTCGCCGTGGCGGTGAAGGCCACGGCGAGTACGGCGGCCGACACGATGATCAGGGTGACAAACAGTGACAGATCCCGCATGGCCGCAAGCCTAGAGCCACGTGTAAACGGAACGGAGATCAGGAACGGGCGTCCCACGCGGCGAGGACGCGTGCCTCCTTCTCGGGGTCGATGCCGTGGCTCAGCATGGAGGACCCGAAGCTGCGCTGGTCCTCAGGAATGTCCTTCAGCCATGCCCACGTGTCCCGGACCGTCTCGCTGACGGGGCGGCAGGTGAGACCGGCGGCGAGCGCCTTGGCCGACGACGGCAGCCAGACGCCCGCCATCTCGGGGCTGTCCGGGGCCCACAGCGGCATCTCGGTCCACATCTGGACGTCGTGTTCGAGGAGGACGGAGTCGTCGACCCAGACCAGTTCGGCGTCGGAGCCGGTGACCTCGACGCAGTCCCGCAGCCAGTCGCCGTACGTCGTGTTGCCCGGCACCCCCGACGTGAGGAACCGGCCCGTGGTGCCCTTGGCCGCCCGGTCCACGGTGAAGGCCGCGATGTCCCGGGCGTCGATGAGCTGCATGGCCCGCGAGGGGTCGCCGGGCGCGAGCACCCTGCCCCCGCGGGCGATCCGGGTGAGCCACCACGGCAGCCGCCCGACGTTCTCGTACGGCCCGAGGATGAGGCCCGGGTCGATGATCAGGGTCTGCCCGTCGAAGTGCTCCTCGACCGCCCGCTCGCAGCCGGCCTTGAGTACGCCGTAGTCGCCGTACTCGCTGTCCGCGTCCGGCGGGCACTCGTGCCGGGGGGAGTCCTCGTTCAGCTCCATCTCGGCGGGGAAACCGGGGAACGCGGAGATGCTGGAGATGAACGTGTAGTGCCCGGCGTGCCCGGACAGCCTCCGTACCGAGTCGAGGACGACCCGCGGGACGAAGCCGCACACGTCGATCACGAGGTCCCAGGTGCGGCCCTCGACGAGACGGTCCAGGTCGGCGGACACACCGCGGTCGCCGTGCACCGCCTCGACCCCGGGCGCGTCCGGCCCGCTCTTGCCGCGGTTGAACGTCGTGACCTCGTGACCCTGGCGGAGCGCCTCCGCCACGATCGCCCGGCCGAGGAACACCGAACCACCGATAACCAAGATTTTCATACCGTCATCCTTAGCCCGATGGCGGCGCGTGTCTCCGGCGTTTCACGATGAGCGGACGACGTGTGCTCAGGTGAACGGGAGTGCCGCCTCGCGGCAGGTGGGAGACCACGAAGCGGCCGCACCCGGCGTACCCCCGCTTCATCCGGTGCCCGCCGCGGCCCGCAGCTCGGGCACGGGCGTGAAGCGCTCCTGGTGCAGCACGTGGACGCTCGCCGAGCCGATGTCGAAGTACAGGCCGGAAAGCTCCAGCTTCCCCGACCGGACCAGGGCGTCCACACGGGGATGAGAACGCAGGTTGTCCAGCTGCTGGATCACGTTCACCCGGCAGAGCCGGTCCAGCGGGCCCGCGTCGTCCCCCGCGCTCTCCGACGCCACGAAACGGGCGAGGGTGTGCCGTCCGTGGCGGAGCCAGCCGCGCAGGGAGGGGAAGTCCGTCCCGAACACCGCCTCCCACTCGGCCGGTGCGGGCGGGACCTCGCCCAGCAGGGCCGCCATCGCGCCGCAACCGGAGTGCCCGCACACCGTGATCGTCCGCACCGCCAGGACCCCCACGGCGTACTCGACCGCGGCCATGACGGAGTCGTCGTGCGGCGCCATGCGATGGCGGGGGACCAGGTTGCCGATGTTGCGGACCGTGAACAGGTCGCCTGGCCCGCTCGCGGTGATGATGTTCGGCACGATCCGCGAGTCGGCGCACGTGATGAACAGATGCGAGGGCGCCTGCCCGCGCGCCAACCGGGTCAGCAGCGGCCGCACCAACGGGGCCGTCCGCCGCTGGAACTCCCGGGTCCCCTTCAGCAGATCCGGTACGGCTTCCGCGTCGGCGACCGCCGCGGCGGGAACCGCGTCCGGGCCGACCTCACCGGAAGGGGGGCCGGAACGCCGATACGCCCAGGGCAGCCACCACCGGTCGTGCCGGAACGGGCTCTTGGCCGGGAACATCCGGGTGCCGCTCACGGCGGCCGAGTACCACTCGTCGTGCAGCTCGTCGATGTCGATCGTGCCGCCGGTGCGTTCGTGTTCCAGCCGCCAGGCGTGCAGCGCCTCGAAGGCGGCGTTGTCCATGAAGTCGACGTGCAGGTCGAGCTCCACCGCCGAGCCGGCGGGGATGGCCCGCAGCGAGTCGGTCAGCCGGGGCACGCCGAGAAAGGTGAGCGAGCCGGTGACGACGACGCGCCAGCAGCCGGCGTCGGGCCGTACCTGCACCGAGAGCCAGGTGAGGCGGCGGAGCGCGAGCAGCGCGGCCAGGCCGAGCCCGATCAGGACGCCCTCGGCGAGCCCGATCAGCACCACGCCCGCCATGGTGACGAAGTAGACCGGCATCTCGCCGTGCCCGCGCAGGTTGCGCACATGGGCGACGTTCACCATCTGGACGCCGATGAAGAGCAGCAGGGCGGCGAGCGCCTCCATCGGGATCAGCATGATCGCCCAGCCGAAGGCCAGGGTGAAGAGCAGGACCCACACGCCGTGCAGCACCGTCGACCACCGGCTGCGGGCCCCCGCCCGCACGTTGGTGGTGGTCCGCACGACCACTCCGGCCACGGGCAGCCCGCCGAGCGCTCCCGAGATCACGTTGGCCGCCCCCTGCGCGGTCAGCTCCCGGTCGAGGTCGGCGCGCGGGCCGCTGTGCATCCGGTCGGACGCGACGCAGGTGAGCAGGGACTCGACCCCGGCGAGGAGGGAGACCAGCAGCACGGCCGAGACGATGGCGTGCCAGTCGCCCGCCGGCAGCACCGGACCCTGAAGCGACGAGAACCCGCCGGTCAGGTCCACCCTGGTGATGTCCCAGCCCAGCACGCTCGCCGGGAGCGCCCCGATCAGGAGGGCGGCGAGCGGTGCGGGAACCGCGCGCAGACGGGGGAGCCGGTTCCACACGAGCATGACCGCGATGGTGATGACGCCCACCATGACGGCGTGGCCATGGTTGTTCATGATCTGTGAGGGCAGCTCCAGCAGGTTCTCCACGGCGGACTTCTGCGGCTGGCCGCCGAGAACGATGTGGAGCTGCGACAACGCGATCACGACGCCCACCCCGGCGAGCATCCCGTGGACGACGGCGGGGGAGACGGCCAGGGCCGCCCGCGCCACCCGGAAGACCCCCAGCAGGAGCTGCACCAGCCCCGCCATCAGCGTGATCATGCAGGTGGCGCGCCAGCCGTACGTGTGGACGAGGTCGGCGACCACCAGGGACAGCCCGGCGGCCGGACCGCTGACCTGAACCACGGACCCGCCCAGGGCGCCCGCGACCACGCCGCCGACGACCGCCGCGACCAGTCCCGCGGCGATCGGCGCACCGGACGCGACGGCTATCCCGAGGGAGAGGGGCACCGCGACGAGGAAAACCACCAGCGAAGCGGGAAAGTCGTGCCGGAGAACCGACCGCCAATCACGCTTTGTATTCGTATAGCCACTCTCCGTCATGACGCGACCCTATGGCAGGGATCACGCGCAGGTCAGGCAAGTGGGAGGAAAGTCAGCGGTAATAGTCGGGATAGTCGCTCTCGGGGGTGCGGTGGCTGCCCCGGCGTCCGCTCGGCTCCGGAGTGGCGCCGCCGTACAGCTCGTCGTAGGAGGGCCAGCTGCCGCCGGGGTTCTGCTCCGGCCACGCGGACGGCTCGGGCGTGCTCGGGTATCCCTGCTGCCGATCCTGCCCGTAGTAGTCGGGCTCGTACGGCGCTGCCGAGGAGGCGTCAGAGGTGGGAGAGACCGCCCTGGAGGGGCTGGTGGGAAGTCCGGAGGCCGGGGTGGGCCCGGTCACCGTGTCGGAGTCGTCGATCGTCGCCCAGCCGGCGCTCACCTCGTAGGACGACGAGGTGGGGGTGGGCGGATAGGTCTGGTCCGAGGAGTACCCGCCGTAGGAGGGGGTCTGGTAGCCGTGCGGCGGCTCGGGGTCGTCGAGCACGTCGCGCGCGCCCGGCCAGACCGGTGTGGCCGCCGGAGGTGGCGTGTGGGACGCCTGCCCCCAGACGGGCTCGTCCACGGGCGGAGTCGATGAGGGAGTCGAGGGGAGGGGAGCCGGGCTCGCCGGAGGCACCGCGTAGGAGGGGCCGGTGTCGGAGGTGAACCGCCCCGTCGGCCCGTAGGGGTCGGCCGGAGGCACGTCGTAGGAGGCGGGCCGCTCGAACATCCCCGTGGAGGGGACGGCGGTCTCGAACGAGCCGGTGGAGCGGGCGGAGGTCGGGGCGGGGCCGGTGTCGCGGATGGCCTCGAACATCCCGGTGGACGGGATCGCGTCCTCGAACGAGCCGGTGGCGGAGGCGGTGGACGGGGCGGGGCCGGTGTCGCGGATGGCCTCGAACATCCCGGTGGACGGGATCACGCTCTCGAACGGGCCGGTGGGCGGTGTCGCGCCGCGTACGGCCTCGAAGGAGCCGCTGCCGCGGGAGGTGTCCAGCGGATCGCCCGCAAGCGGGGCGGGGAAGGGACCGCTCGGCTGGGAGGCCGCGAACGGGCCGGTGGGCATCGGGGCGCCGCGGTCGAGCAGCGGGTCGGGCCGCGAGGCGGGCGCCGGGGTGCCCAGAGCGCTCAGCGCGTCGGAGGCCGGGGCGGAGAAGGTCATGGTCTTCTGCTCGGCGAGTGCCGAGGCGGGGGTGGCGCGCCGGGGTTCGACCAGATCGGCCAGGCCGGACGCGCCGGAATGCTGCGGCAAGGAGCCCTGGAGCGTGACGGCGTCGGGATCGGGTGAGGCGGCGCCGGTGCGGGGCGTACCCGCCTGCCCTCCGGCCGCGCCGTCGTAACCGCCGTCGTCGGCGCGGACGCGGGTCCAGTAGTCGTCGTCGTAATCGTCCTGCTCGCCCCACTCGTCCACCCCGCGGCGGCCGCGGGCGGCGGCGGGCTGCTTGCCGCCGCGCTGCGCGGGGCGCGAGGCCTGCCGGCCGCCGGGACGGGGCGCCGGACGGGGGCCGGCCGGGCGCTTGGCCGGGGGCTCCTCGAAGGCGTCGAAGCCCTTGGGGAAACTCTCGAAGAACGTGTCCTCAGCCGGCCGCCGGGGTTTAGGACCCTTGTTCTCGGCCATCGCCTTGATCCGCTCGGGAGAGAGCGCGCTCTCCCTGCGGTTCATCGACCGCATGCCCATGGCCACGACCACCAGCACCAAGAGCACGACGGCGACGAGGCCAAAAATGACCGCGATCATAGCACCACCCTCAAGGCCATGGCCTTCCAGCGGCGCCGGTGAGGTCGCGCGGCCATCGACGCGACCTGCCCCCTTTGTTCACCTGCGCTCAGCAATTGGATCCGATTCTGCTCGACCACGATGACCGTTGTCACACCCTTGGTGAAGATTGGTGAGGCACTGCTACCTGAGGTGTTCACCATGTCACTCGATGTTCGCCGCAGTGAGACGCCCGCGGGCGATGGTGTGATCGGCGATGTGCTGCAAGGTATCCGCGAGGGCGGAGCCCTGCTGGAGATCGAGCTTCGCGTCGAGGGCGTACACCGTGAAACGGTAGTTTCCCTCGGTGGCGCACGGCGGCACGTACCCGACCTTCCCCGTCGTCGTCTGGCCCTGCCGGGCACCTCGGGGGACGCCGTTCTCGCCCAGTTCAGTGGTGTTGGGATCGATGTTGAAGACCACCCAGTGCACCTCCGCTTCGCTTCGAGGGCTGTTGTCGTCGACCACAAGGGCCACCGACTTGGCACCCGACGTACCCGACCAGCGGAGGGGCGGGTTGCCCATCCCTCCATTGCAGGAGTAGCCGTGCGGCAAGGGAGCGCCGTCGCGGAACCGCGGGCTCGACACACTGATCACGTCGAGGTTCCTGGGCGAGCCGCCGCCCAGGATCCCGCAGCCCGTCGCGGTGAGCGCCACCGCCGCTATGGCGGCGGCACGCCGCGCGCGTCCTGACTTGTTCGGCGACCCCATGCCCGATGATGCTACGCGGATCTGGACGGTGCGCTGACCGGATCGCGCCGATCCGTTCCTCCGGCCGCCACCGCGAGCGGTCCCGTGGCGATGCGATACCCGTGCTCACCCGTGGTGCCGGAGTGACATGACCGCCGTGCTCACCGGCGGTGCCGGAGTGACGGGACGGGCATGTTCGCGCCCGGTCCCGGATCGCTTCCGGCCGGATGACTCGCCGGCCCCTCCGGGCACCGATAATCGAGGCATGGAGGGGACGGAACGGGACACGCGTCTGAAATTCGCCGTCCTCGGTCCTCTCGAGGTCCGCCAGGACGGGCGGCTGATCGAGATCGGCGGACAGCGGCTCCGCGCCCTCCTGACGACGCTGCTCCTCGACGCGGGCAGTGCCGTTCCCGTCGACGCCCTCGTCGCGGGAGTGTGGGAGGACAACCCGCCGAGCGGCGTCGGCAACGCGCTCCAGGCCCTGATCTCCCGGCTCCGCGCGGTGATCGACCGCGATCTGGTGGTCGCCCACCCCTCCGGATACCGCCTGGCCGTCTCGCCAGAGCTGGTGGACGTCCACCTGTTCACCCGGCTCTGCCGGGACGGCGGCCGCGAGCTGGCCGCGCGCGACGCCGCCGGTGCCGCGCGCACCCTGCGGGACGCCCTGGCCCTCTGGCGCGGGCCCGCGCTCCCCGACCTGCCCGACGGGGCGCCCGAGATCGCCCGGCTCGACGACCTGCGGATCGCCGCGACCGAGGACCGGATCGACGCCGACCTGCTGCTCGGACGGCACGCGGAGGTGCTGCCCGAGCTCCGCTCCCTGATCACGGCCCACCCGCTGCGCGAGCGGTTGCGCGGCCAGTTCATGCGGGCCCTCTACGCGTCCGGCCGGCACGTGGAGGCGCTCGCCGCCTACGAGGAGGCCCGGTCCTCCTTCGCCGACCTGCTCGGCGCCGACCCGTCGCCCCAGCTCGCCGAGCTGCACCTCGCCGTGCTCCGCCGCGACCTGCTCTCCCCGCATGGCGACCTGCTCTCCCCGCATGGCGACCCGCCGAGTGACGATCCGCCGCATCACGACCCGCCGCATCACGACGCCACGCGGCCCGCGCCCGCCGCGCGCAAGGGCAACCTGCGGGCCAGGCTGACGAGCTTCGTCGGGCGCGAGCCGGACGTCGAGCGCGCGGGGGAACTGCTGGACGGGCACCGGCTGGTCACCCTCCTCGGGCCGGGCGGGGCGGGCAAGACGAGGCTGGCGGTCGAGACCGCCGAGGCCCTCTCCGCCCGCATGCCGGACGGCGCGTGGCTGGTCGAGCTCGCCTCGCTGCGCGATCCCGAGGAGATCGCGCAGACGGTGCTCGCCTCGCTCGGCCTCAGGGACGCGTCCCTGATGACCAGGCATCCGGGTGCGCCGCACGCCGAGACCGACCCCATGGGTCGGCTGGCCGGCCTTCTCGCGGGCCGGCGCATGCTGATCGTGCTCGACAACTGCGAGCACCTGATCGAGCCCGCCGCGGTGCTGGTGGACCGGCTGCTGGCCGACTGCCCGGACGTCCGTGTCCTCGCCACCAGCCGCGAGCCGCTGGGGATCACCGGTGAGATGTTGTGGCCGGTCCGGCCGCTCGACCTCGATCACGCCGTCCGGCTGTTCGCCGACCGGGCCGTCGCCGCCCGGTCCGGCTACACGGTGGACGGCGAGCGCCCCGCCGTCGAACGCATCTGCCGCGAGCTCGACGGCATGCCCCTGGCGATCGAGCTGGCCGCCGCCCGGCTGCGCACCCTCTCGGCCGCGCAGATCGCCGACCGGCTCGACGACCGTTTCCGCCTGCTCACCAGCGGGAGCCGTACGGCGCTGCCGAGGCACCAGACGCTCCGCGCCGTGGTCGAGTGGAGCTGGGAGCTGCTGGACGAGGACGAGCGGCGTCTCGCCGCGCGGCTGTCGGTCTTCGCGGGCGGGGCGACGCTGGAGAGCGCAGAACGGGTCTGCGCCGGTCCCGGCATGTCCGGCTGGGCCGTCGACCTGCTCGGACATCTGGTGGACAAGTCCCTCCTCGTCTACGACGGCGGGCGTTACACGATGCTGGAGACGATCAGGGCCTACGCCGCCGAGCGGCTCGCCGAGTCCGGCGAGGAGCACCGCGTACAGCTGGCGCACGCCGGCTATTTCACCGAGTTGGCGGAGACCGCCGACTCGCGGTTGCGCGGGCGGGACCAGGTCGAGTGGCTGGCGCGGCTGACGGCAGAGCAGGACAACCTGTCGGCCGCGCTGCGCCGGGCGGTCGACGGCGGCGCCGCGGAGCTGGCGGTCCGACTGGTCGGCGCCCTCGGCTGGTACTGGTGGCTGGCCGGCCGCCGCGGGGAGGGCGCGGCACGTGCCGCCGAAGTGCTCCGGATCGTCCCCGAGGACATGGACCCGGCCAAGCGGGCCCTGGTGCTGGCGGTCTACGGCGTGACCGTCCTGGGCGGATCCGCCGACTGGGAGAGGGCGAGGGAGGCACTCGAAGGCGTCTCCCTACTGACCGGGCTCCTCGAACCAGGCTCGCTGCATCCGATCGTCGCGCTCGCCCGGCCGGTGCTGAACCTCTTCCTGCGCCAGGACGACCCCATCGACGCGCTCCTGGAGGAGTTGTTCGCCGACCGGGATCCGTGGCTGGTCGCCTCCGCCCACCTTTTCCGCGGTCACCTGCACTTCAACAGCGGCAGGGTCGAGGAGGGAGAGGCCGACGTGCGAGCCGCGCTGGACGGCTTCCGCATGACCGGAGACCGCTGGGGCATCGCGAACTCGCTGTCCGCGCTTGCGGAGGTCAGCGCCATGCGCGGGAACAACGCCGAGGCGATCCCGGTCATGCGCGAGGCCATCGCGTTCGTCGATGAGATCGGCGCCTCCGACGACACCCCGTACATGCGGGGCCGGCTGGCGCTCACCCTCAACGCGGCGGGTGACCGCGCGGGGGCGACCGCGGTGCTCGCCGAGGCGGCCCGCATCTGCGCGAACGGTGACGACCCGGTCGGCGCGGCGGGCGTGTGCGTCATCAAGGGAGAGTTCGCCCGCGAGGACGGTGACATCGACCTCGCCCGCATGCACTACGCGCAGGCCGTGGGGATGCTCGACGGACCCGAGGTGCACCCGCCGCAGTTCCTCGCGACCCTGCGGGCGTCCCTCGGGCTGCTCGCCGAGCAGGAGGGCGACGCGGTCCGGTCCCGGCGGATGCACGCGGAGGCGCTGGAGGCCGCCCTCACGTCGCAGGACGGGCCGATCATCGGATATATCCTGATCGCCCGGGCCGGTCTGGCGCTGCTGGACGACGAGCCGGAACTGGCCGCCCGCCTTCTCGGCGCCGCCGCCGCGATTCGCGGCATAGAGGAGGTCACCGCCTACGACCACGCGCGCATCACCGCGAACGCGCAGGCCGCGCTCGGACCCGAGGAGTTCTCGCGGTCGTACGAGCGCGGCCGGGGGATGCCGTTCGACGAGGTGGTCGCCGCCGCCTCGGCGTGAGGGGCCCGGCGGGCCGGAGCACAGGCGGGCTCGGGTGTGGTTCAGGCGCGGCTCAGATGCGGTTGCGGAAGGCACGGACGGACAACGGGGCGAACACCATCGCAAGACCGGCCGCCCAGAGCACGGAGATGGTCGCGCTGGAGGCGACCGGACCACCGCTGAGGAGGCCCCGGACCGCGTCGGCCAGGTGGGTGACGGGGTTGATCTCCACCCACTTCTGCAGCCAGCCCGGCATGGTGTCGGTCGGCACGAAGGCGTTGCTGGTGAAGGTGATCGGCATCATCAGGGAGAACGCCACGATCTGCACCTTCTCCTGGTTCTCCGCGGTCAGCCCGATGAGCACCGCCGCCCAGGACAGCGCCAGAGCGAACGTGAGCAGCAGCGCGAGGGCGCCCACGACCCCCAGCACGCCGGTCTGGACCCGGAACCCCAGGACCATGCCGAGGCCGAGGAACAGCGCGAACGCCCACACCTGCTTGAGCGTGTCCGCGAGAATGCGCCCGGTCAGCGGCGCGGAGCGGGCGATCGGCAGGCTGCGCAGCCGGTCGAACACGCCCTTGGTGATGTCCGTGTTCAGCCCGATCGCCGTCGTCAAGCTGGCGAACAGCATGTTCTGCGCGATCAGGCCCGGCAGTGAGAACTGCAGGTAGTCACCCGTGGAGCCGGAGATCGCCCCGCCGAACACGTACGTGAACAGCAGCAGGAACATGATCGGTTGGACGCTCAGGTCGAGGAGCTCCATCGGGTTGTGCTTGATCTGCACCAGGCTCCGCCACGCGAGCGTGGCGGTGTGGCGGACGGTCGCCGCGAGCCCCGGCCTCGGGGAGACGGTGACCGGGGCGGTCTGCGTGAAGGTCGTCATATCGCGACCTCCTCCTTCCGCGCGGTGCTGTCCCGCGTGTCGTCGTGGGAGTCGGCGTCGCCGTCGTCGGCGCGGTGGCCGGTCAGGGCCAGGAAGACCTCGTCGAGGCTGGACTTGCGCAGCGACAGCTCCGCCGCGACCACCCCGAGGTCGTCCAGGCGGCGCACGATGGCGGGAACCAGCGCGGGGTCGCGGACGCTGCCGGTGACCAGGCCGCCCGCGATCTCCGGCGCCGAGCCGAGAACGTCGCCCACCACACCCACGACCACGTCCAGATGGGATGCCCGCAGCGGCCGCACCTCCAGCACCTGGGCGCCCGTGGTGGCCTTGAGCTCGTCGGACGTGCCCCGCGCGATCACCTTGCCGTGGTCGAACACCACGATGTCGTCGGCGAGCTGGTCGGCCTCCTCCAGATATTGCGTGGTGAGCAGCACCGTCACGCCGTCGTCCCGCAGTCCGCGGACGACCGCCCACAGGTCCGCGCGGCTGCGTGGGTCGAGGCCGGTCGTCGGCTCGTCCAGGAACAGCAGCTGGGGGTGGCCCACCAGGCTCGCGGCGAGGTCCAGCCTGCGGCGCATGCCGCCCGAGAACGTCTTCGCGGCCCGGCCGCCGGCCTCGGTCAGGTCGAACCGGTCGAGCAGCTCGGCGGCGCGCCGCTTGGCCTCGGCCCGCGGCATGTCGAGCAGGCGGCCGATCATCACGAGGTTCTCCACGCCGGTCAGCGCCTCGTCGACCGCGGCGTACTGCCCGGTCAGGCCGATCAGCGACCGCACCTGGTGGGCCTGCTTGACGACGTCGAACCCGGCCACCCGGGCGTGGCCCGCGTCGGGCTTGAGCAATGTGGCGAGGACGCGCACCGCGGTGGTCTTCCCCGCGCCGTTCGGCCCGAGGACGCCGAGCAGCCGGCCTCGTGGCACCTCCAGATCCACCCCGTCGAGCGCCTTGGTCTCGCCATAGCGCTTGGCCAGACCCTCGGCCTGAATCGCGTATGTCATGATCTCTTCTCTCTTCGGTGTCGGATCCACTCTGGAGGACGGCACTGACATTTCGCTGATCCTCTCCGGCCGGCGCTGACATATCGCTGACGGCGCGCTGAGAGGCGCGGCCGGACACCGCGTGACCTCGGGGAACATCCGATTGGAAGCACGTTGGCCACCCATTCGGTGAAAATCACAGCGATTTATCACGTATCGGGCACCTAGGGAGGGAAGCGCCGCGGAACCGACGGTCGGATCCTGTTTCCATCCGTTTCCCATGCGAGGCGGGATGATTATGGAGAGCCGCGACTGGCCCGCTGCGCGGGCCACCCTTCTCGGCGGTTTCCGGCTTACTCGCCGGAGACGATCAGGTGCCTGTCACCGGGGGTCTGAGCGTCTTCTGTCGTTCATCGCCCTCTGCGGCCGGTCCGTCTCCCGGGCGCTGATGGCGGGCATCCTGTGGCCCGACGCCCCGGACCACAGGGCGTACGCGAGCCGGCGGTCGGCGCCGGCGATCCGCCCGGCCGATGACTCCCGGTCGAGCCGGCCGCCCACGCGGCCGGCCGCACTCCGCCAACTGCCCGGCAGAGCGTCGAACGGCCGCGCGGATTCCCAGGCGGGCGGCGACTTGGGGGAGGGACTCAGGAGGTGCCGGCGCGTACGGCGGTCGTGGCCAGGGTGGTGTAGCTCATCGTGAAGCGTCCACCGAGGGAGTCGATGGCGCCCCCGACCGCGTCCAGTATCTCGGCCAGCTGATCGGGACGGAGTTGGGTGAGACCGCCGGTGGTGGATAGCAGGGCCAGCCATTGGTCACGCGTGTAGGACTGCTCCCAGTCGAATCGCCACTGTTCGGGATCGTTGAACTGTTTGGTCTCGCGGATCTTGTCGGCGAACTTCGCGTATGCCGCCTGGTAGAAGGCGAGCGGACGTCGGGCCGGTTGGCCGTTGAGCGGAGACTCGGGCGCCGCCCGCCGGTAGGCGGCGGCGAACGGTTCGGCTACCTCGGCAGGCGGCTCGTACACGTGCCCGAAGATCGCCAGCCGTCCTCCTGGACGCAGCACACGTGCCGCCTTGGCGGCGCCGGTGACCGGATCCACCCAGTGCCACGACTGGGCGGCGACGACCGCGTCGAACGTCCGGCCGACGGGCTGCCAGGCTTCGAAGGCCGTTACCTCGACCTGCAGGCCCTGGGCTCGCGCGAAGTCGGCCATCCGCGCATCGGGCTCGACGCCGAGCACGGTGCAGCCGGCGGCCTGGAACTGGCGGGCCGCGATGCCGGTACCGCAGCCGACGTCGAGCACGTCAGGCCCGGGGCTCCCGGCGACGATCCGCGTCACCAACGCATCGGGGTAGCCGGGGCGGGCTCGGTCGTAGCGTTGCGCGTCCACGCCGAACGACTCGGCCATCCGCCGGGCCTTGTGCGGATCCGTTGGGGGCGGTTCTGGTTGCTCCCGAGGTAGGATGGGCATGTGCCCACCTTAGTGGGCGAATGCCCACTAGCCAACGGATGTCAGCTGGTTGACGCACGAGAGGATCTTTTAAGTGCCGACGGGGGTACACCTTCGCGACGCCCGGCAGCAGCTGTTCGACGCTGCGGAACGCGTGCTTCTGCGGGACGGGCCGAACGGGCTGACCAGCCGTGCCGTCACCGACGAGGCGGGCTGCGCCAAAGGTGTCCTGCACCGGCACTTCACCGACTTCGACGCCTTCCTCGCCGACCTCGTGCTCGACCGGGCCGCGCGGCTCGAGACGCAGGCGAGTGCGCTGCGCGAGTCCGCCGGTACCGGCACGGTGGCCGACAACCTCACCAGCGCGCTGACCACCCTGTTCGGACCGGTTCCGGTGGCGATCATCCCGCTCATCACCTTCCGGGACGAGTTGCGCGCACGGCTGCGGCAAGCCAGGCCCGGAGGTGGCATCGCGATCCTCGCCCAGGCCACGACCGCGATCTCGGCCTACCTGGCCGATGAGCGTGAACTGGGCCGCATCGCGGCAGGCGCCGACATCGACTCGCTCACCCTCTCCCTGGTCGGTGGCGGTCATCTCCTGTTCGCGGACCGCGACCCCGGCCCGCCGGCCACGGCAGTCGTCAACAAGTTCGTGACAGGGGTCATCGCCGACGCCGTGCGACGACGACCGGATTAGGGACCCCCGAGTGTCGGCATGGGGTCCACGATGATGGATGCGCTGCGGCCAGGTGACGTGGTGGTGTTCACCAAGCCGGACCGGCTCGGCAGGTCGGTGAAGACGCTGAAGGAGATCGCCGACCGCATCCTGTGGGCCGGGGCCGGGCTACGGGCGCTGGACCAGAACATCGCCACCACCACCGCCGAGGTCACCCCGGCGTGGATCGCGCCCTTCATGGCCGTCGCTCCCGATCGGGGGGAGGGCTCGGGCCGGATCGACGGCTGAGCCGCCACGGGTCGAGTCGGCGGGTCACTCCTGCTTGCGGGCGCCGAACATGATCTCGTCCCATGTCGGCACGGAGGCGCGGCGGCCACGCGACTTGCGGGGACGCGCCGGGGTGGGCTTGGGAGCGGGCGGAGCCGGTGGCTCGGGCTTCGTCTCCTTCGCCGCCGCGGCCTCTTTGCCGGTGCCCTTGGCGCCCGGCGCTGGTGCGGCCGGCGCAGCTGCCGGGACTGGTGGTGGTGCGGCGCGCTCTTCGCTGATCCTCGCCGCGGGTACGGCGACCGGCTCCTTGGCCTGCTCAGGCTCGGGTTCCGTGGGCGCGGGAACGGCGGGCTCATCGGTGGCCGCGGGAGCGGCGGCCTCGCCCTGAGCCGCGACCGCGACCGCGACCGCGGGCTCGGGCTCGGGCTGGGGTGAGACGGGCTCGTCGGGACGGGCCTCGGCCGCCGGGGGAGTCGTCCCGGTGTCGTGCCCGACCTCCGGCGAAGCGTCCGGCTCGGCCTGTGTGGTGACGGCCTGTGCGCTGACGACCTGTGCCTCGGGCGGTGTCACGACATCCGGCACGACATCCGGCACGACATTCGGCACCACATCCGGTACCGGATCCGGCGCGGCATGGGCGTCGGGCGTGGCGGACGCAGCGTCCGGCGTGGCGGCGGGTGTGCTCTCGGGCGCTGTGCCGGTGTCTCCGGACGCCGTGAGGGCGGCCTTCTCCTCCGTCGCGATGTCCGCGACAGCGGGTGTGACGAGCTGCCGCGGCACGGCGCCGGGGATGTCCGGGGTGCCGGTCTCGTCCTTGACGGGAGGCCGTGCGTCATCGGCCGTCGCCTGTGGCGTGGTCTCCACCTGCCGCGACCGATGCTCGGTGGTGGCGGGCGCCTCCACCCTGGGCGCGTCGACCGACGGGGGAGCGACCCGCGTCTGATCGGCCGAAGCCGCGCTCTCCGAAACGACGGAGAGCCGTTCCTCGGCGCGCGGTGTCTCCTCGGCGCGCGGTGTCGCCCCGATCGTGGGCTCGTGCGCCGTACCGGCCGGGGACGCGGGGGAGGTCCGCGGTACGGCTTCCGCCGGGTCGGGGACGAAGGCGCCGGGCCGCTCCACGCCGGGTCCGGTCATGTGAACCGGGGCCGGTGCCTGGGGAGCGGGCCGGGCCGTGATCTGCTCCTGGACCTGCTCCTGAACAGGCTCGCGCAGGTGGAACGCCGTCTCCCGGCCCGGATCCGGGCGGAACGCGGTCGTGCCCGCGACGATCGGCGGCTCGGGCAGGTAGGCCGTCTCGGCCCTCTGCGCGGCGGGCTCGTCGTACACCGGCTCGTCCCGCCGCATGGGCTCGTGCCGTACGGGCGGATAGTCGGGCTCGGCGCGACCGGCCCGGATCGAGAGCGAGCCGTCGGGAAGCGGCGGCACGGGTGCGAGCTTCGACGCGAGGCGGGGCAGGAACGGCCGCACGGTCGTGTCCTCGCGCGGGACGGGCTCGACGTACTCGGCCGCCGACAGGCGCATCGCCTCGTCGTCGTTGGGCGTGATGTGGCGGCGGCGCGGGTCGAACAGCCACTCCGCGTGCCGCGTGTGACCGTTCCAGACGAAGCCGAGCTTCACCCGCCAGAGGTTGTCGTCGCGCTTGCAGGAGTCCCAGTCGATCTCGTCGGCGGGTACGCCGCGCCGGGTCAGCCGCTCCGCGACCAGGTCGCCGAGCGTGGGCCCGGGCGTGTTCTCGCCCGGAAGGCGTACGGCGACGCGCTGCGCCTGCTGGGCCATGTACTCGCGCTCCTGGAGCACGGGCCCCTCGAACCAGCGGACACGTTCCACCGGGATGCCGGCGGTGGCCGCGATCTCCTCCGCCGACTCGCCGGCGCGGATGCGAGCCTGGATCTCCTTGGGACGCAACGGACTCTCCACTTCGATCTCGTACTGGCCGAGACGGGAGAAGTTGCCGCGGACGGCAGCGCGGAGCCGGTCGTCGACGGGAAGCGTGAACCGCGTACCGCGCCCGGCCGTCGCCAGAACGAGGTAGGTGCCGTCCTCACTTACCGCGACGAGACGGAGCTCCTGCATGCGAGTCCCTTCGTCGTCGTGCTCAATCTTCCCCCGGACCCTTGAGTCTCTCGCGTGAGCCGGTTGCCTTCCAGCACCGTACCCGGCATGTCCGAACATCGCCTTCCCAAGGGGCGTGGCGGGCGACGTGACGCCAGTCACATTTGTCGCATTCACCTTTCTACAGGGCGGCGGTGCCCGCAAGCGGTTCTCGGCCCTCGAAGGTTTCCGGCGAGTCGCGGTGGCCGCCGCGGCCCGGTTCCGGGGCGGCGGTGAGCGGAGTCGGGAGAGATCGGGGACGGCCCGGTCAGCCCAGGACGCCGTCCAGGTAGTCGTTGGTGAACAGGCGCCGCGGGTCGAGCTCGTCCCGCAGGGCCAGGAAGTCGGCGAACTTGGGATAGACCGTCGAGAGGTAGGCCGCGTCCCGGGTGTGCAGCTTGCCCCAGTGCGGGCGTCCCTCAAGTCTCGTCATGATCTCCTCGACGCCCTCGAAGTACGCCGGGTTCGGCGTCCGGCGGTAGACGTGGCAGGCGATATACGCACTGGGCCTCCCGTACGCCGTGGACAGCCACGCGTCAGAGGGAGGGGTCACGCGGACCTCCACCGGGAAGGTGATCTTCCAGTCCATCCGTTCGATGAGGTCACGCGTCTCGCGGAGGGCTCGGGCGAGGTGTTCGCGCGGGATCGCGTACTCCATCTCCAGGAAGCGCACCTCCCGGACCGAGTTGAAGATCTTGTACGACGTGTCCACGGACTCGGACGCGCTCAGCAGACTGGCGGAGATCCCGTTGATGCGCGGGATGGCGCGGGGGATCTTCGCGCCGGTCGCGCAGGCGGCACCGAAGATCGTGTTCTCCAGGAAGACGTTGTCCAGCCAGTGCTTGAAGGGGCCGGTGGGCCTAGCTGGGCCGGGGGACCGGTTGTTCCGCTTGGCCAGGCAGGTGTCGGTGTGCGGCAGCCAGAAGAAGTCGAGGTGCTCGTTGTCGGCGGTCAGCTCGTCCAGCGACTCCAGGATGCCGCTGAACGGCAGCGGCTCACGGCGGCTGTGGAGGAGGAACGACGGCTCCACCCGGAAGGTGACCGCGGTGAGGATGCCGAGCGCGCCGAGACCCACGCGGGCCGCGTCGAACAGCGGGCCCTCGCTCACGGTGGTGATCGTGCCGTCGGCGAGTACCAGCTCCAGCTCGATGACCTGGTCGGCGAGGCCGCCGATGTCCCGGCCGGTCCCGTGGGTACCGGTCTGGATCGCGCCCGCGATGGTCTGCGCGGTGATGTCGCCCATGTTGCCGAGGGCGAGGCCGCGCCGGTGCAGCTCGTCGTTGACCACGTGGAGCGGGGTACCGGCGGCGACCTTGGCCCAGTCGTCGCCGGTCGCGATGACGCCGGTGAGCGCGTCGGGGCGCAGCATGATGCCGTCGACCAGGGCGACGCCGGTGAAGGAGTGCCCGGTGCCCACCATGCGCACCCGGCGCCCGCTGTCCGCCGCGTCCCGTACGGCTTGCGCCACCTCGGCGGCGGACGCGGGCGTCCTGACTTCGCCCGGGGTGACTGACTGGTTCCCAGCCCAGTTGCGGAACTCGCTCATGACCATCCAAGCCCACGATTTCGGAGAATATGAACAATACTCATGAAATATGGGCCGAGGCCAGAGGTGAGACCAGGGAAAGAGGGACCGGGAACCGGCTCCCCGCGGGACCGGCCCGCGCGCACGCCGCGCACGCCGCGCACGCCCGCGGGCGTGACCCGGGCGGGCGCCGTCAGGCGGCGTCCTGGCCGGCCGTCTCGGGAGTGCGCAGCCAGGCCGACCCGGCGACCCCGACGGCGACGGCGAGCAGCGCGCAGATGAGGGGGAAACCGTAGGCGTTGGAGGCCCCGTACAGGTCGGTGAGCCGCCCCCCCGCCCAGGCGCCGATGGCCACGCCGAACCCGAGCGACGTCGAGAGCCACGACATGCCCTCGGTGAGCTGCGACGCGGGAACCAGGCGCTCGACGAGGGAGAAACCGGTGATCAGCGTGGGGGAGATCGCCAGGCCCGCGAAGAACAGCGCGACGCTCATCGTGGGGACGTTGCCCATCAGGACGAGCGGAGTCAGCCCCACGGCGAACACGCCCAGCCCGCGCACGAGCCGGCCACGCAGGGCGATCTTCCAGCGGCGTGAGCCGTACCACAGGCCGGAGATCATGCTGCCGCTCGCGACCGAGGCGAGCATCAGGCCGGCCAGGCCCTTGGAGCCCTGCTCCTCGGCGAATGCCACCGTGACGATGTCGACCGACCCGAAGACCGAACCCACGGCGAGGAACACCACCGCCAGCATCGCGACTCCCGGGATCGCGATCGGCGACCCCGAGTGCTCGCGGTGCCGTACGGCCGGCGGCTCCGTGCCGCGGAGCGCGGAGAACGCGAGGGTGCCGCCGACGGCGAGCACGACGGCGACGATGAGCCCCGCGTAGACGTTGACGCCGGTGGCCAGCGCGGTGACGAAGGCCGGACCCGCCACGAAGATCGCCTCGTCGGCCACGGACTCGAACGAGAACGCCGTGTGCAGCTTCGAGGGATCGTCGAGAACGTGCGACCACCGGGCCCGGACCATCGACCCCAGCGATGTGGCGGCGCCTCCCACGACGATGCCGGTGGCGTAAAGGGTCCAGGTGGGCAGCTTGGCGTGGGCGCACAGCATCAGCGCGACGAGCGCGACGCCGTGGAGGAAGACCAGCGGGACGAGCACCCTGGCCTGGCCGAACCGGTCCACGAGCCGGCCCGACAGCGGGGCGGCGACCGCGAAGGCCACCGACTGCACCGCGGAGACGGCGCCCGCCGTGGCGTAGGACCCGGTCAGCTCCGAGACGAGCAGGATGATGCCGATGCCGAGCATGGACATCGGGATCCGGCCGACGAATCCCGCGATGACGAAGCCCTTGACGCCAGGCGTGCCAAGCAGCCCGCGGTACGGCCCAACCATGTCGATTCCCCTCGCACCTTGTGCGTCCGGGCACCTCGATGTGATCGGATGCGGCCACGGGCTCCCCCGCCCACGGCACGCGGACGTGCACTTATCCTGTCAGACCCTGGCGTACCGCCCTGCGGTTGGCAAGTGATTTCTCGATCGGCACGCCAGAGGGTCTAACCTGAGCCAGGTGCCCCCTGTTCCGTGGTTTGCGTCACTTCGCATGGTTGTGGTGGGGCTGGTGGCTTTGCTGGCGATCGTCGGCGCCGTGGGCGGCGCGATGGTGTTCGCGGACGGCCGATCGGACGGCCCATCGGACGGCGGGGCGGACGCGAGCGCCGGCCGAGCTGATGGCAGGGCGGACGGCGGGAACGGCCGGAACGCCGCGGCGGCGGGCGGCGGGGGTGACGGGCGGACGCCGGCCCCGCGATCGGCCGGGGGAGACGGGACCGGCGGCGGCGCGCCCCTGCGCCCCGACGCCACGCTCCCGTCCAGCGCTCCGGTCACGGACACGGCCGTCCAGGTGACCCCTCCCGAGCTGATGGCGATCACGACCTCGGCGGTGTCCGACGGCGAGCTGCGGAAGCTCGCCGCTCTCAAGCGCGTACGGAAGGTCGCCGCGGCCGACGGGGGCACGATACGCATCGCGGGCAACTCACTGCAGCTCCTCGCCGTCGATCCGGCCGGTTTCCGGTCCTGGACTCCCCGGCCGGTCGCCGAGCACCCCGAGGTGTGGAGCGCGCTCAGCCGGGGCGAGCTCGTCGCTGACTCCGCGGTGGTCCGGCGGCTCGGCATGAACCTCGGCGCGGAGTACCAGGTGGACGGCGGTCCGCGGCTGCGCCTGGCGGCCTCGGCGTCCCTCGGCCTGCCCGCCGTGGACGGGCTGATCGGCGTCGATCTCGGGCGGCGGCTCGGATTCTCCCCCGGCGTGGTCGTCCTGATCCACGGGGACTCTCCGGACGCGCGCGGGGTCGGGCGCGTGCTCGGAGCGAAGGCGCACGTCCTCACCGTCCCGGCGGCCGGGACCACGGGCGGGAACTCGAAGGACACGAAGGGCGCGAAGAACGGCAAGGGCGGCGGCGACGCCACGAAGGCCGGCGACGGCGGCTCCACCAGGACGGCCGGGCACGGTCTGGTGGGACGGCCGGACAGCTACCTGGAGCTCTACCGGAAGTCGGCCGAGGTGTGCCCCGGCCTGTCATGGACCGTGCTGGCCGCCATCGGCCAGGTGGAGAGCGGGCACGGCCGCAACAACGGCCCGTCCTCCGCGGGCGCGCTCGGCCCGATGCAGTTCATGCCCGCCACCTGGAAGTCGTACGGCGTGGACGGCGACGGCGACGGCAAGGCGGACATCTGGAGCGCCTACGACGCGGTGCCGTCGGCGGCGAAATACCTCTGCGCCAACGGCGCCGCCCGCGGCGGGGAGAAGCTCAGGAAGGCCGTCTGGTTCTACAACCATTCGTGGGACTACGTGAACAAGGTCCTCGGCCTCGCCGAGGCGTACGCCCAGGCCTACCGCTGATCCGCCGGCGGCGGGCGTCGGCCCGGCGGCGGTTCAGCGGCGGTTCAGCGGGGGTGCCGTACCGGTGCCGGGCAGCAGGTCGCCGGGCACGGGGCCGGCTCCGGTTCGGCCATCAGCTCGGAGACCATCGCGACGAACCGGGGGTGGGTCCCGGCCGTGGCCGCGCGGGAGAGCGGCAGGCCGAGCCGCTCGGCGAGCGCCTTCGCCTCCACGTCGAGGTCGTAGACGACCTCCATGTGGTCGGAGACGAAGCCGATCGGCACCAGGACGACCGCTTCCGTGCCGGAGGCGTGCAGTGCCTCCAGGTGGTCGCAGACGTCGGGCTCCAGCCACGGGATGTGGGGAGGGCCGCTGCGGCTCTGCCAGACGAGGTCCCACGGCCGGTCCCCGGGGATCTCCGCCGCGACGAGCGCGGCCGCCCGGCGCAGCTCCGCCTCGTAGGCACCTCCGGCGGGCCCGGACGTCTTCGCCATCGAGATCGGGATGCTGTGCGCGGTGAACACCAGCCGCGCGCGCTCCCGGCGCGGCTCGGGCAGCCGCTCCAGGGCCTGGCGCGTGTGGTCCACCATCGCGGCGACGAAGCCCGGGTGGTCGAAGTAGTGGCGCAGTTTCACGATCTCCGGAGCGCCCGGGACCGCCGCCCGCGCCCGCGCGATGTCCTCGATGTACTGCCGGCAGCTCGAATAGGAGCTGTACGCGGAGGTGGCGAACGCCGCCGCCTTGCGCACCCCGTCGGCCGCCATCTGGCGGACCGTGTCCTCCAGGAACGGATGCCAGTTGCGGTTGCCCCAGTAGACGGGGACGTCCACGTCGAGAGCCGCGATCAGGTCACGGCACTGCCGGTTGATCGGACTGACCCCGCCGAAGCGCTGGTAGTGCGCCTCCACCTCGAGCAGCCGCTCGCGCGGCACCCCGCGCCCGCGTACGACGTTCTCCAGGAACGGCATGACGTCGTCGGGCTTCTCCGGACCGCCGAAGGACACCACGAGCAGCGCGTCGTAACGCGGAGCCGCACGCCCGCCCTCATGTGTCAGATTGCCCATCGCTCCCCGCCCGATCACGCTCGCCGTCCCGGCCTCGCCGCCGATCCGGTCTCACAGCCTATTCGGCGCGTACGCCGGTCCGGTGGGGAGACCTGCCAGGCGTCCGGCGTCCGGGTGGGGGATAAGTACGTTGGTGGCGCCGGAAGATCGAGGTAGGTTCGATCGGTGAGCCATTTCCGGGACATGAGTGAATACGTCGCCGTGCCGCGCGTGCAGTCGCTGCGGCTCTCCCCGGACGGGACCCGGTTGGTGTCCGTGGTCCAGTCCCTCAATCCCGACGGGAAATCGTACGGCACCGCGCTCTGGGAGATCCCCCTGGATCCCGAGGGCCGCCCGCACCGGCTGACCCGGTCGGCCAAGGGCGAAGCGGGCGCGGAGTTCACCACCGAAGGCGAGGTGCTGTTCGTCTCCAGGAGACCCGACGAGACGGTCAAGGACGAGGCGGAGGAAGTCCCCGCGCTCTGGCTGCTGCCCGAGAGAGGCGAGCCGAGGCGGATCGCGGACCGGCCCGGGGGCGTCACCGGCGTCAGGGCGGCCGGCGGCACGATCGTGTACACCGCCGAGGTGCTGCCGGGCGACGCCGCCACCGAGGCGGACCGGCGCAAGGCGCGCAAGGAGGCAGGGGTCAGCGCCATCCTGCACGAGGGGTACCCCATCCGCTACTGGGACCACGACCTCGGTCCCGCGCAGTCCCGGCTCTTCGCGGCGCGCGCCGGAGCCGACCCCGACCGGCTCGACGGGCACGATCTGACGCCCGACCCCGGCCGGGCGCTCGACCTGGCGTCGTTCGCGGTGACGCCCGACGGCGCCACGGTCATCACCACCTGGTACGTGCCGCTCCCGAGCGGCAAGGTGCGCTCCGAACTCGTCGCCATCGACCTGGACCCGGCCGCGGGCGAGGCGCTGGGTCGCAGGGTGTTGGCCACCTCCGAGGACCACGACTTCGGCGGGCCGGTCGCGGTCTCGCCCGACGGCCGGTTCGTCGCCTGCACACGGGAGCGGCACGCGACAGAGGAGCTCTCCAGCGCGTACGGGCTGTGGGTCGTCGACCTGTCCACCGGCGAGGGCCGGGCGCTCGGCGGCGAGCTCTTCCCGGTGGACGTCGCCTGGGCACCCTCGTCTGACGCGGTCTTCATCGCCGCAGACCACCAGGGCCGCCGCCCGATCTTCCGCGTGCCGGTGACCGGCGCGGAGGACGGCGAGCCGGTGCGGATCACCCCCGACGACGGCGCCTATCTGGAGTTGTGCCCGGCGGCCGACGGGTCGATCTACGCGCTGAGGAGCGCCGTGGACGCGCCGCCCGTCCCGGTGCGCGTCGCCCCCGGCGGGGCCGTGACCACGCTGCCGTCACCGGTTCCCGCGCTGGACCTGCCCGGCACGCTGACCGAGGTCAGCGCCGTCGCCGACGACGGTACGGAGATCCGCGGCTGGCTGGTCCTGCCCGCCGGGGCGACGGCGGAGAACCCCGCCCCGTTCCTCCTGTGGATCCACGGCGGCCCGGTGTCGAGCTGGAACGACTGGTCCTGGCGCTGGAACCCGTGGATCATGGCCGAGCACGGCTACGCCGTCCTGCTGCCGGACCCGTGCCTGTCCACCGGCTACGGCCAGGCGATGATCGACCGCGGGTGGGGCGAGTGGGGTCCCGTCACCCATGCCGACCTCATGGCGATCACCGACGAGTGCCTCAAGCTGCCCGAGATCGACGACCAGCGGATCGCGGCGATGGGCGGCTCGTTCGGCGGCTACATGGCCAACTGGGTCGCCGGGCACACCGACCGGTTCAGCGCGATCGTCACCCACGCGTCCCTGTGGAACCTGGAGCAGTTCGCCGGCACGACGGACGCCTCGATGTACTGGGAGCGCGAGTTCGGCCGGCCGGGCAGCGAGCGGTACGCGCGGCTGTCGCCGCACAACTGGCTCGGCGAGATCTCGACGCCGATGCTGGTGATCCACGGCGACAGGGACTACCGCGTCCCGATCGGCGAGGGGCTGCGGCTCTGGTGGGACCTGCAGCGGTCCGGCGTCGAGTCCAAGTTCCTGTACTTCCCCGACGAGAACCACTGGGTGCTCAAGCCGGGGAACGCCGTCGCCTGGTACCAGACCGTGCTGGCCTTCCTCGCCCAGCACGTCCTCGGAGAGGAGTGGACCCACCCGGCCGCTCTCGCCTGATCGGCCGGCCCCGCGGTCTGGGAAGATGCCTCAGGTGACCTCACGGGTCACGAAATTTCAGGACATCGTGTGATCAGACCGAGCAGGGGGGCGGGTCAGGATGGACGAGGTGCGGGTTTCACCCGACCGGGCGGAGTTGCTGGCGCTGGCGGTGAGCATCGCCGATGAGGCGGGAAGGATGCTCGTCGCCAAGCGCCCGGCCCGGCCGGAGGTGGTCGAGACCAAGTCCAGCCCCACCGACGTCGTCACCGCGCTTGACCGCGCCGCCGAGGAGCTCATCCGCGCCCGCATCGCCGCGGCCAGGCCGTACGACGCGGTCCTGGGCGAGGAAGGCGGCGACACGCCCGGCACCGGCGGCGCCCGCTGGGTCGTCGACCCGATCGACGGCACCGTCAACTTCCTGTACGGCCTGCCCGACTGGGCGGTGAGCATCGGCGTCGAGGTGGACGGCGAGATCGTCGCGGGCGCGGTCAGCGTCCCGCAGCGCGGCGAGCTCTACTCCGCGGCCAGGGGCGAGGGCGCCTGGCTGGGAGGAGAGCGGCTGCGCTGCAACACCGGCGTCGCGCTGGACCGGGCGCTGGTCGCGACCGGATTCGGCTACGACTCCGGCCGTCGCGCCGTCCAGGCCGAGGTGCTGGCGCACGTGCTGCCCCGGGTGCGCGACATCCGCAGGGGCGGTTCCTGCGCCGTCGACCTGTGCTCGGTCGCCGCGGGGCGGGTGGACGCCTACTACGAGCGCGGCACCAACTACTGGGACCACGCCGCCGCCGGGCTGATCGCCACCGAGGCCGGCGCGCGGATCGGCGGGCTGCGCGGCAGGCCGCACGGCACGGACATGGTGGTGTGCGCGGCTCCCGGACTGTTCGACCGGCTGCACGACCTGCTCGTGCCGCTCGACCCCGAACGCGACGCCCCCGCCGTCCACGAGTGATCCGTACCCGGTGAACCGCAGACGGTGGACGGTCCGGACCGGAGCGGAGCGGATCCCGGACACGGGAACCGGCCCTGAACACGACGCGGGGACCCACCGAGACGGTGGGTCCCCGCGTCGTTGAGGGTGCTATCGCTCGATCGCGACGCCGTGATCGTCGGCCAGCCTGCGCAGGTCCTCGATCTCGGCGGTGAGGGTGTCGGCGAGGAAGTCGTCCCCGTTCGACGTGGCTTCCTGGAGGCCCTTGTAGGCCTGGTTGAGCCGGGTTTCGATCGTGGTCGTGAACTCGCCCATACTCACCTTCTTTCTCAGGGGGCGAAAAGGTGCCAGTTGACCCCGTCACCGGATCCTGGGGAGAGCATGACCCTTCCCCGGCACACGACAGAGGGGTGTAGACCTGCCTGTACCCACACGTTAGGAACTTTCAAACCATTCAATTCCTGTGCTCTACGTCACGTAGAGCTGGGGAACCGCTTACCGTCGACTTACGTCCGACAGGGCCAGAATGGAGGCCTGCGACCTTCTGAGGAGGACCTGGATGCGCGTGCTTGTGGTGGAGGACGAACGCGTCATGGCCGACGCGATCGCCACCGGACTCCGCCGCGAGGCGATGGCCGTCGACGTGGCGTACGACGGCGCCGCCGCCTTGGAGAAGACCAGCTACATCGACTACGACGTGATCGTGCTCGACCGCGACCTGCCCAAGGTCCACGGAGACGAGGTCGCCCGCCGCCTGGTGGCCGAGCGGTCCGCTTCCAGGATCATCATGCTGACCGCCTCGGGCGAGGTCGACGACAAGGTCGAGGGCCTGGAACTGGGCGCCGACGACTACCTCGCCAAGCCGTTCGTGTTCATGGAACTGGTCGCGCGCGTGCGCGCGCTCGGCCGCCGCTCCGCTCCCGCGCTGCCGCCCGTGCTGGAACGCGCGGGCGTACGGCTGGACCCGGGCAAGCGCCTGGTGACCAGGGACGGCAAGGAGGTCGCCCTCACCAAGAAGGAGTTCGCCGTCCTGGAGGAGCTGATGCGCGCCGAGGGCGCCGTCGTCAGCCAGGAGGATCTGCTGGACAAGGCGTGGGACGAGCACATCGACCCGTTCACCAACGTGGTGCGCGTGACGATGATGACGCTGCGCAAGAAGCTGGGTGAGCCTCAGATCATCGAGACCGTCCCCGGAGTTGGGTACCGACTGTGACCGAGCCGTACGAGCCCGCGAAGAACGACGCGGACGTTCCCAGGGAGCCCTCCGCGGGCTCGGACGGCACCGCCGGAGGGCCCGCCGCCCGGGGCCCGCAGGGGAACCAGGGTGACCATGGTGACCAGAGTGGCCTGAGCGGACAGACGGCGCGGGGCCACCAGGGCCCGCCGGCTCCGCGTGGTCGCCTCGGGCGGATGACGTCGGCGATGGGGACGGGGCCGTACCGCGCCCAGGTCCCCCCGCCGCCGAGCGGCCCGCCGGTCTGGGACGGCCCGCCGCCGCTGGAGGCCAACCCGGTCGAGCAGCAGGGACTGATAGACCGGATACGGGCGCTGCCCCGCCGGATGAGCATCCGGTGGCGGCTGACCCTGACCTACGGCGCGCTGTTCTTCGCCGCGGGCGCGGTGCTGATGTTCGTGATGTACCTCATGGTGGGCTGGGCCATCCAGGCCAACTGGCCGCCCCTGACCGCCGGGCGCACCCAGGAAGAGGCCGTCTATTTCCAGACCCTCTGGGACTCCCTCAAGTACCAGGCGATCGAGGGCGCGCGCAGGGGCCTGCTGATCAGGTCGCTGGAGGCGCTGGTCGGGGTGGGGATCCTCGCGCTGATCCTCGGATACTTCGTCGCCGACCGGGCGCTTCGGCCGGTCAAGCAGATGACCTCGACGGCCAGGAAGCTCTCGGGGACCTCCCTCGCCCACGAGCGGATCGACCTCCAGGGCCCCGACGACGAGCTCAAGGAGCTGGCGGACACCTTCGACGAGATGCTCACCCGGCTCAACACCGCCTTCGACGCGCAGCGCCGGTTCGTCGACAACGCCTCCCACGAGCTGCGCACCCCGCTCGCGATCAACCGGACGGTCCTGGAGGTCGCGCTGTCCGACCCGGAGGCGTCCGAGGACCTCAGGGTGCTGGGCCGTACCCTCCTCGGCACGAACGCCCGCAACGAGCGCCTCATCGAGGGACTCCTCCTGCTGGCCAGGAGCGAGCGCGAGCTGACCGTGCGCAAGCCGGTGGACGTCCAGGAGGTCGCCACGACCGCCGTGGAGCAGCTCGCCCCCTTCGCCGCCGAGCACGACGTCACGGTCGAGCACGATCTCCATTCCGCGCCCGTCACGGGTGATCCCGTCCTGCTCGAACGCTGCGTCTCCAACCTCATCGAGAACGGCATCAAGCACAATTCCGGCCCGTCTGGAAAAGTCTGGGTACGGACGGGAATGGTGGACGGGGGTGCCGTTGTTCAGGTCGCCAACACGGGGCAACATGTCCCCGCGTACGAAGTGGACTCCATCTTCGAACCGTTCCGCAGGCTGAACGCCGACCGGGTGGAGTCCGCCAAGGGCGCGGGACTCGGCCTGTCCATCGTGCGGGCGATCGTCCGCGCGCACGGCGGGACCGTGACCGCCGTCCCCAGGGACGGAGGCGGTCTCGTGGTGACGGTGCGTCTCGCGGGGCTCGGCGTCCCGGCCGGGACGACACTGTCGGCGCGCTGATACAGCGACCGCCCCGCACATGTGGTTGGATGTGCCGTCGAACGCGGTGGGTCATACCCGCAATACTCTGGTTTTCGCCATATTTGGCTAACTGGAGCCTTGCGCGGCATCCCCTCGCGTGCCGGGAGGTTCAGTGTTCCGCGAACCGGGGTACCGATTGCAAAATCTCCCGGGCGAAACGGGCACAAGAACGGCCTTCCAAGCGTTAAAGACGCGCGACCAGCGCGACAGCTAGATGAGGGGGATGGAGTACGCACATGGCTACCGACTACGACAGCCCGCGCAAGACCGACGACGACCTGAACGAGGACAGCCTTCAGGAACTCCAGGCACGGCGTAGCGACAAGTCGTCGGGCAGCATCGACATCGACGAGACGGACCTTGCCGAGTCGCTGGAGCTGCCGGGGGCGGACCTGTCCAACGAGGAGCTCTCGCTCCGCGTGATCCCGCGCCAGGCCGACGAGTTCACCTGCTCGCGTTGCTTCCTGGTGCATCACCGCAGTCAGCTGGCCTCTGAGAAGAACGGTCAGCAGGTCTGCCGCGAGTGCGCCGCCTAGGAGACGCTAGGAGTAGTCCGTTGGCTTCGGAAGCGGATCGATCACAAGACGAGGTCGCCGAGCTGGTCGGCAAGCTCGTGACCCCTGAGGAAACGGACGGGGCCGAGCGGCGCCGCCTGCTCGGCCGCCTCAGCAGGGTGCTCGTCGACTCCGCGAAGAAGGCGAAGGTCGCCGGCCCCGAGCGTGGCCGCTGGCTCGCCGATGTCTTCATGAACATCGCGCCGCGTCTCCCGATCAGAGACGCCGCGACGCTTCAGCGGCATCACTACGGGCTGACCGGCGAGCAACTCGCCGACGACCTGGTCCGCACGGCCGCGAAGGGCACGATGGCCGTCGGCGCCGTCGGCGGTGCCCTGGCCGCGGCCCAGTTCGCCGCTCCGCCGCTGCTGCTCTCCGCTCCCGCCCAGCTGGTCGCGGAGACGCTCGTCGTCGCGGCCATCGAGGTCAAGCTTCTCGCCGAGCTGCACGAGGTGTACGGCGTGCAGGTTCCCGGCAACGGCACCCAGCGTGCCACCGCGTTCGCGGTGGCCTGGGCCAGGCAGCGCGGAGTCAACCCGCTGGCCCCGGGCTCGGCCACGCTCGCGATCGGCGCCGCGGCGAAGACCGCGCTGCGCAACCGCCTGATGAGAACGCTCGGGCGGCATTTCACCACCCTCGGCCCCTTCTTCACGGGAGCCGTCGCGGGTGGCACGTTCAACCGCGTCGCCACCAGGAAACTCGCCCAGGCCGTACGCGCCGACCTCAGGACGCGCGCTCTTCCCCCCGCGTGACGTCACGTCGCGGCGGATGACACGGCGTCGGACCCATGTGATCGTCGCGGTCTCCGTGCGTTCCCCCAGGCCCCTTTCCGGGCGATCTCCGTACGTTCCCCCCGGCTTTCCACGCCGTCTCCGTGTGTTCTCCCCGGCACTTCTCGCGTGATCTTGTGTGATCTTCGTCTCTCTCGCGCCGGACGGCGATCCGGCCGAACGCGCTGTGCGTGATCGAACGATACGGAAATGTAGCCGATTGGTCTAAACCTCTTGGTGACCACCCGTGACCTGGCGAGATCATTCTCACACCCACTCAAATGAATTGTGCACTTCATGGCGGGTATGGGCGGTATGACTGGCCTTTCGTATGGTTGTCCTACGGGGGCGTGACGTAGTGGGGACGATCTCCGGAGGGGCTCAATGGATGGCACCAGCTCGTTTTTGATCGTCGCGAACCGATTGCCCGTCGACCGTGTCGGCGAGACCGAATGGCGGCGCAGCCCCGGGGGCCTGGTGACGGCGATCGCGCCGGTCATGCAGCGGCGCGACGGAGCGTGGCTCGGGTGGACCGGCGCCGCGGGCGAGGAACTCAAGCCGTTCGACAACGACGGGATGCATCTCATCCCCGTGCCGCTTTCCGCCCTTGAGGTGGAGCTCTACTACGAGGGCTTCTCCAACGCGACCCTCTGGCCCCTCTATCACGACGTCGTCGCGACGCCCGTCTACTCGCGTGTGCTGTGGGACGCCTACCGAGCCGTCAACGACCGGTTCGCCCGGGCCGCCGCCGACGCAGCCGCCCCCGGCGCCGTCGTCTGGGTGCAGGACTACCAGCTCCAGCTCGTCCCGGCGATGCTGCGCAAGCTCCGTCCCGACCTGCGGATCGGCTTCTTCCTGCACATCCCGTTCCCCCCGGCCGAGCTGTTCTGGCAGCTTCCGTGGCGCAAGGAGCTCCTGGAGGGCCTGCTCGGCGCCGACCTGGTCGGATTCCAGCGCCCCGGAGGTGCCTCCAACTTCATCCGGCTCTGCCGCCGCCTGCTCGGCCTGCAGAACCACAGGAACGAGGTCCAGGTGGACGGTCGTACCGTCCGGGCCGAGGCGTTCCCGATCTCCGTCGACTTCGGCGAGCTGGACCAACTCGTCCGCGAGCCGCACGTCCTCGCCCGGGCCAAGGAGATCCGCGCCGAGCTCGGCGACCCCGAGCACGTCCTGCTCGGCGTCGACCGGCTCGACTACACCAAGGGGATCGGCCAGCGGCTCAAGGCGTTCGGCGAACTGCTCGCCGACGGCGCGATCCAGCCGGGGGAGGCGGCGTTCGTGCAGGTCGCCACCCCCACGAGGGAACGGGTGGCCGAGTACATCCGGCTGCGGGGCGACATCGAGCTCAGGGTCGGCCGGATCAACGGCGAGTACGGGATGCTGGGCCGCCAGCCGATCAGCTACCTGCACCAGTCGTACGACAAGAACGAGCTGGCCGCCCTCTACCGCGCGGCCGACGTGATGGTGGTCACCCCGCTGCGCGACGGCATGAACCTGGTGGCCAAGGAGTACGTCTCCTGCCGTTACGACCTGCGGGGGGCACTCGTGCTCAGCGAGTTCGCCGGGGCCGCCGACGAGCTGCGCCAGGCCTACCTGGTCAATCCGTACGACATAGACGGGATGAAGCGGGCCATGCTCACCGCGATGCGCGCGACGCCGCACGAGCTGGCCCGGAGGATGCGCTCGCTGCGGCGCCGGGTCGCCACCCACGACGTCGACAAGTGGGCGAGTGACTTCCTCACCGCGCTCGAGGCCGGTTGACGGTCAGAGCTTGGTCTCGGCGTCGGACTTCCACGAGTGCCACTTCTTGGCCGCCGCGCGGACCGCGACGATGCGGGCCACCTCCATGCCGAGGCCCATCACCACGGCGTACGCGATCGCCTCGCCGAGGCTGATGTCGAGCGAGTCCGCGCTGGCAGGGGGCTTCTTTCCCGTCGTCTTCTGCCACGCGAACGACAGCACCTTGCGCGAGGCGAAGCCCACGCCGATGCCTACCAGGCCGCCGACGATCCGCCAGGTCATATCGGGTTTGTCCACCGCGCCTGATTCGTGGCCGGCGTGCGTGATTTCCGCCATGATTCCTCCTCGGTAACGACCCTAGTCTCTCCGCACGGTAGAGCCGCCGACGCCATACCATTAGGTGGCATGACCGAACAGCGACCGCGCACCGCCGCCATGCCCGAGAAGCCCACTCTGGATGGACTCGAGGCGGTATGGGTAGCACGCTGGGAGGCGGACGGCACCTACCGCTTCGATCGGTCCCGCACCCGCGACGAGGTCTACTCGATCGACACGCCGCCGCCCACGGTCTCCGGCTCGCTCCACGTCGGACACGTCTTCTCCTACACCCACACCGACACCGTCGCCCGTTACCAGCGGATGCGCGGGCGCGAGGTCTTCTACCCCATGGGCTGGGACGACAACGGCCTGCCCACCGAGCGCCGCGTGCAGAACCACTTCGGTGTCCGCTGCGACCCCTCGCTGCCGTACGACCCCGACTTCGAGCCGCCGGCGAACGCCAAGGGCCAGGTCCCGGTGTCCAGGAAGAACTTCATCGAGCTGTGCGAGCGGCTCACCGCCGAGGACGAGAAGGCCTTCGAGGAGCTGTGGCGCCGCCTCGGCCTGTCCGTCGACTGGACGATGACCTACGCCACGATCGGCGAGCACGCGCGGGTCGCGTCCCAGCGGGCCTTCCTGCGCAACCTCGCGCGCGGCGAGGCGTACCTGTCCGAGGCGCCGACGCTGTGGGACGTGACGTTCCGCACGGCCGTCGCCCAGGCCGAGTTGGAGGATCGGGAGTGGCCCGGAGCCTTCCACCGCATCGGGTTCGAGCTGTCCCCGGAGCAGCGCGAGCAGGGCTTCGGCGACCGCGTGTGGATCGAGACGACCCGGCCCGAGCTGATCCCGGCCTGTGTCGCCCTGGTGGCCCACCCCGACGACGAGCGGTACCGCCCGCTGTTCGGCACGACCGTGCGCACGCCGATCTTCGGGGTCGAGGTGCCGGTCCTCAGCCACCACCTCGCCGAGCCGGACAAGGGCTCGGGCATCGCCATGATCTGCACCTTCGGCGACGTCACCGACGTCACCTGGTGGCGTGAGCTGGACCTGCCGACGCGGCCGGTGATCGGCTGGGACGGCCGCCTGCTGAACGACCCGCCGGAGGCCGTGCCCGCCGAGCCGTACAAGGAGCTGGCCGGGAAGAGCGTGCACGGCGCCCGCGAGCGGATCGTGGAGATGCTGGCCGAGGCCGGCGACCTCGACGGCGACCCGCGCAAGATCCAGCGCCCGGTGAAGTTCTACGAGAAGGGCGACCGGCCGCTGGAGATCGTCACCACCCGCCAGTGGTACATCCGCAACGGCGGCCGTGACGTTGAGTTGCGCCTCGCCCTGCTCGACCGGGGCACCGAGCTGCGCTGGCACCCGCCCCACATGCGGGTCAGGTACGACAACTGGGTCGAGGGCCTGGCCGGCGACTGGCTGATCTCCCGGCAGCGGTTCTTCGGCGTGCCGGTCCCCGTCTGGTACCCGCTGGACGGCGACGGCCTGCCCGTCTACGAGGCGCCGATCCCGGCCGAGGAGTCGTCCCTGCCCGTGGACCCGTCCAGCGACGTGCCCCCCGGGTTCACCGAGGACATGCGCGGCAAGCCGCTCGGCTTCGTCGGCGATCCTGACGTGATGGACACCTGGGCGACGTCGTCGCTCTCGCCGCAGATCGCGGCCGGCTGGGAGCGCGACGACGACCTGTTCCGCCGGGTCTTCCCGATGGACCTGCGCCCGCAGGCCCACGAGATCATCCGGACCTGGCTGTTCTCCACGGTCGTCCGGGCGCACCTGGAGCACGGCGGCCTGCCCTGGAAGCACGCCGCGATCTCCGGCTGGATCCTCGACCCCGACCGCAAGAAGATGTCCAAGTCCAAGGGCAACGTGGTCACCCCTCTGGGCCTGCTCGAGCAGTACGGCTCCGACGCGGTGCGCTACTGGGCGGCGAACGGGCGCCCCGGTACGGACACGGCGTTCGACACCGGGCAGATCAAGATCGGCCGGAGGCTGGCCATCAAGATCCTGAACGCCTCCCGGTTCGTGCTCGGCTTCGGAGAGGCGCCCGCCGGGGAGCGGCGGGTCACCGAGCCGCTCGACCTGTCGATGCTGGCCGCGCTCCGCACGGTCGTGACGGAGGCCACCGAGGCGTTCGAGGAGTACGACTACACCCGGGCGCTGGAGCGCACCGAGCGCTTCTTCTGGGAGCTGTGCGACGACTACCTGGAGCTGGTCAAGGCACGGGCCTACGACGGGAACGCCTCGGCCGTCACGGCGCTGCGCCAGGCGCTCGACGTGCTCCTGCGGCTCTTCGCGCCCTTCCTGCCGTTCGTGACCGAGGAGGTCTGGTCCTGGTGGCGCGCCGGTTCGGTGCACCGCGCCGCCTGGCCGTCCGCTGCCGATCTCCAGGCCGACCCCGGCGCCGAGCCCGGCCGCGGGGTCCACGGCGACCCCGCGGTGCTCGGCGCGGTGGCCGAGGTGCTGCGCCAGGTGCGCAAGGCCAAGTCCGAGGCCAGGCTGTCCATGCGGGCCGAGATCTCTCGCCTCTCCGTCTCCGGTCCCCACGCCGCGCTCGTACGGCAGGCGCAGGACGACCTGTGCGCGGCGGGTAACGTCGAGGAGTTCGTCCTCGACCCGGCTGGGCCGGATTCCACGGTGTCCGTCACACTCGCCGAGTGACGCCGGTCACGCGTTCATCGCCGGATGAATAATCGGGTGCGCGCATTGGGGGGCGACATGTCAGGCTGGACGTTGTGATCCCGGAAAAGGAACGTCGAACGCTTCATGTGCCCCCCACGTTGCTCACGCTCGCCGTGTGGGGCGCCTGTCTGATCGTCCTCGGCGTGGTGATCTACTTCTTCTGGCAGATCATCGGTCGCGTCGGCATCGTGGCGCTGCCGGTGGCGGTGGCGTTCCTGCTGACCGCGCTGCTGTATCCGGTGACCGGCCGCCTGCGCAGACGGATGCGGCCGATCTACGCCACCTGGCTCACCGTCCTGCTCTTCTTCGCGGTCATCGCCGGCATCGGCTTCCTCATCGGCATCAGGGCCAACGCGGAGGCGCCCCGGCTCGTCGACCAGATCGACAAGACCTCGCGCGAGGTGCAGGCCTGGCTGATCAACGGGCCCTTCCATTTGAAGGAGTCCCAGATCACCGGCGTCATCGACGAGCTGACGAAACAGCTCGTCGAACGGCGCGGGCAGATCACGGGCACGGTCATCACCGGGGCGGCGGCGGTGGTCGAGGTGCTCGCCGGCATCGTGCTGCTGCTCTTCGTCACGTTCTTCTTCCTCAAGGACGGCGACCGCATCTGGAACTGGTTCCTGCGCGCGTTCGGCGGGGCGGCGCCGCACGTCGACCGGGCGGGCCGGTCCGCCTGGCGGACCCTCTCGCACTATGTCCAGGGCACCGTCGCCATCTCCGCGATCCACGGTGTGGTGATCGGCGCGACCCTCGCCGTGCTGCGGGTGCCGCTGTGGGCGCCACTCGCGGTGCTGGTGTTCATCGCGAGTTTCATCCCGATCGTCGGCATCCTCTTCGCGGGGACGGTCGCGACCCTCGTGACGTTCGGATCCCAGGGCTGGGTGCCCGCGGCGATCTTCGTAGGCGTCCTCATCGTCGAGCAACAGCTGGAGAACCACGTCCTGCAGCCGCTCATCGTCGGCCGGGCGGTGGACTTCCACCCGTTGGCGATCATCCTCGTGCTGGGCGTGGGCGGTGTGATCGCGGGGATCGCGGGGGCGGCGGTGGCGGTCCCGGTGGCCGCGGTCATCTACCGCGTGTTGCAGGAACTGCTGCGCCGTGAACCGCCACCTCCCGTCGGGGAGCCTCCGCAGTCGCCGCCCCTGCATCCTCAGGGAGCGGAGCCGCCGGAACGCTCCACACCGAAGCCATCCGGGTCCGTGGAGGCGGTATCTCCCCAGCGCAACGGGTAGTGTCTTGGCTCATGAATGTTGAGGTGCTGATCCACCGTCTCGACACAGGGCTCCCGCTGCCCGGCTACGCGCATCCCGGTGACGCCGGGGCCGATCTGTACGCCGCGACGGACGTCGAGTTGCTGCCGGGGGAGCGGGCCGTGGTCGGCACCGGGGTGGCCATCGCCCTTCCCGACGGGTACGCCGCGTTCGTGCACCCCCGGTCGGGGCTCGCCTCCAAGTTCGGCGTCACCCTGGTGAACGCGCCGGGAACGGTCGACGCCGGCTACCGCGGCGAGATCAAGGTGACCCTCCTCAACACCGACACCAAGGAGACCGCGTCGCTCAGACGCGGCGACCGCATCGCCCAGTTGGTCATCCAGCGGGTGGAGAAGGCGTCCTTCTACGAGGTGGACCGGCTGCCCGGCTCGGTACGCGGCGCGAACGGGTTCGGCTCCACCGGTCGATGATCACAGGCGAGCACAGGTCATAAGGAGTGTGAACGACGTGTTCGGACGCCGTCGACGCGCGGATGAGGAGACGGCGCAGGCCGTACCCGAGAGGGAGCCCGCCGCTCCCGCGCGCGAATCAGGTCCGTGGGACGCAGAAGAGGCACATCCGGAGAGCGAGCGGGTCGACCTGGGAGGTCTGCTCCTGCCCGTCGGTCCCGGTTTCGAGATCCAGCTCACCATGTCCGGTGACAGCATCGTGGGTGCCGTCGTGCTCGTGGAGGAGAGCGCCCTGCAGGTGCAGGCGTTCGCCGCGCCGAAGCGCAGCGGCATCTGGGACGAGGTCCGTGCCGAGCTGTCCCGGGAGGTGGCCGCCCTGGGCGGCACCGCCGAGGAGCGGGAGGGCCCGTTCGGGCCGGAGCTGGCCGCGAAGGTCCCGGCGCAGGGCCAGGGCACGCAGCCGGTCCGCTACATCGGGGTGGACGGGCCGCGCTGGCTCCTGCGGGCCGCTCTCAGTGGCCGCGCCGCACTCGATCCGGCCGCGGCCGAGACCCTCGAAGGAGTCGTGCGCGACATCGTCGTCGTCCGTGGCGACGAGCCGATGGCTCCGCGCGAGCCCATCCAGCTGCGCCTGCCCGCCGAGGCCAGGCAGGCGATGGAGCAGGAGCCCGAGCACGAGGAGTTCAAGCCGTTCGAGCGAGGCCCGGAGATCTCCGAGATCCGGTGAAACCCGGCATGCGCTTCGCCGCGTTCCATCGCCTACGCTTGGAAAGCATGAACACGGAGCGAGCTTGGTGAGCACGCGCAGTGGCCGGCGACACGCCTCCCGAGAGAGCGTCGCCGGCGGCGAAGCGGCCCGCACGGCCCGCGAGGAGACGGTGAGCGATCGATGAGCACGGCGGAGCCGGTGAAGAAGGGCCGTCTGCGCGGCTTCTTCCAGCGGCTGACGAGCAGCCAGGCCGAGTTGGAGGCCGAAGAACTCCGCGAGGACCTGGGCAGGCACGGCGCCACGCCCATCGCCTCCTGCGGGGAGCGGCAACGCTCCTGCGTCGCCGGTACACTACGGACCGTCACACTTCGGCCACGGGGCGGAGCCCCCGCGCTGGAGGCGGAGCTGTACGACGGCTCCGACGTGATCGACCTGGTCTGGCTCGGCCGCCGAAAGATCGCCGGCATCGAGCCGGGCCGTGTGGTCCGTGCCGAGGGCCTGGTCAGCGTCCAGGACGGCCGGAAGGTCATGTTCAACCCACGTTACGAGCTTCGCCCCGCCGGTGGGCAGTGATCGTCGGGGAGCGCGCGTGAGCGCGTTCGCCGAGCGGATCGACGCGAGCGACGCGCCATGCGACCGGCCCCGCCGGTCGCGACGCGAGGAGGAATCATGAGTGCAGCGGACGTAACGGCGACGCACGCCGCACATGACACCGTCGAGGCCGCCCTCAGGGCCCAGCTGAGTAAGGCGCTGGGCGGCAAGAGGGGCATCATCGAGGCCGCGGTGCCCACGATCGCCTTCACCGCCATGTGGGTGGGCACGAGCGAGCTCAAGCCCTCGCTGATCGTCAGCATCGCCACCGCGGTCGTCCTGCTGCTGGTGCGGCTCGTGCAACGCAGCACGCCGCAGTTCGTGATCAACAGCCTGATCGGCATCGCCATCGGCGCGTTCTTCGCCACCCGCAGCGGCGACGCCAAGGACTACTTCCTGCCGGGCATCCTCTACAACGCCGTGTACGCCGCGGCCATGCTGCTGTCGATCGTGACCCGATGGCCGGTCCTGGGCTTCCTGATCGGCTCGGTGACGGGTGATCCGACGGCCTGGCACAAGGATCCGGGTCTGGTCCGGCTCTGCTCCAAGCTCACGTGGCTGTTGATGCTGCCCTGCCTGGTGCGCGTGCTGGTGCAGCTGCCGCTCTACATGTTCGACCAGGTCGTCACGCTTGGCCTCACCAAGATCGCACTGGGCTGGCCGCTCCAGGTCGCGGCGCTCGCGGCCATGGTGTGGGTGCTCGCCCGGGGCCGTACCCCGATCCAGAGCACCGGCTGAGCGGCGGTCGCCCCGCTCGGCAGGGGCGACCGGCTCTGCGGCTCAGCTGCGCGGCCCAGTTGCGGCCCAGTTGCGGCTCAGCGCCCCGACAGCAGTTCGGCGAGCTCGTGCTCCACGTCCTGGTTGGCGACGAAGAGCAGCTCGTCCCCGGCTTCCAGCGGGTCGTCGGCCGACGGCACCAGGACCCGGCCCTCGCGCAGGATCGCGACCAGCGCCGCGTCCACCGGCCACGGCACGGACCCGGCCCGCTGCCCCACCACCGGCGCGTCCTCGGCCAGGGTGAGCTCGACCAGGTTCGCCTGGCCCTGCCGGAAGGTCATCAGCCGGACGAGATCGCCCACGCTGACGGCCTCCTCGACCAGCGCCGAGAGCAGGCGCGGCGTGGAGACCGCCACGTCCACGCCCCACGACTCGTTGAACAGCCACTCGTTCTTGGGGTGGTTGATGCGGGCCACGACGCGCGGCACGCCGTACTCGGTCTTGGCCAGGAGGGAGACCACCAGGTTGACCTTGTCGTCGCCGGACGCGGCGATGACGACCTGGCAGCCGTTCAGCCCGGCCTCGTCGAGCGAGGAGATCTCGCAGGCGTCGGCGAGCAGCCACTCGGCGCGGGGAACGCTGTCGATCTTGATGGCTCGTGGATCGACGTCGATGAGAAGGACCTCGTGGCCGTTCTCCAGGAGTTCCGCGGCGATGGAGCGCCCGACGGCGCCCGCGCCCGCGATGGTGACGCGCATCAGTGCTCCTCGGAAGGTGCGCCGGACAGCACCTTGTTGATCCGGTCCATGTCGTTCTCCGCGGCGATGACGTGCAGGATGTCGCCGTCCTGGATGACGGTGTCGTCCTTGGGCACCAGGGCCTCGCCCATCCGGTTGAGGAAGGCGATCCTGCCGCCCGTCGCCTCCTCGACCTTCCGCGTCCGTGTCCCGATCCAGCCGGGGTTGAACGCCATCTCGGCGAGGATCACGGTCCCCGTGGGATCGCGCCACAGCGGTTCCGCGCCCTCCGGGAGCACCCGGCGCAGGATCTGGTCGGCGGTCCAGCGGACCGTCGCCACGGTCGGGATGCCGAGGCGCTGGTAGACCTCGGCCCGCCTGGGGTCGTAGATGCGGGCCACCACGTTGTCCACGCCGAAGGTCTCGCGTGCCACGCGGGCGGAGATGATGTTGGAGTTGTCGCCGCTGCTCACCGCGACGAAGGCGGAGGCCGTCGCCAGCCCCGCCTCCTCCAGGACATCACGGTCGAAGCCGACTCCGGTGACCCGTCGGCCGCGGAAGCCCGCGCGCAGCCTGCGGAAGGCCTGCGGGTCACGGTCGATGATCGCGACCGAGTGGCCGCTGTCCTCGAGGATGTGGGCGAGGGTCGAACCGACCCGTCCGCATCCCATGATCACGATATGCATGCTCTCCCGCCGTCGGGTTGGGGCGGTCTCCTTTGAGCACAGTATGTCGCTCGCGATGGATGCCGGGTGAGCGGGGAGCCAAGGTGAAGGACTAGCATCGACAGTCGTGTCAAAGGTGACGGACCTCGTCAAGCGGCTCCTCGTGGGGCGTGCGCTTCGCAGCACGCAACTCCACGACCAGTTGCTCCCCAAACGTATCGCGCTTCCGGTTTTCGCCAGTGACGCACTCTCCTCGGTGGCGTACGCGCCGCAGGAAATCCTGGTGATCCTGTCGCTGGGCGGCGCCGCGTTCTACAGCTACAGTCCGTGGGTCGCCCTGGGCGTCGTCGTGGTCATGCTCACCGTGGTCGCCTCCTACCGGCAGAACGTGCACGCCTACCCGAGCGGCGGCGGCGACTACGAGGTGGCCACGACCAACCTGGGGCCGAGCGCCGGGTTGACCGTGGCGAGCGCGCTCCTCGTGGACTACGTGCTGACGGTCGCGGTCTCGGTCGCCAACGGCGCCGACTACGTGGGCGCCACGGTGCCGTTCGTCGCGGAGAACCGGCCGCTGGTGGCGATCGCGATCGTCGTGCTGCTGACCATCATGAACCTGCGCGGCCTTCGCGAATCGGGTGCGGCCTTCGCGGTTCCGACGTACGCGTTCATGTTCGCCGTGATCGGCATGGTCCTGTGGGGTCTGTTCCGGCTGCTCGTGCTGGGTGACACGCTGCGCGCCCCCACGGCCGACTACCAGATCGTGGCGGAGCAGGCCGACATCGCCGGGTTCGCGATGGCCTTCCTGGTGCTGCGCGCGTTCTCCTCCGGCTGCGCCGCGCTGACCGGCGTCGAGGCGATCAGCAACGGCGTGCCCGCGTTCCGCAAGCCCAAGAGCAAGAACGCCGCGACGACGCTGCTCATGATGGGCGTCATCGCGGTCGTCATGTTCAGCGGCATCATCTACCTGGGCCTCAAGGCCGGGGTGAAGCTGACCGAGCCCGCCAACGTCGCCAGGGACATCCTCATCAACGGGCAGCCGGCCGGGCCCGGCTACTACCAGCAGCCGATCATCGCGCAGGTCGCGTCGGCCGTGTTCGGTGACGGCTCGATCCTGTTCATCGCCATCGCCGCGGTCACCGCGCTCATCCTGTTCCTGGCCGCGAACACCGCGTTCAACGGCTTCCCCGTGCTCGCCTCGATCCTCGCCCAGGACCGGTACCTGCCGCGCCAGCTGCACACCCGCGGCGACCGGCTGGCGTTCAGCAACGGCATCATCCTGCTCGCCACCGGCGCCTGCCTGCTCATCTGGGCGTTCCAGGCCGACGTCAGCAAGCTGCTCAACCTCTACATCGTCGGCGTGTTCGTGTCGTTCACCCTCAGCCAGATCGGCATGGTGCGGCACTGGACGCGGCACCTGAGGACCGAGACCGACCCCAAGGCCCGCTTCCGCATGATGCGCGCCCGCGTCATCAACGGGTTCGGCGGGGTCATGACGGGCATCGTCCTCATCGTCGTCCTGCTCACGAAGTTCACGCACGGCGCGTACATCGTCTGCATCGCCATGCCGGTGCTGTTCCTGATGATGAAGGGCATCCGGCACCACTACGACCGGGTCGCCGACGAGCTGGCCGCGCCCGAGGGCGAGATCGACGAGACGATGCTCCCGGCCCGCAACCACTCCATCGTGCTCGTGTCCAAGATCCACAAGCCGACGCTGCGCGCCCTCGCGTACGCCAGGGCCACCCGGCCGTCCACCCTGGAGGCCGTCACGGTGAGCGTGGACGCCGACGAGGCGGCCAGGCTTCAGGAGGAATGGGACCGGCGGGGCATTCCGGTGCCGTTGAAGATCCTCGACTCGCCCTACCGGGAGATCACCGGGCCGGTGCTCGACTACGTCAAGTCGCTGCGCCGCAAGTCGCCGCGCGACGTGGTGACCGTGTACATCCCCGAGTACGTCGTCGGCCGCTGGTGGGAGCACCTGCTCCACAACCAGAGCGCGCTGCGGCTGAAGGGGCGTCTGCTGTTCAAGCCGGGAGTGATGGTCACCAGCGTGCCGTGGCAGCTCGCCTCCTCCGACCGGCTCAAGGGCCGCCCCGAGGCGTTCGCGCCCGGTGCCGTACGGCGGTCGCACCCCGAAGTGAAGAACGGCGAGATCAAGGCATGACCAAGCAAGGGATCGGCGGGGAGAACACGATGGCGATCGAGTTGACGGTGGGGCCGGTCGCGAACGGCGGCTGGTGCGTGGCCAGGCACGAGGGGCGCGTCGTGTTCGTCCGGCACGCGCTCCCCGGCGAGCGTGTCCTCGCGGCGATCACCGAGGAGACCGCGCGGTTCCTGCGCGCGGACGCGGTAGAGATCCTGGAGCCGTCGCCGGACCGGGTGACGCCGCCGTGCCCGTTCAGCGGCCCGGGAAGGTGCGGCGGCTGCGACTGGCAGCACGCGTCGCCCGAGGCGCAGCGCCGGTTGAAGGCGGACGTCGTCGAGGAGCAGTTGCGCCGTCTCGCGGGCATCGAATGGAAGGTGACCGTCGAGGAGGTGCCCGGTTCCGCCGGAGGCGGGCTCGGCTGGCGGACGCGGGTGCAGTTCGCCGCCGACAGGCACGGTTCCATCGGCCTGCGCCGGCACCGGTCGCACGACATCGAGTACATCGACGCCTGCCCGATCGCCCATCCGGCGGTCGAGGAGGTCGGCGCGGAGGGGCTCGAGTGGCCGGGGGCCGCCACCGTCGAGGTGGTGGCGTCCTCGGGCGGCGACAGGGCCGTCATCGTGACCCCGAGGCCCGGCAGGCGGGTGTCCCTGCCCGATGTCGACGCCGCGGTCCTCATCGACGAGGGCAAGCGGGGCACGCGCGCCGTCCGGGGCCAGGCGTCCATGACCGAACGCGTCGGCGACCGGGACTTCCGGGTCACCGCGAGTGGTTTCTGGCAGGTGCATCCGGGCGCCGCCGCGACCCTCCTCGACACCGTGCTGGACTTCGCGCGGCCGAAGGCGGGGGAGTGGGCGCTCGACCTGTACTGCGGCGTCGGCCTGTTCGCCGCCGGCCTCGCCGAGGCGGTGGGCCCCGACGGCGCGGTGCTGGGCGTGGAGTCGGATCCGCAGGCCGTACAGGACGCGCGGTGGAACCTGCGGGACCTGCCGCAGGCCCGGACCGAGCGGGGCAAGGTCGAGGAGGCGCTCGACCGCCTGGAGATCGAGCGGGCCGACCTCGTCGTGGTCGACCCGCCGAGGGCGGGACTCGGACGGCCCGTGGTGGACCGAGTCGCCACGCTGGACGCGCTCCGCGTCGCCTACGTCTCCTGTGACCCGGCCACGCTGGCGCGTGATATCGCCTGGTTCGCCCCGTACGGCTATCGCCTGGATGATCTGAGGGCTTTCGACCAGTACCCGATGACCCATCATGTGGAGTGCGTCGCGCTCCTGGTCAAGGACTGAGCGCGGGCGCGGGGCGCGCGCGGGGTGCGTGGCAGCAATTGGACGAGTCCGGCGACGGCCAGGGCGACCGCGATCAGGTAGACCACCCCGTGCTGGAAGGCCCGCGTCATGCCGCCGGACAGGCCGCCGTAGAAGACGATGCCGACGATGCCGACCCCGAGCGCCCCGCCGACCTGCTGGGCCGTGGTGAGCGCGCCGGCGGCGGCCCCGGCGTGGTGCGGGGCCACCCTGGCCAGGACGGTGCTCATGATCGGCGCGAGTGCGAGACCCATGCCGAACCCGTCGACGATCAGCGCGGGAAGCAGCCATCCGACCGGCGCGTTCCCGCCGACCGCGACGAGGAGGGCGGTCAGGCCCAAGGCCCTGGCGAGCCCGCCGACGGCGATCACCTGGCGGCCGAAGCGGGCCGCGAGGCGGGGTGCGAGCAGTGACGCGGCCAGGTAGCCCCCGCCGATCGGCAGGAAGATCAGCCCGGCCTGGAGTGCGTCGAAGCCCCTGCCCTCCTGGGCGTACAGGGCGAAGATCAGGAAATAGGCGGACATGCCCATCGTGAACGCGAGATAGGTGAGCAGCCCGGCGGTGAAGGCGCGCTCCCGGAACAAGGTCAGGTCGATCAGGGGCGACGGGTGCCGCCGCCTGCCGTACGCGAGGAAGAGCACGGCGGCGAACGCGAACGACAGCAAGGTCCACATCGGCCAGCCCCGCTCACGCCCCTCAATCAGCGGGAGCAGCGTCGCGACCAGCCCGAGCGTGATGAGGGCGGTGCCCCCGAGGTCGAGCCGGACCACGCCGTCGAGACGGCTCTCGGGGACCAGCCGTCCGGTGACCGCGAGGGCGGCGACGCCGATCGGCACGTTGATCAGGAAGCAGGCCCGCCACCCCAGCCCGAACAGGTCCGCCTGGATGAGCAGGCCGCCGATGAGCTGGCCGAACACCGCGGCCAGACCCATCGTCAACGCGTACGCGTTGATGGCCCTGGCCTGGGCGGCGCCGCTGTAGGCGGTGCGCAGGATGGCCAGCACCTGCGGGGAGAGCAACGCGGCCGCCGCGCCCTGTGCGACCCGGGCGACGACCAGCGTGGCGGCGTCGGGGGCCAGGCCGCACGCGATCGAGGCGAGCGTGAACAGCGCCAGGCCGACGGCGAACATCCGGCGGCGGCCGAAGATGTCGCCGAGCCGCCCGCCGAGGACGAGGCCGGAGCCGTACGCCAGGGCGTATCCGGCCACCACCCATTCGACGGCGGCGGTGCTGGTGTGCAGGTCACGCTGGGTCGCGGGGATGGCCACGTTGACGATGAAGAAATCGAGGATCGTGATGAAAACGCCGGTCAGCACGGTGGGCAGAGTGCCCGGGCGGGACATGGCCGCTCCTGTAGATAGAACGATCGGTATACGCCGCATGATTAGATAGAACGGTTGATCTACTGTCAAGCCCGTGCCAGAATCGGTCCGTGACGACGAGACCGGGGCCGCGACAGCGGCTGCTCGACGCGGCCCGCGACCTCACCTACGCCCAGGGTGTGCACGTCGGCGTGGACGCGATCCTCAAGGAGGCCGATGTCGCGCGCCGCTCGCTCTACCAGCATTTCGGGGGGAAGGACGGGCTCATCGCCGAGGTGCTGCGCACCCACTCCGGCGAGGCCCGCTACCGCGAGGTCATGGACGCGGCGGGCGACGAGCCGCGCCTGCGCGTGCTCGCCGTCTTCGACGAGCTGGAGAAGATCACCACCCGGCCGTCGTTCCGCGGCTGCCGCTACACCTCGGCCGACCTCGCCCTCGCCGATCCGGGCCATCCCGCTCACACGGAGATCCGTGCCTACAAGGACGGGCTCCATCGGCTCTTCGCCGCCGAGCTGACCAGGCACGGCCATCCCGACCCGGATTTCGGCGCCGACCAACTCCTCGTGCTCATCGACGGAGTGCTGGCCCACGCCGTCACCCGTCCCGACGCTCATCCGGCCCTGGCCGCGCGGGCGACGGCGGAGTTCATCATGGACCGCTCATCCAGGACGTGATCCACGTCGCCGCATGACGGCCGTGCCGGTGGCCGCCGCCGGGCGTGCGGGCACCTCGCGGACGCCGCCGATCATCGCAACCAGCGGCATGGCCATAAAACATCCGCAAATAGTGATCAAATTAGAGAAACCGGTATATCCGGACGCTTCGGACGGGGAATCCAAGCTCCTGCACACCTTCCGACGCGGCCCGACGAGCGGGCGGTCACGATCACGGGGGAAGCATGAAGCAGGAGAAGAAGATCACATCGGAGATGCAGAAATGCATCGACATGTGCATGGAGGCCCACAGCTGTTGTGAGCAGACCATGACGCACTGTCTCCAGCAGGGCGGCAAGCACGCCGACATGGCGATGATGGGCGCCCTGATGGACTGCTCCGACATGACCCGCATGTGCGGCGACATGATGATGCGCCAGTCGCCGATGGCCATGGACATGGCCGGCATGTGCGCCCGGGCCGCGGACAGGTGTGCCGAGATGGCCATGCCCATGAGCACCGGCGACCCCATGATGCAGAAGTGCGTGGACGCGTGCCGCGCGTGCGCCCAGGCGGCCCGCGCCGTGGCTCCTGCCCGCGCCTGACCTCCGCCCGGCCGGCGGCCGACCCACCGCACCCCGCTCCGCGATCCGGAGCGGGGTGTCGTGCGCCCGGCGGCCGGGCTCCGCCCCCTCCTACGCGTACGACCAGGAATTCCAGGCGGTGACCTGGATCATGATGACGGGGCCTGCGGGCGGCCGGTCCCGATACTGGGCGTACTTCCCGGCAAGCGAGGCCAGGGCGGGGGCCCGCTCCGCGTCGTCCTCGGCGATCGTGGCGTACCCGTCCGCCCGGACCCACCACAGCTCGTCCCAGTCGTCGGCGTAGTGGTCGGCCAGCACGCACACGTTCGGGTTCTCCCGTATGTCGCGGATCCGGCGCAGGTTCGTGGTGGTCTTCGGCTTGTGGTCGACCGCCGTGACGATCGTGTCGCCGTCGAGGGCGAAGGTGATGGGCACGAGATGGGGGACCCCGGCACCGCTCACCGTGGCGAGCCTGGCCACCCGCGCGCCGCCCAGCAACCGCCGTGCGTCCATCTCCTCATTGAAGCAGTGGCGGAACGGTCACGACGCGGCGGAGTCCAGGATCCGGCCGACCTCGTCACGGGGACGGGCGCCGCGCACGGACACCCAGGCCAGGCCGGTCCGTTCGCGGAACGCGGCCAGCCGCCGCGCCTGGCCGGCACCGAGATCCTGTGACGCGGCCAGCACCGGTACGAGTCCCATCCGCTGCCATCCCGGCCGGCCGTCCACACCCAGCGCGTACGGCAACTGGGCGTGGACGGCCCTGGCCACGACGGCCAGCCGGCGCAGGTTGCCGGACGCACCCGGCTGGAAGGGCACGAGCAGGTTGACCGCGCGGATGTCGACGCCCGCGGCCCGGGTGGTGCGCAGCATGGCGCTGTCGGCCGCGGAGAGGCCGGACTCCGAGGCGGGGAGCGTGAAGGTGACGCCGAGCACGCGCCCGCTCGCCGCGGCCTCCCGCTGCAGCAGGCTGATCGCCACCGCACGCCGGCCGGTCGCCGTCGCGTCCGACGAGTCACGGACCTCGAAGTCGATGACGGCCGGAGCGAACGAGCCGAGCACGCGGCGGTAGGCCGCCAGCAGGCGGTCCATGTCCGCGCAGGTGGCGGAGAGCTCGCGTCCCGAAGGGCCGCCGAAGGCGAGACCGGCGTCCCCGCCCCCCGCCCGGAGGGAACCAATGCCGTTGGCGACGGGGTTGCCGCCCTGCTCGGTGATCCCGCCCCAGCGTGGGGTGCAGCCGTCCGGCCCGGCGGCGAGATGGCCGATGGTGTACCAGCCGGTCCCGGTGCGGCGGGCGGCCTCGGCCAGGTCGAACTCGGGCTCCCGTACGGCGTCCACGAAGACGACGTAGCCGGAGGGGCCGCCGGTCCGCGTCACCGCCGGGACCGTCGTGGCCGGCTCCGTCGTGGCCGGCTCCGACGTGCGCAACGCGACGGCGGAGCTCGCGGTCACCCCCGGCTCGGGGACATGCGCGACGGGGGTGGCGGACCAGTCGGGGCGGGCCTGCGCGGGCAGCAGCCAGAGGGCGTATCCGGTGCAGGCGACCAGGGCCGTCGCGGCCAGGGCCACCAGGGATCGTGGAGGTGTTCCCGGCTCGCGCTCCCGCCGTACAGAACCCACCGTTCACCACCCTGAGTCATATTGTGGCTACTTTACGCGCATGATGCGTGGACCATATCAACCACGCCCGGACGGCCGGGGAGATAATGACCGGATGAAGCTGAGGATCTTCACCGAGCCGCAAGAGGGCGCGACGTACGACGATCTGCTCGCGGTGGCGCAGGCCACGGAGCGGCTCGGATTCGACGCGTTCTTCCGTTCCGACCACTACGCGCGGATCGGGGCCGGTGATCCCGGCCCCGGTTCGACGGACGCCTGGGTGACCCTCGCGGGTCTGGCCAGGGAGACGTCGCGCATCCGGCTCGGCACCCTGGTCTCGCCGGTGACGTTCCGGCTGCCCGGCCCCCTCGCCATCAGCGTCGCGCAGGTCGACCAGATGAGCGGCGGCCGGGTCGAGCTCGGCCTGGGCACGGGCTGGTTCGACCGCGAGCACGCCGCCTACGGCATCCCGTTCCCTCCGGTGGGTGAGCGGTTCGAGCGGTTCGAGGAGCAGCTGGAGATCATCACCGGGCTGTGGGGCGCGGCCAAGCCGTACTCGTTCGAGGGCGCGCACTACCGGGTGGAGGACTCCCCGGCGCTGCCCAAGCCGGGTCAGCGCCCCAGGCCGCCGATCATCATCGGCGGTGGCGGCGCCCGCAGGACGCCCAGGCTCGCCGCCCGGTTCGCGGACGAGTACAACCTGCCGTTCCGGAGTCTGGAGGAGACGCGGTCGGCCTTCGGGCGGGTGCGCGAGGCGTGCGAGGCCGCCGGACGGGGGTCCATGGTGTATTCGGCCGCGCAGACCGTGTGCGCGGGCAGGGACGAGGCCGAGATCGCCCGTCGCGCCGCCGCTATCGGCCAGGACGTGGCGGCCCTGCGGGAGGGTGCTCTCGCCGGGACGCCCGCCGAGATCGTGGAGAAGATCGGGAAGTTCGCCGAGATGGGCGCGGAGCGGATGTACCTCCAGGTCATGGATCTCGCCGATCTCGACCATCTGGAACTGATCGCGGCCGAGGTCATGCCGCACGTGTGATCCCCGCCGCGACCTCCGGTCCTCCGGGCGCGGACGTCACGGATCATGAGGAATCGGGTGGAAAGACAAAGAGAAGGTACGGAATGCTTAATCCGTGCTTCTCACGATCTCGACCGTTTCCTCCGTGACGTCCGGCCCGGCGACCGATCTCGGCTTCCTGCTGCACAAGCATCCCGAACGGGTGCAGGAGTTCGGCCAGTCGTTCGGCACGGCCCGCGTCTTCTATCCGGAGGCCACGGAGCGGCGGTGCACGGCCGCGCTTTTGCTGGAGGTGGACCCGGTCCGGCTCGTGCGCTCGCGCGGGAAGACCTCGCCGGACTTCAGCCTGGGACAGTACGTCAACGACCGTCCGTACGCGGCGTCGTCGCTGCTCGCGGTGGCGCTCGGAGACGTCTTCCGTACGGCCAGGACGGGGCGCTGCAACGCGCGCCCCGAACTCGCGGCGCACCCGATGCCGCTGGAGATCTGCCTTCCCGCGCTGCCGTGCCGTGGCGGCGCCGCTCTCGCCCGCCGGCTGTTCGAGCCGCTCGGCTGGGAGGTGGAGGCGACCGCCATCCCCCTCGACGAGGGATTCCCCGAGTGGGGCGAGTCCCGGTACGTACGGCTGTCGCTGCGCGGCGAGGTGCGGCTGGCCGACGCGCTCAACCACCTGTACGTGCTGCTTCCGGTGCTCGACGACGCCAAGCACTACTGGCTGGCGGGCGACGAGGTGGACAAGCTCGTCCGTGCGGGTGGGGGCTGGCTGGCCGTGCATCCGGAGAAGGGGCTGATCACCCGGCGGTACCTCGGCCGCCGCAGGGCACTGGAGCGCACCGCCTTCGCCCGGCTGGCCGAGCTCGGTGACGATGTCGAGGAGGCCCTGGAGCCCCCTCTGGACGAGGAGCTCACGCCCGACGGCGGGGCCGGTGGGGAGGCGGGAGAGCTCGCGGAGTCCGCTCCCGCGTCTGGTCCCGAACCGGAGCCCGCGCCCGCGTCCGCGCACGAACCCGTCTCCGCGTCCGCCACGTTCGCGGCCGTGGCCGCCGGCGGGGCCGCCGGCGCGCCCGCTGATGGGGCCGCGTCCGAATCCGGGGACGTTCGAGTCCCCTTGAACGTGCTGCGGAGAGAGGCCGTCGTCGCCGCCCTGGAGGAACTCGGGGCGCGTACGGTGATCGACCTCGGGTGTGGCTCCGGCCAGTTGGTGTCGGCGCTGCTGGCCCGGCCGGTGTTCGCCAGGATCGCGGGTACCGACGTGTCCACGCAGGCGCTCGCCATCGCCGCGCGCAAGCTCAAGCTCGACCGGATGCCGGACGCGAAACGGGCCCGCCTCGAGCTGTTCCAGGGCGCGCTGACCTACGCCGACCCACGGTTCGCCGGGTACGACGCCGCCGTCCTCATGGAGGTGATCGAGCATGTCGATCCACCCCGGCTGCCCGCTCTGGAGCGGGTCGTCTTCGGTACGGCGAAGCCCGCGCACGTCGTCGTGACCACGCCCAACGCGGAATACAACGTGCGCTACGACTTCCTGGACGGCGCCCATGGCGGGGGCCGGGCGATGCGCCACCCGGACCACCGGTTCGAGTGGACCAGGGCCGAGTTCGCCTCCTGGGCCTCGGCGGTGGCGGGCCGGTACGGGTACCACGTCGAGTTCAGGCCGGTGGGTGAGGACGACCCGGAGGTCGGGCCGCCCACCCAGATGGCGGTGTTCAGCGTGAAGGCGGACGCGACGGCGGACTCCGTGAAGGACGCCACAGCCACAGAGAACGTCACAGAGAACGCCACAGAGAACGCCGCGAGGGACGTCACAGAGGGCGCCACGGCCGTTGTGACGGGGGAGAGGAGCGAGGGCGATGGTTGAGGTCAAGGTCCCCGAGACCGGGCTGGTGGTGCTCGTCGGCGTCTCCGGGAGCGGGAAGTCGACCTTCGCCGCCCGGCATTTCGCGCCCACCCAGGTGATCTCCTCGGACTTCTGCCGGGGCCTGGTCTCGGACGACGAGAACGACCAGTCGGCCACGCCCGACGCGTTCGACGTGCTGCACTACATCGTCGGCACCCGCCTGCGGCGCGGCCTCCTCACGGTCGTGGACGCCACGAACGTGCAGTGGGACGCGCGCAAGAAGCTGGTCGAGCTGGCCAAGAGCCACGACGTACTGGCCGACGCCGTCGTGCTCGACGTCGCCGAGAAGGTGGCCGTCGCGCGCAACGCCGTACGGCCGGACCGGGACTTCGGGCCACGGGTGATCACGCGGCAGAGCAAGGACCTGCGGCGCTCGCTCAGCCGGATGTCCAGGGACGGCTTCCGCCGGGTCCACGTGCTGCGCGGGGACGAGATCGATGAGGCCGTCGTCACCTACGAGAAGTCGTGGACCGACAAGACCGAGCTGACCGGCCCGTTCGACATCATCGGCGACGTGCACGGGTGCCGCTCGGAGCTGGAGACGCTGCTGCGCTCCCTCGGCTGGGAGGTCACCGCCGCGGGCGCCGTGCATCCCGAGGGGCGTATCGCGGTGTTCGTCGGCGACCTCGTCGACCGCGGGCCCGACACCCCGGGCGTGCTGCGCCTCGTCATGGGCATGGTCGCGGCCGGAACCGCCCTGTGTGTGTCCGGGAACCACGAGCAGAAGCTCGTCCGCGCGCTCGGCGGGCGCAAGGTCAGGGTCGCGCACGGTCTCAAGGAGTCCCTGGAGCAGCTCGCCGCCGAGCCGGAGGAGTTCCAGCGGGAGGCCAGGGCGTTCATGGACGGCCTCATCAGCCACTACCGGCTGGACGGGGGACGGCTCGTGGTCGCGCACGCGGGGCTCAAGGAGGCCTACCACGGGCGCGCCAGCGGCCGCGTGCGCGCGTTCGCGCTGTACGGCGACACGACGGGGGAGACCGACGAGTACGGCCTGCCCGTCCGCTACCCGTGGGCCGAGGAGTACCGGGGCCGGGCGATGGTGGTCTACGGTCACACGCCCGTCCCGGAGCCGGAGTGGATCAACAACACGATCTGCCTGGACACCGGGGCCGTCTTCGGGGGCAGCCTGACCGCCCTGCGCTACCCCGAGCGTGAGCTGGTCTCCGTACCGGCGGAGCGGGTCTGGTACGAGTCGGTCCGGCCGATCGGGGCACCGGTGGGCCGGGACCCGGCCGCGCTGCGGATCGGAGACGTGAGCGGCACCCGCTACGTGGACACGAGGTTCGGCGGCCGGATCAAGATCAGAGAGGAGAACGCCGCCGCCGCTCTGGAGATCATGAGCCGGTTCGCGGTGGACCCCCACTGGCTGGTCTACCTCCCGCCGACCATGGCGCCGCCGGAGACGTCCACGCTCGACGGTTTCCTCGAGCACCCCGCGGAGGCGTTCGACGAGTTCGCCAGGGCGGGTGTCACCCGCGTCGTGTGCGAGGAGAAGCACATGGGGTCGCGGGCGATAGCCGTACTGGCCCGGACCCCGGAGGTGGCGGCCAAGCGGTTCGGCGTCACCGACGGGAGCGCGGGCGCTGTCTACACCCGCACCGGCCGGCCGTTCTTCGGCGACCATCGCATGGGTGAGCTGATCGACCGGCTGCGCGCGGAGGTGCGCCCGCTCTGGGACGAGCTGGTCTCGGACTGGGTGGTGCTCGACTGCGAGCTGCTGCCCTGGTCGGCGAAGGCGGAGGCCCTGATCCGCGGCCAGTACGCCTCGGTCGGGGCGGCGGCACGGGCCGCGCTGCCCGACGCGGTCGCGGTGCTCTCCTCGGCCGCCGCGCGCGGTCTCGACGTGGGCGACCTGCTGGAGCGCACCCGCCGCCGCCAGGACAACGCCGCCCGCTTCCGTGACGCGTACGCGCGGTACTGCTGGCCGGTGTCCGGCCTCGACGGCGTACGGCTCGCGCCGTTCCAGATCCTCGCGTGCGAGGGGCGGGCGACGGCCGTGAACGAGCCGCACTCCTGGCACCTTGACCTGCTGTCCCGGCTGAAGCCGGAGCCCGGCGTGTCCCTGCTCGCGCCGACCAGGCACGTGTTCGTTTCGCTGGACTCCGAGGAGGAGCGGGCGAAAGCGATCCGGTGGTGGTCGGAGCTGACCGAGGCCGGCGGCGAGGGCATGGTGGTGAAGCCGGTGGACCACACGACGGGCCGGGTCCAGCCGGGAGTCAAGGTGCGCGGGCGCGAGTACCTCCGGATCATCTACGGGCCGGACTACACCGAATCTCTGGACGTGCTGCGGCGCCGGTTCCTCGGCAGGAAACGTTCGCTGGCGCTGCGGGAGCACGCGCTCGGCCTGGAGGCGCTCACCCGTCTCGCCGAGGGCGAGCCGCTGTGGCGCGTCCACGAGCCGGTCTTCGCCGTGCTCGCGCTGGAGTCCGAGCCCGTGGATCCGCGGTTGTGACCCCGGAGCGGATCGGCGGGCCAGAGCTCGGGGGAGCCGGGATGCCGGGCGAGCGCGGGGACGACGGCGCCGGGGCGGACGGTGCGGGGGCGGACGGTCTGGTGCCCCGGCACCTGATCCTTTCCGTGGTCATCGGGTCACGGGCGTACGGCCTGGCCACCCCCGCCAGCGACGTGGACCGGCGGGGCGTCTTCGTGGCACCCACGCCGATGTTCTGGCGCCTGGACAAGCCGCCGACCCACGTGGAGGGTCCGCGGCCGGAGGAGTTCTCCTGGGAGGTCGAGCGGTTCTGCGCGCTCGCCCTGGAGGCGAACCCCACCGTCCTGGAGTGCCTCTGGTCGCCGCACGTCGAGCACGTCACCGAGACCGGCGCACGGTTGCTGGCGATCAGGAAGGCGTTCCTCTCGGTCCGGGCCGAGAGGAGCTTCATCCGGTACGCCGACACCCAGTTCCGGCGGATTACTCCGGAAAGGCCGAAATGGAAGCAGGTGATGCACATGATCAGGCTGCTGATCAGCGGCCGTCACCTGATGCGCGAGGGCGAGCCGCTGGTGGACATGGCGGAGCACCGGGAGCGGCTGCTCGCCGTGCGCGGCGGCGAGGTCCCGTGGCCGGAGATCGTGCGCTGGCGTGACGACCTGCTCGCCGGCCTCGTCGCCGACCCGGCCCGCGCCGCGTACGGAGGCGGGACATCAGGCGGGCCCGGGTCCGGCCGGTCCGGCGTGCTGCCCGCGGAGCCCGACCGGGCCACGGTCGAGGAGTTCCTGGTCGATGTGCGTAGGAGTGCCCTGTGACCGTGATCCCGCCCGCCTGGCTCGCGGACGTCTGCGCCGAGGAGCCCTACCCCCTGCTGTTCGCGACGATCAGCGGCGCCCACCTGTACGGGTTCCCCTCGCGGGATTCGGATGTGGACCTGCGCGGAACGCACGCGCTCCCCATCGAGGAGGTCGTCGGCCTGCGTACCGGCGAGGAGACGATCAGCAGGTCATGGGAGCGGGACGGCGTCGAGGTCGATCTCGTCACGCATGATCTGGTGAAGTTCTGCCGCCTGCTGCTGACCAGGAACGGCTATGTGATGGAGCAGCTCCTGTCCCCGCTCGTGGTGGCGTCGTCCGCGGTCCACGAGGAGCTGGTGGCACTGGCCCCGGCGTGCCTGACCCGGCACCACGCCCATCACTACCTCGGCTTCGCCCGGACCCAGTGGGGGCTCTTCGAGCGGACCGGTGAGCTCAAGCCCCTGCTGTACACGTTCCGGGTGCTGCTGACCGGGCTGCGTCTCATGCGCTCCGGCGAGCTCGTCGCCGACCTGACCCGCCTGTTCCCCGAGGGGCCGCCGTACCTGCCGGATCTGGTTGAGGCCAAGCGCTCGGCCGAGCACGGCCCGCTGCCCGGCGACGGTCCCGATCCCGTACGGCTCGCGCACGACGTGCGGGCGCTCACCGCGTCGCTGGAGGAGGCGAGGGAGACGTCGGAGCTTCCCGACGCCGCAACGGCCGGCGCGGCCGTACACGATCTCGTGGTGCGGGTCCGGCTCGGTCAGCCCATCTCCTCCAGCGCGCGGCCCTTCGTCTCGCGGATGCAGCGGACCACGAACACCGCGGACAGCGCGGCGAAGAACGCGTAGATCAGATAGGTGACCGGCAGGTTCCAGGCGGACAGGCTGGGGAACGTCACCGTGACCAGCCAGTTGGCCAGCCACTGGGCGGCGGCGGCCACCGACAGCGCGGCGGCGCGGACGCGGTTCGGGAACATCTCGCCGAGGAGCACCCACACCACCACGCCCCAGGACAGCGCGAAGAACAGGACGAAGAGGTTCGCCGCGACCAGCGCGATCGCGCCCCTGTCGCCGGGCAGCGTGACGGTCGCGCCGACCTTCACCGCCGAGCTGAACGCCCATGAGGCGGTGGCGAGCGACAGCGCCATGCCGATGGAGCCGGTGATGAGGAGCGGCCTGCGCCCGATCCGGTCCACCAGGGCGATCGCGATGAGCGTGCCGACGATGTTGATGACCGAGCTGGAGAAGCTGATCAGCAGCGAGCCGCTCTGGCTGATGCCGACCGACTGCCACAGCGCGGACGAGTAGTAGAAGATCACATTGATGCCGACGAACTGCTGGAACATCGAAAGGACGATCCCGGCCCAGACGATCGGCGCCAGACCCAGCCGGTGGCCGCGAAGGTCGGAGAGGCGGGGCCGAAGCTCGCTCCGGAGCACCGACTCGATGTCGGCGACTCGGCGGTCGAGGTCCACCGTCTCGCCCTCGACCCGGGCCAGGACCGTACGCGCCTCGTCCAGGCGGCGTGCGGCGATGAGGAACCGGGGGGACTCCGGGATCAGCAGCGCCAGGGTCAGGTAGACGCCCGCGGGCACGACGCACGCGATGAGCATCCACCGCCACGCCTCGAGACCGGCCAGCACGCCTCGGACGTCGCCGCCCGCCACCTCCGCGAGCACGTAGTTGACGAGCTGGGACACCGCGATGCCCAGGACGATCGCGAGCTGCTGGAACGAGCCCAGCCTGCCCCGGTAGGCGGCGGGAGCCACCTCGGCGATGTACGCGGGACCGATCACCGAGGCCATGCCGATGGCGATGCCGCCGAGGACCCGCCAGGCCGCCAGATCGTAGATGGCGAACGCCAGACCCGAGCCGATGGAGCTGATCGCGAACAGGCCGGCCGCGATCCGCATGACCGGCAGCCTCCCCAGGCGGTCGGCGAGTGATCCGGCGAACCAGGCGCCGAGGGCGGACCCGAGCAGCGCCGAGGACACGGTCGCGCCGATCTCGACGTTCCCGACGGCGAACCGCTTCTGGATACCGGTGACGGCACCGTTGATCACCGCGCTGTCGTAGCCGAAGAGGAAGCCGCCGACGGCGGCGGCCGCCGCGATGAAGACGACCCGCTTCAGAGTCCCCCGTGTGCCGGAAACCGGCATTGCCCTCATCCGTCCCCCTGACGGCCCGACGATCTTGTGGCCGTCCTCTACCCCTGCGGGGGCGACTGGAACGCGGTTAGCATCGGAGGGTGCCTCCCGCCATGCCGCCGACCCGCGCCGATCTCGACGCCGCGCGGCACACCACGATCGACGACGTGCTCGGGCCCGGTCTCGACGTGCTCTTCTGCGGCATCAACCCGAGCCTCTACTCGGCCGCGACGGGCCACCACTTCGCCCGGCCGGGGAACCGGTTCTGGCCCGCACTCCACCTGTCCGGCCTCGTGCCCCGCAGGCTCGTGCCGTCCGAGCAGCACCTGCTTCCCGGCTACGGCCTCGGCATCACCAACCTGGCGTCCCGCGCGACCGCCCGCGCGGACGAGCTTTCGGCGGAGGAACTGCGGCAGGGCGCCCTACGGCTCTCACGTCTGGTCGCGGAGACCGGCCCGCGGGTCGTGGCCGTGGCCGGGGTGTCGGCGTACCGTCTCGGCTTCGGGCGGAAGAAGGCGGAGATCGGACGCCAGGACGAGGAGATCGCGGGCAGCGAGGTGTGGGTGCTGCCGAACCCCAGCGGGCTCAACGCGCACTGGAGCCTGGACGGCATCGCGGCCCAGATGCGCCTGCTAAGCCGTTCCTCCTGACCTTCCGGGCGGATTCTCGTCGGCACCGCGCGGGCGTCGGCACTCCGCCGGGCGCCGCTCTTTCAGCGCACGCCGCCTGTAGGGAGGTTCCGCAGCGCGACCGGGTCGGTGACGCCCCCGGGGCAGTAGGCGGCGCCGACGTCCCACCCCGCCCGGCGCGCTCCCGCCTCGTACGCGCTGCGCAGGAAGTCGAGCGCGGTCCCGCGCGGGTCGGCGGCCACGCGGGCGTCCGCGTAGGGCAGGATCGCCAGGTGGCTGCCCCGCAGTGGCGTCCAGCGGGCCTCCGGCGGTCGGAGAGGCTCCTGTTCGAGGCCCGGCGGTTCCGGCGCGGTGTAGGAGTAGAAGGCCGGCTCGGGCAGGTTGGGGTCGCCGAACCAGAATCCCGCGCTGATCACTTCCCTGGAGTAGGCCTCGCGGGTGACCGAGTCCACCTCCGGTCCCTGGTCCACCTTCTTGTCGGAGAACAGGGTGACCGCGATGTCGAAGGTGTGCCAGAAATGGTGGACCGGGCTGATCTTGCCGGAGAAGTCCGCCGCGAAGCGTTCGAGCACCTGGGCGACCTGGCTGAGGACCTGCCAGTAGCGGGTGACCATGGCGGTGTCGTAGGCCCGGTGGACGGTGTCCTCGGCGAAGGGGATGTCGTCGTCGAGGTCGAAGGGCGTCGCCCGGATGGACACGTCGACGCCGAGCAGGTCGAAGATGCGGAACAACTCCCGGTAGAAGGACGCCACGGAACGGCCGGGCATCGAGAACGAGGCGGTACGGCCGTCGATCACGTTCACCACGAGCCTGTGGTCGACGAAGTCGAAGTCGATGGCGAACACGGGGGTGTCTCCCACGCCGCCCATCGGGCGCGTGGTGATGCCCCGCCCGGTCAGGTGGAAGGGGACGTTCCACCAGTGGTTGCGGCGGACGCCCTCGGCCAGGCGTATCTTGCCGACGATCTGCGCGAACCGGTGGACCGTGGCCTTGCTGTCGGACCAGGCGCTCAGCGGGATGTCGGGAAAGACCTCCATGGGACCACCTCTTTCAGCCAAGTTCCCCACATATCCGTGCATCCCCTGGAACGTGTCATGGCAAGGCCATCGGAGGGGAGCACGATGTTCTGCGCGTTCCCTGCCGCGCGACACAACTCGGCGACCGGTCCACCCGCGGGCAGCGAGCGGCGAACAGGGAGCAGCGGACCGCTGGGGAATCCGGTGGCCCGTGAGGGGCCCATGAGGGAAGTCCGGCCGGTGGGGGGACGCCGGACCTCCCGCGTGCGGGGCGTGAACCCGATGGGATTTCGCGGGGACGCGATGTCGCCGGTCAGGGCCCGATCCGGCCGCCGTGCCGGGGACGCCGGTGGAACCGGCGGTGGTGGACCAGCCCCAGCAGGGCCATCGCCATCCAGGCGAAGAAGAACAGCTTGAACGCGGCGAACAGCGGCCACATCGCGCCGGACACGAGGGACACGGCGACCAGGGCCGACAGGACGAGGAGGGCGGTGGGCGGCGGGCCCCCGCGCCGCCGCGGGTAGCCCCCGCGCCGCCGCGCCTCCGCCGCGCGGTGGCTCCACGGCCCGAGACCCGGTCCACGGCCGCCGGCCCACGGGGCGGGGAAGCCGTACCCGCCGGCCGGCGGGCCGGTGAAGCCGTGCGCACCGGGAAGGTCGGCGGTCACCTGGCGGAGATCGCCCTCGGTCCGGGCGGCGAGGGTCGCGCCGAGCCGCTCGTCCAGTTCCTCGCGGGTGATGCGGCCCTGGACGAACGCGTCGTGCAGGGCCGCCGTCACCTCGTCGCGCTCGCGGTCTCCGACGCGGAGCCCGTCGCGCGGCGTCGGCGGTCGCTCGGACGGCGCCATGTCGATCACCTGACCTCTCCGAACGGGGAAACCTGCGGTGTGGTCCTGGGGGAGGCCATCTCGGGTCACTCCTCGTCGGGGTCGCCGTCGGCCAGGATGTGGTAGAGCTTGCGGCGGGTCTCGGCCAGCACCTGCCTGGCCTGCCTGACCTGGCCCTCGCTGCCGGTCTGTGCGATCTGGAACAAGGCCGAGGCGGCCTGGCGGGACAGGTCGAGCAGCTCGTGCACGTTGTCACCGATGTCCGGGGTCATCTCCTCCCAGGGAGCGCGGACCTCGTCCTGATGCTCGGCGATGTAGGACAGGCCGGCCTCGGTCAGCCGGAACGTCTTGCGGCCCTCCGTCTCGTCGGCGCGGACCAGGCCCTCGTCGGTGAGCTGCTGGAGCGCCGGGTAGACCGCGCCAGGACTGGGCTTCCAGCCGCCCTGGCTGCGCTGGGCGATCTCCTGGATGATCTGGTAGCCGTTGCGCGGCTCCTCGGCGAGCAGAGCGAGGATCGCGGCGCGGACGTCGCCCCGCTTGGCCTTGCGCCCCCGGCCGAAACCGCGTCCGCCGAACGGGAAGCCGGGCCCGCCGAACGGGCCTCCGGGACCGAAACCGCCGCCCCAGGGACCGCGCCCCCACGGACCCCCGCGGTGCCGGTGCTCGTGCGGGCCGCCCTCGCTGTGCGCGCCGTGTGCGCCGGGGCCGCCGTGCGGCATGCCCTCGCGGTGCCCGGAGTTCCAGGCCGCGGCACCCCTGAGCATCGCCTCGCGAACCGCGTGCCGCATCCCTCTGTGGAAGTGGTGGTGCGGACGGGCCCACGGCTCGCCCATGGCATACGCCGGATTCATGATGGTTCTCCTCGTGTGTTCGATTGTTCTTCGATGCTTCGACGATATATCGAGAACATTACGTGAGCAACCCCTTATGTGCGGTTTCGCCGTCCTTGCACGTCGCAGGCCGGTCCGGATTCGCCGGACCGGCCGGGGGCGCTATGCTGACACCACCTAAATGCTTTTGGTGGTGTTAATGAGTGAGGATGGCGTGCGAGCCGCTTTCGCCGACGTCGAGAGCGCGGCGCCTGCCGGCGCGGAGGCGATCGGACCCGGGAAGGCCAGACCCGGAGAGACGGGACGTGGAGCGGCGGGGTCGGTCGCCGGGCCCGGCGAATTCGCCCGGGCGCGCAGGAACGAGGTCGTGCTCGTCGCGTTCACGGCGATGACGAACCTGGCGGACGGGGTCCTGAAGATCGTGCTGCCGCTGCTCGCCGTTGGGCTGGGCGGCTCGCCGGGGCAGGTCGCCCTGGTCGGGCTCACGCTCACGCTTCCGTGGCTGCTCGTCTCGCTTCCGGTGGGCGTGCTCGCCGACCGCGCGGACCGGCGCAGGCTCGTCATCGTGGCCGACCTCGTCCGGCTGGCGGCCGTCGCGGGCCTGCTCGTCGCCGTCGCGGCCGACGCGTGCTCGCTCCCCGTCCTTTACGCGGTCGGGCTCGCGGTCGGGTTCACCGAGGTCGTCGCCAACACGGCGAGCGGCGCCCTGGTCCCCGCGGCCGTACCGGCGGAGCGGCGGGCACGGACCAACGCGTGGATCGCCGGGGCCGAGACGCTGGCCAACGAGTTCTGCGGTCCCGCGGTGGGCGGGCTCCTCGTGGGCCTGGGCGCGGCGGTCGCGCTGGGCTCCGCGGCGGTGGCGTTCGCGGTCGGCGCCGTGCTCGTCGCCATGCTGGTGGGCCGGTTCCGCCCCGCCCCCGCCTCGCCGGGCCGTACCAGGGAAGCGGGCCGTGACGGGGAAGGGGGCGATGCGGCGTCCGGCGTCGGCGGTGTGATCGCTGAGATCCGGGAAGGGCTCGTCTTCGTGTGGCGGCACCGCCTGCTGCGCACTCTCACGTTGACGATCGCGGTGCTCGCCGCGTCCTGGAGCGCGTGGCTGGCGCTGCTGCCGTCCTACGCCGCCTCGGTGCTGGAGGCGGACGCCGCCGAGTACGGGTTCCTGATCAGCGGGATCGGGCTGGGCGGGCTGGCCGGCGCGGGACTGGTCTCGGTGATCAACCGCCTGCTGGGCGTCCGGTGGGCGCTCTTCGCCGACCTCGTCGGAACGTTCCTCATGATGGGTGTGCCCGCGGTCTTCCCGGCTGCCTGGGCGGTGGCGGCCGCGGCCTTCGCCGGGGGCATGGGCGGGACGCTCTGGACGGTCAACGCCCGCACGATCGCGCAGGCGCTCGTGCCCGACCGCCTCCTCGGGAGGTACGGCGCGGCGGCCCGACTACTTGGGTGGGGAACGCTCCCACTGGGCGCGGCCCTCGGCGGGCTGCTCGCGGAGATCTTCGGACTCCGGGCGGCTTTCGCGCTGTTCGCAGTGACGGTGGCGATGCTCCCGATCCCGTTCCTGAGAACCGTCACCACGGCGGAACTGGCCAGGTCATCGGGGTCGTGACCTAGATCACAAGAATTCGCCGCAATTCCCGGGAACACGGCTCGACACCGAAGCGTTGCGACCAATAGACGGGATTGTTCTGCTCTGAGAGGGCTGGGGGGTGCTCTTGGAGCGGAACGATCCCGTCTTCGTTTTCTCCCCTCCTGACGGGGTCGCCCAGGGCTCGTAGGCGTCGATCCCACGGCTCCGGAGGGGCGCCGCCCCGGTGACTCCGCTCCCGGAGGCGCCTGCTGTCACATCCGTTTCGCGCTGGAACGCGCCACCAGGGTAAAGATCGATTTTGTCGTCCCTTTCCCGTAGCATTGCCAGGCGTGATCTGGACATGATGGGACACTCGCACTCGTTGAGCGGAGCGGTCGTGTGGCTCGGGGTCGCGCCCGGGCTGGCCGCGCTCCCGGCCGTCATCGCGCCGGAGCTCGCCCCCGTGACCGCCAACGTGCTCAGCCCGACCGAGTTGATCGCCGGAGCTCTGGTCTGCGCGGGCGCCGCCATGCTGCCGGACCTCGACCATCCCAGTGCCACGATCGCCCAGACCTTCGGGCCGGTCACCTACTGGCTGAGCAGGGGCGTCAACTTCATCAGCGGCGGCCACCGGCACGCCACCCACTCGCTGCTGTTCGCCATCGCGATGGGCCTCGGCGTGCACTTCCTGGCCGACGCCTACCCGATCGGGCGCGACGTCGTCGTGGTCCTCATGGTCGGTCTGGCGCTGCGCGCGATCGGCATCGGCGTGCCGGGGAAGACGCTCACGTCCGCGGCGGTCAACGTCTTCCTCACCGCGGGCGTCTTCACGACCTTCTACCTGCTGGGGGTCCAGTACGCCTGGCTCGGGGTCGCGATCGGCGTCGGCTGCCTGACGCACGTCTTCGGCGACTGCATGACCGAGCACGGCTGTCCGGTGTTGTGGCCGATCAAGGGGCGATGGGTGCTGCCGTACAAGATCGGGTTCAAGACCGGGAAGGCGTTCGAGCAGAAGATCCTCGCTCCCGCGCTCTCGCTGGCCGTGGTCGCCCTGCTCTGCCTGCGGCTGATGCCCGCCGCCTGACGTTCCGGCGTCCTGCGCGCTCCGGTGACGGCCGCGAGCGCCGGGACTCCCGGCCGATCGGCTGAATTCACCGGAAAACCGGTCAGAACGCTGATCGGACGGGGCCGCGGCGGGACATCATGGCGGCATGGGCAAAGCCTCCAGGACCGCATCCGGGACCGCACCCAAGGCCGCCGCCGGGACAGTCGTCAGGACCGCCTTCAGGGGCGCGGGCGTGCTCCTGCTCGCCGCGGCGCTCGCCGGTTGCGGGACCGGAGCCGTGCCGGCGGCGTCCCCGGCCGGTCAGGTCACGCCGTCCCTCACCGGCGACGCGGCCCGCCCCCCGTCCACGTTCGCGACCGGCCGGGGGCCCCTGTCCCGCGATCAGGCCGCCACGCTGGCGAGCCTCCGTAAGGTCGACGACCACCCGCTGTGGACCATGACCTACAGGGGCGGGTACGACCGGTTGGCGACGATCGCGCCCGCGCTGACGCAGAGCGCCTTCGGATGCTCGTTGTTCGCCGCGCACGGCGACCCGGCCGACCCGGTGTTCGGCCGGAACTTCGACTTCGACCACCAGCCCGCGCTGCTGCTGTTCACCTCGCCGCCGGACGGCTACGCCTCGGTCTCCATGGTGGACGTGTCGTACCTCGGGCTGAGGTCGGACGCCGGCTTCACCACCGACGCCGGGAGGAAGGCGCTCCTCCAGGCTCCGTTGCTGCCGTTCGACGGGATGAATTCCAGGGGGTTGGTCGTGGGCATGGCCACCGTGCCCGACGCGAAGCCGACCTTCGACGCCAAGCGGCGCACCGTCGGCAGCGTGCGCGTCCAGCGCCTCGTGCTCGACCAGGCGGAGACCGTGGACGAGGCGATCGCCGTCTTCAGCCGGTACAACGTCGACTTCAGCGACAGCCCGCCGCTGCACTACATGTTCGCCGACGCGCAGGGGCGGTCGGCGGTCGTCGAGTTCTCCGGCGGTGAGATGGTGGTACGGCGCGGCGAGGGCCCGTGGCAGGCCATGACGAACTTCACCCTGGCGACGTCCACGGAGGAGAGTCGCCGGGCCGATCAGCGCTACCGGACGCTGAGCGAGGCCCTGGAGAGCAGCGGCGGCAAGGCATCGGACGACCAGGCGATGGATCTGCTCGCCGACGTCCGGCAGGGCCACACGCAGTGGTCGATCGTGTACGGCCAGAAGAGCGGAGAGGTGCGGCTGGCCACCGGCCAGAGGTACGACACCGTGCACGAGCTCCGCCTCGTGATGGACTGAGCGCGCCGGGAGGGCGATGCCGCCGCGCCATCCGGACGCTGGACCCCGCCACCTGGACGCCGACGACGCACCGCCCGGACGCTGCCGCCGCGCCACCCCGTCCATTCCCGGACGGTTAATTTGATATCAAGATATCTACCGAGATATCTTGATGTCGAGACACTCTCTGGCACCGAGTTAGGTGAACCTAACTGTCGGACGCGATCCGAAGGTGCGGGAGGATGCAGAGGCCAGCTTTGTGACAGCCCGGAACCTGGGGAGGCGAAACGTCGTGTCCGAGAACAGCTTCGGCAGCCGTGACACGTTGCGCGTCGGTGACGCGTCGTACGAGATCTATCGGCTGGACGCCGTCGAGGGGTCGGCGCGCCTCCCGTACAGCCTGAAGATCCTGCTGGAGAACCTGCTCCGCACGGAGGACGGCGCGAACATCACCGCCGACCACATCCGCGCCCTCGCGGGCTGGGACCCGAACGCCGCTCCGAGCGTCGAGATCCAGTTCACCCCCGCGCGCGTGATCATGCAGGACTTCACCGGCGTGCCCTGTGTCGTCGACCTCGCCACCATGCGCGAGGCCGTGCGCGACCTGGGAGGCGACCCCGCGAGGATCAACCCGCTCGCTCCGGCGGAGATGGTCATCGACCACTCCGTCATCGTCGACTTCTTCGGCGGGCCGGACTCCTTCGTCCGCAACGTCGAGCGCGAGTACGAGCGCAACCACGAGCGCTACCAGTTCCTGCGCTGGGGCCAGACCGCGTTCGACGAGTTCAAGGTCGTCCCGCCGGGCACCGGCATCGTCCACCAGGTGAACATCGAGCACCTGGCCCGGGTCGTCATGATCAGGGACGGCAAGGCCTACCCCGACACCTGCGTGGGCACCGACTCGCACACGACCATGGAGAACGGCATCGGCGTCCTCGGCTGGGGCGTCGGCGGCATCGAGGCCGAGGCCGCGATGCTCGGCCAGCCGATCTCGATGCTGATCCCGCGCGTGGTCGGCTTCAAGCTGACCGGCAAGCTGCCCGCGGGCGCCACCGCCACCGACCTGGTCCTCACGATCACCGAGATGCTGCGCAAGCACGGCGTCGTCGGCAAGTTCGTCGAGTTCTACGGCGAGGGCGTCACCAGCGTGCCGCTCGCCAACCGCGCCACCATCGGCAACATGAGCCCCGAGTTCGGCTCGACCTGCGCGATCTTCCCGATCGACGGCGAGACGATCAGCTACCTCACGCTCACCGGCCGCTCGGCCGAGCAGATCGCCCTCGTCGAGGCGTACGCCAAGGAGCAGGGCCTCTGGCTGGACCCGTCCGCTCCGGAGCCGGTCTTCTCCGAGTACATCGAGCTGGACCTGTCCACCGTCGTCCCGTCGATCGCCGGTCCGAAGCGTCCGCAGGACCGCATCGCGCTGTCCTCGGCCAAGGAGGCCTGGCGGGCCGCCGTCCGCGACTACGTCCCGGGCGACAGCATCCAGGGCCCGACCGACGAGGCGTCCGCCGAGTCGTTCCCGGCGTCGGACTCCCCGGCGATCTCGCACGGCGGCGAGGGCGACGCCCCGCACGCCGCCCGGCTCAACGGCGGCCGTCCGAACCGGCCGACCCCGGTCACGCTGGCCGACGGAACCTCGTTCGAGGTCGACCACGGCGCCGTCGTGATCGCCGCGATCACCTCGTGCACGAACACCTCCAACCCGTATGTCATGCTCGGCGCGGCCCTGCTCGCCAAGAACGCGGTGGACAAGGGCCTGTCCCGCAAGCCGTGGGTGAAGACGTCGCTCGCGCCCGGCTCCCAGGTCGTCACCGGCTACTTCGAGCGGTCCGGCCTCCAGCCCTACCTGGACAAGCTCGGCTTCAACCTGGTCGGCTACGGCTGCACCACCTGCATCGGCAACTCGGGTCCGCTCCCCGAGGAGATCTCGGCCGCGGTGCAGAGCTCCGACCTCGCGGTGACCGCGGTGCTGTCCGGCAACCGCAACTTCGAGGGCCGGATCAACCCCGACGTCAAGATGAACTACCTGGCGTCCCCGCCGCTCGTCGTCGCGTACGCGCTGGCCGGCACGATGGATATCGACCTCAACAACGAGCCGCTCGGCGTCGGCGCCGACGGGCAGCCGGTGTTCCTCAAGGACATCTGGCCCTCGCCGGAAGAGGTCTCCGCCGTCGTGGCCGAGTCGATCGGCCAGGAGATGTTCCTGCAGGACTACGCCGACGTGTTCAAGGGCGACGAGAACTGGCAGTCCCTGCCGATCCCGACCGGCGACACCTTCGAGTGGGACCCGGCGTCGACGTACGTGCGCAAGGCGCCGTACTTCGACGGCATGCCCGCTTCGCCCGAGCCGGTGACGGACATCCACGGCGCCCGCGTGCTCGCCCTGCTCGGCGACTCGGTCACGACCGACCACATCTCGCCGGCCGGATCGATCAAGGCCGACTCGCCCGCCGGGCAGTACCTCCGGGAGAACGGCGTCGCGGTCAAGGACTTCAACTCCTACGGCTCCCGCCGTGGCAACCACGAGGTGATGATCCGCGGCACCTTCGCCAACATCCGGCTGAAGAACCTGCTGCTGAACGGTGTGGAGGGCGGCTACACCCGCGACTTCACCGCGGGCGGCGAGCAGTCGTTCATCTACGACGCGTCGCAGAACTACCAGGCCGCGGGCATCCCGCTGGTGGTCCTGGCGGGCAAGGAGTACGGTTCCGGGTCGTCCCGCGACTGGGCCGCCAAGGGCACCGCGCTGCTCGGCGTCCGCGCCGTCATCGCCGAGTCCTACGAGCGCATCCACCGCTCCAACCTCATCGGCATGGGCGTGCTGCCGCTCCAGTTCCCCGAGGGCGAGAGCGCGGCCTCCCTGGGGCTGACCGGCGAGGAGACCTTCGACATAGTCGGGGTCGAGGAGCTGAACACGGGCGCCACGCCCGCCACCGTGACCGTGCGCGCCGGGGACGTCGAGTTCCAGGCCGTCGTACGGATCGACACCCCCGGCGAGGCGGACTACTACCGCCACGGCGGGATCATGCAGTACGTCCTGCGTTCGCTGCTCGCCAAGAGCTGAGCGGAGGAACGCCGGAGCCCGGCCGCCCTTCCTGGCGGCCGGGACGTGCCCCGACCATCTCTCTCGGGGACGTGAGCGGGGGCATCCAACCTCGAACAGGCCGGAGCCGTCCGGGCAGGACAACCTCTGCCCGGACGGCTCCGGTGCTTCTACAGCATCTCGTGCACCCACTCGGCGATCTCTGACACCACCTCAGGGGAGACACCGCCGATCCTTGACCCGAATCGTGTGGGCGAGATCGCCCTCACCTGCTCCGCCATCGCCCAACTTGGCTTCGGCAGACCGGTTCCTTCCGGCTCTATCTCGATGTGCGTATTCCAGCCACGGAACCGCGTGGTGAGGGGAACGGCGAGCACCGGATCCCACACGGTTCCGTTCGTGCGATCGTTGCTGATCACGAGCGCGGGCCGGACATACCCCTGTTCCCGGCCCGCGGGCTCACCGAGATCGGCCCACCAGATGTCACCCTGCCTGATCCGCATGGCCCTCCTCCGGGGGTGCGATCAGCCCCTCCCACTCGGGGGCTATGCGCTGCGCCGGCGAAGGGCCGCCCAGCCATAGCTCTTGTTCGGCGAGATATTCGGCCCAGCTTTCGGGGTCCTCTCTCCTGGTCCGCTCCATCTGCTCCGCCACCTGCCGCCAGCGGAGCTTTCTCCGATGTTCCCTGATGGCGTCGTCCACCACTGCCGTCATGGATTTCCCTTCCTGCTCGGCAAGTTTCGCGATCTCGTCGCGGGTGACGAAGCTGACCCGGATCGTCGTCGTCTTGGGTTCGGTGCTCATACACATGAGGCTACGACGGCATCTACATAATGGTCTACCACTCCGTTTCAGCACGAGTTTGGTGACCGTCCGATTACTCTCGCAAGAGGATTCGATTACGTGGGGTGATTGCCGGGGAATGTCGGTTACGGCGGTCGGGTACGGCGCACAAAAGCGAGTTTCGGCTGATGGTTAGCCTCTGCTGACATGGATCACGATGTTCATCTCCTGCTCATCGCCGGCCTGGCGGTGTGCGCCGGCGCGATCGTCCAGGGCGGCGTGGGTTTCGGCCTCGGGTTGATCGCCGCCCCGCTGCTGACGCTGCTCGACCCGACCGTCATGCCGGGCGCCGTCCAGGTCGTCAACGTCACGCTTCCCCTGTTCACGCTGGCCGTCGAGTGGCGCAGGGTGGACTGGCGCGGGCTCGGCTTCGCCGTACTGGGCCGCCTGCCCGGCACGTTCGTGGGAGCGTTCGTGGTCGTCCACGTCAGCACGGGAACGCTGGGCGTTCTGGTCGGTGTGATGGTCGTGATCGCGGTCGTGCTCAGCGCGCGCGCCGTGAGCGTGCCGCGCAACGCCGCCACGCTGGCCGGGGCGGGCTTCTGCTCGGGGGTCACCGGTACGGCCACGGGCATCGGCGGGCCGCCGATGGGTCTGGTCTACCAGAGCGCCAAGGGGCCGCAGATCCGGGCGACGCTCGCCATGTTCTTCTTCCTGAGCGCCACGCAGTCATTGATCGTCCTTCGCGTGGTGGGGAAGCTGCCCGAGCGGGCCATCGTGGCCGGGCTCTGGCTGATCCCGTTCCTGATCGTCGGGTTCCTCGTCTCCGGGCCGCTCCGGCGCTACCTGGACGGGGGGCGGGCCCGCGCCGCCATCCTCGCCGTGGCGGCCGTCTCCGCGTGCGCTCTCATCCTCCAGAGCCTGGCCGGGCAGGCCGGTTGACCGCACGTTTCTTGATTGTTACTGCGGACAACAAACGTTACATTCCTGTGTCTTTCAACAGCATTGGGTGTGGATTACGTTGTGCCAAACAACATTCAACCGGAACGGTGGCCGCTGTGATCCAGCGTCGCCGTACCGGCTCGGCGCAGAGCTCGGCCCAGACCAGACCCCCAGTGTCAGAGAAAGGACCCAGGCAGAATGCGCAAGGGGATCCTCAGCATCGCCGCCGCGGGCGCGGCGCTTTCCCTCGGTCTCACCGCCTGCGGGGGCGAGAGCGGTGACACCATCACCGCGCAGGGCGGTGACGCACCCTCCGCCTCCGCGGCCACGACCGGCAAGATCGGCGTCATCCTTCCCGACAGCAAGTCCTCGGCCCGGTGGGAGACCGCCGACCGCAAGTACCTCGAAGAGGCGTTCAAGGCCGCGGGCGTCGCCTACGAGATCCAGAACGCGCAGGGCGACAAGAACTCCTTCCAGACCATCGCCGACCAGATGATCACCGGGGGCGTCACCGTCCTGGCGATCGTCAACCTCGACAGCGGCACCGGCAAGGCCGTCCTCGACAAGGCGAAGTCGCAGGGCGTCGCCACAATCGACTACGACCGGCTCACCCTGGGGGGCAACGCCGACTACTACGTCAGCTTCGACAACACCGCCGTCGGCAAGCTCCAGGGCGACGGCCTGGTCCAGTGCCTGACCGAGAAGAAGGCCGACAAGCCGATCATCGCCGAGCTGAACGGCTCGCCGACGGACAACAACGCCACCCTGTTCAAGCAGGGGTACGACGGCGTGCTGGAGCCGAAGTACAAGTCCGGCGACTACGTCAAGGGCCCGGACCAGTCCGTTCCCGACTGGGACAACACCCAGGCCGGCACGATCTTCGAGCAGATGCTGACCAGCACTCCCAAGATCGCCGGTGTTCTCGCGGCCAACGACGGCCTCGGCAACGCCGCCATCTCGGTGCTGAAGAAGAACAAGCTCAACGGCAAGGTCCCCGTCACCGGCCAGGACGCCACCGTGCAGGGCCTGCAGAACATCCTCGCCGGCGACCAGTGCATGACGGTCTACAAGGCGGTCAAGCAGGAGGCGGACGCGACGGCGCAGCTCGCGATCGCCCTCGCCCAGGGCCAGAAGCCGGCCGCGAACGGCAGCGTCAAGGACACCGAGACCGGCAAGGACGTCGCCGCCGTCCTGCTCACGCCGAAGGCCATCTTCTTCGACAGCGTCAAGGACGTCGTGGCCGACGGATACGTCAGCAAGGACGAGCTGTGCACCGGTGACTTCGCCGACAAGTGCGCCGAGGCCGGAATCAGCTAGGTCAACCCTCCCGGCCGCGTACGGCTCGCGTCCCGGCGGCCGGGGCGGGGCGTCCCATGAGGCGGCCCGCGCCCGGCCAGCGGGTCGTACCGGCCCCCGAGCAACGGAGTAGTCCATCGTGTCCCAGGCACCTGTCCTGGAGCTGCGCGGCATCGACAAGAGTTTCGGTCCCGTGCAGGTCCTTCACGACGTCGCCTTTTCCGTGTTCCCCGGAGAGGTGACCGCGCTCGTCGGCGACAACGGAGCGGGAAAGTCCACGCTGGTGAAGTGCATCGGCGGCATCCACCCGATCGACGCCGGCCAGTACTTCTTCGAAGGGGAGAAGGTCCACGTCGGCGGGCCCAGAGACGCGGCCACCCTGGGGGTCGAGATCGTCTACCAGGACCTCGCGCTCTGCGACAACCTCGACATCGTGCAGAACATGTTCCTCGGACGGGAGCGCAGGAGCGGCCTGATCCTGGACGAGGCCACGATGGAGGAACTGGCCGCCAAGACCCTGGAGAGCCTCTCGGTCCGCACGGTCAAGTCGCTCCGCCAGCGGGTGTCCAGCCTCTCCGGCGGGCAGCGGCAGACCGTCGCGATCGCCAAGGCCGTGCTCTGGAACAGCAAGATCGTCATCCTCGACGAGCCGACCGCGGCACTCGGCGTCGCGCAGACCGCGCAGGTCCTCGACCTGGTCCGCCGCCTGGCCGACAAGGGCCTCGCCGTCGTGCTCATCTCGCACAACATGAACGACGTGTTCGCCGTCTCCGACCGGATCGCGGCGCTCTATCTCGGCCGGATGGCCGCCCAGGTGAAGACCTCCGAGGTCACGCACTCGCAGGTCGTGGAACTCATCACGGCCGGACGCAGTGGCGAGCTCGGCCTGCAGAACGGCAACGGAGCTACGTCATGACGACCACCACGGTTCCGGAGAAGGGCACCACCGGCGCTCCGGCCATCGGCACGCACGTCCGCGACTACCTGGAACGCGTCCGCGGCGGCGACCTCGGCGCGCTGCCCGCGGTGATCGGGCTGGTCGTGCTCTGCGCGGTCTTCTCCATCCTGCGCCCCGCGTTCCTCTCGCCCATCAACTTCGCCAACCTGTTCACCCAGGGCGCGGCGGTCGCGGTCATCGCGATGGGCCTGATCTTCGTGCTGCTGCTGGGCGAGATCGACCTTTCGGCCGGCTTCGCCAGCGGCGTCTGCGCGGCGGTCCTCGGCGTGCTGCTCACCAACGAGGGCTGGCCCTGGTACGCGGCCGTCCTGGCCGCGATGGCGACCGGCGCCGCCATCGGCATGGTGATCGGGACGCTGGTCGCCAAGCTCGGCATTCCCTCCTTCGTGGTCACGCTGGCCGCGTTCCTGGCCTTCCAGGGCGTCGTGCTGCTGCTGCTCAAAGAGGGCACCAACATCTCGATCCGGGACCAGACGATCCTGGCGATCGCCAACAAGAACATGCCGCCGGTCCTCGGATGGGCGTGCGTGGTGGTCGGCGTCCTGGCCTACGCCGCGCTCCAGATCCTGCAGGCCCGCCGCCGCGCGGGCAGGGGCCTGCCCGCCAGCCCGATGTCGCTGATCGCGTTCCGCGTGGGCGCGCTCGCGGTGATCTCGGGCGCCGCCGTGTTCGTGCTCAACCTGGAGCGCAGCCGCAACGCCGTCATCGTGTCGCTCAAGGGCGTGCCGATCGTGGTGCCCGTCATCATCGTCCTGCTGCTCCTGTGGACGTTCGTGCTGCACCGCACCGCGTACGGCAGGCACATCTACGCGGTGGGCGGCAACGCGGAGGCGGCGCGCCGCGCGGGCATCGACGTGGACCGGATCCGGATCTCGGCGTTCGTCCTGTGCTCGTTCATGGCGTCGATCGGCGGCATCATCGCGGCCTCCAGGGCCAACTCCGTCGACCCGAACACCGGCGGCAGCAACGTGCTGCTGTTCGCCGTCGGCGCCGCGGTCATCGGCGGCACCAGCCTGTTCGGCGGCAAGGGGCGGGCGCTGGACGCCCTTCTCGGCGGCGCCGTGGTGGCGGTGATCGAGAACGGCATGGGCCTGATGGGCTACACCGCGGGCGTGAAGTACGCGGTCACCGGTTGTGTGCTGCTGCTCGCCGCGGGTGTGGACGCGCTGTCCCGCAAGAGGGCGGCGGCCACCGGCAGGAGATGACCCCGCTAAGGTGGTCCCCGACCATGAACCCCCGACGAAGCCCGGACGGATGATGCGCGCAGGTCCCTCACAGGAGGAGATCCGCAGGCACAACCTGGGCACCCTGCTCCGCCACGTCCATCTCGGCGGGCCGACGTCCAGGGCTGAGCTGACCAACCGCATGGGGCTGAACCGCAGCACCATCATGGCGCTCACCGCCGACCTGACGGCGGCGGGGCTGGTGCGTGAGGAACTGCCGCGGGAGACCGGCCGTGCGGGGCGTCCCTCCCTGGTCGTCCGGCCCGAGTCCGCCCGGGTCTACGTCCTCGCCTTCGACGTGGGCGTCGACCGGCTGGTCGCCGCCAGGGTCGGTCTCGGCGGCGTGATCCTCGACCGCCGCGAGATGGTACGGCCACGCGGCGGTTTCGAGATGCCGGAGGTCGTCGCCGCGCTGGCGGGTTTCGCGCGGCAGATGCACCGCAAGACCCGTCCGGACACGGTCTGCGTCGGGGCGGCCGCGGCGATCTGCGGATCGGTCGGCCGGACGGACGGCGTCGTCAGGTTCGGGCCCAACATCGGATTCAAGGACGCGCCGTTCGGCGAGGAGCTGTCCAAGAGGCTGGCACTCGGCCTGCCGGTCACCGTCGGCAACGACGGCAACGTGGGCGCGATCGCCGAGCAGTCGCGCGGTGTCGGCCTCGACTGCCGCGACCTCGTCTACCTGCACGGCGACGTCGGCATCGGCGGCGGCATCGTCGTCAACGGCCAGCTGCTCGGCGGCCTGGCGGGATACGGCGGCGAGGTCGGCCACATGGTCGTCAACCCCGGAGGGCGCCCCTGCGCCTGCGGCTCCCGAGGCTGCCTGGAGGCCGAGGTAGGGGAGCGCGCCCTCATCGAGCTGGCCGGCCGCGGCACCGATGTCACCGGCAGAGAGGCCGTGCGCGCGGTCGTCGACGCGGCGGGCCGCGGGGACGTGCGGGCGCAGGACGCGCTGCACCGGGTCGGCGACTGGCTCGGTCTCGGCGTCGCCAACCTGATCAACATCTTCAACCCGGAGATGGTCATCTTCGGCGGCGTGCTGAGGGAGCTCTATCTCGGGGCCGCCGCCCAGGTCAGGACCAGGATCAACACCTCGACCCTGGTGGCGTCACGCGAGCGGCTGCGGCTGCGCATCTCGGCGCTCGGCGACGACGCCACAGTGGTGGGGGCCGCCGAGCTGGCTTTCGCCCAGGTGCTCGCCGACCCCCTTGAGGTGTTGTCACGCCTCGGTTAGGGACGTTCCATCAGGGAGCGTCGGACACGAACTAGGCCACTCGCGCGTTGGGCGCCACCCAGGTGTTGCAGGCGGCGGGCGACGCCGAGTCGAAGCCGCGCTCCAGCCACCAGGCCTGGTTGCGGCCCTTGCCGTGGATCGTGTCCGTGGCGTTCTTGGCGGCCCAGTCCACGACGTAGTCGTACTCGCGTGGATCGACCGGCAGGTAGGCCTCGGTGGCGCGGAGGAAGACGCCGGAGAAGCACTCCGCCTGCTGCTCCAGGCGGTGGTTCAGCAGGTTGCGCGCCGTACGGCTCTGCGTCCGGTTGTACATGCTCCAGTAGGTGCCGAAGATCCCGGTGCGCTGCTGCACGTGGTGCCCATACTCGTGCGCCATGGTCTTTGCCAGGACGAGCGGGAACGGGTCCTTGATCTGGGACCTGAGCAGGCGGAAGTAGATCGTCCGTGAGTCAGGGCAGTAGTGGGCCGGCGACCAGCTCGTGAGCTTGCCGCACGGCGACTTGGTGCCGGTGGTCATCACCACGACGCGCGGGCGACTGAACCGCCAGCCGACGGCCTTGAACTGCCGGGTCCAGAGCACGTCGTTGCACTTCGCGACCAGCTGCAGGTACCGCTTGATCGAGGCCGCGCTGCCCTTACGGGGCTCGGTGGGGGAACAGGCGATCTCCTTCGCGGCGCCGGAGCGGTAGATCTTGTTCTTGGCCAGGGCCACTGGCGCCGACTGCGCGCTCGTGGCCGTTTCCGTCGTGGCCGACGCGGGTGCCGTACCGGTGAGAAGAAGACCGGTGAGCACCCCGGGGACCACAGCGATGAGGGGTATTCGCATGGTCAAGGGAGCTTATTGCACCCACCAGGAACCAAGCGACAGATCATGATTTTTTCGACATATCGTGACGCGACGCGTACGGCCGGGCGGGCCGACCGGCCGGCCGTACGCCGCTGCAGGTCAGGCGACCTTGGACGCCGGCGCGCTGAAGGTGTTGCACACGCCCGGACCGTTGCCGTTCCAGCCGCGCATGGACCAGTAGCGGATGTTCTTGGCCTTGCCGTGGAGCACGTCGCCCGACGTGCGGTCGAGCAGGTCGTCCCAGTCGAACTGGTCGCGGCCCAGGGAGTGCCACACGCTGCCGACGAACGCGCCGGAGAAGCACGCCGCCTGCAGCTCCAGCCGCCGGACCCACGCGTACTGCGCCGCCTTGCTCGCCCTGCGGGACATCTTCTCCACCGTGGGCATGATGCCGATCCGGTCCTGAACGTAGTGCCCGTACTCGTGCGCGATCGTGTCGAAGAGATCCATCTCCGACGGATCGGCGAGCTGGTGCTTGTAGATCAGGATCCACATCGTCTTGTCGAGCGAGCAGTACATGCCCGCCGCGTATCCGGCGGGGTACTTGCCGCAGCCGGTCTTCGCGGCGGTGGTGATGTACCGCACCTTGGGCTTCGCGAACGGCAGCCCCGCCTGCTTGAACTCCTCGCCCCAGGACAGGTTGAGGCAGTCCATCAGATGATCGAGATAGATCTTGTACGAGTCGACGTCGTCGGGCTGGCGGCTCAGCTCCTTGCACTCCGTGAAGTCGAACTCGCCCGTCGTGTAGATGGGATTCTTCGTCAGAGCGGCCTTGCCGGTGGGCACGGGTCGTGCAGAACCGGAGGCGACGGCCGTACCGGAAAGAAGAAGGCTTACGATCAGCCCCATGAGCAGCGCGATAAAGGATTTCCGCATGAGATCAGGAGCGTAGGGGAAAGGTCAAGTCCCGGTAAAGCGGAAATAAGTCGATTCTGATTGAAATAGCGTGAGGCTCCGATGCGACCCATGGGAGCGTCACGGTGTTCGCGAACTAGACTCGCTCTGTTCGACGGCGAGCGGGAAGGAAGATTCGTGGGGATTCTGGAGACGGTGAAGAGCCCGCAGGACGTCAGGCGCCTGGACGCCGGAGAGCTGCCGAGGCTTGCCGCCGAGATCCGCGATCTGCTGGTTTCCTCCGTCGCGAAGACGGGCGGACACCTCGGGCCCAACCTCGGCGTCGTCGAGCTCACCATCGCCCTTCACCGGGTCTTCGAGTCGCCGCGCGACCCCATCCTCTTCGACACCGGGCACCAGGCGTACGTGCACAAGATGCTCACCGGCAGGGCCGGCGACTTCGGCACGCTGCGCCAGGAGGGCGGCCTGTCGGGATATCCCAGCCAGGCCGAGTCCGAGCACGACGTGATCGAGAACTCGCACGCCTCCACGGCCCTGTCGTACGCCGACGGGCTGGCCAAGGCGATCACGCTGCGCGGCGAGACCGGCCGCACGGTCGTCGCGGTCATCGGCGACGGCGCGCTGACCGGTGGCATGGCGTGGGAGGCGCTCAACAACATCGCGGGCCGCAAGGACCTGCCGCTGATCATCGTGGTCAACGACAACGGCCGGTCGTACTCCCCGACCATCGGCGGTCTCGCCTCCCACCTGTCGTCCCTGCGGATGACGCAGAAGTACGAGGACGCGCTGGAGTTCGTCAAGGAGAACCTGGCCAAGGTCCCGGTGGTGGGCGCCCCCTTCTACGACGCCCTGCACGGCGTCAAGAAGGGCATCAAGGACATACTGGCCCCGCAGGTGATGTTCGAGGACCTCGGCCTCAAGTACGTCGGCCCGATCGACGGGCACGACCAGGAGGCCGTGGAGGCCGCCCTGCGCAAGGCCCGGGCCTTCGGCGGTCCGGTCATCGTGCACGTCCTCACCCACAAGGGCCACGGCTACTCGCCCGCGGAGAACCACGACGAGGACTGCTTCCACGGGCCCGGCCCGTTCGACCCGATCACCGGCGAGGAGCGGCCGAAACCGCACAGCTGGACCAACGTGTTCAGCGAGGAGATCGTCCGGCTCGGTGCCCAGCGCAGGGACATCGTCGCGATCACCGCGGCGATGCTGTACCCCGTGGGGCTGGCCGAGTTCGCCGAGGCGTATCCCGACCGGATCTACGACGTCGGCATCGCCGAACAGCACGCCCTGACCTCCGCCGCCGGCCTCGCGCTCGGCGGGCTGCGCCCGGTGGTCGCCCTCTACGCCACCTTCCTGAACCGGGCCTTCGACCAGCTGCTCATGGACGTCGCCCTCCACCGGCTTCCCGTCGTCGTCACGCTGGACCGCTCCGGTGTCACCGGCGACGACGGCGCCAGCCACAACGGCATGTGGGACCTGTCGATCCTCCAGGTCATCCCCGGCCTGTCGATCGCCGCCCCCCGCGACGCGCGGCGGCTGCGCGAACTGCTCGGCGAGGCCGTCGCGATCGACGACGGGCCGTCCGTGGTCCGCTATCCCAAGGGCGCGGTCGCGGGGGACATCGAGGCCGTCGGCAAGCTCGGCACGATGGACGTGCTCCGCTCCGGAGAGCCCGACGTGCTGCTGGTCGCGGCCGGCTCGATGGCCGAGATCTGCCTCGACGCCGCGGCGCTGCTCGACGCCCAGGGCATCTCGGCCACGGTGGTCGACCCGCGCTGGGTCAAGCCGCTCGACGAGGCGCTGATCCCGGCCGCCGCCGAGCACAAGCTCGTGGTCGTCGTCGAGGACAACGGCCGGGTCGGCGGCGTGGGCGACGCGGTCGCCCGCATGCTGCGCGACGCCGACGTGGACGTGCCGGTCCGCACCTACGGCATCCCGCAGCGGTTCCTCGACCACGCCAAGCGGCCGAAGATCCTCGCCGAGATCGGCCTCACCGGGCAGGACCTCGCCCGCGAGATCACCGAGACCGTGGCGCGGCGCTCGCCCGCCCTAGAGGACGACCCGGCCGGCCAGGTCTGACGCCCCTCCCCCGGAAACGCGCGTGATCTGCGCGTTTCCGGGAACCCTGCAGGTCATCGGGGATCGGGGGCCTGCATATGAGCCGGTTGAGCATTCTTCGCACGAAGTCGGTCGAGCAGTCGATCGAGGACACTCAGGGTGGGCGTTACCGGCTCGTCCGCACCCTGAGCGCGCTCGACCTGACCGTCTTCGGCGTCGGTGTCATCATCGGCACCGGCATCTTCGTGCTCACCGGCGTCGCGGCCAAGACCACGGCGGGCCCCGCTGTCGCGATCTCCTTCGTCGCCGCGGCGGTCGCCTGCGGCCTCGCCGCCCTGTGTTACGCGGAGTTCGCCGCCACCGTGCCGGTCGCGGGCTCCGCCTACACCTTCGCGTACGCGACCATCGGCGAGTTCCCGGCCTGGATCATCGGCTGGGACCTCGTGCTGGAACTCACGCTCGCCGCCGCCGTGGTCGCCTCCGGCTGGTCGGGCTACTTCACGTCGCTGCTGAGGAGCGTCGGCGTGGACCTGCCCGCCTCCATCGCCGGGGACAAGGCAGTGGTGAACATTCCGGCGGCGGCCATCGTGCTGATCCTCACCGCCATCCTGGTCCTGGGCATCAAGACGTCGGCCCGGTTCAACGCCGTCATGGTGACGATCAAGGTGAGCGTCGTCCTGCTCGTCATCGTGGCCGGCCTGTTCTTCCTCAAGGCGGAGAACTACCAGCCGTTCATCCCCCCGGCACGGGAGATCGAGACCAGGGGTGGACTGGCCTCGCCGCTCATCCAGGTGCTGTTCGGTGTGACGCCGGTCGCCTTCGGGGTCTTCGGCATCTTCACCGCCGCCGCGCTCGTCTTCTTCGCCTACATCGGGTTCGACGTCGTCGCCACGGCCGCGGAGGAGACCCGCGACCCGCAGCGCAACCTGCCGATCGGCATCCTCGCCTCGCTGGCGATCTGCACGGTCCTGTACGTCGCGGTCTCCCTGGTGGTCGTCGGCATGCAGCCGTACACGGAGCTGAGCGAGTCCGCGCCGCTCGCGGACGCGTTCCTCTCCGTCGGCCAGTCGTGGCTGGCGACCGTGATCAGCTTCGGGGGCATCGCCGGGCTCACCACCGTGGTGATGATCCTCATGCTCGGCCAGAGCCGGGTCTTCTTCGCCATGTGCCGCGACAACCTGCTGCCGCGCGGGCTCGCCCGCGTCCACCGACGGTTCCACACGCCGTACGTGATCACCATTGTGATCGGCGTGGCCACCGCGACCCTCGCCGCGCTGATCCCGCTGGCCGCGATCGCCGAACTGGTCAATATCGGGACGCTCTTCGCGTTCGTGGTCGTCTCGATCGGTGTGGTCATCCTGCGCCGGACCCGGCCCGACCTGCCCCGCGCGTTCCGCGCGCCCTGGGTCCCGGTGCTGCCGATCCTCTCCGTGCTCGCGTGCCTCTACCTGATGCTCAACCTGCCCGTGGAGACCTGGCTGCGGTTCGTCGTGTGGATGATCGCCGGCGTCGTGCTCTACTTCGGGTACGGCGCCCGCCACAGCAGGGCCCGGCTAGCCGGTGACGCCCCGGACGAGCAGCAGCAGCCCGGTGGCGGCCATCAGCAGGGCGCTTCCGGCGAGCAGGACGCGGTAGCCACGTACCCCGAGCCGGTGCCGCCCCGCGCCGACCATGGCCGCCAGCACCACCTTGGACCCGACCAGCACCAGGTAGAAGCCTCCGGTGAAGGCGAGGGCGGCGGCCGGGGTCCGCTCCCAGGCCGCGGCGAAGATCGGAGCGCCGACGGCGATCCAGAAGAGCCATGGGTGCGGATTCAGCATGTTGACCGCGACGCCGCGCAGCACCTCCCGGACGGAGGAGGGCCCGGTGGCGGAGGAAACCGTGACGCCGGGTTCGGGGGGCCGGGCCGTACGGGACTCGCGGGCGGCGGAGATCGCCAGGTGGACGACGTAGAGGCCGCCCACGACGGCCAGGACGCGCAGGAACACGCCGGGCAGCGCGCCGGCGGCGGTGACCGAGAGCAGCACGACCGGAAGGTCGGAGAGCAGGGGGACGCAGGCCAGCCCGAGCCCGGCCCGGAAGCCGCCGCGCAGGCTCGCCGTGATCACCAGGCCGAGCAGCGCACCAGGCGCGACCCCGGCCCCCAGCCCGAGACTCAGCCCCAGTAACAACTCCCGCATGGTTACCCGGGTCTTTGCGACAGGAGAGCCAGCGTCACGGTCACGGTCCTATGGCGTAGTCGATGGTGAGAGGCGCGAGCAGGTCAGCCGGTGCGAGTATATATTCATATATACGCCGGGCTATTGGAGGGGCCGATGAAAACCGTCATCGATCTGGACACGGAGTTGACCGAGGCCGCCGCGAAGGCACTCGGCACCAAGACCAAGAAGGAGACCATTCACGCCGCGCTGGTGGCGGCCGTCGAGGCGGAGCACAAGAGTCGCGAGCGCCGGCGCAGGCTGATCAACAGCCTCGGCTCTTCCGACATCGCCGACGACGAGGTGATGGACGGAGCCTGGCGTTGACGGAGGTCTACCTCGTAGACAAGAGCGCGCTCGCCCGCGCCGAGCGACACGGTAAGGCGAGAGACGCGTTCTTCGCCCTTGACGAGGCCGGTGTTCTCGCCACCTGCGCGATTATCGATCTAGAGGTCGGGTACAGCGCCCGCAACCTCGCCGAGTTCGACTCGATCGCCTCCGATCGTAAGGATCTCTACCTGGATCTGCCCATCACGCGCGCGGTCTGCGCGCGCGCCAGGGACGTCCAACGTGAGTTGGTCAGACGCGGGCGGCATCGTGGTCCCGGCGTCTCGGACCTCATGATCGCCGCGTGCGCTGAGCTGAACGACGCCGTGGTCGTCCACTACGACCGCGACTTCGACACCATCGCCGCCTTCACGGGCCAGGACGTTCGCTGGCTGGTTCCGGCGGGGTCCGCGAACTGACGCCGACGGCATGACCTGGAGCCGCCACGAAGGCCGCTCCAGGTCGTCCGGCGGATCGCTCCTACGCCGGGACGGAGGCCACGCCGGGTGCGAGGAACCGGGAGCCGGTCACCGCCTCCGAGATGCCCTCACGGTCCAGGTACGGCGTGATGCCGCCGGTGTGGAACGGCCATCCGGCGCCGAGGATCACGCACAGGTCGATGTCCTGGGCCGCCGCGACCACGCCCTCGTCGAGCATCAGGCGGATCTCCTCGGCCAGCGCCCTGAGCGCGCGGAGCCGTACGTCCTCACCGGTGGACGGGGAGGCGCCGCCCTCGAACAGCGTCCGTACCTCGGGGTCGATCTGGAAGTCGGAGCCGTAGACGCCCGGCTTGCCGGCGGCGACCAGCGTGGCCAGGTTGCCGGACACGCCGTAGCGCTCCGGGAAGGCGGCGTGCATGGTCTCCGCGACGTGCAGCGCGACGGCCGGGCCGACGAGCTGGAGCAGCGTGAACGGCGTCATGGGCAGGCCGAGGCCGTCCAGCGCGTGGTCGGCGACCTCCAGGGGCGTGCCCTCGTCGGCGGCCGCGGTGATCTCGCCCATGAACCGGGTCAGCAGCCGGTTCACCACGAACGCGGGCGCGTCCTTGACCAGCACGGACGACTTCTTCAGCGTCTTGGCGACGGAGAACGCGGTGGCGAGCGTGGCGTCGTCGGTGGCGTCGCCCCGGACGATCTCCAGGAGCGGCATCACCGCCACCGGGTTGAAGAAGTGGAAGCCGACGACCCGCTCCGGACGCCTCAGCCCGGACGCCATGGCGGTGATCGAGAGCGAGGAGGTGTTGGTGGCCAGGACGCACTCGTCGGAGACGACGGCCTCGACCTCGGCGAGCACCTTCCGCTTGACGTCGAGATCCTCGAAGACCGCCTCGATGACGAAGTCCGCGTCGGCGAAGGCGTCCTTGGTCAGCGAGCCGCTCACCAGGGCCCTGAGCCGGCCCGCCTGGTCGGCGGAGACGCGGCCCTTGGCGAGCAGCTTGTCCACCTCGGCGCGTACGTAGCCCACGCCCTTGTCGAGGCGGGCCTGGTCGAGGTCGGTCAGCACGACCGGCACCTCCAGCCGCCGCGCGAACAGCAGCGCGAGCTGGGAGGCCATCAGCCCGGCGCCGACCACGCCGACCTTGGTGACCTTGCGGGCCAGGGCCTTGTCCGGCGCGCCCGCCGGCTTCTTGGCCCGGCGCTGCACCAGGTCGAAGGCGTACAGCCCGGCGCGCAGCTCGTCGCCCATCAGCAGGTCGGCGAGCGCACGGTCCTCGGCGGCGAAGCCCTCGTCCCTGGAGGCGGTGCGGGCCAGCGCGATCAGGTCGAGCGCGCGATAGGGAGCGGGGGAGGCGCCGCGCAGCTTCAGGTCCACCAGGACGCGCGCGTCCGCGACGGCCTTGTCCCAGTCGCCTTCGTACGGCGCGCGGGTCACGGTCTCCTCGCCGCGCAGCACCCGGGCGGCCCAGCGCAGCGACTCCTCCAGGAAGTCGGCCGGCTCGAACATCGCGTCGGCGACGCCCAGCTCGTACGCGTCCCGCCCCTTGATCATGCGGTTCTGCGAGAGCGGGTTCTCGATGATCAGCTTGATGGCCTTCTCCGGGCCGATCAGCCGGGGGAGGAGCTGGGTGCCGCCCCAGCCGGGAACCAGGCCGAGGAAGCACTCGGGCAGCGCGACGGCCGGAACTCCCGAGGAGACCGTCCGGTACGCGCAGTGCAGGGCGATCTCCAGGCCGCCGCCCATGGCCGCGCCGTTGACGAAGGCGAACGTGGGCACGCCCAGCTCGCCGAGGCGGCGGAAGACGTGGTGGCCGAGCCCGCCGATGGCGGCCGCCTCCTCGTGCGTGGCCACGGCCGCCGCCCCCTTGAGGTCGGCGCCCACCGCGAAGATGAACGGCTTGCCGGTGACGCCGACAGCGGCGACGTCGCCGCGCGCCTCGATCGCGTCCAGGACGTCGTTCAGCGCGAGCAGGCCCTGCGGTCCGAACGTGTTGGGCTTGGTGTGGTCGAGCCCGTTGTCCAGCGTGATCAGCGCCATGGTGCCCGCGCCGTACGGCAACTCGACGTCGCGCACCAGCGCCCTGGTGACGACCTCGCCGGTGTCCTTGCCCGCGAGCAGGCTCTTGTAGGTCTCGATGTCGCTCATGCGAGGTTCTCCCAGATGACCGTGCCGCCCATGCCCATGCCGACGCACATCGTGGTGATGCCGTACCGGACGTCCGGCCGCTCGGCGAACTCGCGCGAGAGCTGGATCATGAGCCGTACGCCGGAGGACGCGAGGGGGTGGCCGAAGGCGATCGCGCCGCCGTACGGGTTCACCCGGGGGTCGTCGTCGGCGATGCCGAAGTGCTCCAGGAACGCGAGCACCTGTACGGCGAACGCCTCGTTGATCTCGAAGAGGCCGATGTCGTCGATGGACAGCCCGGCCAGGCGTAGCGCGCGCTCGGTCGAGGGGATCGGGCCGACGCCCATGACCTCGGGGTCCACGCCCGCGAACGCGTAGGAGACCAGCCGCATGCGCGCGGGGAGTCCGAGCTCCTCGGCGACGTCCCGCGCGGCGACGAGGCAACCGGTGGCGCCGTCGTTGATGCCGGAGGCGTTCCCCGCGGTGACCCTGCCGTGCGGGCGGAAGGGGGTCTTCAGGCTTCGCAGCGCTTGCAGGGTGGTCCCGGGACGCGGCGCCTCGTCGGCGGTGGCGAGTCCCCATCCCTCGGCGGCCTTGCGGGCCGCCATCGGGACCAGGTCCGGCTGGATCCTGCCGTCGGCGTACGCCTTGGCGGCCTTCTCCTGGGACGCCACGGCGAACGCGTCGGCGCGGTCCTTGGTGATCGACGGATAGCGGTCATGCAGGTTCTCCGCCGTCATGCCCATGATCAGGGCGGAGCCGTCCACCAGCCGCTCGGACAGGAACCTGGGGTTGGGGTCGACGCCCTCGCCCATCGGGTGGCGGCCCATGTGCTCGACACCGCCGGCGATGGCCACGTCGTAGGCGCCGAAGGAGATGCCGCCCGCCACGTTGGTGACGGCGGTCATCGCGCCGGCGCACATTCGGTCGATGGCATAACCGGGGACCGACTTGGGCAGCCCGGCCAGCACCGCGGCCGAGCGGCCGATGGTCAGGCCCTGGTCGCCGATCTGGGTGGTGGCCGCGATGGCCACCTCGTCCACCCGCTCGGGCGGGAGGCCGGGATTGCGGCGCATCAGCTCGCGGATGACGCGGACAACCATGTCGTCGGCACGCGTCTCGGCGTACAGGCCCTTGGGGCCCGACCTGCCGAAAGGCGTGCGCACGCCGTCGACGAAGACGACTTCACGGGACGCAGGCACGAGGTTCGCTCCTACTGATCGGTAGCTTCTCGGACCAATGCTACTTATCGGTAACTACTCCGCGGAGCGGGGTGCCCGGCCTGGCCGTCCGAAGACGGCCGCGACGCAGGCGGTCAGGGCCGCCACCGCCAGCGCGAGCACGGTCACGGCGTCCGGTGCCCACAGGTGCGCGCGGGCGGAGATCAGCGCGAGGACCAGCACGATCGCCGCCGCCGCCGGAAGCCGGCGCTCCCGCGGCCGGGGCGGCACGGCGTCGTCCCACGGATCCGGGGGCGGCTGCCTTCTCGCGGCCGCGACGATCACGTCCCTGCCCCACCACAGGAGGAATGCCATCCCGCCCATGTAGCAGGTCATCGCCAGCGTCTCGGCGGCGGACGCCAACCGGTCCGCGGCGCCGTACAGGCCGGCGTCGGTGAACAGCCGGGGCATGGTGAGCCCGAGCAGGACCACCACCGCCCAGCAGGCCGCGATCGCCAGCCGGGCGAGCAGTCGCCGGGCGTCGGGCCGGGGCCTGGTCGCGAACACCTCCCGCTCGCCGCTCCTCGCCTCCTGCTCCCGGATGCCCCACAGCACCTGGCTGGCCGTCAGCGCGGGCAACGTCACGACGAACACCGCGAGCGCCGCCACGGCGTACGGCGACGCAGCCCGGCCGGTGTCGGCCCGCTCGGCCAGGAGTTGGACGGTGACCAGGAGGGTCGTCGAGATCCCGAGCATGAGCAGCGCGGCGCGGCGCGCGCCGGCCGCACGCGCGCGCAGGAGGGTGAGCCGTGCGGATCCGGGGGACGCGGGCAGCCCGTCGGGGGCGGGACGACGCCGCGGTGTCAGGGCGGACATCTCGTAATGATGCCGTTACCGTACGCGATCGGGGGCCAAAACGCGGATATCTCCCGGGATCTCGTTCGGGCATACTGGGAAACCGCTTCCCGGGGAGGTGGAGTGGTCACTCTGGAAGACGTGGCGCGGCACGCGGGAGTGTCGCTCGCCACGGCCTCACGCGTGCTCAACGGCAGCACTCGCCAGGTCGGTATAGAGCTGCGCGACCGGGTGCGGCGCGCGGCCGTCGAGCTGGGCTACCGCACGAACGTCGCCGCCCAGACGCTGGCCCGCGGCGCGAGCAACGTCATCGGGCTGGTCGTCCACGACCTGGCCGACCCCTACTTCGCGGTGCTCGCCGACGGTGCGATGCGCGCAGCCGACGCGCACGGCCACATGGTCATGGTCGGCACCACCCACCGCGACCCCGGCCGTGAGATCGACTACGTGTCGACGCTCAACGCGCAGCGCGTACGGGCCGTGCTGATCGCCGGTTCGCGCGTCTCCGACGCCTCGGTCACCGCGCGGCTCCGCGCCGAGCTGGACCGGTACCGCGACGCCGGGGGGCGGGTCGCCTGCGTCGGGCAGGACCTGCTCGGCGTCTCGACGGTCGCCCCGGCCAACCGCGAGGGCGCGGCCGACCTGGCCCGCGCGCTCGCCGCGCTTGGGCACACCAGGTTCGCCGTGCTGGCCGGGCCCGCCGACCTCGTCACGGCGGCCGACCGCAGCGCCGGATTCACGGCCGCGCTCGCCGAGCTGGGCCTGCCGCGGCCCGAGGTGATCCACGGGAGCTTCGACAGGGACGGCGGTCACGCGGCGGTCCAGGAGGTGTCCGACGACGTGACCTGCGTCTTCGCCGTCAACGACGTGATGGCGGTCGGCGCCGTCGCCGCGCTCCGGGAGCGCGGGACCGGAGTTCCCGGCGACCTTTCGGTGGCCGGCTTCGACGACATCGCCACCTTGCGCGACCTCGTGCCGCACCTGACGACGGTACGGCTGCCGCTCGCCGCCATGGGGGCGCGGGCGGTGGAACTCGCGCTCGCGGAGGAGGACGAGCCGCGCGTCGTCCGCGTCGAGGGTGAGGTCGTGCTCCGCGAGAGCGTCCAGAGGGTCTGACGCCGCCGCGAGGCCGGGCCGGGCGAGGGCGGTCAGGTGATGTCGCGCCGCAGGGGAACGATCACGGCGACCGCGGCCGCCACCAGCGCGTACCCGACGAGCACGGCGGCGCCGAGCGGGGCGGAGAGGAGCGGGGCCGCGCCGCCGCCCGTCTGCCGCGCCAGCGCCTCGGTCAGGTAGGTGAACCCGGTGATCGCCGCCGTCGCGCCGCCGGGCAGGTAGGGGTAGAGCACGTTGACACCGGGGATGAGCAGCAGCGCGGTCTCGATCATGTAGAAGTAGGCGCCGAGCACGGCCGCCGCCGCCACCTGGTTCGGGATCAGGGCCCCTACCGCGACGCCCACCAGCGTGTAGACGGCCATCGTCACCGTGATCCTGGACAGCAAGGCCAGCGCCGTGGCCGCGGGCAGACCGAGCGTGACGCCCTTGAGCGCCGCCGCCCCGAAGAGCGCCGCTCCGGCCACGGTGACGGCGACCAGCCCGTAGGCGAGTCCCGCGGCGGCGTACGCCGCCAGCTTGGCGGCGAGCGTGGTCCAGCGCCCGGGGACGAACAACGCCGTCGTGGTGATCGTCCGATGGCGGTATTCGGAGGCCACGGCGGTCGTGCCGAGCAGGGCGGGTACGAACGCGCACAGGCCGAGCAGGCCGAGCAGCACGCGCACGCCCGTCGCCGTCTCCAGGCCGGGCATCGGCGGGTCGAAGTTCTCCGGGCCGATGAGGGCGAGCAGGCCGATGAAGCCACCGCTGCCGATCGAGGCGAGCAGTCCCCACAGCCATAGCCTGGTGGCGGCCAGGCGGCGCAGCTCCGCCGAGACGAGCGCGGTCATCGGGTGTCCCCCTGGTCGTGTCCGGTGAGGTGGAGGAAGGCGTGTTCGAGGGTGGGCCGTTCTGGAGTGATCTCGTGCAGCGGAATGCCGTGCGCCGCGGCGTCCGCGGCGATCCCGGCCGCGGTCAGCCCATGGATCCGCAACGTGTCCGGCTCCAGGTCCTCCACGCGGACCGCGCCGGGATGGGCGGCGAGGAGGACGGCGGTCAGCGGCCCGGCCCGCGGCGAGCGGACCCGCACGGCGGCCTCGCCGTACAGGTCGGCGACCGGACCGGTCGCGACCAGCCGCCCGCCGCGGATCACCACGGCGTGCTCGGCCATCTGCTCCACCTCGCTGAGGACGTGGCTGGAGACCAGGACCGTGCGGCCTTCGGCGGCGAGCCGGCGCAGGAAGGCGCGCAGCCACGCGATGCCCTCGGGATCCAGGCCGTTGCCGGGTTCGTCCAGCAGCAGTACGGGGGGATCGCCGAGCAGCGCCGTCGCCAGGTGGAGCCGCCGCCGCATCCCGGTGGACAGGGCGCGGGTCCTCCGTCCCTCGAACGGCGTCACGCCGGTCAGGTCCATGACCTCGCGCACCCGTGAGGAGGCGAAGCCGCCCAGGCGGGCGTACACGCCGAGATGGTCGCGGGCGGTGTGGTCAGGGTGGAACCCCGACGTGTCCAGCACGGCCCCGACCGTCGCGGCAGGCCGGGGCAGCTTCGCGTAGCGCAGGCCGCCGATGGTGGCGCGGCCCGCGGTGGGCGTGACCAGCCCGAGCAGCATCCGCATGGTGGTCGTCTTGCCCGAGCCGTTCGGGCCGAGGAAGGCGGTCACCGTGCCCGGGGTGACGGTGAAGCCGAGGTCGGTGACCGCCTCCACGGTGCCGAAGGTCTTGGTCAGGCCGCGCACCTCGATCTCCCAGGATCGCGTGCTCACGCGTGCGCCCCCATGATCTGAGCCCGGAGCCCGGCCGCGTCCGGAACGCTGAGGAGCAGCTCGTCGACGTTCTCGATCCTGCCGGCAAGGACGATCCGCACGCCGGGAACGTCACGGCGGGCGCAGACCAGCCGCCGGACGCCGTTCAGGCCGGTCCACGTGCCGACCTTCATGAGCCCGCTGATGAGCAGGCCCGCGTGCATCCCGCTGGCGGCGGCCCGCGGATCCGCTTCGAGCCGCACCTCGCGGGTCGCCGCCAGCGGCACTCTCATCTCGGCTCGCCGTACGAACGGCCGCGTCCACGGCGCGAAGCTCGCCACCAGCACCCCGTCGCGGATCTCTGTCCGGATCATCTCGGCCCTCTTTCTGGAACATCAGATGTATCTGTTCTATAAGTTGTATATCAGCTATGCTCCTACCTGTGAACCTGACGCTCGATCTCGACAGCGAGGTCCCGATCTACCAGCAGATCAGGGACCGGATCGTGGAGGCGGTCGCTCGCGGGGAGGCGGTGGAGGGCGACCCGCTGCCGTCCACGCGGCAGCTCGCCGCCGATTTCGGGATCAACTTCCACACCGTGAACAAGGCGTACGACCTGCTGCGTCAGGAGGGAGTCATCCGCGTCAACCGCAAGAGCGGCGCGGTGATCCGGCGAGATCCGTACTCCGGGCCGCCCGAGCCCGGGTTCGCCGAGGACTGGGAGGAGAGGATGGGCGTGCTGCTCGCGGAGGCCACCGTCCACGGGCTCGACCATGACGACGTCGTACGGCGGTGCGCGGCGATGTTGTCGGGATTCCGTGCCGGGGAGAGGGCGACATCGTGACACCGCTGATCGCCGCCGACGTGACCGCCATCGTCCTGGTCACCTGCCTGATGCTGGCCGTGCCCGCGATGGCCGGGCCGACGACGCCGTTCGGCGTGCGCGTGTCCCACGCCAGGGCCGGCGACCCGGCCGTGATCGCCCAGCGGCGCGCCTACGCCAGGCTGGCCCTGGCGGCGGGAGCATGCGCGGTGGCCGTCTCCGTGCCGCTCCTCGTGAGAGGAGGAAGCACGAGCGTCGTCGGCGCCACCGCGACGGCCCTGGTCGTGGCGGACCTGCTGCTGTACTGGCGGTCCGCGCGCCGGCTGCGCGCGGCCAAGCTGGCCGGAGGGTGGCGGGACGAGCAGCGCCAGGGCGTCACCGTGAACACCACCTTCCGCACCGATCCGGTGCGACTGCCCTGGTCCTGGACACTCCCGGGCGCGGCGACGCTCCTCCTCACCGCGGGCCTCGGCTGGTGGCGATACGGCGACCTGCCCGCCACGCTGCCGCGCTTCTCCGGCTACGGCGTCGACGCGGCCCGGCGGGAACCCGTCACCGTGCTGACCGCATTCGCGCCGGTGATGTACCAGCTCGCGGTCACGCTGCTGATCCTCGCCGTGACGCTGCTCCTGCTGCGCGCCCGCCCCGACCTCGACGCCGCCCGTCCTGTGGGCTCGGCCCGCAGGTACCGCGTCTACCTGGGCGGCATGGCGCGCCTGTCGCTCCTCGGCGTGGCCTGCCTCAACCTCGGCCTGCTCGCGTCGGCGCTACAGCTGTGGACGGTCGTCGCACCCTCGACGCTCTGGACCGTCGTCACGTACCTGCCGTCCGTCGGCCTGCTGGTCGCGTGGCTGGTGTGGGAGAGCCGGGTCGGTCACGCGGGACACCGCCTGCCGGCTCTTCCGGGGGAGGAGGACGAGGACTCCGGCGTCACCCAGCGCGACGACGACCGGCACTGGTTCCTGGCCGGAACCGTCTACGTCAACCGCCGCGACCCGGCGATCCTGCTCCACGCCCGGATCGGGGCGTCCTGGACGGTCAACCTCGGGCACCCCGTCGCGTGGGCCCTCCTCGCCGTCCTGGCCGGGGCCGGACTGCTCGCCGCCCTCGGCGTCATCGACCTGCCCGTACGGCAGAGCGGCTTCTGACGCGGAACGCCGAGCGCCGACCACCGTTGGGTGGTCGGCGCTCGGCGTTCGACGGCGGGGGAGGCCGGGCGTCAGGCGGTGCTCTTGGCGTCCAGCCGCTGGAGCGCCTTCGCCATCGGGAAGGCCGTCAGGCCGATCTGCCACTGCCGCGCCCCCAGTTGGCGCAGCCGCAGGGCGATCGACTCCTGGGACAGGTCGGCGGGCGGCTCCCAGGTGAGCCGCCGTACCGCGTCCGGCTGCAGCAGGTTCTCGGTGGGCATCCGGTGCTCGTCGGCGAGCGCGGCGATCACCGTCCGGGCCGCGGCCAGCCGCTTCGCCGCCTCCGGATCCCGGTCGGCCCACCGGTTGGCCGGAGGCGGACCGTCACCCGGCCCCATCGGCTGGGGCAGCTCGGCGTCCGGCATCGTCCGGCCCCGGGCGACCGCGGCCAGCCAGTCGCGCAGATGGCGACGCGCGCTCCTGCCGGTGAACGGGGCGATCTCGGTCAGCGCCTTCGTGGTGCGCGGCTGGTCGAGCGCGGCCTGCACGATCGCGGAATCCGGCAGCACCCGTCCGGGGGCGAGGTCGATGTCCTGGGCGATCTCGTCCCGAAGCGTCCACAGCTCGCGGACCACGGCGAGGCCGCGCAGCGACCGTACGCGATGGATGCCCGAGGTGCGCCGCCACGGATCGCTGCGCGGAGGGGCGCTCGGAGCCGCGAGGATCGAGGAGAACTCCTCCAGGGCCCACTCCAGCTTGCCGCTGGAGGTCAGCTCCGAGAACAGGGCGTCCCTGAGCTCGATCAGCACCTCGACGTCAAGCGCCGCATAGCGCAGCCAGTCTTCCGGGAGGGGGCGGTTGGACCAGTCGGCCGCCGAATGGCCCTTTTCCAGCCGCAGGCCCAGGACGACCTCGACCATCGTGCCCAGCCCGACCCGCTCGTAGCCGAGCAGCCGTCCCGCGAGCTCGGTGTCGAACAGCTTCCGCGGGCGGAAGCCCAGCTCGGTCAGACAGGGCAGGTCCTGGGTCGCCGCGTGCAGGACGATCTCACCGTCGGCGACGGCGTCGTGCAGGGCGGTCAGGTCGGGACAGGCCACGGGGTCGATCAGCGCGGTGCCGGCTCCGGCCCGGCGCAACTGCACCAGGTAGGCGCGGCCGCTGTAGCGGTAGCCGGAGGCACGCTCGGCGTCCACCGCGACGGGGCCGCTCCCTCCGGCGAAGGCGCGCACGACCGCCGCGAGCGCGGCGTCGTCCTCGATGACGGGCGGAATTCCCTCACGCGGCTCCAACAAGAGCTGAACTTCAGGTTCGGTCACGAGTTACGGGGCTTTCGGATCTTCGCGACGCGCCGGGCGGAGCCGCAGCGCCGCGACATCGGGTGGAAGGGGTGGGATGCCCGCGGCGAGACACATCAGATCGCACCAGGCGGCGGCATGCGCGGACAGGTCCTCGTCGAGAGGGGACCAGGAGGCCCGCAGCTCCAGCTCGGTGGTGACGGGGTCGGCGGACTTGTTACCGAAACCCTCCGACACGGCACGGGTCACCGTGCCGCCGGCCGCGGCGTAGGCAGCGCCGTGCGCGTCGAGCGACTCGGTGAGCCAGCTCCAGGCCACCGGACCGAGCAGCGGATCCGTGGTGATCTCCGGCTCCATGTCGGCGCGGACGTAGGCGACCAGGCGGAACTGCCCCTCCCAGCCGCGCTGACCGTCCGGGTCGAACAGCATGATCAGACGGCCGACCGCCAGCTCGTCGTCGTCACGGTAGACGGAGGCTCCGACCGCCCCGGAATAGGGCGCGAGGCGCTGCGGCGCGGGGATGTCCTCCAGCTCGATCTCCGGTCTGACCTTGGCGGGCCGCAACGTCTCCAGCGCCCGCCGGAAGGCGGCCGGAGGCACGGGTGCGTCACCGAGGGTCATAGCCGAAGCGTAGGCCGGATTCGGGAGTGCACGAAGCAGGGGGATGGCTGTGGGGGGCATACGTACCGATCAAACCGAGGCCGTCGCAAGCAACAGGGCGAATCCGCAGGTCGTGCACACCCGCTCGGGACAGTCGTCGTGAGCGTCAGGGCAGGGCGGCTGTTCGAACGCGCGCTCGGCGTCGCAACCGGCACAGTGCTCAGTGCGGTGTTCGGGGGAACTCCACATCGACGTCATCGCTCCGGGGCCTCTCGTCGGATCCACGGTTGTGTCCCTAGTGATCGGGACTGCTCTGACGTTGACATGTCCCGCCGACATTTCCCCGCAACGCGCTCGGCGTGTCTCGAAAGTGGTATTGGAATCGATGCCGGAAGCCCGATTGCGAACACTTTGCCGACCTGTGAGGTGAACCTCATGAAGCGGAGAGGTTCACCATACCGATGCTTGGCCCGCGCCGTACCGTCGGCGCGCGGCGACACGCGCGTACACTCGCGAGTCTCTGGGCAGGAGAGGCGGCGGCAGGCGCCGTGCGCCGTGCCGGGAACGCGCGGCGAAGGGGGACGGATCCCGCGACCGGTGCGTGGGCCGGGCCCTTGACATGGGACGCTGGGACCGTGACTGCCCACCTTGCCGACTCAGCCTTCCTCCGCGCCTGCCGTCGCGAGCCCGTCCCGCACACGCCCGTCTGGTTCATGCGCCAGGCGGGGCGATCGCTCCCGGAGTACCGCCGGGTGCGCGAGGGGACCTCGATGCTCGACGCGTGCGCGACGCCGGACCTCGTGGTCGAGATCACCATGCAGCCGGTCCGGCGATACTCCACGGACGCCGCGATCTTCTTCAGCGACATCGTGGTCCCCCTCAAGGCCATCGGCGTCGCCCTCGACATCGTGCCGGGCGTCGGCCCCGTGGTGGACGCGCCGATCCGTGACGCGTCCGCCGTCGCCACTCTGCGGCCCATCGAGCCGGGCGACGTCCCGTATGTCACGGAGTCCGTGCAGTCGCTCGTGAAGGAGCTCGACGGCATCCCCCTGATCGGGTTCGCCGGAGGGCCGTTCACGCTCGCGTCGTACCTCATCGAGGGCGGTCCCTCGAAGAACCACGACCGCACCAAGGCGATGATGTACGGCGAGCCGGAGCTGTGGCACGAGCTGATGGACCGGCTGGCCACGATCACCCTGGCCTTCCTGCGCATCCAGGTCGCCGCGGGCGCGTCCGCGATCCAGCTCTTCGACTCGTGGGTCGGCGCGGTCGCCCCGGCGGACTACCGCTCGTACGTGCTGCCGCACACGAGCAAGATCTTCTCGGGCCTGGTCGACCTCGGCGTGCCCCGCATCCACTTCGGCGTGGGAACGGGCGAGCTGCTCGGCCTGATGGGGGAGGCCGGCGCCGACGTCGTCGGGGTGGACTGGCGGGTGCCGCTCGACGAGGCCGCGCTCCGCGTCGGCGCGGGCAAGGCCCTGCAGGGGAACCTGGACCCGGCCATCCTGCTGGCCCCGTGGGAGGTCGTCGAGCCCCGCGCCCGTGAGGTGCTGGAGCGTGGCCGGGTGGCCGAGGGGCACGTCTTCAACCTCGGCCACGGCGTCCTGCCCTCCACCGACCCCGACCAGCTCGCGCGGCTGGCCGACTTCGTCCACGAGGCGTCCGCCCGCTGACCCGAGGATCGGCGCGCGCCGGACACAGGGCTGGACACGGTACCGGGCACAGGGTTGGACACGGTGCTGGAAATGGCGCCGGACAGGGCTGGACACGGGTTCGCGCCGGACGTGGCCGCCGCCACGTCCGGCGCTTTCCTCACCCGACGTCGCGAAGGAGTCAGGCGGACGTGCCGGGCGACCCGCCCGTGCTCTCGGCTCCCGTGCTCTCGCCGTTCGCGGTCTCGCCGGGCCGGAGCGCGGAGCCGGCCGGGGCCGCGGAGCCGGGCTGCGCCGCGCCCGGCGACGCCGTACGGCGGGCACGGTTCCGGCGGTGGACCAGCACGAAGGGCAGCCCGACGAGGGCGGCCAGGACCAGCCAGGGCAGCAGCGCGCCCAGCACGGTGAGGCCGATCCCGACGGCCCTGACCAGCGTCTTCCAGCCGACCTCGAGACCGGCGAAGAACCCGGACTCCTTCGGCTTGGGCTTGGGGACCGTCGCCTTGGGCCCGGCCAGGCTGAGGGTGACGGTCGCCATGCCGGTCTGGGAGGCAAGCGCCTTCTGCCGAGCCTGGAGCGACTCCAACTCGGCCTCGCGGTTGGAGATCTCGCGTTCGATCTCCAGGATCTCGCCGATCTTCTCCGCCTTGCGCAGCAGCGTGCGGAACTGGTTGAGCGCCGACTCCGCCGACTTCACCCGGCTGGCCACGTCGGCGACCTCCTCGGTGACGTCCTGCGCGCCCTGGTGCAGCGACTCCCGTTTGCCGAGGTCACGGCCGAGGCGGGCCAGTACGTCCGGGTAGCCGGTCGGCGGGATCTTGAACGTGACGACCGCCTCGTCCCGCTTGGCGAATGAGTTGCTCCGCTCCTCGGAGACGTAGCCGCCCGCGCCGGTCACGATCTGCTTGGCCTGCTCCGCGGCGGCGCTGACATCCTTCACCCGGACGGTCAGCTGGGCCGTGTAGATCACCGCCCGAGGGTCGGACACGATCCTCGTCTTCTGCGAGGACGCGGGCTTCGTTTCGCCGATCGCGTCGGCGCCGGCACCCGAGCCGCCGCCCGAATCCGCCTGGGGGCGGGCGAGTTCTGGAACGACGGCGGCCTCGGTGGCGGACTCGTCACGGGCCACGGACTCGGAGGAACCGCTTGCCCCTCCGCAACCGGAGATCAGGAAGGCCGTCGCGACGATAACAGCTGTTCCGTACCGGAATCTGGTCATGTCCGTGAAGACGAGTCCGGGACCCGGCGGGTTCGGTGGCCGGAGTCACGGTCCTGTCACGGGTTCCGCGCCGCGCGGTCACGTCGGTTCGGGGGCCGTGCCCCCCGCCCGGTAGCGTTAATCGCTATGGAAGGAACCCCAGCTCCGCGCCATGTCGTGGTCGTCGGCGGTGGAATCGCCGGCCTGGCCGCCGCCCTCTATCTGCGGCGCGGTGCCACCCGCGAGATACGGATCACCGTTCTGGAGGGGGCGCCGCGGATCGGCGGCAAGCTCCACGTGTCCGAGGTGGCCGGTCTGGAGGTGGACGCCGGCGCCGAGGCCATGCTGGCCCGCAGGCCCGAGGGCAAGGAACTGGCCGGGCTCGCCGGAATGGACGACATGCTCGTCTACCCCGGCACGACGCACGCGTCCATCCTGTCCAGGGGTGCGCTTCGCACGCTGCCCAAGGGACAGGTGATGGGCGTCCCGTCCGACCTGGCCGCGCTCGCCGCGTCGCGGGTCCTGTCCCCCGGGGGACTGGCCCGGGTCGCGCTCGACCGGATCCTTCCCCCGACCACGGTCACCACGGATGTCTCCGTGGCCGCCTACATCCGGGCCCGCGTGGGGGGCGAGGTCGTCGACCGACTCGTCGAACCGCTGCTCGGCGGGGTCTACGCCGGCCGGTCGGAGATGCTTTCCCTCCAGGCGACCATGCCGCAGATCGCCGCCATCGCGCGTACGGAGCGGTCCCTGACGCAGGCCGTCGGCGATGTCGTCGCGGCGGTTCCCAAGGACGCGGGGCCGGTCTTCACCACGCTCAAGAACGGCATGGGCAGCCTGCCCGAGGCGGTCGCGAAGGCGTCCGGAGCAGACGTCAGGACCGGAGTGACGGTGCGCGAGCTGGTCCGGATCCCGGGCGGTTGGCGGCTCGTCACCGGCCCCACCCGGGACGAGGAGATCATCGAGGCCGACGCCGTCGTGCTCGCCGTGCCCGCGACCGCGGCCGCGCGGCTGTTGCGGCGTGAGGTCCCGGGCGCGGCCGCCGAACTGGCCGGGATCGAATACGCCAGCATGGCCATCGCCACCCTGGCCTATCCCAGGGACGCGTTCCCCGTGCCGCCGTCCGGCAGCGGTTACCTGGTCCCGCCGGTCGAGCGCAGGCCGGTCAAGGCGGCGACCTTCAGCACGATCAAGTGGCCGCACCTGGCCGAGGCCGACCCCGGCGTGGTGGTCGTGCGCTGCTCCATGGGACGTCTGGGGGAGGAGCACGTCCTCCAGCGGGACGACGCCGAGCTGGTGGCCATCGCGGTGAGCGAGATGGCCGACGTCACCGGGGTGCGGGCGTTCCCGATCGACACCCGGATCACCCGCTGGGGCGGCTCCCTGCCGCAGTACAACGTCGGTCACCTCGGCCGGGTCGCCCGCATCCGCGTGGCGACGTCCATCCAGCCCGGTCTGGCGGTCTGCGGTGCGGCCTACGACGGTGTCGGGGTTCCCGCGTGCGCCGCCACCGCCCGCACCGCCGCCGCCCAGATCCTCGACCATCTCGCCGCGAGCGAGCCGCGGGCCGCGGCCGGGGCGGCGAACGACCCGAAAGGGTGAGACGGCAGAATGGAACGCATGACGGAGGGCACATCGCGTCCCAAGGCGCGTGATCTCAACCAGGTGATCCGGTACACCATGTGGTCGGTCTTCCGGCTGCGCGACCAGCTGCCTCCGAGCCGCGACGGCGTCGCCGACGAGGTGGACGAGCTGCTCGCGCAGGCGGGCGGCAAGGACGTCGTGACCCGCGGGTGCTACGACGTCTCCGGGTTCCGCGCGGACGCCGACTACATGTTCTGGTGGCACGCTCCGGCGGCCGAGGACCTGCAGGAGGTCTACTCCCGCTTCCGCCGTACCGCGCTCGGCCGCGTGAGCGAGCCCGTCTGGTCGGCGATGGCGCTGCACCGGCCGGCGGAGTTCAACAAGTCGCACATCCCGGCGTTCCTGGCGGAGGAGGAGCCGAGGGGGTTCGTCTCGGTCTATCCGTTCGTGCGCTCCCTTGAGTGGTACCTCCTCGACGACGTCGAGCGCCGGACCATGCTCGCCGAGCACGGCAGGATGGCCCGCGACTTCCCGGATGTACGGGCGAACACCGTGGCCTGCTTCGCGCTGAACGACTTCGAGTGGATGCTCGCGTTCGAGGCCGACGAGCTGCACCGCATCGTCGACCTCATGCGCCACCTGCGCGGAGCCGAGGCCCGCCGCCACACCCGGATCGAGATCCCGTTCTACACCGGGCGCAGGAAGCCGGTCAGCGAGCTGGTCGCGGCCCTGCCCTGACCCGTTTGCCGCGTTCCACGCGCAGCGCCCGCCGGGTCACCGGCGGGCGCTGCGCGTGTACGGGCCCGGGTGCGTACGGCGCCCGCGGCGCGGGTAGAACCCCCGCGGATGACCCTCCCTGTACGAGAGGATGACCCTCCCTGTACCAATTGCCGGGAACCGCCGATATGATCTCGTTATCTTTGTCATACTCGGGCAAAGCCCTTATGTCGTTGTGAGGCGAGGTGTCGAGGGTTCTGGCACGTTCCAGGGGTCGCCGCCGGAAGCGGCGCACCAAATCGCGCGTGATCAAGGCGTCCGTCGGCCTGGTGGCACTCGCCGGGTGCGCCGTCGTGGTGCGGCCGCTGCTCGCCGGCTCCGGTGCGCCCTCTCCGGTCCGCGCGGCCGCGGTCGCGCCCGTCGCGAGCCCGGCGGGCGAGCTGACCGTCACGAGCGCCGACGGCGCCGCGAGCGCCGGCCGGGTCGGCGGCTCGAAGGGCGAGGTCATGGCGTCCGGCCGGTCGAAGTACACGGACGACCAGGCGATCACCTATTTCACGAGCCGCTGGAACGACAAGACGACCAAGCGGGTCAGGGACATCCGCACGACCGGCCGATATCTGCGCATCTACACGAACCTGTCGGAGAACGCGAGCAACTCCAAGCCCGCCATCGCGCTGTGCGAGAGGGGCCTGAAGTACCTCAAGGAGATCGGGGAGAGCAACCCGGTGGTCTTCGTCCAGGCGAAGTTCGGCCAGAACGGCAACCCCGTCCTGGCCAACATCCTCGGTCCGGACGACAAGACCTGCCGCGTCACGCACCCCAAGCCCAAGTGACCGCCGAGGCGGACCTCACTCGGCCGGTTCGTGGGTCAGGCAGACCGAGTTGATGCAGTAACGGTCGTCGGTGGGGGTGGGGTAGCCCTCACCGTGGAAGACATGGCCGAGATGCGAGTCGCACCGGGCGCAGCGGACCTCCACCCGGCTCATGCCCAGGGAGTCGTCCTCCAGCAGCGTGACCGCGTCCGAGTCCGACGGCTCGAAGAACGACGGCCAGCCGCAGTGCGAGTCGAACTTGGCCTCGGAGCGGAACAGTTCGGCGCCGCAGGCGCGGCAGGAGTAGACCCCCACCGTCTTCGTGTCGACGTACTCCCCGGTGAAGGGCCGCTCCGTGCCCGCCTGACGCAGCACGCGGAACTCCTCGGGCGAGAGCTGGACGCGCCATTCGGCGTCGCTTTTGATGACCTTGTCCATATCTGCCTGCCTCTGTGAGATCGATCCCGTGGTCATCGCGTAAGAACCACGGAAGGGCCTGAGACCTTCCCGGCGGAGTTCTTTCCGGGCGAAGCATCCTTCGGAGGTCGTTTCGGCGTCTTCACTGGTGAGAGGGCCGATCCTCCCCGTGAGGGAGGGGCCGGCCGTCCCGCCGTCGCGGCGGCGAAGCGCCCTACCCGTGCTGGACGCCGCCCGTACGGCAGGAGGGTTGCCGTCCGGAGGGGCGGCACGCCGGGTCCGTCCCGTCCTACCTTCCGGCCGAGGCCGGTGCCCAGTGCCGAGCACCGAAGGCCGAACGCCGAGGTCCGGGACGGACCCGCTCCGTCCCGGGTAGGGTCCGGAACATGGCTTCGCCGTTTATCGAGATCAAAGCGGGTGACCGGACCGTCAAGGTGACCAATCCGGACAAGGTCTACTTCCCCGGCATCGGCGCCACCAAGCGCGACCTGGTGGAGTACTACGTGAACGTCGGGGAGGGGGTCCTGCGCGCGCTGTACGACCGCCCGACGCATCTCAAGCGACACCCCGACGGCGTCGAGACCGAGGCGATCTACCAGAAGCGGATGCCCAAACATCCCGACTGGATCGAGACGGTGACCGTGCGGTTCCCCAGCGGGCGGACCGCCGACGCGTTCCGTCCCACCGAGATCGCCGCGATCGCCTGGTGCGCGAACCTCGGCACGATCGACTTCCACCCCTGGCCCGTACGCGCTGCCGACGTGGAGCACCCCGACGAACTGCGCGTCGACATCGATCCGCAGCCCGGCACCGGGTTCGACGAGGCGCGCAAGGTCGCCTTCGTCGTCCGCGAGGTCCTCGACGAGCTGGGCGTGAGCGGCTTCCCGAAGACCTCAGGCAGCCGCGGGATCCACGTCGCCGTCCGCGTCCGGCCGGAATGGACCTTCACCGAGGTACGGCACGCGTCCATCGCGCTCGCCCGTGAGGTGGAGCGGCGCGCTCCCGCCCTCGCGACCACCGCCTGGTGGAAGGAGGAGCGCGGCGAGCGGATCTTCATCGACTACAACCAGAACGCCCGCGACCGCACCGTCGTCGCCGCCTACTCCGTGCGCGCCCGGCCGGAGGCGCCGGTGTCCGCCCCCGTGACCTGGGACGAGCTGGCCGACTGCGATCCGCGCGACTTCGACATCAGGACGATGCCGGAGCGCTTCGCCCGGCTCGGCGACGTGCACCGGGCCATCGACGACGAGGCGTTCGGCATCGAGACGCTGCTGGAGTGGTACGCCGCGGACGACCGCGGCGACCTGCCGTACCCGCCGAACTATCCGAAGATGCCCGGCGAGCCCAAGCGCGTCCAGCCGTCCAAGGCGCGCCCGTCCTAGCGTTGTGCCGGACGCGACCCATGGGCCGACCTCCTGGATGAACTGCGGGCGGCGCGCTTCGCGCGGGAGCCGCCGGCGGGGCTGTCGGACGAGGAGCGGCCGGCTAGAAGTGGTGGGCCATCGAGGCCGTCAGCAGCACCAGGACGAACGTGGAGACACCGGCGACGCCGTGCAGGACGACCGCGATCACGGGGAAGCGGCGTTCCGCGCCCCGGGCGTGGCGTCCCCGGCCCAGCCAGCGGGTGAACAGCGTGAACCCGAGCAGTGCCACGGCGGTCAGCACGGCGAAGGCGCCCCAGGCGTACCCGCTCTCGCGGGTGAGCAGGAAGCCGATCCACAGCCCGAGACCCGCCACCGCCAGAGCCGGATGGGTGAGGATCAGCGTGACGGGGAACGCGGTGACCTTCGTCGCCTGCTGCCGCAGGCCGCTGCCCGCCAGCCACAGGACCAGCAGGTAGAGCCCGGCCAGCACGGTGAGGATCCAGACTGCGAGCGCGGCGAGTTCCAAGCGTCTCCTCCGGAGCGGATCCGAAGCGGACACCCGGCCCGTCGGTCCCGTCGGCTCGATCCAACACCGTCCCCCACAAGGCGGGAACAGGGGACATCGAACCGTTATCTGCGGGGGCTCCGGACGGCATGCCCTGCGGAGGTCCCTCCATGTATGTCGGGCGGATGTGCCACTGTAGAGAGCGTGCGCCGCATACATCCCGACTTCGAGGACGATCCGGATCTCGTCGCCGCCTACGCCCAGCCCGCGGGCGAGTGGCTGCGGCTCAACATGGTGGCCAGCGCGGACGGCGGTGCCTGGCTCAAGGGCCTGTCCGGCGGCCTGTCCAGCGAGGGGGACCGCCGGGTCTTCGGGATCCTGCGCGGCCTCGCCGACGTGATCCTCGCCGGTGCCGCCACGGTGCGCACCGAGGGGTACGGCCCGGCCCGGCCGCGCGAGTCGTGGCGCGCCCTGAGGGAGGGCCGTCCCCCCGCGCCGCCGGTGGCGGTCGTCACCCGGCGGCTCGACCTGGACCTCGGCAGCCCCCTGTTCACCGAGACTGAGCCGTACGCGCGGACGATCGTGATCACCACGGAGTCCGCGCCGCGCGACCGGCGGGCGGAGGCGGCCAAGAAGGCCGATGTGATCATCGCGGGGGAGTACCGCGTCGATCTGGTGCCGGCGGTCCGCGAGCTGCGCGACCGCGGCCTGGGCGCGATCCTGTGCGAGGGAGGGCCGCGGCTGAACGCGCAGCTCGCCGCCGCCGGCCTGGTGGACGAGCTGTGCCTCACCGTCAGCCCGCTGCTGATCGGCGGCGACGCGGCCCGCATCCTGAACGGTGCCGCCTCCCAGACCCGGCTGACGCTCGCCCAGGTCCTCCAGGAGGAGGGTTTCCTCTTCTGCCGATACATGAGGGAGATGTCGGATGAGCTTGCCGGTTGAGCCGCCCGTGGCCCCGATGCTGGCCAAGGCGGTCAAGCGGCTGCCGGACCAGGACGGATCGCTCTTCTACGAGCCGAAGTGGGACGGCTTCCGCTGCATCGTGTTCCGCGACGGTGACGAGGTCTATCTCGGCAGCAGGAACGAGCGGCCGTTCACCAGATACTTCCCCGAGCTGGTCCAGGCCGTGCGCGACGAGCTGCCCGAGCGGTGCGTCGTGGACGGCGAGATCGTCGTCATGAGTGGCCAGACGCTCGACTTCGACGCGCTCCAGCAGCGCATCCACCCGGCGGAGTCGCGGGTGCGGCTGCTCGCCGAGCGGACGCCCGCGTCGTTCGTCGCGTTCGACCTGCTCGCGCTGGGCGACGAGGACCTGATGGCCGCGCCGTTCGCGGACCGGAGGGCCCGGCTGGAGGAGGCGCTGGCCGGCGCGGGCCGCTCGATCCGGCTCACGCCCGTCACGCGGGACGAACGCCGGGCCGCCGAGTGGTTCGACACCTTCGAGGGGGCCGGGCTGGACGGCATCGTCGTCAAACCCGGCACGCTGCCGTACGAACCGGACCGGCGGGTGATGTTCAAGGTCAAGCACGAGCGGACGGCCGACTGCGTCGTCGCCGGATACCGCGAGCACAAGACCGGATCGGTGGTCGGCTCTCTGCTCCTGGGGCTGTACGACGCGGACGGGCGGCTGCACCACGTGGGCGTGGTGGCGGCGTTCCCGATGAAGCGCCGCGCCGAGCTGGTGGGGGAGCTCGCGCCGTACCGGCTGGAGGACCTGGGCGAGCATCCCTGGGCGTCGTGGGCGGCGCAGGGCGGTGAGACGGCGCCCGACGGCGGCCAGCGGATGCCCGGCGCGGTCTCCCGGTGGAACGCCAAGAAGGATCTGTCGTTCATCCCGCTCCGGCCCGAGCTGGTGGTCGAGGTGGCCTACGACCACATGGAGGGCGACAGGTTCCGGCACACCGCCCAGTTCCGCCGCCGGCGTCCGGACCGCGAGCCGTCCTCGTGCACGTACGAGCAGCTCGAACGGCCCGTGGCCTACGACCTCGACGACATCCTGCCGCGCTGATCCGGCGACGGCGCCGCCGGGAGGGAACGGAAACCTCGTCTCAGCCCGTCAGCCCGTCAGCGCGCGGATGGCGGCGGTCACGACGACCGCGACCGCGACGACCACCAGGAACGGCGCCCGCAGCAGCAGCGCGACGGCGGCCGCCGCGACCCCCGCCGCCCGCGCGTCGACGACCAGGGCCTGACCGCTCCCGAAGGTCTGGATCGCGGTGAGGGCGGCCAGCATCGCGATGGGCACCAGGGCGGCGGTCCGCCGTACGAGGGGCCGGTCAAGCAGCCCGGCGGGCACGGAGATGCCGAGCAGCTTGACGGCGTAGCAGCCGAGGGCCGTGACGGCGATGGCGATCCAGACGGTCAACGGTGCGCCTCCTCGCGGCGGGTGAAGGTCAAGGCGATCGGCGCGGCCAGCGCCGCGACCAGGACGGGGACGCCCGCGGGCAGCAGCGGCAGGCACGCCAGCGCGAGCACGACGGCGAGGAACGCGACCAGCGCCTCCTGCCGCCCGCGCAACATGGACGCGAGCAGCGCCAGGAAGGCGGCGGGGCCCGCCGCGTCCAGCCCCCAGGCCGACGGGTCGCCGAGGGCGGCCGCTCCGAGCGCGCCGAGGAAGGTGCTCAGGTTCCAGAGCGTGTACAGGCTGGCCCCGGTGACCGTGAACCCGAGCCTGGCGCTGTCCCGGTCCGGCTGCGCCATGGCCACGGCCGAGGTCTCGTCGATGATCCACTGCGCGGCGAACGGGCGCACCGCGCGGGGCAGGCGCAGCAGGTGCGACAGCCGCAGCCCGTAGAAGGCGTTGCGCACGCCGAGGAACAGGGCTCCCGCCACCGCCGCGGCGGGATTGCCGCCCGCTCCCAGCGCGCCGACGAGCGCGAACTGCGACGCCCCGGTGAAGACGAGAAGGGAGAGCGCGCACGTCTGCGCCAGGCTCAGCCCGGCGCCGGCCGAGGTCACGCCGAAGGCGAACCCGGACAGGCCGACGGCCACCCCCACTCCCAGGGCGTCCCGTACGACCGCGGCCCGGGGTCGGCCGGGTGCCTGTTCTTCCTCGATTCGCGCTGATGCCGTCGTCACGCGCCCGAGGTTACGCGGCGCCGCCAAAACGGTCTTGTACGTTCTTGCGCTCCCGCTGGTACGCCCCCGGAGGCACGCCGACGACGCGGGTGAAGTGCCGGTTCAGGTGGGGCTGGTCGGTGAATCCCACGGTCACGGCGGCGACGGCGGGGGTGACCCCCTCGTCCAGCAGGTGGCGGGCCCGGCGGACCCGGGCGTCGGTGAGCCAGCTGTGGGGAGGCATGCCGTACGCGGTGCGGAACGCCCGCAGCAACGCGAACGGGCCGGTGCCGAGCTCGGCGGCGAGCCGTTCGAGGGAGGGCGGTGCGGCCATTCGCTCCTCCAGGATGTCCCGGGCCCTGGCCGCGTTCCGCGCGCCCGCGCCGCGCGGGGCGGACGCGATCAGCGCGGTGCCGTGCGAGCGGAGCAGCCGGGCCACGGTGATCCGCAGCAGGGTGTCCGCGGCCAATGTGTTGCGCTCGTCCACGGCGCGCAGCACCTCGGTGACGAGGCGTACGGCGTGCGGGTCATGGGCGACGGGGACGGCGAACCCGGCGGTGCCCCTGATCGAGATCGTCTCGGCGGCGACCGCCGCGACCAGCTCGGCCTCCGGATAGACGGCGCTGTAGGTCCACCCCTCCGGCACGCCCGCCCGGCCGGTGTGCGGGGTGTCGGGGTTGATCAGCGCGAGGCTGCCGGGCCCGGCGCGCTCGATGCTGTCGCGCACGTGGAACTCGTCGACGCCCCGGGTGACCGCGGCGATGACGAAGTTCTCATGGGTGTGCCGGATGAAGGTCTTGCTGACGTAGCGGGCCCGGAGCAGGTCCACCCCCGGAAGTCCCGGGTGCCGCCAGTGCCGCGCCTCCTCTTCCTCGTCCGGGGTCATGTACTTGATTGTCCGGGAAAGCGATGAAAATCCGTGCGGCGGCCCCCGGACCCGGCGTCCGCCCACCCTCACGCGGAACGCGATGCCGAGGGTGCTCCTGAGCCTGGCCACCAGCTGCCCCTCCCCGGTGGCCTGGAGACTCCGTGTGAGGCGAATCTCTGTGGGCGTACCTCCGGGCGCGCCCTCAAGGAGGGAGTCAACCGGGGGTTGACGACACGGCAATCGTCAACCTATGGTTGACGCATGGAGAATCCCGTTCATTCGACGAACCCCGTCCGGCTCGATGACCTGATCGAGGCCATCAAGAGAGCGCACACCGACGCGCTCGACCGACTCTCCGACGCGGTCATCGCCGCGGACCACCTCGGCGAGGTCGCCGACCACCTGATCGGTCACTTCGTCGATCAGGCCAGGCGCTCGGGCGCGTCGTGGACCGACATCGGCAGGAGCATGGGCGTCACCAAGCAGGCGGCCCAGAAGCGGTTCGTCCCGAAGGCGTCCGGCGAACCATCGGTTCTCGATCCCGAGGCATTGAACCGGTTCACCCCGCGAGCGAAGAACGTCGTGACGGTGGCGCAGAACGAAGCCCGCACGGCGGGCAACGACGAGGTCCGCCCCGGACACCTGGTGCTGGGGCTCCTGAGCGAGCCGGACGCCCTGGCCGCGAAGGCGATCGTCGCGCGGGGCGTGCCGCTGGAGACCGTCCGGCAGGCCGTGACCGCGACGCTGCCCCCGAGGGCCGCCCAGGCGCCGGAGACCATCCCGTACGACTCGCAGACGCGCAAGGCGCTGGAACTCGCGTTCCGGGAGGCCCTGCGGCTGGGACACAACTACATCGGGACCGAGCACATCCTGCTCGGACTGCTGGAGCTCGAAGACGGCGCGGGCGTGCTCGCCGGCCTCGGCGTCGACAAGGCGGCCGTCGAAGCCGACATCACCGCCGCCCTGGCGGCCATCGTCGCGGCCCGAGGGCAGGGGTGACCTGAGGGAAGGCCGTCAGGCGGGGTCCTCCCTGGCACAGCGCAGGATCTGCACGGACCTCGCGGTGACGGACACGTCCACCCCCGCGGGCCAGGTCTCGCCGGGGAAGGAGCCCTGACCGGGAGCCTCGTCCGCCGTGTCAAGCACGGGACGCCAGCAGTCGCCGAACTCCGTGCCGGGCAGGGTGAACGTGAGGCTCTCGTGATGGGCGTTGATGAGCAGGAGGAACGAGTCGTCCGTGATCCGCTCGCCCCGGGGACCTGGCTCGGAGATGGCGTCGCCGTTCAGGAACACCGCCAGCGACTTGGCGTAGCTCGCGTGCCAGTCGGCGGAGACCATCTCCTTGCCCGACGGCGTGAGCCAGACGATGTCGCGCACGTCGTCGCCCGCCCTGCGGCCGTAGAAGAACCGGCGCCTGCGGAACACGGGGTGGTGGCGCCGGAGCGTGGCGAGCATCCGGACGAACTCCAGGAGGTTCGCCTCGGTCTTGACCAGCGACCAGTCGACCCAGGACGTCTCGTTGTCCTGGCAGTAGGCGTTGTTGTTGCCGCCCTGCGTGCGCCCGAACTCGTCGCCCGCGAGCAGCATCGGGACGCCCTGGGAGGCGAACAGCGTGGCGAGGAAGTTGCGCCGCTGCCGGTGGCGGAGCCGTACGATCCCGGGGTCCTCGACCGGGCCCTCGGCCCCGCAGTTCCACGAACGGTTGTCGTCGGTGCCGTCGCGGTTGTGCTCGCCGTTGGCGTCGTTGTGCTTGCGGTTGTAGGAGACCAGGTCGGTCAGCGTGAACCCGTCGTGGCAGGTCACGAAGTTGATGGACGCCACCGGGCGGCGGCCGCTCGTGGCGTACAGGTCGCTCGACCCGGTGAGCCGGGAGGCGAACTCCGGCATCGTGCGCGAGCCGCCGCGCCAGAAGTCACGGACGGAGTCGCGGTACTTGCCGTTCCATTCGGTCCACAGGGGCGGGAAGTTGCCGACCTGGTAGCCTCCCGGGCCGACGTCCCACGGCTCGGCGATCAGCTTGACCTGTGAGATCACCGGATCCTGCTGGATCAGGTCGAAGAACGCGGACAGCCGGTCCACGTCGTGCAGTTCGCGGGCGAGCGCGGCGGCCAGGTCGAACCTGAACCCGTCGACGTGCATCTCCAGCACCCAGTAGCGCAGCGAGTCCATGATCAGCTGCAGCGCGTGCGGGGAGCGGACGTTCAGCGAGTTGCCGCAGCCGGTGTAGTCGAGGTAGTAGCGCCGGTCGGAGTCGTGCAGCCGGTAGTAGGCGGCGTTGTCGATGCCCCGGAAGCCGAGTGTGGGTCCCATGTGGTCGCCCTCGGCCGTGTGGTTGTAGACCACGTCCAGGATGACCTCGATGCCGGCCTCGTGCAGCGCCCGGACCATGGCCTTGAACTCCTGGACCTGCTCGCCCCGCTGCCCCGCGCTGGAGTAGGCGTTGTGCGGCGCCAGGTAGGCGATGGTGTTGTAGCCCCAGTAGTTCGTCAGGCCGCGCGCCACCATGGCGTGCTCGGGGACGAACTGGTGGACCGGCATCAGCTCCACCGCCGTCACGCCGATCGCCAGCAGATGCTCGATCACCGCCGGGTGGGCCAGTCCGGCGTAGGTGCCGCGCTGCTCGTCCGGAACGTCGGGGTGCCGCATCGTCAGCCCGCGCACATGCGCCTCGTAGATCACGGTCTCGTGGTACGGCGTGCGCGGCGGCCGGTCGTTGCCCCACTCGAAGAACGGGTTGATCACCACGTTCTTCGGCATGTACGGAGCGGAGTCGTCGGTGTTCAGCCGCCCGGGGTCGGTGAAGTGGTAGGAGAAGAGCGCCTCGTTCCAGCGCACGCCGCCCTCGATGGCCTTGCCGTACGGGTCGAGGAGGAGCTTGGCGGGGTTGCACCGGTGGCCGTGCTCCGGCTCGTACGGCCCGTGCACGCGGAAGCCGTACCGCTGCCCCGGCATGATCCCCGGCAGGTAACCGTGCCAGACGAAGCCATCCATCTCGGGCAGGTCGACGCGCGTCTCGGCGCCGTCGTCGTCGAACAGGCATAGTTCGACCCGCTCGGCGACCTCGGAGAACACCGAGAAACTGGTGCCCACGCCATCCCAGGTGCCGCCGAGTGGATACGGCTCTCCAGGCCAGACTTCGCGCATGTAGCCCCATTCTCCTCTCAGGAGGGGCCTTCGTGTACCCCAAAAGATCTGCGAGATCTAGCCCTGTTTTGCCCCTATTTATCCAGATTTATCACCTTATGTGAAGTTAGTTAGGCCGCCGTTCACCCGCCCGGAGCGGGACGCACGCGGGCCCCCGCCCCGACCGGGACGGCCGGAAGCGGGGGCCCGCGAGGTCGATCAGCCGACGAGTTCGGCGTTCAGGCTGATGGTGGTGCCGGTCAGGGCCTGGCTCACCGGGCAGTTGGCCTTGGCGGTCTCGGCCGCCTGCTGGAAGTCCTCGGCCGAGATGCCGGGAACCTGGCCGCGCACCGAGATGACGATGCCCGTGATGCCCTCGCCGGGCTGGAAGGTCACGTCCGCCCTGGTCTCCAGCGACTGCGGCGGCGTCCCGGCCTTGGCCAGGCCGTTGGACAGCGCCATCGAGAAGCAGGAGGAGTGGGCGGCCGCGATCAGCTCCTCGGGGCTCGTCTTGCCGTTCGCCTGCTCCGCCCTGGACGGCCAGGAGACGTCGAAGGTGCCGACGCCCGAGGAGTCCAGTGAGACCGTGCCGGAGCCCTCGAAGAGCGTGCCCTTCCACTGGGTGGTCGCGGTACGGGTGGTCGCCATGGCGATATCCCTTCAGTCGTAAGTCCTCAGCTTCAGTTCCAGGAGCGACCCTAACGCCGCCGGCACCGGCGACGTGGAACCGGCCCGCTGTCAGGCCGTGATCGGTCCCCGCGTGTCAGGACCGCCGGGACGGGCGGCCGGCCTCGGTCGACGAGAACCTCAGGTCGAGGCCGTGCCGACCCGGCCGCCGTACCTGTCGTGCGTCCGAGGGCATCCCGCGGAACAGGATCAGCGGATGACGGTCTTGATGTCCAGGCCGAGTTGTGCGGCGCCGTCGAGCGCCAGGTCCCGCGCGTAGTCGTCGTCCGTCTCCGACAGCACCCGGTGGATCCCGCCGATCGCCCGCCGGTCGCCCCTGGCCGCCAGTCCGCGTACGGCCTCCGCGACGGTCGTGATGTCGCCGTCGGCGAGCCGGGCGGCCAGCGCCTCCCGGATGCGCGGGGTGTCGGCGTCCAGGCCGGCGAGCCCCATGGTCGCCCAGTCGCGCACCTCGGTGTCGCCTTCCTCGCTGAGCCGTACCAGCCGGGACAACCCCTCATCGTCGTCCGGGGGAAGCACGGCGGCGAGCGCGATGGCGTCGCTCACGGACGGCCTCCTGCCCGGACGGTCCACGATCTCCAGCACCTCGGGAAGCGCCTCCGCGTCGCCGTGGTGCGCGATCGCGCCGAGGAGCGCGTCGACGACCTTGGGCTCGGTCTCCGTACGGGCCAGCCGCCGCAGGATCGCCAGGCTGCGCTCGTGGAAGGGCCGAACGCCCGCGTCGTAGCCGAACTGGGCGAGGACGTCCACCGCGAACTCGCGGTCCGTCGCGTCGCCGCTGTCGCACAGCTCCGCCGCCGCCTCGAACGTCTCGTCGTCGTGCCGTTTCTGCAGGGCGTGGACCGCCGCCCACCAGGTCTCGCCGTCCTCGTCGACCTCCCGGTACGGCACCGCGCGGGCGACCAGGTCCTCGGCCGGCGTGCGCAGGCCCAGCGCCTCCTCCAGAAGGATGGTGATCGCGGCGTGGCCGCGCTGGCGGGTGGCCTGGAATCCGTCACCCCTGGCGTCCCTGGCCTCGACGGTGATCAGCTCGGTGCCGTCGTCGGCGTGGCTCCTCGCGACCATGACGGCCCATCCCGGCTCCGCGTGCCGGGCGACCTCCTCGCGCATCTCCGCCTCCAGGTCGGTGCCCGCCCAGCGCCTGGCGATGCTCAGGGCCGTGTCGCACGCCCCGTCCGCCCGCGCCGGGTCGGCGCCGTGCTCCAGGAGCGACCAGACGACCCCGTACGCGCCGAAGCGAGCGGCCGCGGTGAGGGGCGTGGTGTCCTCGTCGTCGGCGGCGTCGGGATCCGCGCCCGCGTCGAGGAGGACGTCCGCGGACATGAGATGCCCTTGGGCGGCGGCCCACAGGAGGGCGGTCCAGCCGCCGTCCTCCCGGGCGTTCGGGTCGGCGCCACCGTCCACCAGGGCCTGGATGGTCTCCCAGTGGTTCCAGCAGGCGGCCCCGCAGAGGGGGAGCCCCTCGTCCGTCCCGCCGCTGGGCTGGTCCGGGTCGGCCCCGTACTCCAGCAGCAGCCGTACCATCTCGTGGTCGCCGTTGACGGCCGCCCGGTAGAGCGGGGTGGTCCCCGGTGCGCGGTTCAGATCCGTGTCGGGATGGAGCATCCGCCGCACCCTGCCGACGTCGCCTTCCGAAACCGCGTGCAGAAGCTCACGGTATGTCACTCTTCCATGGTCACACAGGTGGACAAATGGTTCCTTCCCAGGGAGGAGGGGCAGCCGTCCTCGCGGGGATAACCTTGTCCCGTGAGTGATCTGGGTGGAATGCGGGCATCGGACGCCGAGCGAGAGGCCGTGGTCGAAAGGCTCCGGGAGGCGTCCGTCGACGGGCGTCTGACCCTGGCCGAACTGACCGAGCGTACCGAGGCGGCCTACCTGGCCCAGACCCACGCCGAGCTCGGGCAGCTCACCGCGGACCTCCCCGGAGGCGCACCCGCTCCGGCCTACCGCCCGCCGGCCACCGGAGGCGGGGGCGGGGGCGGAAAGGTCCGCAAGTGGATCGTCGCGGTGATGGGCGACGCCAAGCGGCAGGGCAGCTGGCGCATCGACCAGGAGATCGGCGCGGTCTGCGTGATGGGCGACGTCACGCTCGACCTGCGCGAGGCCGAGGTCCGTACGAACGCGATCGACATCGTGGCGACCTGCGTCATGGGCGACATCAAGATCATCGTGCCCGACGGCGTGGACGTCGAGCTGTCCGGCATGACCATCATGGGTGACAAGAAGGTCCAGGTGGTCGAGGCGCCGCCCAACCAGAACGCCCCCGTGGTCCGGGTCCGCGCGTACGTCGTGATGGGCGACGTGAAGATCATCGGCGACTCCCGGGCCAGGCCGATCAAGCGCGGCTGGTTCGCGTGGAGCGAGTGGTGGCAGGAGCGCCGCGCGGAGGCGTACCACGACCTCCACCATGGCCTCGGGCACGACGCGCGCCATGGTCTGCGCCACGGTCTGCGCCACGATCCCCTCCAGGCCCTCGGCGAGGCGCGGGACGCCTACCGCGAGATGCGCAGGGACGCTCGCGAGAGCCACCGGGAGATGCGCAGAGAGGTCCGGGAGACCCGCAGGGAGGCGCGGGACGCGTGGCGTGACGCCCGCGACGGATACCCGCCGGAGCCCCCAGCGCCGCCGCAGTCCCCTCGCCGGTGAGTATGCGGCCCTCGGTCGAGCGCCAGGTCCCGCGCCCCTCGCCGGTGAACACGCCGCCCTCGGCCGGGTGCCAGGGGCGGGTGTTCGATCGGGTTCTCGATCGGGTGAAGCCGCGTGAAAGTCGCGTGCAACAGGCAGGCCGGGCTCGGGAGTAGTGATCGGTGAGAGTTTCACCGGACGAATGAGGACTCCATGCGGGACCGGGCGGATTTCGAGCGCTACGTCGAACAGCGGTCGGCTCGCCTGCTCCGCACGGCGTACCTGCTGTGCCGCGACTGGGCGACCGCCGAGGACCCGCTGCAGACCGCTCTGGCCAAGGCGTGGACGGCCTGGCGGAGGTCGGCGAGAACCCGGACCCGCACGTCTACCGCATCCTGGCGAACACGCACGCCTCCGGCGGCGCTGGCGGGCCGAGATCCCCGCGGCGGACGTGCCGGACACGGTGGTCGCCGACGACGCCGACCTGGTCGGCTCCCGCGACGCCGTACGGCAGGCGGTCGGATGTCTTCCGCCCCGGCAGCGGGCCGTGATCGTGCTTCGGTACTTCGCCGATCTCGCCGATCTCGCCGAGGACGAGATCGCCGGCGTCCTCGGCTGTTCGGTGGCGACCGTACGGAGTCAGGCGAGCAGGGCGCTGGCCAAGCTGCGCGTCGACCCCGTGGCCCGCTCCGCGACGAACCTGGGAAGCCGATGATGGCCATCACCGAATCCGACCTTCGCGACCTGCTCGCCGACGAGAGCCGCGGCGGGCCCGTCGAGGGGGTCACCGTGGCGGACGTGGACCGGCGGGTGCGCCGCATCAGGCGCCGCCGCCTCGCCGCCGCGACGGGCGTCCTCACCGCCGGACTGGTGGTCGTGGGAGCCCTGACGGTTCCGCGCGCCGTCACCGCCGAGGCCCCCGACGACGTCTGGACCGCCGTCATGGCCCAGCCCTCGCCCTCATCCTCACCGTCGCCGTCGGGCCGTCTCCCCTCCCAGTGGCGGGGAGTGGCGGTGCTCGCGCACAAGGCGTACGAGCAGGCCGGAGTCAAACGGCGGCTCACTTTCCAGGCGGGGGAGCTCCCGTTGAGCGTCTACGTCGAATGCCCCGGCTCGCCGTCCTATGTGATCGTCTGGCTGAATGGGGTGAGGGAGCCAGCCAGCCAGCCAGGCGGATCCTTCGATAGGCGGCGTCGAGCCGCACACGCGTCCGGGTATGGGCTGGTGGCACGGAGGCGCGTCAGGTCGGTCGGTTGCTTCAGTTGAGCGACGAGCCGGGGCTGGCGACCGGCAGGCCGAGCGCGGAGGCGGCGGCCAGCAGGCGTTTGTCGTAGGTCACGAAATGATCCACGACCACTCCGAACTGCATCGCCGTAGCGAGATGGATCGCGTCCAGACTGCGCAACACGGGATCCGCGAGCGTACCGGCCGTGCCGCGAATTGCGACGTCCATGTCGATTCGGTCGATTTCGGCGAGGAAGGGCGCGACCAAGGAGATTCGCTCAGGAGCGACCCGTCGAATGGTGCGCTGGGTTTCCACTTCGAGCAGGGTGGAGGAGAACACCCGCTGATGTGCCCGCTCGCCGAGCCAGGCCGTAAGGGCCTTCGATTCCGGTTCGGGGTGGATCAGCTTGACCGCTGCGGCGCTGTCGATGTAGATCAAAAGCGCTCCTCCTCCCTCATGCGGATGAGCTCTTCCGCGGCGTTGACGTCGTCGTACGGCTCGGTGTCCACCTGCTCAAGGAACTCGCGCAGGTTCCCCGCTCCCGGGGTGGCCCGGCCTTGGGCGACCCATTCGTCGAGGATCGCCGTCGGCCCGGGCACGGGAACCAGCCGCGCGACGGTGCGGCCGTCCTTGATCACCTCGATGGTCTCGCCCGCCAGGGCCTTGTCGAGGCAGTCCGCGGCGTGGTCGGCGAACTCCGTGACTCCGATGCGCTCCATAGCTTCCATCATGCGTTTCACGAGGTCACCGTAGAGCCGCGCACCCTGCTTTGTGGCCGAAACGACACGATGGGTAGTCGGAATATTGCTCTGGGTGGTTCTAGGCGGTCGCGGCGGGTTCCGGCTGTTGTACGGCCTGCGCGTAGCGGTCGAGGAGCAGCGTGACGAGTTCGGGAGCGGGGCCGAGGACGTCGGCGACCCGGTGGGCCCCGGCCGCCAGCGTGTCCCGGCGGACCTTGTCGGCGAAGTGGCCGGGGGCCAGCAGGTAGGGAGCGACGACCACCCGGGGAGCCCCGGCGTGCGACAGCCGTACGACCTCGTCCGCGGGCGCGGGAGCGGCGGCGGAGGCGTAGGCGGGGGTCACCGACCACCACGACCGCCGACGGGCCCAGGAGCGCGCCACGCGCGCCACGACCGCGTTGGCCCGGGCATCGCTCGAACCGGCGGAGACCAGCACGACGGCCGTCTCGGGATCGCCGGCCTCCACTCCGGCCTCCTCCAGGCGGCGTTCCAGGGCGGTCACGAGCAGCGGGTGCGGTCCCAGGGTCGGCCCGAGGTGGACCCGCAGCCGGGGCCGGCGCGCGGTCGCCTCGCGCAGCGCGGCCGGGATGTCCACCCGGCTGTGGTAGGCCGCGGTGAGCAGCAGCGGCAGCACCACGGCCTCGTCCAGCCCGGACAGGGCCCGCTCCAGCGTCGGCGGTGCGTGGTCCAGGTAGGCGGTCCGCACGTCCAGGTCCGGTCGCGCCAGCCGTACCGCGTCGAGCAGCGCCTCGACCGCCGTGGCGGCGCGCGGGTCACGGGACCCGTGCGCCACGGCGATCAGAGGTGGGCCGGTCGGATGCTGGTTCACGGATGGACTCTCAGGACTTTCGGGCTACCGGGGCGGACGCTTCGGGACTTCTCGTGGCCGGGTCAACGGGGTGCCCGCCTACGGTCACGCGCGGTGCGGGCACCGGCAATCCCAGCCGAGGGGAAACCCCGGCGAGATAGCCGGCCAAGAATCAGAGGTGGATGCCGCACTCGATCTTGCCGAGTCCGGCCCACCTGCCGCTGCGCGGGTCCTCGCCGGGAGCGACCCGCCGGGTGCAGGGCGCGCAGCCGATCGAGGGGTAGTCGTCATAGTGCAGCGGGTTGATCAGGACCCCGTTGTCGGCGATGTAGTTGTCGACCTCCTCCTGGGTCCACCGCGCGATCGGGTTGATCTTGACCATCTGGCGCTTGGCGTCCCACTCGACGACCTTCGTGTCCGCCCGGGTGGGCGACTCGTCGCGCCGGATGCCCGACACCCAGGCGAGGTACGGCTCGAGCGCGCGATTGAGCGGCTCCACCTTGCGCAGGTAGCAGCACAGGTCGGGGTTGCGGCCGTGCAGCCGGGGCCCGAGGTCGCGGTCCTGCTCCGCCACCGTGCGGGACGGCGTCACGTTGATCACGTTGACCTTGTAGACCGCCTGGACCGCGTCACGCGTGCCGATGGTCTCCGCGAAGTGGTAGCCGGTGTCGATGAACAGCACGTCCACGCCGGGCTTGACCCGGCTCACCAGATCGATCAGCAGCGCGTCGCTCATCGAGGAAGTGAGACAGAGGCGGTCGCCGAACGTGGCCGCCGCCCACCGGATGATCTCGCGGGCGGGCGCGTCCTCAAGGAACCGGGCGGCTGACTCGACGATGCTCTGCAGGTCGAGCACGCCACGCTGGCGTTCCAGACCGGCCTCTATCTCCACCAGGGTCATGACTACTCCTCAAACGTCGTACTTCGGAGGGGGCTAGCTGTGCCGTACGCCGATGCCCAGGAACTTCACCCGGAACGCGCGGGAACAGGAGCGGCAGTACCAGCCGTAGCTCTCCTCTTCGGAGGCGTACGGTTCGAGGTCCTCGTCACCGCAGTAAGGGCAGTAGTAGGGGGCCGCGCGCTCGCTCATGACCGGCTCCGCCCCGCGCCGGCCGTCACTTGAGGTCCGCCTCGTCGGCCCGCTGGACCCACTCGGAGAACGTCTCGCCCTCGTTCTTCTGCTTGTCGAAGTTCCGTACGACGCGCTCGACGTAGCCGGGGAGTTCCTCGGCGGTGGCCTTCAGGCCGCGGACCTTGCGGCCGAAGTTCGGGTTGACCCCGATCGAGCCGCCCAGGTGGACCTGGAAGCCCTCGACCTGCTCGCCCTTGTCGTTCACGACGAGCTGCCCCTTGAGGCCGATGTCGGCGACCTGGATGCGGGCGCAGGAGTTCGGGCAGCCGTTGACGTTGATCGTCAGCGGCTCGGTGAAGCCGGGCAGCCGGGTCTCCAGCTCGTCGATCAGCTTCACCGCCGTCGCCTTGGTCTCGACGATGGCGAGCTTGCAGTACTCGATGCCGGTGCAGGCCATCGTCTGGCGGCGGAACGTGGAGGGGTTGACGCGGAGGTCGACGGCCTCCAGTTCGGCGACGATCGAGTCCACCTGGTCGGGCGCCACGTCCAGGATGACCATCTTCTGCTCGACCGTGGTGCGGACCCGGCCGGAGCCGTGCCGCTCGGCGATGTCGGCGATCCGGTGCAGCGTGTCGCCGTCGACCCGGCCGACCCTGGGGGCGAACCCGACGTAGAAGTTGCCGTCCTTCTGCGGGAAGACGCCGACGTGGTCGCGGCGTCCGCCGCGCGGCTCCTCGGGGGCCGGTCCGTCGGCGAGCCGGTAGCCGAGGTACTCGGTCTCCAGGATCTCGCGGAACTTCTCCGCGCCCCAGTCGTTGATCAGGAACTTGATCCGCGCCCGGTGGCGCAGCCGGCGGTAGCCGTAGTCGCGGAAGATGCCGCAGACCCCGGCCCACACCTCGTGCACCTGCTCGGGCCGGACGAAGGCGCCGAGCCGCTTGGCGAACATGGGGTTGGTGGACAGACCGCCGCCGACCCACACGTCGAAGCCCTGCTCGCCCTCGTGGGTCACGCCGACGAACGCGATGTCGTTGATCTCGTGGACGGTGCAGTGCGCGGAGCACCCGCTGACGGCGGACTTGAACTTGCGCGGCAGGTTGGAGAACGCCTTGTCGCCGACATAGCGGCTGGTGATGTCGGCGATCTGGGCGGTGCCGTCGATCACCTCGGCGGCGTCGATCCCGGCGAGGGGGCAACCCATGACGACGCGCGGGGTGTCGCCGCACGCCTCGGTGGTGGACAGGCCCACGGCCTCCAGCCGGTTCCAGATGTCCGGGACCGACTCGATCTCGATCCAGTGGAGCTGGATGTTCTGCCGGTCGGTGATGTCGGCCGTGCCCCTGGCGTAGTCGTTGGAGATGTCGGCGATCACCCGGAGCTGCTTCAGGTCGAGCTGGCCGCCGTCGATGCGCACGCGGAGCATGAAGTAGCGGTCGTCGAGCTCCTCCGGCTCCAGGATCGCCGTCTTGCCGCCGTCGATCCCGGGCTTGCGCTGGGTGTACAGCCCGTACCAGCGCATCCGGCCGCGCAGGTCGGCAGGGTCGATCGAGTCGAACCCGCCCTTCGAGTAGATGTCGATGATCCGCTGACGGACGTTGAGCCCGTCGTCGGCCTTCTTGTTCTCCTCGTTCTTGTTCAGCGGCTCACGGTAACCGAGAGCCCACTGGCCTTCGCCGCGCGGGCGCTTGTGGTGGCGGTTCGCCGGGCGGGCCGGGGTGCTCATGAGGGCGTCCTTAATCCGAAGGATCCGAAACGGTCGAAAATCCGGGCGAAGGGTCACAGAAGCGACCCCGAACGCGTGCCTCAGGCGGCCTCCCGCCTCATCGTCGAGTACGGGGGCGAACACGAAAAAGACGCCTGGTCACGCGCCCAATGTCAGAAAAGGTGGGCGACGGTCAACGGGCGTCGATACAGATGGCGCTGCGGACACGCAGAAGGTCGACGTGGCGTCGCACGACGAGCAACGGGTCCGCTGGCATGTCCCAAACGATACCTGTGGCATCCCTGATGTCCAAGTTCGGTTTCACGATGTGGACGGCGAAGCGGATGGAGGCATGGACGGAGACGCGGACAGAGACGCGGACGGAGACGCGGATGGAGGCGTGGGCGGCACGGCCGGGTCAGCCCTGGCTGATCCAGTTCTGCGCCGGCTCGTTCGCGCCGGTCTCGTCCTGTGGTTCGTGGTGCTGGCAGTCGCACCACGAGCCGCCGCGGCACTCGTCGTGCCGCCGGTCCTTGCAGGAGTCGCAGATCATGATCGCCCACTGTTCCCGGTAGAAGATTATTCGGTTACGCTCGCCGTCACAGGAGGGTGCCGTGGCTGTTTCCAAGTCCGAGCTGATGTCCGAACTGATCGCCGACCTGCGCGCCGAGACAGCGGAGTTGCACGCGATGGTGCGTGCTCTGGACCTTCCCGGCTGGGAGCTGCCCACTCCCGCGGAGGGCTGGGACGTCCGCGACCAGATCAGCCACCTGGCCTGGTTCGATGACGCCGCCACATCCGCCGTGACCGACCCGGAGGGGTTCCGGGCCGCCCGTGCGGCCCTGATGGCCAGGGGAGAGGCCGCCGTGGACGACCTCACCGCGGGCGCGCGCGGGCTGGCTCCGCCGCAGGTCCTGGACTGGTTCCGTACGGCGCGGGCCCGGATGATCGAGGCGCTGGCCACGGTCGATCCCGGCTCGCGGCTCCCGTGGTACGGCCCCGACATGTCGCCCGCCTCGTTCACCACCGCGCGGCTGATGGAGACGTGGGCGCACGGCCAGGACGTGGCGGACGCGCTCGGGATCACCCGCGCGCCGAGCATGCGGCTGCGCCACGTGGCGACGCTCGGCGTGCGCGCCCTGCCGTACGGCTTCGCGGTCAGGGGGCTGCCGGTGCCCGCGGAGCCGGTCAGGGTGGAGCTCGCCATGCCGGACGGCACCTGGTGGGTCTCCGGGCCCGCCGGCGTTCCGGACGTCGTGCGCGGCTCGGTCGCCGACTTCTGCCTGGTCGTCACGCAGCGGTGTCATGTCGCCGACACGTCCCTCACCGTTGCGGGCGGGACCGCGCGCGCCTGGATGGCCGTCGCCCAGGCCTTCGCCGGGCCGCCGGGCAAGGGACGCGCGCCCGGAGCGGGGCGATGAGGCTCGGGACGATGAGGCTCGGAGCGGAGCGTGGGTCAGGCGTGCGATGAGCCAGGCGTACAGAAAGATCGACAAGTCCGGCATACAGGGAGATAGCGTGAGCCATCATTGAGTTATGCGGACTCTGCTGAACGTCATCTGGCTGGTCTTCGCCGGCGTGTGGCTCGCCCTCGGCTATGTGGTCGCCGGGATCGTCTGCTGCATCCTGATCATCACCATCCCGTTCGGAATCGCGTCGTTCAGGATCGCCGCGTACGCGCTGTGGCCCTTCGGGCGCACCGTGGTCCGGGATCCCGAGTCGGGCGTCCTGACGGCGATCGGGAACGTCATCTGGCTGGTCTTCGCCGGGCTCTGGCTGGCGATCGGGCACATCGTCACCGCGATCCCGCTGTTCGTGTCGATCATCGGTATCCCGCTCGGTATCGCCAATCTCAAGATGATTCCCGTATCGCTTCTGCCGCTCGGCGCCCGTATCGTGGATGCGGACAATCAGTACTATCCGTCACGGTAACGGGTAGTCGTTGGTTCATTCATCGGTGTCATGACACCCCGTCTGTGCGAATACGGTTAGATGCCATGACGTCCGCGGACGCGCCCACCCACCGGCCGAGACACGACTCGCGCCGGGGAATGGCACGCGCCCGGGCCCGCATGGACTGGGTCCGGGGATCGAGCGCCTGGGCCCTGACCAAGTCGACCACGATGGCCGGCGTCAACTACCGCGTCACCGGGCTCGCCGGTGAGGCGGCCTTCTTCGCGCTCCTCTCGCTGCCGCCGTTCGTGCTCGGACTGCTCGGTGTGATGGGCCACCTGAGCGGACTGCTCGGCGACCAGACCATCCTGCGGATCAAGCAGTGGGTGATCGACCAGGCCGAGCTGCTGTTCACCGGCAACACCGTGGACCGCGTCGTCCAGCCGCTGCTCAACGACGTGCTGAGCGGGGGGCAGGTCTCGCTCATCTCGGTGGGGTTCCTGCTGTCGCTGTGGTCCGGATCCCGGGCACTCTTCGTGTACGTGGACCTGATCTCCATCGCGTACGGACTGGGGGAGACCCGGGGGATCATCCGGACCCGGGTCATGTCCTTCGGGCTCTATCTGGCCGCGCTGCTGATCGGCCTGATCGTCATGCCGGTGCTCGTCATCGGTCCCACGTTGCTCGCGGGAGCCCTGTCGAGCTACAGCGTGCTCGTCACGGTGTTCTACTGGCCCGTGGTGATCGTCGGCTCCGTTTTCATGCTCACGTTGCTCTACCACGTCAGCGTCCCGATGCGGACCCGCTGGTGGCGCGAGCTCCCCGGGGCCGTGCTCGCGCTCATCATCTGGATCGTGTGCGGCGCCGTCCTGCGCGAGGTGCTCGCCGCCTGGTTCACGCCGCTGTCGATCTACGGCTCGCTCGCGGCCCCGATCGCCGTCCTGCTCTGGCTCTACATCACGGCGCTCGCCGTGCTCATCGGCGCGACACTCAACGCCGAGGTGGACCGCATGTGGCCCCTGGCCGGTACGGCCCGCCGCCAGCAGTGATCCCGGCAGGTCACCCCTCTGGCGGCGGGTGCCGCGGCGTTCCCGGCAGCGCGGGCGTGTGCCCGTACGCGAGGCTCGGATAGGGTAGGAGGCGTCGCGACTGGCGCTGACGTGCCCTCGGGCACGTGCTAGGTGGGTTTACCACCGGGGAGCGAACGTGCGGAGGCCGTGCGCCTGGGTCCCGCGGCTGTCGACGTTGACAAGGAAAGGCGCCAATGGCTGAGAACTCGCTGAACGCCGTCGATCCCGAGATCGCCGAGCTCATCAGGGCGGAGGAGCGGCGGCAGGCCGACACCGTCAAGCTCATCGCGTCGGAGAACTATGTCTCCAAGGCCGTGCTCGAGGCCACCGGGACCGTTCTGACGAACAAGTACTCCGAGGGGTATCCCGGCAAGCGCTACTACGAGGGCCAGCAGGTCATCGACCAGATCGAGACCATCGCCATCGAGCGGGCCAAGGCCGTGTTCGGCGTGAACCACGCCAACGTCCAGCCGTACTCCGGCTCCCCGGCCAACCTCGCGATCTACATGGCGTTCCTGAAGCCCGGCGACACCGTGCTCGGCATGGGCCTGCCCTTCGGCGGCCACCTCACGCACGGCTGGTCCGTCTCCGCCACCGGCAAGTGGTTCAACCCCGTCCGGTACGGCGTGCGCAAGGACACGGGCCGCATCGACATGGACGAGGTGCGCGCCCTGGCGCTGGAGCACCGGCCCAAGCTGATCTTCTGCGGCGGCACCGCGATCCCGCGCACCATCGACTTCCCGGCGTTCGCCGAGATCGCCCGCGAGGTGGACGCGGTCCTCGCCGCCGACATCGCGCACATCGCCGGCCTCATCGCGGGCGGCGCGCACCCCTCGCCGGTCGGGTACGCCGACGTGATCTCCACGACCACGCACAAGACGCTGCGCGGCCCGCGCGGCGCCATGCTGATGGCCACCTCCGACGAGCACGCCACCGCGCTGAACAAGGCGGTCTTCCCCGGCCTGCAGGGCGGCCCGCACAACCACACGACCGCCGCCATCGCGGTCGCACTGCGCGAGGCGTCCCAGCCGGAGTTCAAGGCGTACGCGGCGCAGGTCGTGAAGAACGCCAAGGCGCTCGCCGAGGAGCTGGCCTCCCGCGGCTTCGACCTGGTCTCGGGCGGCACCGACAACCACCTGATCCTGATGGACCTGACCCCCAAGGGCGTCGGCGGCAAGCCCGCCGCCCAGGCGCTCGACCGGGCGGGCCTGGAGACCAACTACAACGCCGTCCCGTTCGACACGCGCAAGCCGTTCGACCCGTCGGGCATCCGCATCGGCACCCCCTCGGTCACCTCGCGCGGCATGGGCGAGGCGGAGATGCGCCAGATCGGCGCCTGGATGGACGAGGTCGTCACCGCGGTCGCCAAGGGCGACGCCGAGGACGTCATCGCCCGGGTCCACAACGAGGTCAGCGAGCTGACGGCGAAGTTCCCCGCGCCCGGCCTCTCCTGACCCCTTCCCGTTCGCGCGCGCGTGGCCACGTCCTCTCGGAGGGCGTGGCCACGCCGCGTTCCGGGGCGAGATCTCCGTGGCGTCTCACGGCGCGTTTCCGGGGCATGCCGCGGCACCGGGGCCGGGAAAACCCGTTGCGGCGGAGTGCCGGGACTGCGCTAGTGTTCTTCCTCGACGCCGCTTTTCGGACGCGGCCATCACTTCGGGAGGTGAGGACTATGCGGGCCTTTCTGACGACCCTGCCGTCCACCAACTCTCGGGTGCCCGTCTAGGCACTGTTTCGCCACCGCCCGCGCGCAGCGGGGCCGGTCTCCGGAACACGACCTGGATCATCGTTGGGCACCCGCTTTCCGAAGGGTGCCACCCCGTTGTTCTCCGATTCGCCTTCTGGTTCCTTCTCCGGTTCCATCGATCTTTCTCTTCTCGGCTGGAACGACTCGCTTTCGCTTCCCGCGGGTACCGTTCCCGCCCGCGTCGCCCGGGTCGACAGGGGCGCCGCCGAGGTCATCGCGGCCGACGGGCAGTTCCAGGCGCGATACAGCGCCCGGGTCCGCCGGGCCGCCGCCGACGACCCCATCGCCCTCCCCTGCGTGGGCGACTGGGTGGCGCTCGACCGCCTGCCCGAGGGCCGCTACGAACTGGACGCCGTGCTGCCCAGAACGTCGGCCTTCGTCCGCGGCGGCGTCAGCAGGGACTCGCGCGGTGGCCTGTCCGGTGACGGGCAGGGCCAGATCCTCGCCGCCAACGTCGACATCGTGTTCGTGGCCGAGCCGTCCATGCATTCCACCGACTTCGCCGACCTCGGCCGGATCGAGCGCCTCGTGGCGCTCGCCTGGGAGAGCGGCGGGCGGCCCGTGGTGATCGTCACCAAGGCCGACCTGTTCGAGCAGGGGCTCGGTGACCTGCTCGCCGACGTCGAGTCCGCGGCCCCCGGCGTGGACGTGCACGCGGTGTGTTCGATGACCGGCGAGGGGGTCGATCTCGTACGGGCCTACCTCGACGGCTCGAAGACCGCCGTCATCCTCGGCCCTTCCGGTGCCGGGAAGTCCACCCTGGTCAACGCGCTCGCGGGGGAGACCGTCATGGACACCCAGCAGGTACGCGCGGCGGACGGCCGGGGACGGCACACCACCGTCCATCGCGAGCTGATCCCGCTGCCCGGAGGCGGACTGATCATCGATACGCCCGGCATCCGCCGGGTGGGCCTGTACGACATGAGCGACGGCGTGGACCTGGTCTTCTCGGACATCGAGGAGCTCGCCGCGAACTGCCGCTTCGGTGACTGCTCGCACGACGGTGAGCCCGGCTGTGCCGTACAGGCGGCGCTCGAGTCGGGCGAGCTGCCCGAGCGGCGGCTGGAGAGCTGGTTCAAGCTGCAGCGTGAGGCGGCCTGGATGGCCCGGCGCAGTGACGCGCGCCTCCGGAGCGAGGAGACCCGCAAGTGGAAGATCATCCACAAGGAGATGCGCAAGCCGGGCAGGTCCCGCCCGTGATCATGATCGGTGCGTGACGGGCGGTCCGGGGCGTGACACATGCCCCGGCCGGCTCGGCCGCGCCGGAGGGTGAACAGACGAAACCGCTGGGCGTTCCGCCCGCCGTGTTGGGGTATCGGCGGGTGGAACGACCCAGCGGTCTCGTGTGACGCGTGTCGGGGGGAGACGTTTGAGTTTTGCGTTCAGACGGCTCAGGCGACTGCGCTGATGCCGGCGCTCGCGGCGCGCCGCATCCGGCGGCGACGCTCGGAGGCGCGCTCGTCCTCGTTCAGCCCGCCCCAGGTGCCGTACTTCTCAGGACGGGAAAGGGCGTAGTCGAGGCACTCGGCACGTACGGGGCACTGTGCGCAGATGGCCTTGGCCTTGCGCTCGCGGATGTCGCGCTCCGGCTGACGCTCGCCGTCAGGGCCGAAGAACAGCACAAGGTCCTCTCCCCGGCACGCGGCATCATCCTGCCAACCCCAGCTGGGGCGCGGGCGGGCGAGCTGCCGACGTACCTGAGACATGAGAAACCACCTTTGGTGAGAGGTATTTCAGTGTTTGTGCCGCATCGGGCGCTTGTGGCGTCCCTGGGTCCAACGCCGGGATCAGCCGTGGTGTTCCCGGCTCTTCGCAGAGCCTCAGGCCGGTACCGGAGTGAGCTGGCTCAGCTCCGTCAACCTGTAGGTCGAGATCTCTTCGGTGCAGGCCGTACCGCACGGTGCCGCGAACACCGCAGGTTCGACCACTACCCGAAACCGCGACAGACCACCTGGCCTCGTGCACTGCACGATGCACACGGTGGCGTCGCCTTCCGATTCCGACCGGGAGGATTCCACGGCCACCCCGCCGACCGAGAGCTCGCCCGTATGTGCGCGGACGAAATGCTCGGCGGCTTGCAGTGGCTCAGGGAGACCCGCGCGCCCCCGGTAACGGTCGAGGACGACCTCGCCGCGCCGGTACGCGTTTGCCGCCGCGATCGCAGCAGCCTGAGACATGCTGCCGTAGTAAAGCCCGTGTGGCAAGCATACGAGGTTAGCGGCGTATCGATCGCCGCCTACATGAGTGGTTTCCCACACCTGGCCCGGCAGCTTCTCGTCGAGAGACCGCGCGAGCGGGAGCCCGAAACGGGCGCAACACGCGTTGCGCTTGGCGTGGGTGCACACCAGAAACACCGGCTCGTTCACCAGTATGCAGGACTCCGGAACCACTCCGTGCACGAGTGAGCCCAGGTCAAGATCGTTGGAGGTCTCGAAGAAGCCTTCCGCGAGCCACGGCCGCGCTCCCGCCGACGAGGCGACGAACACGTGCAGCGGGCCGCCCTGGGCCGGACGCCGCCCGGTGCGGCGGATCAGCTGCGGCCGGATGCCGAGCGAGGTGGCCCGGTCGATCAGGGCGTGCACGTCGTCGGGAAGCCGGCACTCGTCGAGGTAGGCCGCCCAGGGGCCGGAATGCTCGATGAGCAGCCAGAACCGGGCGCCGACCGTCGCACTGGCGAGGATGGGAGCCTCGCCCGTGTGCAGCGCGGCGAGGTGCCCGCACCCTTTGGACATGCCGGTCCGCCCTCCTCTTCGTCTCGTCCCGCCCCCGTGGGCGCCCCGGAGTTCCGGGGCCGGCCCAACAGAATTAGGTAAGACTAACCTTATCGAGATGGGTCCGGGACTCGGCGCGCGGGGGTCACAACTTCCCCATCGGTCTCCGGTCAACCGGCGGGCACAGAGATTCGCGTCACACTTCGCTCGCTGTCACGCTCCGTCCCCGCCCTGACGCGCGGTGTCCGGGCCCGGGCGGATCCGCGGTCGGTCGGCGGAGGGCGGCGGTCGAGGTCAGCGGCCGAGGGCGAGCGCCGCCTCGGCGGCGGGAAGGGCGGCGGCGCGGTCCTCGGGGATCAGTCCGATCCTGGTCCGCCGGTCGAGCAGGTCGTCCACGTCCAGGGCTCCCTCGTGGCGCACCGCCCAGACCAACTCGGCGAGCGTGATCCCGGCCGCGACCGGCTCGGCCAGCGCCGGGTCCGCCAGCGCCAGGTCCTGTACGGCCCGCGCCTCCCCGCCGTACCGCTCGACCAGCCGTGCGGGCGGGTCGTGGCGTGGCGGCGACGCGCCGGGCGCGCGTCCGGCGATGGGGGAGTGTTCCCGGCCTCCCTCGAACGCCGACCCGGCGCCCACCAGGGGCAGCCGCGCCGTACGGCTGGGCGAAGCGGTGGGGCAGGCCGCGTCGACCGCGTCCTCGGCCATCCGGCGGTACGTCGTGAGCTTGCCGCCGACGACGGTGACGATCCCGTCGGGCGAGGTGACCACCGCGTGCCTGCGGGACAGGTCGGCCGTGCCGGCCCCGGCCTCCCCGCCCGTCCGGATCCGTGCCGGGCCGTGCGTCGGTGCGGGGCCGTCGAGAAGCGGTCGCAGCCCGGCGAAGGCGCCGGCCACGTCGGCCCGCCGTACCGGCTCGCGCAGGACGGTCCCCAGGACGTCCAGGAGGAACGAGACGTCGCTCTCGGGCGCCTCCGGGACGTCGGGCAGGGGCCCGTCCACCGGCTCGTCCGTGAGGCCCACGTAGATCCGTCCGTCGGCCTGCGGGAGGACGAGCGCGAACCGGTTGCTCTCGCCGGGGATCGGGACGTGCATCCCGGTTCGCAGGCCGTGGAGGGAGCCGGGACGGAGCACGAGATGGGTCCCGCGCGACGGGCGGAGCCGCACCAAGGGGGAGAGCTGCCCGGCCCACACGCCCGTCGCGTTGATCACCGCCCTGGCCCTGACGCCGAACTCGGCGCCGGTCATCTCGTCGCGGACCTGGGCTCCGTCGCCGGCGAGCGACAGGGCCCGGCACCTGGTGAGGATCCGGGCACCGTGGGCGGCGGCGGTACGGGCGATGGCGACCACCAGCCGGGCGTCGTCCACGACCCGGCCGTCCCAGGAGAGCAGCGCTCCGCGCAGGCCGCGCTCGTGCAGGGCGGGCGCCAGCGTGAGCGCCCGCTTCGCCGACAGCCGCGACGGCCCGGGGAGCAAGTGCCGCGGGGTTCGCGCGGTCGCGCGCAGCCCGTCCCCGAGGCGGTACCCGGTCATCACGAGGCGGGCCTGCCCCGGAGAAACCGACGGCGTCAGCGGCAGCAGGTACGGCTGCGCCCGCACCAGGTGGGGGGCGGTGTGCCGGAGCAGCACGCCCCGCTCGACGGCGCTCTCGCGGGCCACCCCGACCTGTCCCTTGGCCAGGTAGCGCAGCCCGCCGTGGATGAGCTTGGAGCTCCAGCGAGAGGTGCCGAAGGCCAGGTCGTGGGCGTCGATCGCCGCGACGGACAGGCCGCGCGAGGCGGCGTCGAGAGCGGCTCCGGCACCCGTGGCGCCGAGCCCCACGACCAGCACGTCCACCACGATGTCCCGGATCTCGGCGAGTTCCCGGGCGCGCCGCCCGGCGTTCAGGGAGGAGTCCACATAAACCCCTAATTCCTCATCCATTACTGTTGAGTAACCTAGTCTCAGAGGTGACGCCATGGAACCACCGCAGACTCCCGTGGAGCCGATGCTCTGGTCGGGATGGGGAGATCCCGCCAAGGCCGCCGAGCTGCCTCCGCCCGTACGACGGCTGCTCGCCGACCTGCTGGGCGTCCGGGCGCCCGAGCGGCCCGCCGCGACGTTCGGCGAGGTGCGGTTGCCCGCCTCGGCGCTGTCCCCGCTGGTGCTGAGCACGCTCTCCTCGGTGGTCGGCGGCGAGCACGTGCGGTTCGACGACGACGCGCGGATCAGGCACACGCGCGGCAAGTCCACACCCGACCTGCTGCGGATGCGCGCGGGCGACGGCGCCGACGCGCCGGACGCGGTCGTGCTGCCGGGCTCGCACGCGGAGGTCGCCGAGGTGCTGCGGATCTGCGCGGAGCACCGCGTCGCGGTCGTGCCCTTCGGCGGCGGAACGTCCGTCGTGGGCGGCCTGGTCGCCGCGCGCAAGGGGTTCGCGGGTGTCGTGGCGCTCGATGTGGCGCGGCTCAACCGGCTCGTCTCGATCGACGCCGAGTCCATGGTCGCGGAGCTGGAGCCGGGACTGCGCGCGCCGCAGGCCGAGCAGTTGCTGGCGGCGCGCGGGTACACCCTGGGGCACTTCCCGCAGTCCTTCGAGTACGCGACGCTGGGCGGGTTCGCGGCGGCCAGGTCGAGCGGCCAGGCGTCGGCGGGATACGGCCGCTTCGACGACCTGGTGGTCGGCATGACGGTGGCGACGCCGCGCGGCACGCTGGATCTCGGCCGCGCCCCCAAGTCCGCCGCCGGACCGGATCTGCGCCAGCTGATCCTCGGATCCGAGGGGGCCTTCGGCGTGATCACCTCGCTCCGCCTCCGCGTACGGCCCGCGCCCGAGGTCCGGATGTACGAGGGGTGGCGGTTCGCGGCGTTCCCCGCCGGGGTCGCGGCGCTGCGCGGGGTGGCGCAGGAGGGCCCGGCGCCGACGGTGCTGCGGCTGTCCGACGAGACCGAGACCATGGTGGGCCTGGCCAGGCCGGAGGAGCTCGGCACGCTCACCGCCGAGCCCGGCTGCCTGGTGATCGCCGGGTACGAGGGCACGCCCGGCGACGTCGCGTACCGCCGCGAGCGCACCGCGGCGACGCTGTCGGAGATGGGCGGCGTGCCCCTCGGGCCCGAGCCGGGGGAGAAGTGGGCCCACGGCCGCTACTCCGCGCCCTATCTGCGTGACTCGCTGCTCGCCGCGGGGGCGACCGTGGAGACGCTGGAGACCGCCTGCTTCTGGTCGGGTCTGCCGCGCCTCTACGAGGCCGTACGGCAGGCGCTCACGGCCTCCCTGGGCTCCCCGCTGGTCATGTGCCACGTCTCGCATGTGTACGCCACAGGGGCCTCGCTGTACTTCACCGTGGTGACCGCGCAGTCGGAGGACCCGGTCGGCCAGTGGGAGTCGGCCAAGCGCGCGGTCAACGACGCGATCGGCCTGGCCGGGGGGACCATCTCCCACCACCACGGCGTCGGCCGCGACCATCGGGACGCGTTCGCGCTGGAGATCGGAGACCTGGGCGTATCCGTCCTCCGCGGGGTCAAGGAACGGCTCGACCCGGCGGGGATACTCAACCCGGGAGTGTTGATCCCATAGCGGCGCCGGTCATGATCAGGCGAAGATGGGGTCATGGCCGATGTGCACGCCGATGTGAACGCCGATGTGAACGCGGACGCGGATGCGCGTCCCGCGCGGGGCGCGCGGCAGTCATCACGGGTCTCGGAGGCCGGGGCGGGCTGGAACTGCCAGGAGGTCGGCACCTTCCAGCGGCTGCGGCCGAACCGGGCGACCTTCACCTGGCTGAGGCCGGGGACGCTCTGGCGATCGCGCAACGAGATCCTGGCGCAACTCTTCGGCGACCCCTCCGCCGAGGTCCGCCGCCGCTGGGTGGAGGCCCAGCGGGAACGCGGCGTCGACCCGGATTTCCGGATATTTCGTGAGGTGGGGGAGGACTTCACGTTCCTCGTGCTCGGCGACACGGGCGAGGGTGACGCCTCCCAGTACGCCGTAGTTCCGGGCCTGCTCAAGGCCGGTGAGGGGACCTCGTTCGCGGTCATCGCCAGCGACGTCATCTACCCGACCGGGTCGGGCAACGAGTACCGCGACAAGTTCTACCGGCCGTACCAGGACTACCGGGCGCCGATCTACGCGGTGCCGGGCAACCATGACTGGTACGACGGGCTCGGCGGTTTCATGCGGGTCTTCTGCGAGGCCCAGCCCCTGGAGGTGAGGGAGCAGGGGTTCCGCCTCTCCCCGTCGGGGCTGCGCGGCCTGCTGTGGAAGAAGCCCGCGAAGATCGACGAGGAGGCGCTGGCCACGGCACGCCGGATGCGCTCCGCTCCGGGGCAGCAGGCGACCATGCCCGCGCCGTACTGGGTGCTCGACCTCGGACGGCTTCTCGTCGTCGGCATCGACACGGGGATCCGCGGCGACATCGACCGCGAGCAGGGGGAGTGGCTGCGCCGGATCTCCGCCGATCCCCGGCCCAAGATCCTTATCACCGGCAAGCCGATCTACGTGCGCAACGACTACCACCCCTGCGACATCGAGGGCGGGGGAACGGTGGACGACATCGTCCGCGACCCGGCGCACAACTATGTCGCGGCGATCGGCGGCGACGTCCACAACTACCAGCGCTTCCCGGTCAGGGTCGGTGACCGGGTCATCCAGTACATCGTCTCGGGCGGTGGGGGCGCGTTCATGCACGCCACCCACACCATCCCCCGGGTCGACGTCGGCGGCGTCCACGAGGACGACTTCAAGTGCTATCCGCTGCGCGGAGACTCGCTGTCGTTCTACAGCCTGCTCTACAGCAGGCGGCTGCGGATGCGCTGGCTGTACCTCACTCCGGACGAGGGTCTCGCCCTCATGTCGCGGCACGTCGGCAACGTGCCGCCGCGCTCGATCGCCGCCGATCCCGACGGGACGCCCCCGCCACCGGGCACGGCCGGGAGCGGCGGCGTGGGCGGCGTGGGCGGCGTCGTGGGCGGTGGCGGCGGGCAGGTTCGGACGGCGCCCGTACGGATCACCGCGAGGATGAAGTGGGCGGCGCGGCTGCTCGGCGGGTGGCCGATGCCCTTCCACCTGCCGGTGGGCCGGGTGTTCCACCGGTGGATCTCCGAGCTGTCCGACTGGGACACCCCGCCGTTCTTCAAGAGCTTCCTGCACGTGTCGGTCACCGGGGACGTGCTGCGGATCCGCTGCCTCGCCGCGACCGGTTGCCTCGCCCAGGAGATCGACCCGCCGCTGGAGGACGAGGTCGAGATCCCCCTGGTCAGGACCGTCGCCTAGACCGTCGCCTAGAGGACGAGTTCGGCATGGTCTCGCCGGGTGCGGAGGTTCCAGTAGGTCTGGGCCAGGTCGTCGGGGGCGATGGCCGGGAAGCCCTCGGCGGTGATCCCCCGATCGGCAACGCCGACAGCACCATGTACTCGAACTGGCTGATCCCCGCGTCCCGCTGCATCTGCGCGTCGAGCGCCGCGGGCAACTGGTTCAGCAGCAGCGCCAACGCGTACCAGCTCAGCTGCTCGTCGCCATCGAGCCAGCGCGGCTCCAGCTCCTCTTCCACGCACTCGCCATACTTCAAGCTTGAACTCTTTGCGCAATTCGATCACTTTACGCTTGAAGTATTGCCGGTCGGATTCCGGTCGGTGGCTCATGGCCGAGATCTTCAGCGATCCTCTGGAGCGGCAGAGCCGGGAGCGCGGGGACGCCGACGATATGTCGGTGGCGCCTGGCAGGCTGGGCTCGTGCAGGTGCTGATTGCGGCGGATCCGGACGGCGGCGGGACGATCCGCCCCGTCGGCGGTCCCACGACGCGGGTCGGCGACCTGGCGGAGGCCGTGCGCGAGCTGGAGGCCGCCGCGCGCCCCCGGTGGGTCTGGGCGGACGCGCGGCGGATCTATCCCGCACTGCTCGCCCGTGGCGTACGGCTCTCGCGTTGCCACGACGTCACCCTCACCGAGGGGCTGCTGCTCGGCGCAGACGGGCGATACGGCGAGCCGAGGTCGGCCGAGGCGGCCTACGCGCGGCTGCGCGGGCTGCCGGTGCCGGAGGACCGGGCGGAGCTCGCCGAGGCGGCGCAGGCGAGCCTGTTCGAGCCGGAGGACACGGGCCCGGCCGGGCCGGACGTCGCCGAGATCGACCTCCTCTCCGAGGCGTACGACGACCAGCTCGGCCGGATCGTCCGCACGGCCCACCCCGGACGGTTCCGCCTGCTGGTGGCGGCGGAGTCGGCCGGCGCGCTGATCGCGGCCGAGATGGGCCATGACGGCATGCCCTGGCGCGAGGACGCGCACGACGAGCTGCTGACCGAGCTGCTCGGCCCCCGGCCGGTCCACGGGATGCGCCCCTCCAAGCTCCAGGCGCTCGCGGACGAGATCTCCGCGGCCTTCGGGCATCCCGTCAACCCCGACTCGCCCCAGCAGATCGTCAAGGCGTTCAAGGGCGCGGGCATCGCGATCCCGTCGGCCAGATCCCGTGTCCTGGCGTCGGTCGAGCATCCCGGCGTGGCCCCGCTGCTGGCGTACAAGGAGCTGGCCCGGCTGTACAGCTTCCACGGCTGGGTCTGGGCCGACCAGTGGGTGCGGGGCAACCGGTTCCGGGCGGAGTACGTGGTGGCCGGTGTGGTGTCCGGCCGGTGGGCGACCAGCGGCGGCGGCGCGCTGCAGATCCCGAAGGTCATGCGCCGCGTCGTGGTCGCCGACGACGGATGGACGCTCGTGGTCGCCGACGCCGCCCAGCTCGAACCCCGGGTGCTCGCCGCCATGGCCGGCGACGGCGGCCTCGCCCGCGCGGCGGGGGAGATCGACCTGTACGCCGCGCTGGCCCAGGCGTTCGGCGGTGAGCGCGACTCCGCCAAGATCGCCATGCTGTCCGCCATGTATGGCGGGACCAGCGGTGACGCGCCCAAGCTGCTCGCCGTGATGCGGCAGCGCTTCCCTCAGGCGTACACGTTCGTGGAGGACGCCGCTCGCGCGGGCGAGGAGGGACGGCTGGTCAGGTCGTGGCTCGGCCGGACCTGCCCGCAGCCGTCGGCGCGGTGGCGGGAGCTGGTGTCCGGGCCCGACGGCGCGCGGGCGGCCCGCGACCGAGGACGGTTCACCCGCAACTTCGTCGTCCAGGCCACCGCCGCGGAGTGGGCGCTGACGCTCATGGCCGTGCTGCGCGGCCGGCTGCCCGATCCGGCCCGTCTGGTGTTCTTCCAGCACGACGAGGTCATGGTGCACTGCCCGCTCGACCTGGCCGGTGAGGTGCGGGCCGCCGTGGGCGGCGCGGCCGAGGAGGCGACCCGGCTGCTGTTCGGCCGGACGCCGGTCCGGTTCCCGATGGAGGCCGTCGCGGTCGGCCGCTACGCCGACGCCAAATAGCCGCCGCCCGGCCCGGCCGGAGTCCCCGTACAGGGCGGCGCCGGATGAGCCCCAGCCGGCTCACAAGTCCCCAGGCTTACCGGGCCGGGCCGGATGTGCCCCACCTGGCATACAAGCCCTCCCGCTGGCTGGGCTGAACGATGGTGTCGAGCGGGCACGGGTCCAGGGCCTCGCCGGAGGCGGCCGATATCTGTTCGTACAGCTCGATCGGGTTTCTGCCTGCCAGTTGTGCGATGCGGGTGATGGCGACGCGTTCGAAGTAGCCGGCCACCGCCCGGCCGACGTTGACCAGTTCGGTGAGGTCGGCACCGGTGAGGTCCGCTCGGTCGCTGGCCGACCCCCGTCTACAGGGCCGTGGCGGGGCGCCGGGAGGAGACGGTGAGCCAGACGGCGAAGATCCCGACGACCACGGCGACGGCCGCCCCCAGGACGCCGTAACCGGCGAAGCCGACGATCGCCCCGGCCAGGATCGTTCCGGTGGCGCCGCAGACGTTCATCAGCAGGTCGGACATGCCCTGCACGGCCGGGCGGCGCTCGATCGGCACCGCCTCGGTCAGCATCGCCGAGCCGGAGACCAGCCCGCACGACCAGCCGACGCCGAGCAGCAGGAGCCCGGCGCCGACCTGCGGGACGTCGTGGTGCCCCGCCGATCCGGCGAGGAGGGCGGCGCAGATCAGCACGCCCATGCCGACGAGCATGACGTTCCGCCTGCCGATGCGGTCGGCGAGCCAGCCGACGACCGGCGACAACACGTACATTCCGGCGATGTGCACGCTGATCACGATGCCGATGACCGAGATGGACGCGCCCTCGTGGTCGAGATGCACCGGCGTCATCGACATGACCGAGACCATGGCGGTGTGGCTGATCGCGATGCCGGCCAGCGCCCGGCGGGCCTGCGGCGCCTGACGGAGCGCCTCCCAGGCGGTGCGGAGCGTCCGGCCGCCGCGGTCCGGTGCGGCCGCGACGCGGCTCCTGGGCCCGCTCGCGGGGGCATCCGTGCCCGCTTCCGACGGCGCTGCCGGGTCGAGCGGCGTGACGGGGTCGAGCGGCGTGACCGGCTCGGCGATCCGCCGGGCGAGGATGAACGGGTCGGGACGCAGCCCGACGTTGATGATCAGCGCGGTGACCGCGAAGGTGAGCGCGGAGAGCGCGAACGGCCCGGCGGCGCCGCTCAGGCCCAGCGGCTCGGCCACCGCCTCGGCGGGCTCGACCAGGTTGGGGCCGGCGACGGTGCCGACGGTGGAGGCCCAGACCACCCACGAGAGATGCCGGGCGGCGTGGCCCGGAGGGGCGAGATCGGTCGCCGAGTAGCGCGCGGCCAGGTTGCCCGCGCTCCCGCCGCCCACGAGGACGAGGCCCGCGAGCAGGAGCTGCCACGATGCGAGCGCGATCGCCAGGACCGCGATGACGGAGCCCGCGAAGGCGCAGGCGTAGGCCAGGGTCAGCCCGGCCCGCCGCCCGCCGCGCCCGGCGGCGCGGGCGGTGGGCAGCGCGAGCAGCGCCGCGCCGAGCACGGTGGCGGTACCGGCGAACCCGCTGATCACCGTGGACCCGGACAGGCGGTTCACGACCAGGGAGCTGAGGGCCAGGCCGACGGCGACTCCCGCCCCGCCGACGGTCTGCGCGGCGGACAGCACGATCAGCACGCGCCGCTGCACACGAGACACATCTATGGGGATTTTGAGGGGAGTCGTCGTCATGAGTGAAGTTTGCCATGGCTCATGACGGACATTTCATTACTCTGGCGTGAGGCTGCCCCAAAGCGCCTGGCGTACGCTCGCGGCGGAATCGTTCCAGCCGTAGTCGGGCGACGTGACGGTGATCGAGTACGCCCGGTCGTCGACCTCGAGGTAGCGGGTCAGCCGATGCATGGTGACCTGGCTGGAATCGGTGTACGTGTACTCCCAGTCGGCGGCCGGCCAGCGGTAGTCGGCCGCGCTCAGGTTCACCTGCGTGTAGTCGTCGTACTTGGCCTGCTGCTCCGCCACCCTGAGCGCGGGCAGACCGCCGTCGGAGATCGTGCGGACCACGATCGTCTGCGCGCTGTCCTTGGGGCCGGAGAACGTGGTGGCGCCCGACTCCGAGGCCACCGTCCACTCCTTCGGCACGGCGATGGAGACGCCGCCGCCGGACAGGGTCTGGTACCCCTTGGGCGTCACGAAGTCGCCCTCGGCGCCGCCGTCCTTCCCGCCTTCCCCGCCCGCGTCTCCGGCCTTCACCGGGGCGGAGCTCGGCTCTCCGGCGGACCGGACGCCCTGGTCGCCGGAGCCGCCGGGAAGCACCAGGAGGACGACCGCGACGATCACGCCGATGACCGCGACCGCCGCCACGGCGATCAGCACGGTGGAGCGGCTGCCCCGCTCGCCGGACGGCTTCTGGCCCTCGGCGCGGCGGCGCCCTCCGGACCGGCTCGCACTCCTGCCCCGGCCGGCGGTCCCGATGGCTTCGGCGGTCCCGTTGCTCGCAGCGGCGCCGGAGTTGTCGGCGCCCGTGGAGCTCCTGGAGCTCCTGGAGCTCCTGGAACCCCTCGACCCGGAGCCCGGGTCCGGCTCGGGCTTGCTGTGTGCGCCCTCGACGCGCCTCCTGACCCGCCCGGGGCCGGTCGCGAAGGGGTCGTCCGGGTCGATGCCCGGATCCCGCCCCAGGCGGCCGGGAAGGTCGGAGGGAGCGGGAGCGGGCCACATCGCGTCGGCCCTGCGTTCCGGCGCGTGCGTGGATCCCGACGGGGAGGTCAGCGGGTCGAACGGCGGCGCGGACCCGAACAGCGGTGCGGAGCCGAACGGGACGGAGGCGCCGTCCGTGCCGTGCCGTACGGGAACGGGGGGAGCGAGAGGCGCCGAGAGCGGGTCGCGCGTCGGCGTGGCGTGCCCGCCGGTGGCGCCCGTCGTGCCCGGCCGGGCCGGGGAGCCGCCGTCCACGCGGTGGGCGCCGGAGGTCTGCGCGGCGGAGTACCCGCCCGACGGGCTCGCCATCGGGTCGAACGGAACGCGGATCGGGCCCGACGGCGTCTCGATGATGCGCGACGGCAGCGGTCCGGAGGGCATGTCCAGCGGCGGCAGCAACTGTGCGGGAGTGGAGTCCTGCGGGGTCGGCATCGCGCCCCGGTTTCCGGGTGTCGTGATCCCCGCTCCGTGGCTCTGCAGGACGCGTTCCAGCATGTCCGCGACCTGCGCGGCCCCGATCCGGTCGGCGGGGTTCTTGCGAAGCAGGCCCTCGATGACGGGCAACAGGGTTCCGGCGCGCTGCGGCCGGGCCGGTTCCCGCGTGAGCACGGCGCCGAGCACGGCCACCGCGTCCGGCCCCTCGTACGGCGGGCGGCCCTCGACAGCGGCGTAGAGGGTGGCGCCGAACGACCACAGGTCCGCCGCGTGCGTGATCGGGCGGCCCTGGAGCCGCTCCGGCGGGATGTAGGCGGGCGATCCCATCAGCAGGCCGGTCTGGGTGATCGTGACGTCGCCCTCGATCGCGGCGATGCCGAAGTCGGTGAGCACCACCCGGTCGGCGGTGAGCAGCACGTTGCCCGGCTTGACGTCACGGTGCAGGATCCCGGCCGCGTGCGCGTGGCGCAGCGCGTCCAGCACGCGGATGCCGATCTCGGCGGCCTGCACGACGGGCAGCGGCCCGCTCTGCCGTACGGCCTGCTCCAGGGACCAGGCGCGGACCAGTTCCATGACGATCCAGGGGCGCCCGTCCTCCTCCACGACGTCGTGGACGGTGACGATGCCCGGGTGGCTGAGCCGTGCCGCCGAACGCGCCTCGCGCAGCATGCGCTGGTGGGCGCCGTGGGTGCCCGCCTGGTCGAGACCGAACGGCAAGATGAGCTCCTTGACCGCGACGTCGCGGTCGAGCAGGACGTCATGGGCGTGCCAGACCATGCCCATGCCGCCGCGGCCGACCGGTGAGAGGAGGCGGTAACGCCTGCCGACGAGCCGTCCCTGCCCCTCGGGCACCGGTCCGGCCGTACTTCCTCCGATGGGACCCTGACCCTCCGGCATGGAGGGGACCATACCGAGCAAGCGATCGGTTGTCATGCGCTGGTCCCCAATTCTGGCTCAGTCCGCACAAATCCCCCCAAGACCCGATCCGCGCGAATTCACAAGATATGTGAGGTTGGCAACCGATATTAGGGTCAATCCAGGGTCAAAGGGAATTCATGCCTTCGCCAGGGCCTCCAGCGCGGCGGTGAACGCCTCCACGGGAGGACTGACCAGACCCGCTCCGACCTGGCCTGTTCCCGCGACGCGACCGGCGATACCGGTGTTGACGACCGGAAGCACGCCGGTACGCGCGACGAGGGTGACGTCGACGCCCACCGGAGTGCCGCGGAACCCGAGCCCCGGGATCTGGTACGCCGGATGCTCCGCCAGGGTGATCTCGTACATCGAGGTCGTCGCCGCGACGGCGTCCGACACGTCACCGCCGACGAAGCGCACGATCGCCGGCGCGGCCGCCATGGCGAAGCCGCCCAGCCCCGTCGTCTCCGTGATCGTGGAGTCGCCGATGTCCGGGTTGGCGTCCGCCGGGCCGTACGCGCCGAGGTAGAGACCGTCGGGAACCCCGGCGGGGCCGGTGAACCAGCGGTCCCCGAGCCCGGAAACCTGGATTCCGAAATCGGTCCCATTGCGCGCCATCGCCACCACGAGGCTGGAGCCGGGCACATCTCTCGCGGCGTCGGCGCTCACTTTCGCCGCCGCCATTCCCGCGTTCAGGAAGAAATGATCGTTTCCATTGATAAATCGCAACACCTCCGCGGCGTGCTCGGGCGCGGCCTCCACGATGGCGGGCGCCAGCTCGCGCACCATCAGCGAGGTCGCCGCGCGGTTGCGGTTGTGGAGCTCGTCGCCCATCTGCAGGGCCTGCGCGACCAGGGCGCGCAGGTCGAGCGGCCCGCTCCTGTCCAGCGCAGCCCGGAGCACCGGGCCCAGCACGTCGCCCATCCAGCGCAGCCTGTCGATCACCTCCGGGCCGTACGCGCCGTACCGCAGCACCTTGCCCAGGCCCTCGTTCAGCGAGCAGTAGGCGGTGCCGCCGTGTTCGGCGTCCGTGACCTCCAGCATCCACATCGAGGGGCTGACCAGGCCCGCCATCGGCCCGACCGTCCGGTGATGGTGGCAGGAGTCGAGCGTGATGCCGGACCCCGCGGCCAGCCGGTCCTCCGCGTCCTTCGGAGAGGAGGCGAGTCCCTCGAAGAGCATCGCGCCGATCAGGGCCCCCCGCATGGGGCCGGAGGCGCGCTCCCAGGTGATCGGCGGCCCCGCGTGCAGGAAGGTGCCGGGTTCCAGGCCGAGGACGTCACGGGCCGGGCGTACGCCGACGAGCATGGGCCGGGCGGACACCATCCGGCCGACGGCGGTCGCGTTGGCCCGCTCCCTGCGCGGATCGGCGAGCACCCGGGCCAGGGCGGCGGCGGTGCCGGGGAGAGGCGGGCGCCAGTCGACCTCGATCCTCGCCACGGCCTGCTGGTCCAGCGCCTCGCCGAGCACCGCGGTCCCGGCCGTGATCACGTGGGGCTCACGGCTCAGCATCGACAGCGTCATCGAGGTCATCGGGCTCCTATCGGGTCGGTTCGCGTCTCGGAGGTTCGCGTCTCAGGGGTTCGCGCCGTAGAGGGGCGCGTCTCCAGGGGTCGCACGGGGACGGCGGTCTCAGGCACCGGCGTGAGCGCGCGCGAGCTCACGCGCGTGGCGCGCGGCCGCCGCGTTGGACGTGAACACCGCGGCGCCCGCCTCGTTCAGCCGGGCCGCCTGGGCGCGCAGGCCCTGCGGGTCGCCGTCCGTGCCGACGAGCGCGACCACCACGGCGACGCCGCGCTCGCACGCCCGCGCGACGCCCGGCGCCAGCCGTGCGGACGGATCCGGGTCGGCGCCCTGCCCCAGCACCACGTCGAGGAGGACCACCCCCGACTCGACGGCGTCCAGCGCCTCCAGGCGGAGCGTCGGGTCGATCATCGGGTGGGCGCGGCCCCGCGTGTACTCGTCGTCGCCGAAGTCGGTGAACTCGCCCGTCCCGGCGATCAGGGCGGCCTCGGTGCAGAGCGTGCCGCCCGAGTACAGCCCGCGCAGCGGCCCCCGTACCGCGTCGCCGGCCGGCCCGGATGTGCCCTCCGAGACGGCGTGCTCCGCCGGCGACGCGGGCCATGCGGGCCATGCGGGCCATTCGGGCACCTCGCGACCGAGGGCGCCCAGCACCCGCTCCACGGCGGTCGTGAGGTCGTCCTGGCCCGGCCCGAGCAGCGCCGCGACGACCTTCGTGCCGAGCCCCAGATCCTGTACGGCCCGCGCCACCTCGGCGGCGGGCGGCTTGGAGACGAGCACGATCAGCTCGGTGGCGGGGTCGGCGTCGAGGGCGCGCAGGGCCTGGATCGTCGAGCGTCCGCCCACCTCGGCCGACAGGTCGCGCCCGCCCACCCCGAGCAGGTGGCTCACGCCCACGCCGGCCAGGTCGAGCAGGCTCGTCACCTGCTGCGCTCCCGTACCCGAGGCGGCCACGACGCCGACCGGGCCCGGCCGGAGCACGTTGGCGAAGCCGAGCCCCGCACCGCCGATCACGGCGGTCCCGCAGTCGGGCCCCATCACGAGGACGCCCTGCTCCCGCGCGCGGTCCTTGAGGAGGATCTCCTGCTCGACCGGGACGTTGTCACTGAAGATCATGACGGAGATCCCCGCCTCGACGGCGTCGACGGCCTCCAGGAAGGCATACTCCCCGGGCACGCTCACCAGGGCGACCGTCGCGTCCCCGGACCGTGCCGCGGACCGTGCCGCCGCGCGAGCCGCCGACCGCGTGGTGCGCGGAGGTGCTTCCTCCCTTCGCGAGCCGCTCGCCGCGCCCCGGGCCGCGAGCTGTCGCTCCAGCTCGCACGCGGCCTCCTGTACGGCGTCCTCCGACGAGGCCCTGATCGCGACGAGCAGATCGCCCGGCGTGGCCGGGGGCACCGAGAAGCCCGCGTCGCACGCCAGACCCACGTTGAGCTCGGTGGCCATCGCGACGATCGCGACGCTCACCCCTGGCCGCCCGGCAAGCGCCTGGCTGACCCGCATCAGGCTCACCGAGTCGTGGTAGACCCCCGCGCGTACTTCCACCAGATCGTTCAAGGACGCTTCCTCCCGCGGCTTCCGGCGCTGAATGCCGTGCTGAATGCCGTACTGCCCGATGCGCTACCCGCTGTGCTGATCGCCGTGCCGCCTGTCGTACCGATGTCCCCGATGTCCGTGCCGATGTCCAGGCCGTTCTCCGAACCGCAGGAACGGCCCGCGGGCCACGAACGCAGCGCGAGAACGGCGGCCAGGCCCGTGCGCACGCCCCAGGCGAGGTCGGCGCCGGAGGTGTGCCCGAGGCGCAGCAGGCGGTGCACCGCCGAGTCGAGCGGCTGCTGTCCCGCGACGCCGCGCAGCACGCCGAGCACCTCCGAACTGGCCTCGCCGCGCGCCGCGCAGTGGAGCAGCGTGGCGGAGATGGGCGTCGTCCGCGCGCGGGCGTCGTAGGTCACCGCCGCGGCCAGCCAGTCGGCCAGCCACACGGCGCGCGGGGCGGCCGCGGCGAGGCCCAGATGGCGCAGCGTCACCAGCAGCCCGCACAGCATGTCGTCGCCGCTGGGCGTCAGCCCCGGCCCGAGACCGAGCAGTCGTTCCGCCGCCATGATGCCGTCCACCAGGGAACCCGACCGGCACCCGGCGGAGAGCAGCCCGGGGGCGCCGGTGACGTCCAGGCCCGGCTGCCGCTGCGCCCGTACGCAGATGTCGTCGAGTAGCGGCAAGGCCCGCGCGAGGCGGGCCGGATCGGCGGCGCCGAGCGGCGGCGCCGGATCCCACCAGCGCCGGACCCGCACAGCGACGCCGCCCAGTCCGATGGAGCCCTCCCCGACCCAGCACTCGTCCCCCAGGGGAAGACGGTCGAGCGGCCCGGACAGCACCACCGCGTTGGGCAGGCGGGTGGCCTCCCCGCTGACCAGGGCGATGACGTGCGGCTCCCACTCGCTCCTGACCTCCAGATAGACCGCGAGCGGGAACGCCGCCAGCACGCGGGCGGGACGGCGCGGTGATTCGAGCGCCGGGCGCAGCGCGACGCTGGCGGCCCCCCCGATCTGGGTGCGACCTCCCACGCCTCCCGGCGGACGTGCCGGGGAGCGCCGCGCTCTCGGACGTGTGTCGACAGTCATCGAACCTCCCGTTGAGCGCGTCAGAGCCGACGCTAGAACGCCGCCCCTGAGCTCCGTACGGAGAAAGCTGCCAACAGTGGGCCAAATGCTTGGCTCTTCCTGACAGTCGGATTGTTCGGCACAATCGGCCTGAGCCGTACATATCCCCCGAAGCTCAACCCCGGAGCGCACGATGACGATCGATCCCGCCGCGCCGGCGATGAGGCTGGCCAGCACAGGAACCATCCTCCACGGCGTGTCCGTCGGGGAGGTGCTGGGCGTGTCGACGCTGGCGGACGCCCGTCTGATCGCGGGAAAGCGCGGCCTCGACCGCATCGTGCAGCGCCTCAACGTCATGGAGGTGCCCGACATCCTGGCCTGGGTGAAACCGCACGAGCTGCTGCTCACCACGGGCTATCCACTGCGCAACACTCCACAGTCGCTGGACCGGCTGGTGGCGGATCTCGACGAACGCGGGCTGGCCGCGCTGGCGATCAAGCTTGGGCGGTACCTCGACGAGCTGCCGGAGGAGATGGTCGAGCAGGCCGACAGGCTCGGGTTCCCCCTGATCCTGCTTCCCAACGACGTGGGCTTCGACGACATCCTCAACCAGGTGCTCACCGACATCCTGAACCGCCAGGCCGGGCTCCTGGCCAGGGCCGAGGAGGCGCACCGGGCGCTGGTCCAGATCGTGCTCGCCGGAGGCGGCATGCGCGAGGTCACCGCCGAGGTCGCCGGGCTGCTCGACGTGGCCGTCGCCGCGCTGGACGCCGGAGGCCAGATCCTGGCCTCGGCCGGCGACGCCGGGCAGGTGGCGGCGCTGCGCGAGACCTGCCTCACCGTGGGAGCGCCTCCGGAACAGCCGTCACCGGGCACGCGGGTACCGTCCAGCTCCATCGCGCCGGTCACGGCGTCCGACGGGCATCACGCCGTGGTGCCGGTCGTGGCGGGCGGGCACCATCACGGCAGGATCGTGGCGTTCAGCGCCTCCGGCGCGCTGACCCCGAGCGACATCGGCATCCTGGAGCGCGCCGCCACGGTCGCCGCCCTCGTCGTGACCAAGCAGGAGGCGGTGACCGCCGTCGAGAGCAAGTACCGCGCCGACTTCCTGCGCGACGTGCTCACGGGCAGGGGCGGCACCCGGGTCGCCGAGCGCGCCCGCGCGTTCGGGTGGGACCTGGAACGCCCGGTCAGCGTCCTGGTCGCCGAGATCGACCCGGACGCCGAGGAGCGCCCCGCCCAGGACCGCATGCTCACCGCCTGGCAGTCCGCTGTTCGCAGGTACGACCCGCGCGGCGCGGTGGCCGGGTTCTCCCACGAGGTCGTCGCCGTCGTCGGAGCGGGGATCGACACCATCCGGCTGGCCAGGGACGCCCTCGCCGCCGTCTCCGACTGCACGTTCTCCACCGGCCTGAGCCGGGTCGCCGGGGGCGCCGACCTGCTCCCCGGCGCGTACGGCCAGGCGCTCAAGGCCGCGCGGGTCGGCCGGCAGCTGCACGGCGGCGGCGCGGTCGCGCACTTCGACGAGCTGGGCGTCTACCGGCTGCTCTCGCTGGTGAACGACACGGATGAGCTGCACGCCTTCGTCCGTGAGACGCTCGGGTCGCTCGCCGGGGACGACGACGTGGAGAACGCGGACCTGCGCCGGACGCTTCAGGTGCTGCTGGAGACCAATCTCAACGTCGCGGAGACCGCCCGGAGGCTGCACTTCCACTACAACACCCTGCGCTACCGCATCGGGAAGCTGGAGCGGATGCTCGGCAACTTCACCGAGGACGCCCACCTGCGGCTCAACCTGACCCTCGCGCTGCACGTCCTGCGCATGCGCGGCATCTGAGCCGCACGTCCGACCGGTACGGCTGACCGGTACCGCTCAGCCGTACGGCTGAACCGTCCGCTGAGCCGTACCGCGCGGCGGGGACGTCCTAAGCTGGCGCGGTGAAAGAGACATTCGAGCTGAACGACGACTACATCCCGCTCTGCGACCTGCTCAAGTACTGCTACGTCACGGACTCGGGCGGGGCGGCCAAGCACCTCATCGCCGAGGGGAACGTCCGGGTGGACGGCGCGGTCGAGCTGCGCAAGGCGTGCAAGATCCGGGCCGGCCAGGTCGTCACCGGCGAGGGCTTCGAGATCCGGGTCGTCGCCGCCTCGTGAACGGGCGCGTCCACCCGTTGACGACGTGATGTGACGTTCACCGCCCCGCCCGGCGCCCGGTGCGCAACATGACTGCTGCGGATCGCCTCTGGTTTGGCACAAGATGCCCGTGTGTAATGGGAATCGCGGGCCTAATGTGCCCGCAAAGCAGTGCCGCGCTGGAAGCCCGCGGGGTGGCCACCGGACGTCGGCCCAGGTAAAAGAGGGGCTTGCATGGCTTTCGGCTGGAAGTTGCATGGCGACGGGAAGAACCTGCCACCGGGCGAGGTGGTAAAACCCGACGAAAGACTGAGCTGGCCGCGCATGGTCGGTTTCGGCGCCCAGCACGTGATCGCGATGTTCGGCGCGACGTTCGTCTTCCCCCTGGTCATGGGGTTGGACCCGAACGTGGCCGTGATGATGTCCGGTGTCTCGACGATCCTGTTCCTGCTCATCGTGCAGGGCAAGATCCCCAGCTACCTCGGCACGAGCGCGTCATTCGTCGGCGGCGTGGTCGCGATTCGCGCCGCGCAGGGGGACAGCGCCACGGTCACCGGCGCGATCCTGATCGCGGGTGTCGTGCTCGCCCTGTGCGGCGTCGCGATCCACTACCTCGGCGTACAGATCATCCACAAGATCTTCCCGCCGGTCGTCACCGGCGCGGTGGTCATGCTGATCGGGTTCGGCCTGGCCTACGTGGTCGCCGACGTCTACTGGCCGCAGGACCACTGGATCGCCCTGATCACCATGCTGGCGACCTTCCTGATCATTGTGCTGTTCCGGGGGTTCATCGGCCGGATCGGCATCCTGCTCGGCCTGGTCTTCGGGTTCGTCCTCTCCTGGGGCGCGGACAAGGTCTTCGGGAACATCACCGCGTACAACGCGGGCACCGGGCAGATCGACACACATCCGCGGGTGAACTTCGACGCGGTGGCGAGCGCGGACTGGATCGGGCTGCCGAACTTCCACGCCCCCGACTTCAAGGTCTCGGCCATCGTCCTCGTGCTGCCCGCCGTCATCGCGCTCATCGCGGAGAACGTCGGCCACGTCAAGGCCGTGGGCGAGATGACCGGCGCCGACGTCGACCCGTACATGGGCCGGGCGGTCGCCGCCGACGGCGCCGCCACCGTCATCGCCTCCGCGGTCGGCGGCTCGCCCACCACCACGTACGCCGAGAACATCGGTGTCATGGCGGCGACCCGGGTCTACTCGACCGCCGCCTACTACGTCGCCGCCGTCATCGCGATCCTGTTCGGCCTGTGCCCGAAGTTCGGCGCGCTCATCGCCGCCACGCCGGGCGGCGTGCTCGGCGGCATCACCGTCATCCTGTACGGCATGATCGGCCTGCTGGGCGCGAAGATCTGGATCGAGAACCGGGTGGACTTCTCCGACCCGGTGAACATGGTGCCGGTCGGCGCCGGGATCATCCTCGCGATCGGCCCGGTCACCCACCAGATCGCCGGCGACTTCGCGCTGGCCGGCATCGCCCTGGGCACCATCGTGGTCCTCGGCGGCTACCACCTGCTCCGTGCCATCGCACGCGGCCCGAGGAAGGAGGTCTCCGGTGGGGAGATCGGATTCGAGAGGGATGCCGCGACCTGACCTGCCGCCGGGGACCCCGCGGCAGGCTCCACCACTTCGGAGTAAGACGACCACGTGAAACCACCTCCGTTCGACTACCACGCCCCCGTCTCGGTGGATGAGGCCCTTGAGGCCCTCGCCGAGGCGGGGCCGCACGGCAAGGTCCTGGCCGGAGGCCAGAGCCTGATCCCGCTGCTCAACATGCGGCTGGTGGCGCCGTCCCAGCTCGTCGACATCAACCGCGTCGGCGAGCTGGACACGCTCACCGCCGACGCGGGCGGCGTCCGGGTGGGGGCGCTGGCCCGGCACGCGACCGTCGAGCGCTCGGCCGAGGCCGCGGCGGTCCAGCCGCTCCTCCGCCAGGCGCTCGCGCTGGTCGCGCACCCCGTGATCAGGAACCGGGGGACCGTGGTCGGCAGCCTCGTGCACGCCGACCCGTCCGCCGAGATGCCCGCGGCCCTCGCCCTCCTCGGCGGGTCCGTACGGCTCGCGCGGCTCGGCGGCGAACGCGAGGTCGCGGCGGCGGACTTCTTCATCGGGCCGATGGAATCGGCGATCGAACCGGGCGAGCTCGCGGTGTCCGCGTTCTTCCCGGCGCTTCCGCCGCGTTCGGGCACCGCGTTCCGCGAGGTCGCCCGGCGGCACGGCGACTACGCCGTGGCCGGTATGGCCGCGCTCGTCACCCTCGACGAGGACCTGCGGATCGTCTCCGCCCGGGTCGCCTGCGTCAGCGTCGGCCCCGGACCGGTGGTCGTCGACGTCTCCGACGCCTGCGGCAGGCGACCCGCGGCGTCCGTCCCCTGGGACGCGGTCACCGCGGCCGTACGGGATCGGATCGATCCCGATGAGGACATCCACGCGACGGCCGAGTACCGGCGGCATCTCACCGGAGTGCTGGCGGAGCGGGCGCTCAAGGACGCCGCGAGGAACGCGGTAACGGAGGCGGCTCATGAGTGACGCAACCACCCGATACGCCATCACGCTCGTGGTCAACGGCGTGGTCAGGGAGGCGGAGGTGCCCGCGCGGCGCCTGCTGTCCGACTGCCTCCGGCACGACCTGGGACTGACCGGCACGCACGTCGGCTGCGAGCACGGCGTCTGCGGAGCGTGCACGGTGCTGCTCGACGGCGAGCCCGTACGGTCCTGCCTGACGTTCGCCGTCACGGTCGACGGCCACGAGATCACCACGGTGGAGGGTCTCGCCAGGGACGGCGAGCCGTCTCCCGTGCAACGGGCCTTCACCGAATGCCACGGCCTCCAGTGCGGCTTCTGCACCCCGGGCTTCCTCTGCACGGCGACCGCGTTCCTGCGGGAGAACCCGACGCCGACCGACGAGGAGGTGCTGGAGGCCGTCTCCGGCAACCTGTGCCGGTGCACCGGCTACCAGAACATCGTCAAGGCCGTGCACCGGGCCGCGGAGATCCAGGCGGAGCTCCCGACGGAGCCCCAGCCAGGGCTGCTCCAGGCGGAGAACGGGTCCGGCGATTCAGGGGAGCGAGGGAACACGGCGTGACGACGAAGCTCTTCGGCGAACCGGTCCGCCGGCGCGAGGACGCCCGGCTGGTCACCGGCCAGGGCCGCTACCTGGACGACCTCGGGCCGGGCGCGTTGGCCGCCGCCTTCGTCCGGTCGCCCCACGCGCACGCCCGCATCCGCGACATCGACGTCTCGGCCGCGCTGGACGTGGACGGCCTGGTCGCGATCTACACCTGGGAGGACCTCCCCGGGGCGCTGGCCGAGCCGCTGCCGCTGCTGATCCCGCATCCCGCGCTGACCCACGGCCGTACGGCGTACCCGCTGGCCAAGGACGTCGTGCGGCACGTCGGCGAGCCCATCGTGATGGTGGTCGCCGAGGACCGCTACATCGCCGAGGACGCCTGCGCACTGATCGACGTCGAGTACGAGTTCCTCAAGCCGGTCGTCGGCGTCGAGGAGGCCGTCCAGGGCGTCCACCTGGTCCACGAGGACGTGCCCGGCAACGTGGGCGCGCACATGGTGCAGGAGGTCCCGTCCCGGGACGGCCGGTCGGCGGCCGAGGCCATCGCCGCCGCGCCGCACACCCTGGAGTTCCGGCTCGACATCGAACGCAGCGCGTGCATGCCGCTGGAAGGCAAGGGCGTGTACGCCCGCTGGGACGCCGACGACCAGTCGCTGCGGGTCTACTCGTCCACCCAGACGTCCACCAGCGTGCGGATGGCGGTCGCGGCCAAGCTCGGCCTGCCGCTGCCCAAGGTCGAGGTGATCGCGCCCGACGTCGGCGGCGGCTTCGGCGTGAAGATCGTGCACCCATGGCCGGAGGAGATCCTCATCCCCTGGGCGGCCCGGCTGCTCGACCGGGAGATCAAGTGGACCGAGGACCGGCGGGAGCACTTCGTCTCGTCGGCCCACGAGCGGGCCCAGGTGCAGCACGTCAGGGTCGGCTTCGACGACGAGGGCCGCGTCCTCGGCCTCGACGTGACCATCCTGCACGACAACGGCGCGTACACGCCGTACGGGATCATCGTGCCGATCATCACCTCCACCCAGCTCCTCGGGCCGTACAAGATCGGTGCCTACCGGGTGGAGTTCTCCTCGATCTACACCAACACGGTGCAGGTCACGCCGTACCGGGGGGCGGGGCGCCCGCAGGGCGTGTTCTGCATGGAGCGGACGATGGACCGCGTCGCCGCCTACCTGGGGCGGGACCGGACCGAGGTGAGGGCGGCCAACTTCATCGGGCCGGACGAGTTCCCCTACGACCAGGGCCTGATCTTCCAGGACGGCCGGCCGCTGATCTACGACAGCGGGAACTACCCCGAGTCGCTGCGGATGCTCAAGGAGCTGATCGGCTGGGACTCCTTCCCCGAGATGAAGGCGCGGGCCGCGGCCGACGGCCGCAGGATCGGCATCGGCGTCGGCTGCTACGTCGAGGGCACCGGCGTCGGCCCGTACGAGGGGGGCCATGTGCAGGTCACCTCCGACGGCCGGGTGCACGTCTCGACCGGCCTGACCTCGCAGGGACAGGGCCACGAGACCGTGTTCGCGCAGATCGCGGCCACCGAGCTGGGTGTGCCGATCGAGAAGGTCTCCGTCGTCACCGGCGACACCCGCCGCTTCGGGTACGCCGTGGGGACCTTCGCCTCGCGCGCCGCGGTGATGAGCGGCAACGCCATCGCGCTCGCCTGCCGCAAGGTCCGCGAGAAGGCGCTGCGTATCGCCGCGGACGCACTGGAGGCCGACCCGCGCGACCTGGAGATCACCGACGGGATCGTCCACGTCGCCGGAACGCCGTCCGCGTCGATCCCTCTCGCCACCGTCGCCGTGCTGTCCAACCCGCTGCGGTACGCCTTCGACGAGGAGACCAAGCGCGCCACCCAGTTCTCCGGCGCGTCGTCGATGGACCGCCCGCCGGTGGACGAGGGGGAGGAGCCGGGACTGGAGGGGCGGGACTACTACTCGCCGATCAGGTCGACGTTCGCCTCCGGCATGCACGCCGCGATCGTGGAGACGGACCCGGAGACCGCCGAGATCACGATCCTCAGGTACGCCGTCGTCCACGACTGCGGCAAGCTGATCAATCCCATGATCGTCGAGGGGCAGATCCACGGCGGCGTCGCCCAGGGAGTGGGCGGGGCGCTGTACGAGAAGATGGTCTACGACGAGTACGGCCAACTGCTGAACGCCTCGTTCATGGACTTCCTCATGCCGTACGCCACTGAGGTGCCGCGTATCGAGACCGCCCACCTGGAGACGCCCTCGCCGCTCAATCCCCTGGGCATCAAGGGGGCGGGAGAGGCCGGGGTCATCCCGGTGTCCGCCGTGATCGCCTCCGCCGTCGAGGACGCGGAGGCCATCCCCATCGACCGGATGCCCATCTCTCCCTCCGACCTGCACACCCTGCGCCTGCGGCTCGCCCGGTAACTCGCCCGGTGAGGAGGGACGTGGGGGGGGGGGGGGGGGGGCCCCCCCCCCCCCCCCCGCCGCCCGCAGTGGGGATTGTGCCGGAGGTTCCTTCCGCCGGAGGCGTCCGCCCCGGACGGCCCGTCGTCAAAGGGACACGTCAAAGGGACACGTCAGAGGGCCGTGTCAGAGGCCCAGAACGAGGCGCAGTCCCTCCGAGACGCCGCGCATTTCGGCATCCCGCGCCTCGCCGGTCTTGCGGGTGAACTCCTTCTTGCTGACCACCGAGAGCAGCGCGCAGTGCGCCAGGCGCTCGCCCACTCTCGGCAGGGTCGCGGCGGTCAATCCGACATCGGGGACGAGAGGGACCACGGCGATGTCCTCTCGCAGGTCGTAGATCTCGGGTACGCCTACGGCCAGGACGTGATATTCACCGAATGCCTGCCAGATCTCGCCACGCCTCACGCTGTGCCTTCCAGTGCTCGTGACAGGGCCCGGCGATTGGCCGCGAGGTGCTCACCGATGAGCTCCCGCATGCGGGGCTCGGCGGCGATCACGGCGGCGGACTCCGCGGCGAGCGCCTCACGGCGCATCGTCCGGGTCACCCAGGCCGAGAGGGAGAGTCCTTCGCGTTCGGCGGCGGCACGTGCCTGCTCCACGACGGTCTCCTCGACCGACAGCGTGATCTTCTTGGTGCGCTCCATATCGTCAGTATGGATTTCCGTTATGGCATCTCTCAATAAGGATTTCATCCGCAGAACGTATCCCGCGTTATGGTCGCTGATCATCCGCTTGATCTAATGAGCGGAAATGTCCGCGGTGAGGCGCTTGCGGAACACCCAGTAGGTCCACGCCTGGTAGGCGAGCACGCCGGGGAGCGCGATCAGGCCGATCCAGGTCAGCATCGTCAACGTGTACGGCGCGGAGGCGGCCTCGGCCAGCGTGAGACCCGGCAGGGGCGCGGGCCACAGGGCGCCGAACAGCGCGGCCGTGGTCAGCCCGATCGACGATGCCGTGGCGGTGAACGCCCAGCCCTCGCGGCGCCGCCAGACGAGGGCCACGCCCGCCGTCAGGGCCGCCATCGCGAGGAGCGCGCAGGCCCACAGCCAGGGGGAGGTCGACCAGCTCGGGACGTCCATCGCCGATCCGGGGACGGAGGGCAGCGCGATGATGCCCACCGGGACGGCCACGGCCGCGGCGGCCAGGGCGGCGTTCCGGGCGCGGGCGCGGACCGGTCCCGACGTCTTCAACGTCACGAACACCGCACCGTGCAGGATCGCGACCGACAGGGAAAGCAGGCCGCCGAGGACGGTCGCGAGCGCCGTGTCGTACAGGAGGTTGCCGAAGACCGCGCCCCACAGGAAGGCGGTGAGGACGCTGCCGGTCACGATCCCGGCGTCGCACAGCGCGCGTTCCGCTCCTGAGCGGACCTTGCCGCGCCACTCCAGGCCGACTCCGCGCACGATCAGTCCGACCACGATGAGGAACATCGGCAGGTAGAAGGTGCTGAGCAGGCCCGAGTACCACGCGGGAAAGGCGGCGAACATCGCGCCGATCGCGGTGATGACCCAGACCTCGTTGCCGTCCCAGACGGGCCCGATGGTGCCGATGACCTGCCGGCGGTCGGCCTCCGACCGCGACAGCAGCGGGAGCAGCGCCCCAACGCCGAAGTCGAACCCCTCCAGAACGAAGTAGCCCGTCCAGAGGAACGCGATCACTATGAACCAGAACGTCGTCATCGTGTGTCTCCTCAGTACATGAGGGTCGGCGTGCGCCGCACCGCGTCGGGGTCGGCGGCGGCGATGGCGTGGTCGGGCGTGGCGGGCGGCTGCTCGGGACCGGCCTTCACATGGCGCACCATCAGGACCGCCTCGGCCAGCGCGAGCACGCCGTACAGGACGGTGAAGACACTCAGGGAGATCGCGACCTCGGTGAGACTCACCCCGGGCGAGACGCTCGCGGCCGTGAGGAGCTCACCCTGGACCGTCCACGGCTGGCGCCCGATCTCGCTGAGCAGCCAGCCCGCGATGATCGCCGCCGTCGGCAGCGGGAGCGCCAGGACGCAGGCCCGCGCGAACCAGGACGGCACCGGCGGCGCCGCGCCGTTCCCCACGCCTGCGCTGCCCGCGCCGGTTCCGCCGAGGTTCCTGGTACGCCTTCCGCCGGCACGGCCGCGCCGCTTCCTGGTCAGCCAGAGGCCGAGCACCGAGAGGCCGACCGTCGCCATGCCGAAGCCGATCATCACGCGGAACGACCAGAAGACCACGGGCAGGTTCGGCGTGTAGTCGGCCGGGCCGAACTGCTGCTCGTACCTCCGCTGGATGTCGTCCACGCCCTGGACCGTGGCGCCGGGGTCGTGGGCGGCGAGCAGGCTGAGCATGCCCGGCACCTCGACGCCGGGGACGAGGGAGAAGGGCGCGCCGTCGGTGTCCCGGGTGAGCCCCTCGGCCGCGGCCAGCTTCATCGGCTGCTGCTCGCGCAGCAGCTGGCCGGACAGGTCGCCGGTCCCGGCGACCACGACCCCGGCGAGGGCCGTCATGACCAGCGCGCCGCGCAGGCTCGTCCGCCACATGTCGGTACGGCGGCGCAGTGGCACCGTGGTGTCGCCGTCGATGGCGGACCCGGCTCCCGTGACGGGCCTGCCGGTGAGCCCGACTCCCCGCTCGCGCAGGATCCGGTAGCCGCTGACCGCCAGCACGAAACCGCCGGCCACGACGAACGCCGCCGCCACGACGTGCGGGATCTGGGCGAGCGCGGTCGAGTTGGTGAGGACGGCCCACAGGTCGTTCATCCTGGCCCGGCCGTTCACCACCTCGTAGCCGACCGGATGCTTCATCCAGGCGTTGGCAGCAAGGATGAAATATGCCGACAAATTGGACCCGATCACGGCGGCCCAGATGGCCGCCAGGTGGATCCGCTTGGGAAGCCGGTCCCAGCCGAAGATCCACAGGCCGAGGAAGGTCGACTCAAGGAAGAAGGCGAGCAGCGCCTCCAGCGCGAGGGGCGCTCCGAAGACGTCGCCGACGAAGGTCGAGTACTCGCTCCAGTTCATGCCGAACTGGAACTCCTGCACGATGCCGGTGACCACGCCCATCGCGAAGTTGATCAGGAACAACTTGCCGAAGAACTTCGTCAGGCTGAGGTAGTGGGCCTTGCCCGTGCGGTACCAGGCGGTCTGCAGTCCGGCGACGAAGACGCCGAGACCGATCGTCAGCGGTACGAACAGAAAGTGATAGACGGTGGTCACCCCGAACTGCCACCGTGCCAGGTCTAGCGCGTCCATGTCCCCCTCGCGGGTGCCGGAGCTCTACAAGTCGTAGTTCTACTAACAGTAGTACTACAGCCTGTAGAGCAATTGGTGGGACGACTGTGCCGCGAGATCTTTGTCACACGGATCGATGCCCCCATGATCCGCGTTCGCGGCACTTGTCCCGTTCGATACAGAGAATGCGGGCCGTACGGTCCTGGATTGAAGGGACCAGTGGCCCGACTCTCCGGGAACGCCTCCTGGGAGGCTTGGTCTCAATAATGGACATGTCACGCGAAACCGGCGTCCGCCGCTGGGGTGATTCCGCGGTACGTCGCGCGAGGGACGGTGCCGTGTGATCTTCTGCAGGCTCGTGCGGAGCGGGGCGGCCTTCCGCCGACTCCTTCCGCGCCTCCCTTCGCCGGTCCCTTCCGCGATCTTTTCCATGATCCTGTTCGAGGGACCGGCTCCTCCCCGATGTCAGGAGACCGGTACGCCACCGGCCCGCATGTACGCCCGCAGGTCGCCGATCTCGAACCCCCGGCGCCTGATCTTGTTGACGAGTACGCGGAAGTCCCTGGCCATGTTCGGCCGGAAGTGCAGCAGCAGGATGTCCCCGGGGCGCAGCTTCTTGTCCGGCACCTGGTAGGCGATCTTGCCGCCGGGCTGCACGGTCGCGGTCCACATCATGATCGCCTTGATGCCGCATTCCCCGGCCGCCCGCGCGGTGGCCGCGTTGTGGTTGCCGAACGGCGGGCGGAACAGCGTGGGGCGCCGCCCGATCTCCTTGCGGATGAGCGTGGACATCCCACAGATCTCGGCCTTCTGCCTCTCGTAGCCGAGCGTCCACAGGTTGGGGTGGCTGAACGTGTGGTTCTCGATCGGCGCCCCGGCGTCCCGCAGGTCCCGGAAGTAGTCCCACTTGCCCGCGCCCACATACCGGCCTCCCCCGGAGGCGGCGTCGGGGGACCCGGTGGCCTCGACCGCGTCCCGCATGGCGAACACCGTGATCGGGATCCGCTGATCGCGTACCTGCTTGAGGAAACCGGGATCCTGCTCCCAGCCGTCGTCGATGGTCAGGAAGACCACCTTCCGCTTGGTGGGAATGCTGCTGACCACCGGGATCCCCTCCGCCGGCCTGGGGATCCGCGCGACCTCACCCGGCCGGGGGAGTGCCGCACGGGGCGTCGGCGACGCGGAGGGGGACGTGGCGGTCAAGGGGGAACGCGCCTTCGCCGGGGCCGTCGACTCCGCCTGCGTGGTGCCGCCCTCCGCGCATCCCGCGGCCAGTGTCAGTCCGATGATCACGCCTGTCAGACGCCGGTTGCCCTTCATGACCGACAATCTTCGCGCAATTGGATCTATAGGGCGTATGGCCGATGCCGCCCACAGGCGCGTGATCATCGCATGATTCGGGCGTCCGGCGTGAAGAGACCTGACGAGGGCCGATCATGGGAGTGGGCAGATGTTGCCCTTATCCGCACTGCCGGGGAGTCCTTAGTCTCCGGAGCCACAAGGGGTGCCAGAAGGAGTGATGGTGTGAAAATCACGGGAAGCGCCGTACTCGGTGTGGAACGGGGCCGTGTCTGGACCGCCCTGCAGGATCCGGGCGTCCTGGTACGGACGATCCCCGGATGCGAGCGGCTCGAGGCCGTCGGCGAGGACGTCTACAAGATGACCGTGACCGCCGGAGTGGCCTCCATCAAGGGGCTCTACCAGGGTGAGGTCGCGCTGTCCGACCCCGAGGAGCCGGAGCGGTTCGTGCTGCGCGCCCGGGGCCAGGGCGCGCCCGGCACCGTCGACGCCACCGTGCGGATCCGGTTGAGCGAGGTCGAGGAGGGCACCCGCGTCGACTACGACGCCGACGCCGTCGTCGGCGGCATGATCGGCGGAGTCGGCCAGCGGATGCTCGGCTCGGTCGCCAAGAAGACCGCCGGCGAGTTCTTCTCGGCCGTCGAGGAACACCTCCTGTCCGGTGTGGCCGCCGTCCTCGAACCGGTGGTCGCCGGGGGCGCGCCGGTCGCGGTGGTGGCGGCCGGTGACCAGGCCGAGGTGGCGGCGGCGGTCGGCGCCGGGGCTGCCGTGCCGTACCAGGTGGAGGCCGGGCAGGTGTTCACCCGCGAGACGCCGGGCGCCGCGCGGCAGCCGCGCCTCGGCGTGCCGCCGTGGTCGATGCTCGCCGCGTTCGGCATGGGCGCGAGCGTCGCGCTCGGGAGCGCCGTCATCGGGTGGGTCCTGGGACGCCAGAGGCGATGACCTCGGAGGCGGTGATCCCGGGGCCTGATGGATGGGTCCAGAGGGCCGATTCCGGGTGCGGTCGGCGGGAATGGCGCGGTTTCGCGGCCGGTTAGAGCAGATCGTGAAGATTGAGATTTTCTCTGACGTCGTCTGCCCGTGGTGCTACATCGGGCACGCCCGGCTGAAGAAGGCGGTGCGGCTCTTCGACGGCGACGTCGAGATCGCCCACCGGCCGTTCCAGCTCGCCCCCGACGCGGTCTCGAACGGGGAGCCGCTGCTGCCCGCGCTGGCGCGCAAGTTCGGCGGGCCCGCCCAGGTGGCGCAGATGACGGCGCGGGTGGCGCGGGCGGCGGCCGAGGACGGCCTGGAGATCGACTTCGAGCGGGCGATCCAGGCCAACACCTTCGAGGCCCACCGGCTGATCTGGCTGGCGCAGCGCGCCGGGCACGGCGCGGAGGCGGCCGAGCGGCTCTTCCGCGCGCACTTCGAGGAGGGCCTCGACGTCGGCGACGCCGCCACGCTGGCGAAGCTGGCCGCGGAGCTCGGCGTCACGGACACCGGCGAGGGGGCCGAGGAGGTCCGCGCCGAACTGGCCCGCGCTCGCGACCTCGGCATCAGCGGCGTCCCGCTGTTCCTGTTCGAGGGGCAGTTCGCGGTCTCGGGCGCCCAGCCCGTGGAGACGCTGCTCGCCGCCCTCCGCGAGGTCCGGGCCCGTACGGCGGTCGCCGTCGCCCAGCAGGATCCCCAGGGAAGCGCCCAGGGGGACGGCGACGCCTGCGACGACGGTTTCTGCGCGGTCTGACGGCCGGGCGGAACCGCGGGAGGACCGTGTCACATCAAGATCTCGTCACACCCTTGCCGGGCTACTTCCGCGCACGACCGAAATGCGATCGGCTGATCCCCTATAGGCGGATATAGACACCGTCGGCAGGTGGGATCGGCTGAGGGATCTCCATCACGTCGACGAGAGGCACAGGGGGCAGAGAAAGTGAGCCAGGACGAGAGCGCGCCGCGCGGCATCGACCTCACCGTTCCGAGCGTCGCGAGGATCTACGACTGGTGGCTCGGCGGCAAGGACAACTTCGCCGTCGACCGCGCCGCGGCCGAGAAGCTGCTGGCGCTGGTCGGTGAGGACGGGCGCCTGGTGATCCGCCAGAACCGCGACTTCCTCGGCCGGGCGGTGCGTTTCCTCAGCGAGTCGGGCATCCGGCAGTTCCTCGACATCGGCGCGGGGATCCCCACCCGGGGCAACGTGCACGAGGTCGCCCAGGAGGTCGACCCCGAGGCGCGCGTGGTCTACGTCGACAACGACCCCATCGTCGCCACCCACGGCCGGGCACTGCTCAGGAACGGCGGCCGTACCGGTGTCGTCGAGGCCGACATGCGTGATCCGGAGAAGATCACGGACAGCCCCATCACCCGTGACCTCATCGATTTCAGCCAGCCGGTGGCGGTGCTGTTCGTGAGCGTGCTGCACTTCGTCGACGACGACGAGGCCGCGCGGGCGGTCGCGTACTTCCGCGAGCTCATGGCGCCGGGCAGCTACATGGTGATCGCCCACGGCACTCAGGGGCGGCTGACCGAGCAGACCATCGGCGAAACCCGGCGCGTGTACGAGAAGTCGACCGCGGCGCTCAACGACCGTACGCCGGAGGAGATCGCGGAACTCTTCACCGGGTTCGAGCTGCTCTCACCAGGGCTGGTGGACGTCGCCGACTGGCGCAACGACAACGAGTTCATCGAGCACAGCAGGGGCGGCTACGTGCTGGGCGGGGTCGGCCGTCTCCTCTGACGTACGCCCGCTTCTCCGACGTACGCCGGCCGAGTGAGGCCGGCGGAGGAGGGCACGCCCGGCGCGCGAGGCCCCGCCGGGCGGCGAGGACGGTCCCGGTGCCGTCCTCGCGCGGAGCCCGGTCAGACGTGGGCCTCCCGGCCCGCCGCGGCTTCGGCGGGTGACGGCTCGCCGAGGTCGCCCGTACGGTGGTGGCGGCGGCACAGGACCCGGTAGTGCACCATGGTCTCGGCCGCGCCGTCCGGTTCTGCGGCGGGCGCGCCGGCCCCGGTGTCGGCGATGACGACCTGCTCGCCCGTCCTGGCCATGACCCCGCCGACGACGCGGGCGTTCAACATGCCCGGTCGGCCGCACCAGCACAGGACCTCCACCTGCAACCGGGAGACCTCGTCGGCGAGCTCGAAGAGCCGCTGCGCCGCAGGGAACATCTGGGACCTGAAATCGGACGCGAGGCCGAAGGCGTAGACGTCGATGCCGTGGTCGTCCACGAGATCGGCGAGCTGCTCGATCTGCCGGACACTGTAGAAGCACGCCTCGTCGCAGATCAGATAGTCGATGCGGTCGTGCGCGGCGACCAGCTCGACCAGGTCGAGGCCGTCCACGACCTCCACGGCCTCGTTCCCGAGGCCGATCCTGCTGGTGATCCGGGGCTCGCCCGAACGGTCGTGCTTGGTCAGCACGAGCCCGCGCCTGCCCTGTCGCCGGTGGTTGTAGTTCAGCTGCAGGGCCAGGGTGGACTTGCCGCAGTCCATGGGGCCGTAGAAGAACTTGAGCACGGCGTCCCGGAGGCCCTGATTTGGCGAAGAAGACAAGGCAGACAGATCAGTCACGGGGCGCCAGCTTAGTGGCAAGGTTCCCAGACGGTGCTCCCGTCCGGAACGCCCGTTCGGAAGTCCGGCGATTCCGGGATCAGCGGACCCGGGGAGCGGCCGAGGCGGCCGAGGTGGCAGAGAAGCGGCAGGCGATCATGTTCGCCTTCGGACGCGGGGGAGGCTCTTCGGAGAAGCCGTACCGCCTGAGCCGGTCGATCATCTCGTCCATGGTCCGGGGTTCGAGCCAGGCGGCCCTGCTCCCGCCCGTCAGCGGCTCGTACCCTCCGACGAGGGTGCGCTCGGCACCCTGGCAGACGAGGCCGGGGTCCTCGATGACGAGGCCCTGCGGGTGGACGGCCATGATCTTCGCCCCGTCGGGCAGGGGGTCTCCCTGCGAGCGGATCCCCATGTTGTACGGCGGCCTTTCCCGCGGAAACACGAGCACCCGGGTACCGGTCGGGATCGCCTCCTCGAAGTCCGCGACCGACTCCTTGTACGCCCGCTCGAACTCGATGAACATCACACCGCCGCGGAGGGATGGAGTCGTCCTGACGCCTTTCAGCGGATAGGTGACGCGGACCCTCATCAGAACGTAGGAGACGGGCGGGTCGCCCGGGAGGACGCCGAGAGTGGGCCCCCGCTGCCACCCGTCGACCTCGCCCACCGCGACGATCGGTTTCATGGCCGCCAGAGCCTCGGGCGACGGGACCGGGTCGTAGTCGAGCGCGCTCGACTGGATGCGGGACAGGTCGAGTGTGCCGCCGGTCGGCTCGGCGGACGGGATCGGACGACCCGGTCTCGCGGTGGCGACGCCGGGGGAGACCGGTGCGCTCGCCGTTCCATCTGCCGTTCCACCCGCCGTCCTGCCCGGACCGCTCCTGCCCGCCTCCGCCGACGGATCCGCTGTCTCGGCGCACCCCGTGAGGGCGATCGCCGCCGCGAGCAGTGCGGCGACCCGGTGGCGGGTCACCCGATCACGCCTCATCCGCCCGTCCTCTCCATGGTCTCGATCTCGCGGGCGAGCGTGTACGCCCGGGGGGAGGAGCCCCGGGCTCGTCGCATGGCGTATGGGAGGCCGCCGTATCGTCCTCAGGATGCCCGGCCGTACATTGTGATCTTAGAGACGATGATCATATGAGGGCGGCTCGATCGCGATATCCCCGTGTGCTGGAGGGCAGAGCTGTTGGCGTGATTGGGAGCAACATGGGACATTCTTCTTCACTCGAACCCCAGGAGGTGCTGATGGCCACGCCCGAGGAGCAGCCGGACACGTCGAGCGCGCTGGAGGCGATGATGATCGCCGACGACACGGCGGCGGCCGAGGCGGAGGCCGCCCGCTGGCGCTACGGGTTCTATGTGGTCCTCACCGGTCTCGTGGTCACCCTGGTCGGCTTCAGCGTCGCCGTGATCACCACGGGCGAGGCGAGCACGCTCTTCGCCGGTCTCGCCGGAGTCGTGGGAACGCTCACCGGCGCGTACTTCGGCGTGCAGAGCGGCCAGTCGGGAAAGGCCAAGGTCGAGGCGGAGCTGCGCCGGGTCAACGACCGCGCCATGCGCATGGCGGCGTACGTCGGCGCCCAGAACATCGAGGAGATCATGGGACGCGCACCCGGCGGGAAGGCCGTGGCCCGCTGGCCGCGCCGCCCCTGAGCCGTTCTGGGCGGCGCCGGGCGGCGCTGGGCGGTGCTTGGACGGTGGCCTGAACCGGTCCCTGTGCCGCCCCCGGGCCCCTGTGCCGCCCCCGGGCCCCTGTGCCGCCCCCGGGCGACGGGTTCCCGCCGGCGGCGTCGGCCCTGACCGGCGGGGATCCACGCCCGGCTCCCGCGGAGACGTACGGTGCGGCAGCCTGTGACGAGGATTCGCCGATTCTTCGGCAGATTCTTCGGCAGAGTGCGCCGGTTCCCGCCGTCGGTGCGGGTCTGTAGACACTGGAACATGCCTAGCGTCCGCATCGGGGTCGACACCGGAGGCACGTTCACCGACGTGGTTCTGGTGGACGAGCACACCGGCAAGATCGTTACGACCAAGACTCCCTCGACTCCTGCCAATCCGGCCGACGGGTTCATGGCAGGCGTTCACAAAGTGCTGGAGCTCCACGCCGGAGACCCCGAGGGCCCGGACATGGGGCTGGACCCGGGACTGGACCCGGGACTGGACTCTGTGTCCGGGATCGTGCACGGCACGACGGTGGCGACCAACCAGCTTCTGGAGGACCGTGCGGATGGTACGGCCCATCTCGGGTTCGTCACCACGGAGGGCTTCGAGTTCCTCCTGGAGATCGCCCGGCAGAGTGTGCCCGACGGGTACGGCAACTCCTACTTCTGGGTGAAGCCGCCCAGGATCGTCCCGGTGCATCGCGTCAGGACGGTGGGCGGGCGGCTCGACCACTTGGGCCGGGAGGTCCGCCCGTTCGACGAGGACGAGGCGGTGGCGGCGGCCCGCTGGTTCAAGGAGCACGGTGTCACCGCGATCGGCGTCTGCTTCCTCCACTCGTACATGGACCCCGCGCACGAGCTCCGGATGAGAGAGGTGCTCGAACGCGAGCATCCGGAGGCCGTCGTCTCGCTGTCGAGCGAGGTGCTCCGGGAGTACCGGGAGTACGAGCGGTCCGTGACCACGCTGGTCGACGCCGCGGTCAAGCCGGTCATGCGCAGGTACATCCAGAACCTGTCCGACCGGCTCGGCCGCGGGTTCTCCATCATGAAGAGCAACGGGGGCGTGCTGTCGGCCGCCGAGGTCGTGCACCAGCCGATCACGACCGTCCTGTCCGGCCCTGCGGCGGGCGCGCTCGGCGCCGCCCTGATCGCCGGTACGGCCGGCCGGCCGAGCGTGATCACCCTGGACGGCGGCGGCACCTCCACCGACGTCGCCGTGGTGGTCGAGGGCGAGCCGTCCCTGACGACCGAGGGCAGCATCGGCCGGTACCCCTGCAAGATCCCGATGATCGACATCGTCACCGTGGGCGCGGGCGGCGGGTCGATCGCGTGGATCTCGCCCGAGGGGACGCTGAAGGTCGGGCCGAAGTCCGCGGGAGCCGACCCGGGGCCGCTCTGCTACGGCAGGGGCGGCACCGAGGTGACCGTCACCGACGCGCACGTCTTCCTCGGCAGGGTTCCCCCGCACCTGCTCGGCGGCGAGATCCCCCTCGACGTGGCCGCGGCCAGGGCGGGCATCGAGGCCCTGGCGGGCAAGCTCGGGCTGACGCCGGAGCGCTGCGCCACCGGCATCCTGGAGATCAGCGCCTTCAACCAGTCCAACGCCATCAGGCAGATCACGGTCAAGCGCGGGCTCGACGTGCGGGACTTCCCGATGGTGGCGTTCGGCGGGTCCGGCCCGCTGCTGGCCTGCCGCCTGATCGACATCCTCGGGCTGCCCGCCGCGGTGATCCCGCCCAACCCGGGCAACGTCTCCGCTTTCGGGCTGCTCACGGTGGACGTCAAGAACGACTACGTCCGTACGCACGTGTCCCGGACGCCCGCGCCGGACGCGCTCTCCGCGATCTACACGGAGCTGGAGGCCCAGGCGGCGGACGCGCTCGACCGCGAGGGCTTCGCCGACCACGTGTACGCGCGCAGCGCCGACCTCCGTTACTACGGCCAGGCGTACGAGGTCCGGGTGCCCGCCCCCGGCGGCGCGATCGACGACTCGTGGTGCGCGGACGTGGTCGAGCGCTTCCACACCGAGCACGAGAAGCTCTACGGGTACGGCTACCGCGACGATCCCCGGCACGCGGTGGAATGGGTCAACCTGCGCGTCTCCGGCATCGGCCCGATCACGCGTCCCGCCATCGCCCGCGTACCGGAGCAGGTCGCCGAGGCGAGCCCGGTGGCGACCCGCGAGGTGTTCTACGAGCAGTGGGGGCGCACCGTGATCTACCGCCGCGCGGATCTCGGCGCCGGCGCCGTCGTCAGGGGCCCGGCCGTCATCGAGGAGTACGGCTCCACCCTGCCCGTCCACCCCGGCTTCACCGCCACGGTGGACGACCACGGAAACCTGGTCCTGGTGAGCGACCGATGACGAGGAGCGAGCAGATGACTCTGGCGGACCCGGTACTCGTGGAGATCGTGGAGGGCACCCTCGCCTCGGTCGAGAAGGAGGTCGAGACCGCGATCGCGCGGACGGCCCGCTCGCCGATGATCCGTGACGCGCACGACTTCCGCGCGGGGATCCACGACGTACGGCTCCGCAAGCTGACCGGCCGGTCGTACTCGGCGCTGGTCCAGCCGATCGTCCGGGACTTCCCCCTGGACACGATGAAGCCCGGCGACGTCTTCTTCCACAACGACGTCTATCTGTCCGAGGGTGGGATCGGTCATCTCCCGGACCTGTGCGTGACCGTCCCGGTGTTCCACGAGGGGGAGGTGGTGGCCTTCGTGCAGGCGTTCGGCCACCACGACGACATCGGCGGCGCCGTGCCCGGCTCGATGCCCTCGCACGCGCGCAGCGCCTTCGAGGAGGGCCTGATGGTCCCTCCGATCAAGCTGTGGGACCAGGGCGTGCCGAACCGCGCCGCGTTGACGATCATGACGCGTAACTCGCGGATGCCCGACTCCCTCGCGGGCGACCTCGACGCCGAGTGCTCGGCCTGCCTGATGGGGTCCCGCCGGTTGGGCGAGCTCTTCGACCGGTACGGCAGGGATGCCGTCGAGGCGTGCTTCGACGCGATCATCACGAAGACGACGGAGACGTTCCGCAGGGAACTGCTGGCGAAGATCCCCGAGGGCGTCCACGTCTGGGAGGACTACGCCGAGCACGACGGCGTCGACGACCCTCGGCTGCACACCCAGCGGATCACGCTGACCGTGGACCACGCCGCCGAGGTCCCGCTGACGATCGACTTCACCGGGACGTCGCCGCAGGCCAAGGGGCCGATCAACCACGCGGGCGACTACGCGGACGGCGTCTTCCTCAAGAAGTGGCTCGCGCCGATCCTGCGCAACCTCGCCGACACCCCGGAACGCATGGCCGAGCTCGACGTCAACGAGGGCGTCGTCCCCCTGATCAGGATGGTGTTCCCGGAGAAGGGCACGCTGCTGACGCCGATCTTCCCGGCGCCGACGAACGCGCGGACGTTCGTGATCCTGCGGCTGCTCGGGGTGCTCGCTGGCGTGCTGGCCAAGGCCACCGGCGGCCGCATGCCCGCCGACCAGGAGACGATCAGGTACACCGGCGTCTACGGCGACTCCGATGACGGGCCGTACCTGATGCGGGAGGTCCTCGGCGGCGGCTCCGGCGGGCGGTGGTACGCCGACGGCGAGGACACGATCCACGTCGTCCCCGACTCGCGCAACATCCCGGTGGAGTTCGCCGAGGCCCGCTGGCCGTTCCGGGTGGAGCGGCTCGGGCTGGCCGTCGACAGCGGCGGCCCGGGGGAGTACCGGGGCGGCCTGGGTTACGACAAGCACATCCGCATGCTGCGTGACGCGTCGTTCATGTCGATCGCCGACCGGTCGATCCTGGCCTGCTGGGGCGTCAACGGAGGCCGGGCGGGCAGGCCGTTCGTCGTCACGGTCGACGGTGAGGAGATGGAGGGCCTGGTCGACGACTTCCCGGTCCGCGCCGGGGAGATCGTCCGGGTGCGCACCACGGGTGGCGGCGGGTGGGGCTCGCCGTACGACCGCGACCCCGAGGCGGTCGCCGCCGACGTCCGCGACGGCAAGGTCTCGGCCGAGGCCGCCAGGGAGGAGTACGGCGTCGTCCTGCACGGCCCGCGTGACGATGTGCGGATCGACGAGGAGCGGACCGCCGAACTGCGGAACTCCCTCCGGGCCGCCGTGCCGGAGGGAGCGCCGTTCTTCGACCGGGGCCCCGGCTACCCCACCCTCTCGGGTGGTCTCCCGTACGCCGAGGTGGACACGATCTGAACCGGTGAATGGCGTGTCGGCGCCGCCGCTCGGGTTCCCCATCCGGGCGGCGGCGCCGACGTGGTCGTGCGGCGGTGTGACGGGCGTGCCGGTGTGACCCGCGCGGTGCGACGCGGGCCGGAGCGCCGGCGAGCCCGTTCAGGCCGCGAGGTCCACGGGGTTGCGAGTCAGGCGCTCATTCCGCGCGCCAGGGATTCGCGAGGCGCATGGCCGTCCCGTCGCCCTTGGGATTCGTTTGCAGCACCATGAACGCCTCGTCGTCGATGTCGATCGAGAGGGTCCTGGACTGCCACACGCCGTCGCCTAAATGTGCTCGGGGCGAGGATCCGGCATGCCGGTATAAGGGCGGTATATCCGCAGGTGTATTCGCCGCGATGTCCGCCGTGATGTCCGCTGCGATGTCTGCCGCGATGCCCGCCGAGGAGTCCGAGATACGGTCACGGCTCCGTATCGACGCGATTTAATGATCTTGACAATGCGATCAAACCGCCAAAAATGGATATTGGTTGAAATTTCACGGACGTGGGGCGTGAGTGGAGTTCCGCATTCTGGGGCCGCTGGCCGTGTCGGACGGGGGCACGAACGGAGTCCCCGACCGGGATGACAGGGATGTCGACATCGGAGGCGCCGGCAAGCCGAGGCTCCTCCTCGCCCTTCTCCTGTCGCGGGCGCGGAGCCCGGCCCCCATCGAATGGCTGACCGGGGCCATGTGGGGAGATCACCCCCCGCCTTCGGCCCGGCGCAACATCCAGCTGTACGTGTACCGGCTGCGGCGCGTCCTCGGCCCGGACCGCATCCTCGGCCATCGGGACGCGTACTCCGTCGACGCCTCCGACGAGGAGGTCGACGCGCTCCGGTTCCGGCGGCTGACAGGAGAGGGAGACGCCGCGCTCGCCGAGGGCGACCACCGCCGGGCGGCCGAGCGCTTCAAGGAGGCGCTCGCGCTGTGGCGTGGCGAGCCGTACGGGGACTTCCCGGAGTGCGTTCCCCTCGCCTTCGAGGCGCACCGGCTCGCGCAGCTGCGCATCGCGGTGCAGGAGCGCCGTGCGGAGGCCGAGCTGGCGCTGGGCCGTTGCACCACGCTGATCCCGGACCTGTCCGAGCTGGCGAGCCGCCACTCCCTGAACGAGCGCTTCAGCGCCCAGCTGATGCTCGCGCTCTACCGGGCGGGCCGCAGGGGCGAGGCGTTGGAGACCTTCCAGCGGATCCGGGGAGAGCTCGTCGCCGAGCTGGGGCTGGAACCCGGTGCCGAGCTCCGGGAGCTGCACCGGCGCATGCTCGCCGACGACGTACGGCTCCAGCCGCACTCCGGGCCGCCGAGCCGGTTACCGCCGGACATCGGCGACTTCGTGGGACGTGACGACGATCTCATCCTGATCGAGAAGCACCTGTCGGCCAGGGAACCCCGAGCCGGGACGAGCGCGGTGCCGGTGGTCGTCGTCTCCGGGCAGGGCGGGGTCGGCAAGAGCGCCCTGGCCGTACGCGCGGCGCACCGGCTCCGGCAGTCCTATCCCGGCGGGGCGCTGTACATCCGCCTGCGGGGGACCGAGGAGCAGCCGCTGCCGCCGATGGAGGCGCTGGAGCGGCTGCTCCGCGTCCTGGACGCCGACGCGCCCGCCGACGGCGCGGGTCTCGACGAGATGGCCGGGTTGTTCCGGCAGGCGCTGCACGGGCGGCGCATGCTCGTCGTCCTCGACGACGCCGCGAGCGTGGAGCAGGTCCGGCCGCTGATCCCGGGTGATCACGGCTGCGGCGTGATCGTCACAAGCCGGCGCCGGCTGGCCGGCCTTCCGAGCGCCGGCCAGGTCGAGATGCGGGTCCTGTCCGAGGCCGAGGGTGTGCGCCTGCTGAGCCGGGTCGCCGGTCACGAGCGGATGCGGGCCGAGCCGGACGAGGCCGCCGAGGTCGTACGGCTCTGCGCCGGCCTGCCCCTGGCCGTACGCATCGCGGCGGCCCGTCTCGCCACCCGCCCGTACTGGGCGATCTCGGACCTCGTGGGCAGGCTCGCGGACGAGCGGCGCCGCCTGGACGAGCTGGCCGTGGACGACCTGGACGTCCGTGCGAGCGTCGCGCTCGGCTACCGGGGACTGACAGCGGACCAGCGCCGGGCGCTCCGGCTGATCAGCCTGCTGGGGTCGTCCGGGTTCGCCACCTGGGCCGTCGCCGCGCTCCTCGGCCTGCCTTCCGATCGGGCGCTCGAACTCGTCGAGGAGCTGGTCGACCACCGGCTCCTGGAGGTCGTCTGCGGACGCGGACCCGACCTGCGCTGCCGTACGCACGACCTCGTCCGGGTCTACGCGGCCGAGCGTGCTGCGGCGGTGGAACCCCCCGAGAGGATCGCCGCGGCGGTCGAACGGGTGACCGTCGCCAGCCTGCGGATGACAGGCGCGATGTCCGCGCGGCTGCCGCTGGCGCTGCCGAGGACGCACCGCCCGCCCGAGCAGGCCGGACACGGCGAGCCGGAAGCGGCCCTCGGCCCCGGCTGGTTCGCCGCCGAGGAGGAGTTCCTCGTCGGACTGGTCGAACGCGCCGCGCAGACCGGGCTCGACGAGCTGGCCTACGCTCTCACCGAGGCGCTGGTGCACGCGCTGTTCGCCGTCGGCAACAGGTTCGACCTCTGGAACCGCGCGCTCGACGCCGCCCACGCGGCCGCGAAGGCCGCCCGCAGCCATCGGGCCGAGGCGGCGGTCGAGAGCGGGCTGGGACAGCTGCGGTACTGCGAGGACCGGTTCGCCGACGCCAAACGGCATTTCGGCCGCGCTCTGCTCCTGTACCGGGAACTCGGCGACGCGTACGGCGAGGCGAACACGCTGAACGGCCTGGGAACCGTGCACAAGGAGCTCGGCGAGCACAGGGAGGCGATACCGCTGCTCACCAGGTCCCGGCGGATGTGCCGGGAACTCGGCGACGGCGAGGGCGTGGCGCACGCGCTCTACGGTCTGGGCGTCGCTTTCCGTGAGTTGGGCGCGGACCGGCGGGCGCTCGGCCGGTTGGGCCTGGCGGCGCGCGCGTTCCGCCTGGTCGGCCATCAGCCCGGCGAGATCATCGCCGTCCGCGGCATCGGCCTGGTGTTCCGGGCCAGGGGAGATCTCGCCAGGGCGGAGGAGTGGTGCGCGGAGGCACACCGGCGGGCGGCCGGGCTCACCGATCGGCACCTGAGGTGCTACACCGGCCAGGCCCTGGCCAAGGTCTGGCTCCGCACCGGGAGGACGGCAGAGGCCGAGCGGCTGCTCGCCCCCACGCTGGAGACGAGCGCCGAGCTGGGGGACCGGTTCGGTACGGCCCTCGCCCTGCGGACCATCGGCGAGGCGCACCTCGCCGCGGGCCGTCCCGGACCGGCGCTCGACCACCTCCACCTGGCCATGGCCACGTGGGAGGACATGGAACACGACCTGTGGGCCGCCCGCACCCGCCGGGACATGGGCGCCGCGCGGGCCCTGCTCGACGGTTGCGCCGCCGCGCACGACGTCTGGCGCTCCGCCCTGCGCGTCTTCACACGCACGGGCGTACGCGAGGCGGGCGAGCTGACCGCCTGGCGCCGCCGATGGGGCTGTGAGTGCGACCTTTCGGACGCCCACGTAGAACGATGACCCGGCCGCCGGCCGACGCATGACTCCTCTTCCCAGTCCCTGACGCCCTCGCTCGGCACCTCACTCCCTCCCCGGCACCTGATCCGAGACCATCGGCCCGCGGTGGCGGATCCGGTTCGGCGTGACCCACTGCGAACCGGCCACCAGGAAAACGCTCGATCACCTTGATGAGCCGCGGCTACGCTTGCGGGCGTCTTGCGTCACTTCTCCCACGATTCTGGTGCTCCCACGGAACAGCGACGGAACAAGAGCAGAGCATGGAGGCAGCTGTGGCGATGCCGAAGAAGGGCTCTCGGCTCATCACCGTCGACGGCGCCGTCTACCGCTGGCGTGTCCGTCACAAGCCCACCTACCACCAGGGGAACGGCTGGTCCCCCATGATTTTCGGCGTCGAGCGAGCCGAGGAGCCAGGAGGCGTTCTCGTGGTGTCACTCCCCTGCGCCCGGCCGGACAGCTGGCTAGGAGAGCGAACGATCGCGATCCGGCCCATTCTCGTCAGCGGATGCATCCGACGGGCCATCGAACAAGGATGGAACGCGCGGAAACCGGGCTCGGCATTTCCCCTCGCCGTCTCCGAGGACGAACTGGCCACGCTCCTCGGCGAACCGCCTCAGTATCTGCTCCCCTTCCTCTGGGGCATGATCCCGGAAGGTGGCGGCATCGAAGACCTCCCTCGATGTACTCAGATTTGGAGTCGAGACACGTCGGGCCCCAACCAGGTGCGTTCTGGTCCGTAGTGAAAGGCAGGCGTCGGTTGCGCAACCGCACTGCGGCGCGGCCAGGACAGCGACAAGCAGGCCGTCCCCCCGCCCCGCCCCCGCTTGACATCGAAGCTTCTGGGGCGTGTAGCGAGCTATTCCGCCTTGCCGCCCGTACGTGTTGAGGCGTGTCCGTCTTGCGGGCCGTCCGGCTCGATTCGGCTCGCGGGGCAGCATGTGTATGCGCCGGGACGCTCCTGGCCTGGGCGGTGTCAGAGGCGAACACGTCAGTGCGGGCCGTCCCGGCACCGACAGTCTGTTCGTGATGGGTGTTTTCGCATCTCCGCGGGCATCGCCCCTGCCGTCGAGCGCGAAAGCGCCGGCGTGGACGCCGCGCCGACGAACGTGTCATGGCGGAACCATCCATCCCGTGGCGCCGTATGGCTGAAGAGGATCGCTCTGGCGAACCGTTCGGTGTCGGAGGAGTCTCCGGGAACCGTGTCGAAGGCGGCGTTGAGTGTGTTGAGCGTATGGTCGACGGCGACGTTGAGATCGGCGGCACCGTAAACCACGTCGCGAGCAGGTGCGAGGTCACCCGACGCCTCGGCCTGATGAGTGGCTTTGGGGAGGTTCGATGCCGCGGCTTGGCGAGGGGCGGCGGGGACACCCAGTGTCTCTTCGTCAGTGGCGTCGAGGGTGACCCGCACCTCGCTTTCGTGAGTGGCGGAGCCGTGCGGCTTACGAGTCAGGAGGGCGGACACGCCGCCTTCCTGCGCCCATACCTTTGTGCGGGATGCCGGCCACTCCCACCAGGTGGCATTGCGGGGGTCCGCGAACACGGTTCGCTGCTGATCAGGTGCAAGGAAGTCGAGCGCGCCGATAAACACGATCCCGGAGATTTTTACCGTTTCTTCCATCTTGCACCCACCTCCTGCGGCGCCATTAGAACATGCATATGAATGGTCGCATACTCGAATGTATTTTCGCAAGATGATTGTGGTGGCGAAATTGTGTGTCAGAATATGGCGATTTATCGCTTGTGTTCCTTACCTGTCGTTGCGGGGCTAATAACGTTCCGGGCCTTCGTTGCCCGGCTCTGCGAGTCCAGACATCAAAAGAAGCCTGCTGGCGAAGGCTTAAGCGCTCGTGGGGCCGTAGGGGGCTGGTCCGGGCGTCCGTGCACGATCTGACCGCATTCCGGACTGAACAGGCGTCATCCGCCGTCTCAAAAGCTGTCGGTGTGGACACTCTCGCCGACAAGGGCCACGCCGACAAAGGCCGTGTCGGGATTCTTCGGCCGGCGCCGGTCCTCATCGACGTTTCGGGGCACAGGGCCGTTCCGGCCGCAGGAGTGCCGGGGCGGGAGGAGGTCAGGCCGCAGATGGTGAGAAGGCGTTCGCGGCCTTACGGTGGTACGAGATTCTCGCCGAGATTATGTGCGTTTATCGCGGAATCTGGCGATCGTGAAGACGGGGCCCGTAGTGATCGCTTCGACGGTGTGCGGGTTGGCACAACCTGACAGTTGCCCCGGTGGAGAGACCTGGCAGGCTAGCCGGTGTGACACCGAGCCGCATCGGAGGATGATCTTGCGGGGACCGCTGGAGGGCATCGTCGTTCTGGACCTGTCCCGGGCGCTGGCCGGGCCGCACGCCGGCCAGATGCTCGGCGACCTGGGCGCCCATGTGATCAAGGTGGAGCATCCCTCCACCGGGGACGAGTCACGAGGGTGGGGCCCGCCGTTCGTCGGCCCTGATCACGACATATCCACATACTTCCTCGCGGCCAACCGCAACAAGCAGTCCGTCACGGTCGACATGAAGACCGCCGAGGGCAAGGAACTCATCGAGCGGCTCGTACGGCAGAGCGACGTCCTGATCGAGAACTTCCGCACCGGCGTCCTCGACCGGCTCGGCTTCCCGGTGGAACGGCTGCACGAGCTCAACCCCCGCCTGGTCATCCTGTCGATCACCGGCTTCGGGCACGACGGCCCCGAGGGCGGCCGTCCCGGATACGACCAGATCGCGCAGGGCGAGGCCGGCCTGATGTCGCTCACTGGCCCCTCCCCGGACGAGCCGTACCGCGTGGGGGCCTCGATCGCCGACCTGCTCGGCGGCATCCACGGGGCGTACGGCGTCGTCGCGGCGCTCTACGAGCGCGAGAGGACGGGCCGGGGCAAGGTCGTGCGCACCTCCCTGCTGTCCTCGATCGTCGGCGTGCACTCCTACCACGGCACGGCCTGGACGGTCGGCGGGCAGGTGCCGAGGGCGGCGGGGAACCACCACGCGTCCATCGCGCCGTACGGAGCCTTCCGCTGCGCCGACGGCATGATCCAGATCGCGGCCGCCAACGACAGCCAATGGCGCAAGGTCGCGGCTCTTCTCGGCATCGACCCCGAGACCCCGAAGTACGCGAACAACCGGGAGAGGTTCGCCCACCGCGACGACCTGATCGGCGACATGGAGAAGGCCCTGGCCCAGCACGATCGGGCCCACTGGCTCGCCGCGCTCGGCGAGCTGGGCGTCCCCGCGGGCGCCATCCGCACCATCGACGAGGTGTACGCCTGGGACCAGGTCAGGTCGCAGGGTCTGCTCGTCGAAGTGGACCATCCCGTACTCGGCCCGATCGAGTTGCCCGGCCCGCCCCTGCGCTTCGAGGACGCGGGTTCCGGAGAGTCGCCGGCGCGTCGCCACGTCGCGCCGCCCCTGCTCGGCCAGGACAACGACGCCGTGCTCGGCTGGCTCCGCGAGCGCGAGGCAGGCTCATCCGGGTCCCCGTCCGGCTCCTCGCCCGAAGCCCGGCCCGAGTCCCAGAACGAGTCCCAGAACGAGTCCCAGAACGGATCCCAGCCCGAGTCCCAGAACGGATCCCAGAACGGGTCCCAGCCCGGTTCACCACCCGGGACCGCGCGATGACCAGGCCGGACGCCCGGACCCTGATCGGCCGGGTGCTCGATCCCGACTCGTGGAAGTCGTGGGACGAGCCACCCGCCGACCCGGCCGAGCCCGGTTCTCCGTACGCCGAGGAACTGCGGGAGGCCCGCGCCCGGACCGGATACGACGAATCCGTGATCACGGGGGAGGGCACGCTCGACGGCCGCCGGGTCGCCGTCGCGGTCTGCGAGTTCTCCTTCCTGGCCGGCTCGATCGGGGTGGCCGCCGCCGAACGGCTGGCCCGCGCGGTCGAGCGCGCCACCGCGGAACGGCTGCCGCTGCTCGCCGCCCCGGCCAGCGGCGGCACCCGGATGCAGGAAGGCGCGCTCGCCTTCGCCCAGATGGTGAAGATCACCGCGGCCGTCGCGGCCCACCGTGCCGCCGGCCTGCCGTACGTCGTCTACCTGCGCCACCCGACCACCGGCGGCGTGCTCGCCTCGTGGGGGTCGCTCGGCCACGTGACGGCGGCGGAGCCCGGCGCGCTGATCGGGTTCCTCGGCCCGCGCGTCTTCGAGTCGCTGCACGGTTACCCGTTCCCCGAAGGCGTACAGGTGTCGGAGAACCTGTACGCCCACGGCCTCGTGGACGCCGTCGTCTCCGCCGAGGACGCGAGGGAGATCGCCATCCGGGCCCTGTCCGTCCTCTGCGCCCCGAAGAATGACCTCACCCGCCCGCCCGAGCCGGAGGAGGCGATCGAGAACGCCGAGGCGTGGGACGCGATCACCCGTTCCCGCCGCGACGACCGCCCCGGCGTGCGCACCCTGCTCAAGCTGGCCGCCTCCGACGTCACCCCGCTCAACGGAACCGGCGAGGGCGAGAACGACCCAGGCGTGCTGCTGGCGCTGGCCAGATTCGGCACGGTGCCCGCCGTCGTCCTCGGTCAGGACCGGCGCCGCCTGCGGGCCGGGGGTCCACTCGGGCCCGCGGGGCTGCGGGTCGCGCGGCGCGGCATGCGCCTGGCGTCCGAGCTGGGCCTCCCACTGGTGACGGTGATCGACACGGCGGGTGCGGCGCTGTCCAAGGCGGCCGAGGAGCGCGGTCTCGCCGCCGAGATCGCCCGCTGCCTGGCCGATCTCGTCATGCTGGACGCGCCCACGGTCTGCCTGCTGCTCGGCGAGGGAGCCGGCGGCGCCGCGCTGGCCCTGCTGCCCGCAGACCGGGTGATCTGCGCCCAGCACGGCTGGCTGTCACCGCTGCCGCCCGAGGGCGCGTCGGCCATCCTCTACCGGACGGTGGACTTCGCGCCCGAGATCGCCGCCTCGCAGGGCGTGCGCGCCGCCGACCTGAAACGCGACGGCATCGTGGACCGGATCGTGCCGGAACGGCCGGACGCCGCCTACGAGCCGGTGGCGTTCTGCCGCCGCGTGGCCGGGACGCTCGAATACGAGATCGCGGGCCTGCTCGACCGGCCTCCGGCCGACCGCATGGCCGCGCGGCTCGCCCGCTATCGGTCGCTGGGCTCCTGATCCCCGCCGATCCTCGTAGGAACGGGAACCCGTTCCACCCGGATGGACTGGACCTCGTCGCGCGGCACGACGACCTCGTAGGCGCCGTGGTCCACCAGCCAGTAGCCCAGCGCCTCGGCTTTCACGCCGCTGTGCCCCGTGTAGGCGATGTGCAGCCCGGCCACGTCACCGGTGTCGTCCTCGTCCAGGACCAGGCAGGGCTCACCGCCGTACGCGCCGACCGTGCGGAGCATGGTCAGCCACTCCAGATCGGCGCGGGACACCTGGCGCCGCCAGTACCCCGCGGCCTGCGTGAAGCCGTTCTCCGGCGACTCGCTGAACAGGACCACGTCGCCGCTGTCCGGGCCGACGGCCGCGGCGTACGTCTGGCCGCGATAGCCGGCGACGAAGCCCAGCCCGACCGGCTCGATGTCACTCATGCCGTGCCCCGCTCCGAAGTCGTGGTGAATCCTGTGGGTCCTGCCCCGCCGTCCCGGAAGGGTGTCCCGCGCGCCCGCTCACGACGCCGGGCGCCAGGACAGGCCGTCGTACTGGGCGAAGGCGCGTTCCCCTGCCTTCGTCAGGTGGACGATCTCGGCCCCGGCCGGAATCGGCATCGGCATCGTGTGGAGCTGCGGCACGACGCTGTCCCTGGACGCGGTGAACCCGTTCCCGGTGAACGGGGGTGCATCGTTCCAGTCCCCGCCCATGTGCGGGCCGTACGGGACGACATAGCTGTCGGTGTCGCGCGCCTGCCACCGCATGATGTACAGCTCGGGCACTCCCGGCACCAGATCCGACCCCTCGAACCCGAGGTCGAGCGCGCCGATGAGAGCCGCGGGCGTGGTCAGCCGACCGCAGTCCCGCACGCGGTACACGTACCCGGAGATGATCGTCCGTTTTCCGGAGAGATACGGCACGAGCAGTCGCGGCGGGATCACCTTCTGCATCGGCGTCCTGTGTCCCGGCTCGGTCATGACCGACAGTTTACGATCCGGTGACACTCGCTCCGGCGGGGCGGGAGAAAATGTCCGGCCGCCGGTGCCGCAGAGAGGGCACCGTCTCGCGGATCCGCTCACCGAGCGCCTGGTCGATCACCCCGGTCTGTACGGCACGGGCCGGGCCGAGGTCGTGCCGTACGACACCGAGGGGGTCGACCAGCATGCTGCGGCCCACCCCGAACCCGTCGGAGGCCGAAGGGTTCGGCGCCTGGCCCACCGCGATCGTCCACGTGGTGTTCTCGATGGCCCGGGCCCGGACCATGGTCGCCCAGTGCTCCTCCTTCATCGGGCCCGACCCCCACGCGGCGATGACCGCGAAGGTGTCCGCCCCCGCGTCCACCAGCGCCCTGGCCAGCTCGGGGAACCGGACGTCGTAGCAGGTGATCAGCCCGATCCTGAGCCCGGCCAGCTCGACCACCGTGGGAGTGTCACCGGCGACGACCAGGTCGGACTCGCGGGAGCCGAACGAGTCGAAGAGGTGGATCTTCCGGTAGGCGGCCTTCAGTCCGCCGACCTCGGAGATCGCGACGGCCGTGTTGAGAACCCCGCCGTCCCCCGGCTCGAAGGTGCCCGCGATGATCGCGGTGCGGAACTCGCGCGCCGCCTCCCGCAGCCCGGTCACGAACGGCCCGTCCAGCGGCTCGGCGACCTCGGCCACGCCCCGGCCGAAACGGGCCAGCGTGGCCTCGGGGAACACCGCCAGCTCGGCGTCCCGGGCCTCGGCCAACGCCTCGCGTACGGCTTCCAGGTTGGTCTTCGGGTCATGGGAGATCGGGATCTGGCACAGGGCTACGCGTGTCACGGTTCCCAGTCTGCCTGTTGGGCAGGGGTTCCCACCATGTGAGGCGGCGCCAGACCCACTCCAGCGGGCCGTACCGGTATCGGGCCAGCCACCAGCGGGTCAGGACGACCTGGCCGGCGATCGTCAGCACGCTGACGGCGACGACGGTGAACCCGCTCCCGTCCGCGGTGAGCAGGGGGAGCGTGGCCAGGATGACCGCCGTCCCGGTGAGATAGCAGGTCAAGGCCATCCTGCCGAGCGTCCGGAAGATCTCGCCGACGGCCGGGATCGCCCGGGTGAGCAGCAGGAAGCCGGTGGCGTAGGCCACCGCCCCCGACAGCGCGGCGGCCAGATAGAGCCCGCCGGTCTGGGACGCGTTCCATCGCAGGGTGAGGACCACGGTGAGCGACGCGGCGAGCGGGAAGATCACGTAGCCCGTCCGCCGGGCGGCCCGGCGGTACCCGGCCCCGGTCGCCGGTCCCGCCGCACGCTGCGGCGCCTCTTGCGTCGCCTTCCGCGCCGCCTTCCGCGGCGCTGTCTTCTCGGGGGCTGTCTCTTTGAGCACCGCGGCCGTAGCGCCCGCGCCGAGGGCGAAGAGGCCGGCGATGAGCGGCCACGGATCGCCGGCGGTCAGGGACACGGCCACGATCCCCGTCCCGACCAGGATCACCACCGGCGGGGCCAGGAATCCGGCCGGAAGCAGCACCAGCAGGCCGATGAGGGCGTAGGGGAGGAGCACATCGCCGGCGTTGACCGCCCCATGGAGCGCGCCGAACAGCGCGAGCACGACCAGTCGCGCGAGCGCCACCAGCCAGGGCCTGTCCGCCCGGGCCTTCGCCGACCGCAGGAACAGCGCGAACCCCACGCCGAACAGGCACGCGAAGATCGGATAGAAGCGGCTCTGCGCCAGACTGGTCATGGCCCAGTCGATCGACGTCGTACGGCCGTGGGTGAGGGTGTTCTGCCAGACGTTGACGACCGTCATCCCGCATACGGCGAAACCGCGAAGAGCGTCGATCTCGCCGATCCGGGATCGGGGGGCGGGATGGATCACGTCTGTCATCTTCGTCCGGAGATCCCGGATGCGGTCAACCGGTACATTGCGAGCGTGAGAGAGCCTCTGGTGGCACGGATGCGGGAGTTCGGAACGACCGTTTTCGCGACCATGACGCGACTGGCCGTCGAGACCGGTTCGATCAATCTCGGACAGGGTTTCCCGGACACCGACGGGCCCGAGGAGATGCTGGAGCGGGCCGTCGAGGCGATCCGCGGCGGCTTCAACCAGTACCCGCCCGGCCCCGGAGTGCCCGAGCTCCGTCACGCGGTGTCCGAGCACCAGAAGGACGGCTACGGCCTCGACTACGACCCCGACGGCGAGGTGCTGGTCACGGTCGGTGCCACCGAGGCCATCGCGGCGGCGGTGCTCGCGCTGTGCGAGCCGGGCGACGAGGTGATCGTCTTCGAGCCCTACTACGACTCCTACGCCGCCGCCATCGCCCTCGCGGGAGCCGTACGCGTCCCCGTGCCGCTACGCGTGGACGCCGGGAGGTTCGCGTTCGACCCGGGCGAGCTCGCCGCGGCCGTGAGCCCCCGGACCCGGGCGATCCTCGTCAATTCACCGCACAACCCGACCGGGACGGTGTTCACCCGCGAGGAGCTCGCGGCCATCGCGGACCTGTGCGAGGCGCGCGACCTGATCGCGATCACCGACGAGGTGTACGAGCACCTGACCTTCGACGGCGTCGAGCACCTCCCACTCGCGACGTTCCCCGGCATGCGGGAACGCACCGTGACGATCTCCTCCGCGGGCAAGACCTTCTCCGTGACCGGCTGGAAGGTCGGCTGGGTCTGCGCGCCGTACGCCATGGTGTCCGCGGTGCAGGCGGTCAAGCAGTTCATGACCTTCACGTCCAGCGCTCCTTGGCAACTCGCCGTCGCGTACGGCCTGCGGCACGACATGGATTGGGTGGCGAGCCAGCGCGCGTCCCTGTCCGCGAAGCGCGACAGGCTGATGGCGGGGCTGGCCGCCAGCGGGTTCGAGGTGCTCCGGCCCGCGGGGACTTACTTCATCCAGGCCGACATCCGGCCGCTGGGGTTCGACGACGGGCTCGCGTTCGCGCGGCGGCTCCCCGAACGCGCGGGCGTCGTCGCCATCCCCACCCAGGTCTTCTACGATCACCCCGAGTACGGCGCGCGGTACGTACGTTTCGCCTTCTGCAAGCGCGACGACGTCATCGACGAGGCCGTCGAGCGCCTCAAGCGCCTCTGACGAGGAGTCGCGGTCCCGCGGTCGCGCGGGCCTGTGATGCGCGGTCGCCCGTCAGGCGGGTTGATCCCAGATGCTGGGTGTATCCGCCTCATGGCGCTTGCCCACCGGCTGGCCGGCGGGCCACTCAAGCGCCAGGCGCGCGTTCTCCAGGTCATCGGTGGCTATGACGACCTTCACGCCCCCGAAAGTGGTGTAGGCGAGGTCGACGTTGACGTTCGCGTCGGCGAGTTGCCGGGTCAGCTCGCCCAGAGTCCCCGGCCGGTCCTCGATGTCCACCACCAACACCGGGCGTTCATCGGCGACCCCCAGCCCGGCGCCTTCCAGCACTTCCCGGCATCTGTCCGCGACCGCGTCGTCGACGAGTACGTGGACCACACCCTTGCCCTCACCTGTGAAGGCCGCGAAGCCCTGGATGTTCACGCCGGATTCGCCGGTGACCTCCCCCAGACGGGCCAGCTCACCCGGTTGATCGCTGAGAATGACGGTAATGTCCTTCGGCATCGCCCTTCAATCTTCCCACTACGCCCCAAATGCGACAAACCATCCGCTTTCACCGCAGGGAGACGCCGGCTTCGGCGGCGACCGCCCGCATGCTGGCCGACTGCAGCGGACGGCGCTGGACCTTCCGACCACGTTCGGGACCACCCGCGTCCCAACGGTCAGGGGCACCGGCGCCGTCCAGGCAGCCGTCGCGTCGCATCGGCGGCGGAGCCGCCGCCGGCCCGCGCCGGAGGATCCGCACCAGATACGCCGGTTCATCCACGCCCCGAGCCTCGTTCGTGGTGAGCGGCAGCGGGGTGCGGAAGCCGAGGTCGAGCCTGGCGTGGTCGTCGGCGGTGCGGGCATGAGCCTGACCCGTCGCCCCGGCCGAGCACTCCGGCGAAGCCACGCGCGGGTACGGCACCGCCTTCAGCGTCACAATCTGGGTCAGCCTCGCCCTGCTGGCACTCACCACCGCGGTCAGCTTCCTGCTGCCCCGCAGGTCTACCAGCGGCTGACGCCCTGCGGGAAAGATGGCTCCTACGCGCTGCTCGGCTACCTCGAAGGGCCGACCAATCGGTCGCATCCGCGCGGGCCATTCGGGAGCGGCCTCAAAAGCAGGTCCCAGGAGAGCGGCAGGTCACCTCCGTGCCGTCACCCCGAAGGTGTCACAGCGTCGGCGTCAGACGAGGCGGACGGGGAGGCGCCTGGCCCGGATGGCGGACCGGATCGCCGCGGCCAGCGGGGCGTACTCCGCGGCGCGGGGTGAGGTGCCGCGATAGGCGAGCCCGATGCGACGGCCGGGCGGGCGCGCGAACCGGCGCAGGGCGATGCGGACCCGCTTGCCCGTCTCGACCGGGACCGCGAGCTCGGGGATGAGCGTCACGCCGAGACCGCCGGCGACGAGCTGGACCAGCGTGGGCAGGCTCGTCGCGTAGGTCGTCATCGTCGCCTTCGTGCCGACCTCGCGGCAGACGTCTATTGCCTGTTCGCGCAGGCAGTGCCCCTGGTTGAGGAGCACGATGTCGAGACCCTTCAGCGCCTCGCGGCTCAACGGCGTGTCGTCGCCCGCCAGCGGATGATCGTACGGCAGGGCGAGGAGGAAGTCCTCGTCGTAGAGCGGCTCCTCGACCAGGCCGTTCGTCTCGGTCGGAAGGGCGAGCAGGACCATGTCGAGGCGGCCCTCGCGCACCTCTTCGAGGATCGTCTCCGTCTTGGCCTCGTGCACGGTCAGCTTGAGGCGCGGGAAGTCCTTGGCGAACATGGGCAGCAGCAGCGGCAGCAGGTAGGGCGCGACGGTCGGGATGACCCCGAGATGGGCGGGGCCGCTGTACGGCTCGCGTGTCTCGGCGACGTCGCTGATCAGCTCGTCGAGGCCGGCGAGGATCCGCGCCGCGTGCAGGCTCACCCGCTCGCCCGTCGGCGTCAGCAGGACCTTTCTGGTCGTACGCTCCAGCAGGCGGGTCTCCAGGATCTCCTCCAGGGCGGAAACCGCGCTCGACAACGCCGGCTGGCTGATCCGGAGCGTGGCGGCCGCCTCCCGGAAGTGGAGATGATTGGCCACCGCGAGGAAGGCCCGCAGCTGGGCGATGGTGGGCGCCGCCTCACTGATAAGAATCACCTCTCAGATTAGTCCGACTGCTCGATTTCTCGGATCAATGGTATGTGCGGCAATCTGAGCACGACAACGTCGTCCTCAGGAAGGTGCCTGACATGCTCACCGTTGGTGACCAGTTCCCCGAATACGAGCTCACCGCCTGCGTCTCGCTGGACGCCGACAGCGCGTTCGAGACCATCCACCACAAGTCCTACGAAGGCAAGTGGCGGGTCGTCTTCTTCTGGCCGAAGGACTTCACCTTCGTCTGTCCCACCGAGATCGCCGAGTTCGGCCGCCTCAACGACGAGTTCGCCGACCGCGACGCGCAGGTCCTCGGCGCCTCCGTGGACTCCGAGTTCGTTCACCACGCGTGGCGCAAGAACCACCCCGACCTGCGCGACCTGCCCTTCCCGATGCTGTCCGACATCAAGCGCGAGCTGGCGTCCGCGCTGGGCGTCCTCGGCGAGGACGGCGTGGCCATGCGCGCGACCTTCATCGTCGACCCGAACAACGAGATCCAGTTCTCGATGGTCACCGCCGGCTCCGTGGGCCGGAACGTGAAGGAGGTCCTCCGGGTCCTCGACGCCCTCCAGTCCGACGAGCTCTGCCCCTGCAACTGGAACAAGGGCGACCAGGGCCTCGACGCCAAGACGCTGCTGGCCGGCTGATGTCGATCGACAACCTCAAGAACGCCCTTCCGGCGTACGCCAAGGACGTCAAGCTCAACCTCGGCTCCCTTGTCACCACGTCGTCGCTGACCGAGCAGCAGCTCTGGGGGACGCTGCTCGCCACCGCCATCGCGACGAGGTCGCCGAAGGTCATCGCCGAAGTGTCCGCCGACGCCGCCGACTACCTGTCGGCCGAGGCGTTCACCGCGGCGAAGGCCGCCGCGAGCATCATGGCGATGAACAACGTCTACTACCGGACGACGCATCTGATCGGTGACGAGACGTACGCCACGATGCCCGCGAAGCTGCGGATGACCATCATCGGCAACCCGGGCGTCGAGAAGCTCGACTTCGAGCTCTGGAGCCTCGCGGTGAGCGCCATCGGCGGCTGCGGCAAGTGCCTGGAGTCGCACGAGCAGGTCGTACGCAACGCGGGCCTGTCGCGCGAGCAGGTGCAGGAAGCGGTCAGGATCGCCGCGGTGGTCAACGCCGTCGCGACGACGATCGAGGCCGAATCCGTCTCCGTCGGGGGATGAGACGGTAGGGCCCCGCAAGGGGTCGTGAACGGTGAGGCAGGTACGACCGGAGCGGGTGGGCACCCTTGTGGGGCCCGCCCGCTTTCGGCTTCTACGCAAGGCTTGCCGAAGGATGGGGCACCGGTGGGCGAATGTCGCCAATGAAGCCCGGTCGCCCGCTGGATAGTTTCGCGATGTGGGCGAACGCGTACTGATCGCACTGGGCGGAAACGCCATGACGTCTCCCGAAGGGAGCGCGTCACCGGAGGACCAGCGCCTGGCGGTCGAGCAGGCCATGGCGCATGCCGCCGCTCTGATCCGGGCCGGGCACGAGGTGATGCTCACGCACGGGAACGGGCCGCAGGTGGGCAACATCCTGCTGAAGAACCAACTCGCCGCGCACGTCGTGCCGCCGGTCCCGCTCGACTGGTGCGTGGCGCAGACGCAGGGAACGATCGGCACGCTGATGATGAACGCGCTGGAACGCGCGCTCGCGCCGCTGCCGGCCAAGGTGGCCGCCGTGGTGACCCGAACCCTGGTCGATCGGGATGATCACGCGTTCGCCGACCCGGTGAAGCCGATCGGCCAGTACTTCCCGGAGGACGACGCTCGCCGTTTCGAGAAGCTGGGCCAGACCTGGAAACGCTTCGAGCGCGGCTGGCGCAGGGTCGTCGCCTCGCCCGAACCGATCGAGATCCTCGACGCCGACGCGGCGATCGCCCTGATGGAGGCGGGATACACCGTCGTCGCCTCCGGGGGCGGCGGGGTGCCGGTCGTCCGCACCCCGGACGGGACGCTGGACGGCGTCGAGGCGGTCATCGACAAGGACCTCGCCGCCGCGGTGCTGGCGAGAGCCGTACGGGCGACGGCGCTCGTCATCGCGACCGACGTCCCCGGCGCGGTCGCGGGGTTCGGCACGCCCACCGCGCGGCCCATCGGAAGGGTCGGCGTCGGCGAGTTGCGGCTCCTGCAGGCCGCCGGGCACTTCGCGAGCGGCAGCATGGGGCCGAAGGTGGAGGCCGCGCTGCGCTTCGTCGGGGACGGCGGCCGCCGAGCGGTGATCACCTCACTGGAGCACATCGGCGCCGCCCTCGGGGAGACGACCGGGGCCACCGGGATCATCGGGACGATTCTCGAGAGATGAGCGGGACTCCGGTCCGAGACCAGCCGCCGAACCGGCGGCGCACACAGCGGTGAAGTCAGCCACGCGGCAGCGGTGAAGTCAGCAGTACCGGGCAGGCCGCACAACGAGTCGCACAACGAAAGGTGCAGGAGATGCCGGATCCGATCGAGGTACGCAAGGTCGCCATCGAGAGCGTCACCGACGCCTCCGGGCTCGCGAAACTGATCGACGACGGAGTGATCGAGGCCGACCGTGTGCTCGCGGTGATCGGCAAGACCGAGGGCAACGGCGGGGTGAACGACTACACCCGCATCCTGGCCGACCGCGCCTTCCGCGAGGTGCTGGTCAGCAAGGGCACCCGGACCGAGGACGAGGTGAAGCAGGTTCCCCTCGTCTGGTCCGGAGGCACCGACGGCGTGCTCAGCCCGCACGCCACGATCTTCGCGACCGTCGACCCGGCGACCGCCGTACAGACCGACGAGCCGCGGGTCAGCGTCGGCGTGGCGATGAGCGAGGTGATCCTCCCCGAGGACATCGGCCGCCCGGCCATGGTGGAGAAGGTCGCCAGGGGAGTCCGCGAGGCCATGAAGATCGCGGGCATCGACGACCCGGCCGACGTCCACTACGTGCAGACCAAGACGCCGCTGCTGACCCTCGCGACGATCACCGACGCCAAGGAGCGCGGCCACACGGTCGTCACCGAGGACACGCTCAAGTCGATGGACATCTCCAACTCCACGACCGCGCTCGGCATCGCCGTCGCGCTCGGGGAGATCGAGATGCCCGCGGCCGAGCAGATCCACAAGGACCTGTCGCTCTACTCGTCGGTCGCCTCGTGCTCGTCCGGTGTCGAACTCGACCAGGCCCAGATCGTCGTCGTCGGGAACGTCCGCGGCATCGGCGGCCACTACCGCGCCGGGCATTCCGTCATGAAGGACGCGCTGGACGCCGACGGCATCTGGGAGGCGATCCGCGACGCGGGCATCGAGCTTCCCGAGCGGCCCCACCCGAGCGACCTGGGCGACAAGCTGGTCAACGTATTCATGAAGTGCGAGGCCGACCCCTCGGGGCGGGTGCGCGGCCGCCGCAACATCATGCTGGACGACTCCGACGTGCACTGGCACCGCCAGATCAAGGCCACCGTCGGCGGCGTCGCGGCCGCGGTGACGGGCGACCCGGCGATCTTCGTCTCGGTCGCGGCCGTGCACCAGGGGCCATCCGGCGGCGGCCCGGTCATCGCCATCGCCGACCTGTCCTGAGCGACGTCCCGGCCCCCTCCACCGGTGTGGGGAGGGGGCATGGGGGCGGGTAGGCTCGCGAATCGTGCTGACCATTCCGCAGCCGCTCGCGCCCGATGACGACGGAAGCGCGGACGCCGCCGTCGCCTCCGCCCTTTCCGCGTTCCAGGCCGGTACGGCTTCCGCCGCCGACGTCCTCCCGGCGATCAGCCGGGCACGGCTGCTCGTGCCCGTGGTCGCGCTCCTCACCGAGTCCGAGATCGGCGATCACGGGCTGAAGCAGGAGAAGGAGAGCGAGATGGCGCTGCCGAAGCTGGTCGGCAAGGACGGGCGGGAGGCCGTCCTCGCCTTCACCGGCACCGAGGCGCTCACGATGTGGCGCCCGGACGCCCGGCCCATCCAGGCGACCGGCCCGCAGGTGTGCCAGGCCGCGCGCCTGGAGAACGCCGCGGCCGTGGTGATCGACGTGGCCGGGCCGATCCCATTCGTGATCGAGGGCGGGATGTTGCGGGCCCTGGCCGCGATCGAGGACGTCAAGCGCGATCCCTCCGCCCTGGACGACCTCGCGGACGCCGTACCCGGGATCACGGTCACCAAGATCGGTGAGGCCGCGCCCCGGCGTCGCTGGTTCCAGCGCAAGCGGTCCTGATCCTTCGCCGGCGCGTTAGGGTCACGGCGTGTCCCTCGCCGTCGTCGCCCCCGTCTCCGCCTGCCTGCTCGGGCTGATCGTGGGAGCGTACGCGCGGGCGTTCGCCGACGGGTTCGGCGAGCATCCCGACGCCCCTCTCCGTGAGGCGCGCGACGCCCTCGCCCGGGCCACGCGGATCACGCCACTCCCACGCCGGCCGTTCGTCGTGGAGATCGTCATGGCCGGAGTCTTCGGCCTGGTGACCTGGCGGTCCGCGAGCGGGACCGGCGGACCGGCGGCCGGTGTGGGGGGCGGTGTGGGCGCCGGTGTGACGCTCATGACCGCTGCCCTGCTGTACGCGGCGGCGGCGGGAGTGACCCTGAGCGTGATCGACTGGCGGACCCGGCGGCTCCCGGACGTGATCACCCTGCCGTCCTATCCCGCCCTGGCCGTCCTGCTGGCGCCCACCGGCCGCCTCGGCGTCGCGCTGCTCTGCGGGCTCGCCCTCGGCGCCGCGTACGCCGTGTTGTGGTTCGTCCGCCCCGCGGCGCTGGGCCTGGGCGACGTGAAGCTCGCGGGACTGGTCGGCATGGTGACCGGAGCCGCCGGAGTGAACGCCGTGATCCTCGCCGCCGTCGGGGCGCACGTCCTCGGCGCGCTGTACGCCGTGGGACTGCTGATCACCGGGAGGGCGACCCGTACGACCGAGTTCCCGTTCGGCCCCTTCATGCTCGGCGCCGCGCTGCTCGCCGTCGTGCTCCCCGTGACCTGACGCGTTGCCCGGCGCGGGGGTGCGGCGCGGGGTGCGGCGCGCGATCGCCGTCTCGCCTGGTGAGCAGGTGGGACGTCGCACTGTGGGACACATGGAAGACTTGTCATCATGCTGCGCTGGTTGACCGCCGGGGAGTCCCATGGCCCCGAACTCGTCGCGATCCTTGAAGGCCTGCCCGCCGGGGTGGAGGTGACCACGGCCGACCTGGACGAGGCGCTGCGCCGCCGTCGCCTCGGTTACGGCCGCGGGGCGCGGATGAAGTTCGAGCAGGACGCGGTGTCCGTGGTCGGCGGTGTACGGCACGGCCGCACGCTCGGCTCGCCCGTCGCCGTCAGGATCGGCAACACCGAGTGGCCCAAGTGGGAGACGGTGATGGCCGCCGACCCGGTTGATCCCGCGCTGCTCGAAGGCCAGGCGCGCAACGCGCCGAGGTCACGGCCGCGGCCGGGCCACGCCGACCTCGCCGGCATGCAGAAGTACGGCTTCGACGACGCGCGACCCGTGCTCGACCGGGCCAGTGCGCGGGAGACCGCCGCGCGGGTCGCGCTCGGCCAGGTCGCCCGCAACTTCCTCAAGCAGGCCCTCGGCGTCGAGATCGTCAGCCATGTGGTGTCCATCGGCGGCGCGGCCGCGCCCGAAGGCGTGATCCCCGAGCCCAAGGACCTCGCCGCCATCGACGAGGATCCGGTGCGCTGCTTCGACCCGGCCGCGAGCGCGGCCATGGTCGCCGAGATCGACAAGGCGCACAAGGACGGCGACACGCTGGGCGGCGTGGTCGAGGTCGTCGCGTACGGCCTGCCGCCGGGCCTGGGCGGATACGCGCAGTGGGACCGGCGCCTCGACGCCCGCCTCGCCGGCGCGCTCATGGGCATCCAGGCGATCAAGGGCGTCGCCGTCGGCGACGGGTTCGAGACGGCCCGGCGTCCGGGCTCACGCGCCCACGACGAGATCGTCAACACACCCGAGGGCGTGCGCAGGGTCACCAACCGGGCCGGCGGCATCGAGGGCGGCATGACCAACGGCGAGCCGCTCCGGGTCAGCGCCGCGATGAAGCCGATCTCCACGGTGCCCCGCGCGCTCGCCACCGTCGACGTGGTGACCGGTGAGGCCGCCAAGGCCCATCACGAGCGGTCGGACGTGTGCGCGGTGCCCGCCGCCGCCATCGTCGCCGAGGCGATGGTCGCCCTGGTGCTCGCCGACACGGCGATCGAGAAGTTCGGCGGCGACTCGGTGGAGGAGGTCGCCAGGAACCTGTCCGGCTACCTCTCCTCGCTGATCATCAAGTAAGCCGCCCGATGACCGCGAGAGAGCTCCACGACATCGACGACACCCACAACACCCACGACTTCCAAGGCACCCAGGACACCCAGGACATCCGCGTACGCCAGGCGGGATAAGGTTCGTGACCATGCAATCGGCAGAACAGCGGCGGCCCGCCGCGGTCCTCATCGGGCCGCCGGGATCAGGCAAGACGACGATCGGCACCCTGCTGGCCGGGCACCTCGGTGTGGGCTTCCGCGACACGGACGCCGACGTCGAGGCGGTCGCGGGCAAGCCGGTGAGCGACGTGTTCGTCGAAGACGGCGAGGCGCGCTTCCGCGAGTTGGAGGCGGCCGCCGTACGCGCCGCGCTGGAGGAGCACGACGGCGTCCTCTCGCTGGGCGGCGGCGCGATCCTCGACGAGTCGACGCAGGAGGCGCTGGCCGCGCACCAGGTCGTCTACCTCCAGGTGAAGCTCGACCAGGCGGTCAGGCGGGTCGGTCTCGCCTCCGCCCGCCCGCTGCTCGTGCTGAACCCGCGCAGCCAGCTCAGGAAGCTGATGGAGGAGCGCCGCCCGATCTACGAGCGGCTGGCCAAGGTGATCGTGGTCACCGACGAGCGCGAGCCGGCCGACATCGTCGCCGAGATCGTCAAGGGGCTCGCATGACCGTGCGCCGCCCCGGCTCTCCGCGCTCCCGCGAGGTGGCGCCGTGACCGCAACCCGCATCGCCGTGCGGGGCGACAGCCCGTACGACGTGGTCGTCGGCACCGGCGTCCTGGGCGAGCTGCCCGGCCTCATCGGCGCAGGCGCCCGCACGGTCGCGGTGATCCACCCGGCGAGCCTGCCCGAGATCTCCCGCCCGGTTTGCGGGGTGCTGGAGGCCGCCGGATACGAGGTGGTCGCGCTTCCCGTGCCCGACGGCGAGCAGGCCAAGTCCGTCCACGTCGCCGCCGAGCTGTGGTCGGCGCTCGGTCGGTACGGCGTGACCAGGTCCGACGCGGTCGTCGGCGTCGGAGGGGGAGCGACCACCGACCTCGCCGGGTTCGTGGCGGCCACCTGGCTGCGCGGCGTCCAGGTCGTCCAGGTCCCCACCACGCTGCTCGCCATGGTCGACGCGGCCGTCGGCGGCAAGACCGGCATCAACACCCCCGAGGGCAAGAACCTGGTCGGCTCGTTCCACCCGCCGAAGGGCGTCCTGTGCGACCTCGCGACGCTGGTCAGCGTGCCGCGCGAGGACTACGTCGCGGGTCTGGCCGAGATCATCAAGGGCGGCTTCATCGCCGACCCGGTGATCCTCCAGCTGATCGAGGACGACCCCGCCGGGGCGTGCACCCCCGAGGGCGGCCACACCCGCGAGCTGATCGAGCGCAAGGTCCAGGTCAAGGCCGACGTGGTCGGGGCCGACCTGCGCGAGAGCGGGCTCAGGGAGATCCTCAACTACGGCCACACACTGGCCCACGCCATCGAGCGGGTCGAGGACTACCGCATCCGGCACGGCGAGGCCGTCGCGATCGGCCTGGTGTACGCCGCGGAGCTGTCCCGGCTCGATGGGCGCGTCGGCAGCGAGATCGTCGACCGGACCCGGTCGATCCTCACGTCCGTCGGCCTTCCCACGGCGTACCGGCGGGAGGCGTGGCCCGCGCTCCGCGACCACATGCGGATCGACAAGAAGAGCCGGGGGGCCACGCTGCGATTCGTGGTCCTGGACGGGCTGGCCCGGCCGTCCCGTCTGGAGGACCCGGCCGAGGAGTTGCTGGAGGCCGCCTACCACGAGGTCGCGCGGTGACCTCGGGGCGTCCCACCCGCGTTCACGGCTCCCGTGACCATGGCTCCTGTGACCATGGCTCCCGTGACCATGGCTTTCGTGTCCGTCCTGTTCGCGGCTCTTCTGTCCGCGGCTTCTACGAGAAGGCGGTGCGCCGATGCGGCCCGTGCTGGTTCTGAACGGCCCCAACCTGGGGCGCCTGGGCAGCCGTGAGCCGGACGTGTACGGCGCCGACACCCTGGAGGACCTGGCCGCGCTCTGCCGGGCGACCGGCCGCGAGCTGGGGCTCTCCGTCGAGGTCAGGCAGACCGACGACGAGGCGGAGCTCATCGGCTGGATCCACGAGGCGGCGGACGGCAAGATCCCGGTCGTGCTGAACCCCGCCGCGTTCACGCACTACTCGTACGCGCTGCGGGACGCCATCGCCCAGCGGACGGCCCCGCTCGTGGAGGTGCACATCTCCAACCCGAACGCCCGGGAGGAGTTCCGCCACACCTCGGTCGTGGCCGCCGTCGCCACCGGCACGATCGCCGGATTCGGGATGCGGTCGTACGTCCTCGCGCTGCAGGCGATCGCCGAACTGCCGGAGTGACCCCGCCGGACCCCTGTGACCGGAGTGATACCCCCGCGTTTTGTCCAGCCGACCGGCATGGGGAAAATTAGCCGAAAGCTCGGTTGATTCGTGTCGTGCCGGACGCGAACGGCAGGGGGCGGATCGACACAAGGGGGTAGGACGTGGCCTACACGTCGTTCGTGGCCGTCGGGGACAGCTTCACCGAGGGGCTCAACGATCCCCCCGTCGGCACGACGGGCGCGACCCAGGGGCAGGCGGACCGTTTCCGCGGCTGGGCCGACCGCGTCGCCGAGCGTCTCGGCCAGGTGCAGCCCGGCTTCCGGTACGCCAACCTCGCGGTGCGGGGCAAGCTCCTCGACCAGATCGTCGAGCACCAGGTGCCCCTGGCCGTGGAGATGAAGCCGGACCTCATCAGCTTCTGCGCGGGAGGCAACGACCTGCTGCGTCCCGGCAGCGATCCGGACCGGATGGCCAAGAAGCTGGCGGGAGCCGTACGCGACCTGCGGAGCACCGGCGCCGACGTGCTGCTCTTCACCGGTGTGGACCCGCGCGACACGCCGATCATGCGGCGGGTGCGGGGCAAGTTCGCCACGTTCTATCTGCACATCCGCTCGATCTCCGACCTGTACGGCTGTCGCCTCGTGGACCAGTGGTCGATGCAGGGCCTGCGGGACTGGCGGGCGTGGAGCGACGACCGCCTGCACATGAACGAGCACGGCCACCGCATGGTCGCCGCGAAGGTCCTCGACGTGCTGGGCGTGCCGTCCGAGGACTCCTGGCGAACGGTGTGGCCGCCGAGGGAGAACGTCGACGCGAGGGCGAAACGCCGCGAGGACGCCCAGTGGGTGCGTGAGCACCTCGCCCCGTGGATCGGCCGTCGTCTCAGCGGACGCTCCTCGGGAGACGGCCTCGATCCGAAACGCCCCGACCTGACTCCTTTCGTCGGAGATTCCTCCATTCTGTAATCAAATCGTGGTGTTGACAGTTAGTTAATAGGGAATTGACGGCTAGGTGAACATTGGCGTAACAGGGGAGAACTAAAGTCCCCTGCGTCTTTCCGTGGTGTATCGGCATGGAGGTCGAATTGCCACAACCTGGCCAGGATGAGACGAACGTCAGCGCCACGAGCCTGAAGAGGCAGGCGCAGGAGTTCCGGGACCAACGCGACGCGCTGGAGACGGCGTTCACCCACGCCATGCAGAGTCTGCGAAGCCTCGGCAACTTCTGGGGCGGTGACGACGTGGGCCAGAAGTTCGCGGGCACGGAAGAGGGCAAGGGCTACCGGGCCGCGGTCAAGGAGGCCGCGGAGCACGTCGCGCACGTCCGGGACGGCTACCTCGCCATCGGCGACAATCTCGACGCCATGTCGGTCAACGTCGACGGGGCCAACTGGGCGTCCGTCGTCGCCCTCGTCACCGAGATCCACGGGCCGGAGATCGCGGTCCCGGTGACGCCGGCGGAGCTCGAATGAGCCCGGCCCTGGGCTTCGTCAAGGCCCATCCGTTCGCGAGCGCGATGGGCATCGGCACGCTGGGCGGGGCCGGGCTCGTGACCTCGCTGCTCGCGGTGAGCTGGCCCGAAGGAGATCCGGACAGGCTGCGCAAAGCCGCCGATATCTGGGACCACCTCGCGGAGGCGATCGAGCGCACCAGGAAGGACGCGAACGACGCGGTCGGCCAGGTTCTCAAGAGCAATTCCGGTCCGGCGGTGGACGAGTTCCGGAACATGTGGACCGGCCGGTTCGCGGCCTATCCCGGCGACGTCGCGACGTACTGCCGGGCCGTCGCCAAGGCGTGCCGCGAGTACGCCAAGGCCGTGGAGATCACCCGCTACGTGCTCGTCGTGCTCGCCATCCAGATGTTCGTGAACATCCTCTTCACCGTCGCCTGGGGGTGGGGGACCGCCGGAGTCGGCTCCCTCGTCCAGAAGGCGGTCATCGAGAAAGCGTTCAAGGGCCGCGCGATCCTGCAGAAGAAGCTCTTCAAGCTGAGCGTCGAAAAGATCATCTACAACTCGTTCTACTACCTGGGGGACAGCGTCGCCTACGCCGGTGGACAGCAGATCATCCAGTGGAGCATCTTCGAACTCGCCGGCGTCCGGAAGGACCTCGGTGGCAACGAGGTCACCACCCTTGGGGTGAACGCGGAGCAGTTCGGGCGCGGGTTCGCCGCGAACATGGCCTTCAACGGCATCTACGACCTGACGAAGGTGGCCCGCGTCCCCGTCAGCCCGACCGGCAACCTCCTGTCCAGGCTCGCCGGATCCGGCATGTACACCGTGACGGACAACGCCCTTCAGGGCGACATGTCCGCGCCCACGCTGGAGCAGTGGATCGCCAAGATCATCGTTCACGGCGCCCGGACGGCCAAGCCGGTCACCGCGCCCGCGTCGGCCGGGCCGTGACCGGGCGTCCGGCCGGACATCCGGCCTCCGGGCGAGGAATACAGGAGAGACCATGATGCCGTTCTCCCCGACCGGGGATCCCGACGCCGACCGTGTGCTCGCCGGACTTCAGGAGCACATGGAGCGCGCTGAGGAGGTCGGGCGGAGGCTGGCCGAGGTGCGGGGCAGGGGCGAGGCCGCGGGGGGCCACGTTCGGGCGGACGTGCTGGCGACCGGTGCCCTGAACGGTCTGTACATCGATCCGAGGGCCATGCGCCTGGGCTCCGAGGCCCTCGTGGAAGCGATCATGGAGGCGGTCGGCAAGGCCACGAGGGCGGCGACCGAGATGGCCGACAAGCTGATGACGCCGCTGCTCGAACCCTTCGATTCCTGACGTCCGAGGCGCCCCGCGCGTCGCCTCTCGGGTTCACGTCATCGGAGTGCGAGTCTGCGCCGGTGTACCCGTGAACGAGGCCGGATCGCGGGCGGGCGGCGATACGCCGACGTGCCACGAGGGGTGGGGCGGCCCCGCGGTGATGCGCGGGCGGGCCGGTCCGGCGACACCGGCGTGACAGCCGGTGGTGGTTCCCGAGAGAGCGCTCTATCGTTCGGTCATGCACCTCCGTGATATCCACATTTATCCCCTAAAGTCGGCTTCTGGTGTGCGGGTCGACCACGCGACCATCGAACTCTGGGGTCTCGACGGAGACCGCCGGTGGGCCGTGATCGGTGATGACGGTGAGAACCTCTGGCTGGGCGAGTTCCCCCGCATGCTCTCGGTGACGGCGCGCAATCTGGCGCACGGAGGGCTCTCCCTGACCGCGCCGGGGCTGCCGGAGCTCGTGGTGCCGCCCGCGACCGGAGAGAGCGTCCCCGTCGGCTTCACCGGGCTGGACCGGGCGGTCACCGCCGACGAGGTGGCCCACGCCTGGTTCTCCGAGCTGCTCGGCCGCCCGGCCCGCCTGGTCTGGTTGGACGACCCCCGGCGCCGGACCATCGATCCGAAGCACGGGGGACTGCCCGGCGAGGTGGTCAGCTTCGCCTGGGACGCGCCCCTGCTCCTGACGTCGGCGTCCTCGCTCCGGCTGCTGGACGAGCGGATCTCCGCAGGTGCGGTGGAGCGCGGTGAGGAACCCCCGGGCCCGCTGGCCATGGCGCGGTTCCGGCCCAACGTGGTCGTCGAGGGCGCCGAGCCGTACGAGGAGGACGGCTGGACGGAGGTGCGCATCGGCGATGTCGAGTTCCGGATATCGGAGCTATGCGACCGCTGCGCGGTCACCACCATCGACCCGGACACGTGGGTGAAGGGCAAGGAGCCGATCCGCACCCTCGCCGGGCACCGCAGGTGGGACGGAAAGACCTGGTTCGGCGTCCGGCTGGTCCCGCGCACCCCGGGGAAGATCAGCGTCGGCGATCCGATCGTCCCGCTGGCCCGGACCTGAGTCGCGGGACGCCGGATCTCAGGATGCTCCCGGCGGCCGTACGGCGGGCGGGACTCAGGCGGTGAGGCGGCGCAGGGCCTCCCGTACCTTCGCCGGGTCGGTGGTGCGCCAGAACGGGGGCAGCGAGCCCAGCAGGAAGCCGCCGTACCGCGCGGTGGCCAGCCGGGGGTCGAGGACGGCGACGACGCCCCGGTCGGTCATCGACCGCAGCAACCGGCCCGCACCCTGGGCGAGAAGCAGCGCGGCGTGCGTGGCCGCGACGCTCATGAAGCCGTTCCCGCCCTTGGCCGCGATGTGCCGCTGCCGGGCCGAGGCGAGCGGGTCGTCCGGACGTGGGAACGGGATCCGGTCGATGATCACGAGTGTGAGCGAGGGGCCGGGGACGTCCACGCCCTGCCACAGGGACAGCGTGCCGAACAGGCAGGTCGCCGGATCGGCCGCGAACTGCTTGACCAGCAGTGACGTGGAGTCGTCGCCCTGGCAGAGCAGCGGCACGTCGAGCCGCTCGCGCAGCGCCTCGGTGGCGGCCTTGGCGGCCCGCATCGAGGAGAACAACCCCAGGGTCCGCCCGCCCGCCGCCTCGATCAGCTCGGTGATCTCGTCGAGGTACGCCTCCGGAAGGCCGTCGCGGCCCGGCTGCGGGAGATGTTTGGCGACGTACAGGATGCCGCTGCGCGGGTGGTCGAACGGCGAGCCGACGTCGAGGCCGGTCCAGTCGTCGTCGCGGAGGCCCCATTGGCGGGCCATGCCGTCGAAGGAGCCGCCGAGGGCCAGCGTGGCGCTGGTGAGGATCACCGTGCGGTCGCCGAACAGCTTGTCGCGAAGCATGCCGCCCACGGACAGCGGGGCCACCCGGAGCGTCGGCGGCACCCTGCCGTGCCCGGCGTCCAGCCAGACCACCTCGGCGCGGTCCGCCTCGGACTCGGCGCCGAACGCGTCGAGCATGCGTTGCGCGGTGTCGTGGGTCTCGTCGAGCGCCATGAACGCCGCCTTGCGCGCCCCCGCGTTGTCGGGATCGTCCTTGTCCTTGTTGCGCGGCCCGAGGGCGGTGATGCAGGCGAACGCGGCGTCCCTGACGAGCGCGAGGGTGAGCCCGAGCGACTGGGGGAGATCGTCGACCCGCCCGGGCGGCGCCGCCGCGAGGAGGGCGCCGAGATCCTCGCCCGCCTCCTTCAGCCGGTCGGCCACACCCTGCTCGACGAGCCTGCCCGCCCGGCGGACCGCCAGGGCGACACCGGCCTCCGACAGCTCGTCGGTGACCACCGAGGTCACCCGGTCGACCAGCTCGTGCGCCTCGTCGACCACCACGACGTCGTGCTCGGGCAGGACGGGGAAGTCCTCCATCGCGTCGATCGCCAGCAGCGCGTGGTTGGTGACCACGACGTCCGCCTCGCCCGCGCGCTGCCTGGCCAGCTCGGCGAAGCACTCGGCGCCGCTCGGGCAGCGCTGCGCGCCCAGGCATTCCTTGGCGTGCACCGAGAACTGTCGCCAGGCCAGGTCGCTGACGCCGGGGACCAGCTCGTCCCGGTCGCCGGTCTCGGTCTCGTTCGCCCACTCCTGGATCCGCTGGACCATCCGCCCGGTGGCGCTCACCTCACGCGGGTCGAAGAGCTGGTCGTCCTCGTCGTCGGGCATGCCGGCGCCGGTCTTGTGGCGGCAGAGGTAGTTGCGCCGGCCCTTGAGGATCGCGAACTCGGGCTTGTGCGGCAGATGCTGCTCCAGCGTGTCCGCCAGCCGGGGCAGGTCGCGATCGACGAGCTGGCGCTGCAGCGCGATCGTCGCGGTCGACACGACGATGGCGTCGCCGGTCTCCATGGCGTGCCTGATCGCGGGGACGAGGTAGGCGAGGGACTTGCCGGTGCCGGTGCCCGCCTGGACGGCCAGGTGCCGGTCGCCCTCCACGGCCTCCTGCACGGCTCGCGCCATCGTGACCTGACCGGGCCGCTCGGCGCCCCCGAGGCCGGTCACCGCCGCGGTGAGCAGCTCGTCGACAGGGGGCAGCGCGATCTTGGAGTCAGTGGATGGCACGGGAGAACGCTACCCGCTGCCGCCGACATTCGTTGCGTGACCGCGTCGGCACATCCCGGCGTTCCCGGTCCGGCCGAGCGAGCCGCATGGCACACTGGCGAGCATGCCCCTGATGGTCAAAAGTGATCTACCCGGTGGGGCGCGGGGGGTCCGGGACGGCACTGGAACTGGCGTTTCTGTAGGGATTCCCGTGGTCGAGTGGACGGATAAGGGCAGGTAAAGGCACTATGTCTGCCATGTCGGAAGTTGTCCCACTGCCATCGTTCGGTGAGGTGTTCTTTGACGCCCGCGGCCAGGACCGCGTTCTCCGGGTCACCTGGCACGAGGGAACGCTCGTCCTGAGCCTCTGGCGGGGCGAGATGTGCACCGCGAGTTTCCGCATGCCCATGGACGACGTCGGACGCCTCATCGACACCCTCGATGACGGCTTCACCGAGGCCGGCGGCCAGTACGCCGACGACCCGGGGACCGGCCCGCTGCACCAGGTCGACACGGGCCGGTTCGACGCGGGGGAGTACCCCGGAACCGGCCAGTACACCCGCCCGCAGCTCACCGAGCCGCCCGCGCAGGGATACCCGCCCCAGCAGGGCCAGGGAGGGTACGCCCAGCCCGGCCAGGGCGCCGTGCCGTACCAGCCGGAGCCGCAGGCTCCCGCCTACGCGCAGGCCGGCCCGGACGGCGGCTACGGCCGACCCGACGGTTACGGTCAGGACGATTACGGCCAGGCGGACGGTTACGGCCAGGCGGACGCCGGCTACGGGCACCCGGACGCCGGCTACGGCCCGGACCAGGGCTACGGCCAGCCGGATCAGGGCTACGGTCCCGACCAGGGCTACGGCCAGCAGGACGGCGGTTATCCGCAGGCCGGGCCGGACTACGGCAGGCCCGCCCAGGACTACGGCCAGCAGGACCCCGACTACGGCCAGCCGGTGCCGTACCAGCAGGAGCCCGCGCCGGCCGCCCTCGGCCCGAACGACGTGCTGGTGGCCAGGGGCGCGCCCGGCGGCCGGGACCGGCGTGGCGCCTCCTCGGGCGACAGCGTCCCCAGGGAGAACATGATCGTGGGCGACTCCCTGCCCTACGAGCCGTCCCCGGGTTCCTACGGCCAGTACGAGACCGGCCAGGGGCAGTACGACCCGGGCTACGAGAGGGGCCAGTACGACCAGGGGGCGCGGTCCTACGACGCGGCGCCCCGGCCCGCCGACTCCTCTGGGGGCTCGTACGACCCGGGGGAGCCGGTGTACCAGTTCCCCTCTCCGGTGCCGGGACGGCCGGCGTACCGGTTCGACCCCGAGCCCTACCCCCAGCAGGGGCAACACCAGGGCCAGCAACACCAGGGCCAGCAGCAGCCGGGTCAGCAGCCGCCGCATCAGGGGGTGGATCCGAACGATCCGCTTGGCCTCGGCACGTCACCGGCGCGCCAGACCGACCCCTCCCTGACCCGGCCGTACGTGCAGGATCCGGTTTACACGACCGGCGAGCGGCTGCGTCCGGAACAGCGGGACGAACGCGACTGGTGATCGGGGGACCGCCCGGAGCTCGTGACGGCCGCGCGGGTACGCTCGACCGTTGATGGATATCTCGACGGCGGCCGGACTGGTCCTGCTGGCCACCGGCGCCCTCGTGGTGGCCGCGATCGCCAGGAGACGGGACCTTTCGGCGCCTCTGCTGCTGGTGATGGCCGGGCTGGCCCTGTCGTACGTCCCGGGAGTGCCCGAATACCGGCTCGACCCCGAGATCGTCCTGGTGGTGTTCCTCCCGCCGCTGCTGTACTCGGCCGCGCTGGACAGCTCCTACCTGCGGCTGCGCGACACCAAGCGGGCGGTGGGCCTGCTGTCGGTGGGCCTGGTGCTGTTCACCACCGCCGTGATCGGCCTGGTCGCGCACGCGATGATCCCGGAACTGCCGCTCGCCGCCGCCTTCGCGCTGGGCGCGATCGTGGCACCGCCGGACGCGGTCGCCGCGGTCGCCATCGGCCGCAGGCTCGGCCTGCCGCGCAGACCGCTCACGATCCTTATCGGCGAGAGCCTGTTCAACGACGCCACCGCGCTCACGGCGTTCCGGGTCGCGGTCGGCGCGGTGGTCGGGACGGGTGTCGGGCTTCTCGAAGCGGGTGGGGAGTTCCTCTACGCCGCCGGGGTCGGCGTGGCCATCGGCCTCGCCATCGCCTACGCCGCCGGGCTCCTGTTCCGGAGGCTCACCGACGCGCTCGTGACCAACGCCACGTCCCTGCTCCTGCCGTACGGCGCGTACCTGGCGGCGGAGTCCGCGCACGCCTCCGGCGTGATCGCGGTCGTGATCGTGGGACTGTATCTCGGCCACCGGCTGAGCCATACGTCGTACGGGACCCGGCTCATCTCCAACGCGGTCTGGCAGGTCGCCGACTTCATCCTGGAGTCGATCGTCTTCATCCTCATCGGGCTCCAGCTCCGCCCGATCGTGCTCGGGCTGTCGGGTGAGCCCCTCGGCCGGATCCTGACGTACGCGCTGGTCCTGCTGCTGGTGGCGGTGGCGGCGCGGGTGGTCTGGATGATCCCCTCGACGTACCTGCCGAGGATCCTGTCCAAGCGGATCAGGCGGCGCGAGCCGAACCGGCCGCCGTGGCGGCACGTGGTGGTCCTGAGCTGGGCGGGCATGCGCGGCGTGGTCTCGCTCGCCGCCGCGTTCGCCCTGCCGCAGGACTTCCCCCGGCGCAACCTGCTGCTGTTCGTGACCTTCGTCATCGTGATCGGCACTCTGGTCGTTCAGGGGTTGTCCTTCCCCTGGCTGATCAGGAAGCTGGGCGTGTCGAACGAGCGCGAGCGCTACCAGGACGACCTGCACGAGGCCGCGGCGCAGCAGGCCGCCGCCGACGCGGCGCTGGCCAGGCTGGACGAGATGGTCGCCGACGGCGTGCTCGACGTTCACGAGGAGGTCATCACGATCCTGCGCGACCGTGCCGAGCGCAAGGCGCTGCACGCGTGGGAGCGGCTGGGCGGCGGCACCGGCCCGGAGGGTGAGGAGACGCCCGCGTCGCTCTACCGCCGCCTGCGCCGGGAGATGATCGACACGGAGCGAGAAGTGATCATCCGGCTCCGGGACGAGCGCCGCATCGACGACGAGGTGCTCCGGCGGATGATGCAGGAGCTCGACTTCGAGGAGGCGACCCTGGTCCGGGACTGACCGGCAGGTCCCATCACGCCGGGTCAGGCCATCAGATTGTCCAGGTAGCACCAGCGCCAGCTCTCGCCGGGCTGGAACGAGACGATGACCGGATGCCCGGTGTCCCGGAAATGGGCGGTGGCGTGCCGTCCGGGCGAGGAGTCGCAACATCCGATGTGCCCGCAGTCCAGGCACTTGCGCAGGTGGACCCAGTGCGCCCCCGATGCAAGGCACTCCTCGCACCCCTGCGGGGTCACCGCCGGCGGACTGCCCGCGGTCTCCAGATGTTCGCACGATGCCATGGGGTTCCACCCTTTCCTCAGGTTCAGGTCTCTCGGGGTCCCGGATCTTCGGGGTCTCCCATGCATCTCCGGCGAGATCTCGAGCGATCCTGTTCGTGAGCCGCCGAAAAGGCGTGCTCGCGCGTCTTCAGCCTAGGTGCCGCCGTTCCCGGGAACATGCCTCCCCGTTTCCGGCATTCCACCATAACTAAGGGGAAATACGGCAAAATATCCTGTGTTTCATGGATGGGCACGAACCGGACCCTCGCTTCACGCTGGCCAACGAGCGGACGTTCCTCACCTGGCTCAGCACCTCGCTCGCGATGAGCGCGGGCGGCATCGCGATGGCGGCGGTGCCGGCGAACATCTTCGTGGACTGGGTCAAGACGCTGCTCGCCGTCGTGCTCGTGGTGCTGTCCGCGGTGACCGCGATCATGGCCTATCCCCGCTGGCGGCGCGTCCAGCGGGCGATGCGCCGCCAGGAGCCGCTCCCGCCGCCCACACTCGCGCCCCTGTTCGGGTACGGCGTGGCGGGGGTGGCGATCATCGCCCTCGTACTGATCCTGCTGGCATGAAACGTCGTGAGACCGGCCCCTCCGGGAAAGACTCCGACCCGACCATGGCGAGATGGGACGAGGGGCTCCAGAACGAGCGCACCCGGTTGGCGTGGGTCCGCACCGGCGTCGCGCTGTGTTCGCTCTCCCTCGTCGCCGTCGGCGTCGCCGTACGGCACGGCATGGGCGGCGTCGAGTTGGCCGCCTTCGCCTTCGGCGCCCTCTGCGGCACCGCGCTCCTCGCCCGGGTCAGCGTTCGCTTCCAGCGCCTCCAGCGGGCGCTGCACCTCGGGCACCCGCTGGACTTCATGACCGACGCGCTGCTCGCGTGGTGGGGCGTCCTGGCCGTCGTGGCGGGCGCCGTGATCTTCGTCGTGTCCGCGTGAGCCCGGCGCCCGGCGGGCCCGCCGATCTCCCGAACGTTTCAGCCCTCGCGTAGCTTCGACCTGCGGCGACGGGGGCCGCGGCCGATATCGGCGCCTGGCCGCGCCCGCGTGACCAGGGTGCAAGGAGCCGCTCGGACACGGGGGATCAGTCGGCGGCCAGCGCGATGGTCGCGGCGACCTCCTCGTGCCGCTCGGTCTCCTCCTGGGCGAACCGCTCCGCGTCGAGCTTGTCGGCGATCTCCTCGTCCTGCCTCATCAGAGCCTCAAGGCTCTGCCCGGCCATGTCGAGGACGCCCATGTCGGCGTACGCCTGCTGCAGGCGCGGGCTCCACAGGCCGATGTCCTTGACGCACGGCACGATCCGGCTGAACAGCAGCGAGCGGAACAGCTTGAGGTAGTCCGACTCGTCGACGCACCGCATCGCCTCGTCGACCTCCTGCCTGGACAGGTCGAGGGCCTCCCACGTCTCACGGCCGCGCAGGCGGTCGCGCATCAGGTAGCAGCCTTCGATGACGAAGTCCTCGCGCTCGCGCCGCTCGGCCTCCGACAGGTTCTTGTAGTAGTCGCGCAGCGCCATCCGGCCGAACGCGACGTGCCTGGCCTCGTCCTGCATCACGTACGCGAGGATCTGCTTGGGCAGCGGCTTGGTGGTGATGTCGCGCATCACGCCGAACGCGGCGAGCGCGAGGCCCTCGATCAGCACCTGCATGCCGAGGTAGGGCATGTCCCAGCGGGAGTCGTTCAGCGTGCTGTCCAGCAGGGCCTTGAGATGTTCGTTGATCGGGTAGGCCAGCCCGACCTTCTCCTTGAGGAACCGGGCGTAGGTCTCGGCGTGCCGGGCCTCGTCCATCGTCTGGGTGGCGGCGTAGAACTTCGAGTCCAGGTCCGGCACCGACTCCACGATGCGGGCCGAGCAGATCATCGCTCCCTGCTCGCCGTGCAGGAACTGGGAGAACTGCCAGGCCGCGCCGTGCAGGCGGACGTCCTGGCGCTGCTTCTCGCCCATCCGCTCCCACAAGGGGGTGCCGTAGATCGCGATCGTGTTGTCGGGGATACCGAGAACGTTGTACGGGTCGACTTCGAGGTCCCAGTCGATGCGTTTGACCGAGTCCCACTGCTTGTCCTTGCCCTTCTGGTAAAGGGCGAGCATGCGGTCCCGGCCGTCATCGTATTCCCAGGTAAACCTGGAAGAACCGGTCATCTCCACGTCCCACGTGGAGAGCTCGGCGGGGATGGTGTAAAGCTCGTGGGTCGACACCTTGACCTCCCGTCTACGTACACCGTACGTACGTCACCGTGTCACGTACGCTGTACGTCGTCAATGGCCTGGGGGAGAATCGGTTCCATGTCCACCCTGAACCGGGCGAGGATCGTCGCCGCCGCCGTGGATCTCATCGAGCGCGAGGGCGCCGACGCGATCTCGATGCGCAGGATCGCCGCCGAGCTCGGCGTCGGGGTGATGTCCCTCTACAACCACGTGCCGAACAAGTCGGCCCTGCTGGACGGCGTGGCCGAGGCGGTGCTCTCGGAGATCGAGTTCACCGACGACCCGTCCGCCCATTGGACCGATCGGGTCCGCATCCAGGCGCGGGCGTTCCGGCAGATCGCCCATCACTACCCGCGCTCCACGATGGTCGTGGTGAGCCGCCAGCTCCGGTCCCCGGCGGGGATGCTCCCGGCCGAGCGCGCCCTGGCCACCCTGCGCGACGCGGGCTTCGAGGGCGGGGAGGCGGTGCGGATGTTGCGCATGTTCATCGCCTACATCGTCGGCTCGCTGCTCCGCGAGGTCGGTGTGACGCCGACCTTCGCCCCCGTACGCCCGGACGCTCCGGTGGCAGAGGCCGATCCCGCCCTGTTCCCCGAGCTCAGCGCCCGCGCGCAGGAACTCGGCGCGTGCGATCACGAGGCGGAGTTCGAGTTCGGGCTGGAGCTGCTCGTCCAGGCCATGGCCGTACGGCTCGGCGAGCGCGGGCTGTCCGGCCACGAGACGGCGTGACATCACCCGGAATGCTCATGACCACCGGTTCTCGACGGACTCGAAGGTCACGCCGAGGCCGGCGCGTCGTCCCGGTACCGGCGGCCGGTCCTGCCGGCCGGCCGCCGCGAGGCGATGCCGGCCGACAGGATCCACGTCGAGACCTCAATAGACGTCGAAGACGACGTCGACCCAGTAGTTGGTGGCTTGGAAGGTGTTGGTCGGGAAGGTGTTCGTCGCGCTGTAGGCGTATACGCCGTTGCCGCCCTGTGCGCCGTCCGCGAGCCCGATGAGCGGCTCGTTCGTGTATTGCGTGGTGAAGTACGGCCGGGTCACGGAGTAATAGCCGGACGTCGTGTGGTAGGAGGCGACGTACGTGGTGCCGGCGGAAACGGGGACAGGTGTCAGGAAGAACACCTGCTGCCAGCCGGAGGCGGTCTCCCCGAAGGACGTCGTGCTCGCGAGCAGCTGCCCGTCGCTCGTCCAGAGACTCACGGTGTGGGTCCCCGTGTTCAGCGGCCCCTTGTAGAACCGGATGCCCCGGATGCTTCCGCCGGTGATCGATGAGAATTTCACGCCGAGCGCCACGGGCTGCGGGTCGGGTTGGGTCACGACGGCCGGAACCGTCCCGTTGTCCCACAGGCTGGCCGAGGGTACGAACATCACGTCGACCCAGTAGTTGGTGGCCTGGTAGGTGTTGCTCGGGAAGGTGTTCGTCGCGCCGTAGGCGTATACGCCGTTGCCGCCTTGATCGCCGTCCTGCGGACTGACGAGCGCCCCGTTGGCGTACGCGTCAGTGAAATAGGAGTTATTTGTCGAATAATGGCCCGACGGCGCCAAGTAAGAGACGATATAGGTGGTGTTGGCGACGATCGACACGGGGGCTGAGAAGGTCACCTGCTGCCAACCCGAAGCCGATTCATTGGTGAACGTCGCGCTGGCGAGCTGCTGTCCGGTGCTCGTCCACAGGCTTCCGATGTGGGTTCCCGTGTTCTGGGGGCCTTTGTAGAAGCGGATGCCGGTGACCATGCCACTCGTGACCGCCTGGAACTTGACGCCGAGCGTCACGGACTGGGAGTCCGGACTCGACAGAACCGCGGGGACGAACGTGTCGTCCCACAGGCTGTCCATCGGTACGAACAATACGTCCACCCAGTAATTGCTGGATTGGAAGGTATTGGTCGGGAACGAGCTGGTCGATCCGTAGCTGTAGACGCCGTTGCCGCCGCCCGCGCCGTCCGCGAGGGCCGTGAGCGGCCCGTTCGTGTGCGGGGTGGTGAAATATGGGCGCGTGAACGAATAGTGTCCCGACGGCGCGAAATATGAGGCGACATATGTCATCCCGGCCGTGACGGTGACAGGCGTGGCGAAGTTCACCTGCTGCCACCCGCTCGACGTCTCGTTGGTGAACGTCGCACTCGCCAGGAGCTGGCCGCTCGAACTCCAGAGATTGCCGGTGTGCGTTCCCGTGTTGAGCGCGCCCTTGTAGAACCGGATGCCCCTGATGACGCCCGCCTGGCTCGTCTGGAACCTGACCCCGAGTTCCACCGAGTTGGAGTCGGGGGAGGAGTCCACAGCGGGCACGTCGGTGGGTGCGAAGATCGTACAGGCGGTGCACGCCGTCACCACCGTGACGTTCAGCGTGGTGGGGGTGGTCTGGAGGTTGCCGATGTCGTCGACGGCCCGGACACTGATCGTCACGGGCCCGGCGGTCGTGGGCTGCCAGCGGTACTGCCAGCTTGAGCGACCCGTCGCCGGATTCCAGGTGGCGCCGCCGTCGACCGACACCTCGACACCCCCCACCACGCCGCCGCCGGTGTCGGAGGCCGTTCCCTGGATAACGGTGGTCGTCAGGGTGTCCACCGTGCTGCCGCTCGCCGGGCTGGTGATGGTGGACGTCGGGGGGCTGGTGTCCGTCGACGCGGTGGCCGGGACGAGCCCGGGCTGGAGGCTGGCCGGCTGGGCTCCCATGTCGGCGAAAAGGTTGACCGTGGCCTGCTGCATGTTGATGTCGGTGGGCGACCCGGCCCGGTCGTGCACGGCGTCGAGTCCCCATGCCCACTGGGTGGTCCCCGCCCCGAAGGTCAGTGCCTTGCTCGGGGCCTTGTACAGCGTCAGAGCGTGGGTCGCGGTGCCGGGGCCGAACGTGCTGCCGAAGTTGACCAGGTATGTGCTCGTCACGGTGACGGGCGTCCGCGAATACTTGACCGGGCCCGCGGGCTCCACCCCGTTGTTGGGTGTCACGTCCCATTCGTAGCCGAGCGTGCCGGCGGGGAAGACAGCGGTCTGGCCCGGCTGCAACGTCGCGATGGACGTGTTGCGCCACAGGCGCATGTCGCCGAACTCCGCGGGCACCGTTATCGAGTTGTTCGCCGTGCCGTTCACCCGGAACCAGGTGCCGGTCACGGCGTTCTCCGGCCGTCCGCCGTCCGAGGGAGGCGAGAAACGGGGGTCGCGCCAGGTACCGGTCCACTGCGTGCTCGGGTCGATCTTGGCGTTGGCCAGCGTCTCCTTGTAGCAGACGAGCGTACGGAAGGGCGTGGCCGACCCGTCGACGCTGGCCTCCCACCTTGTCTTCCAGAACATCTCGTTCCCCGAGAAGAAGGCGAGGTTGACGCCCTGGTTCTGGGCGGCCACGACATTGTTGCGCATCTCGTTGGACCAGTACTCGTCATGTCCGCTGGACATGTACATCTTGTGGGTGAGTAGCGCCGCCGGGCGCATGGCGGTGTCGACGTCCGTGGTGTAGCTGACGTCGTAGCCGTTGGCCTCGATCCATCGGATCATGGGGTACTCGGAGTCGAAGAAGTAGCCCTCCACCGAACCGTTGCAGCAGCTGCTGCCCCGCGTGGTGACCGGCCGGTTGTAGCTGACCTTGAAGGCGCGACCGGCGGAGGTGGGCGCCAGGTAGAGGCTCCCGCCTCCGAAGGTGTTGTACGCCTGCCAGGTGGCGTCGGAGGTCTGCAGCAGGATGTCCGATCCGCGCTCGTCGTCCCGCACCACGAAGATGATCTGGCTCGCCCCCGTTGTGCCGTCCGTCCTGACCAGGTTGGCGAGATAGACGCCCGAGACCGCGCTGGCGGGCACGGCCCATGAAGCCGACACGGCCCAGTTGCCGCAGTCGTACAACCCGGTCGACGTGTCGCTGACGCAGGCCGGCTGGGTCTGTGGCAGGGCCGCCGAGGGAGTGATGCTCGTGATCTGCCGCGCGCCGTCTCCCCCGTAGTAGCCGACGCGGTAGATGTCGACGCGATAGGCGGTCGCGTTCGTATTGACCTTGAACTGGACCGTCTGCCCGTGGTCGACGCTCATCTGTGTCGCGAAGCCCTGGATGTTGGTGCTACCCGCTCCAGGGATGTCCCACTGGCTCGGCGGAGTGCCGGGCAGGCTGTTCTCCAGGCAGATGATCGAGGTCGGCGGGCAGGCAGCACGGAGCTCCCGAGCGCTGACCGCTCGGCTCCTGGCCGCCGGACCTCTGCTCGTTCCGCCGATCTTCTTCGCCGAGCCGGTCTTGTGCGCCCGGGCGAGTGTCGTGGCGGAGCCGGCCGGGTGCGCCTGGGCGAGCGTCTTCGCGACCGCCGGAAGCGCGGTGCCGGCACCGGTCGTCGTGCTCGTGTGGAGGACGGGCCCGTCCTGCCTCGCCTTCTCTGCCGAGGAGGACGAGTCCAGCAGACCGATGACCATGATCAGGCCGAGTCCGAAGACGATCAGGCCCGCCCGGAGCAGGCGCCGGTCGGATGAGGGGTTTGTCGTAATGTTTGGCATGCGCATTCCTATTCGCACAGCCCGCCGCGGGTTCGGGTGAAAGGAAGCCAGCCAGGTCGGCGCCCTACGTGTGGTTTACGCGAGAAGATCGGCGAGTTTCCCGTAATGGGGACGGGGATCGGGGGTTTCTCTTGAAAGCCGTATTTTCGGTTGGCCGACCTGGGAACAGCAGGTCGAGGTGATGTGTGTGGAACCGTGAGGCCCGGCCGCGTCGGCGGGGTGTCAGCTGATGTCGAAGACCACGTCGACCCAGTAGTTGCTGGACTGATAGGTGTTCGTGGGGAACGTGTTGGTGGCGCTGTAGGTGTAGACGCCGTTTCCGCTCTGGTCGCCGTCCTGGAAGGCGATCAATGACTGGTTGCTGTACTGGGAGGTGAAGTAGGGGCGAGTTATTGAGTAGTTTCCGGATGTCGTGTGGTAAGAGGCGACGTAGGCGGTGTTTGCGGTGATGGCGACGGGGGTGGAGAAGTTCACCTGTTGCCAGCCGGACGCGGTCTCGTTGGTGGAGGTGGCGGTGGCGAGCTGCCGGCCGTCGATGGTCCATAGGCTCGCGGTGTGGGTGCCGGTGTTGAGCGGCCCCTTGTAGAAGCGGATGCCCCTGATCGTTCCGTTGACGACGGCCTTGAATTTCACGCCCAGCGCGACGGCCTGTGGGTCGCCCTGCGTCACGACCGCCGGGGTCGTGGAGTTGCTCCATAGGCTGGCGGACGAGACGAAGACCACGTCGACCCAGTAGTTGGTGGACTGGTAGGTGTTCGTGGGGAACGTGTTGGTGGCGCTGTAGGTGTAGACGCCGTTCCCGCCCTGGTCGCCGTCGGCCGGCCCGATGAGCGGGTCATTGTTGCGTGGGGACGCGAAGTAGGACCGAGTTGCCGAGTAATTTCCGGATGTCGTGTGGTACGACGCGACGTAGGTGGTGTTCGGGGTGATGGGGACGGGGGTGGGGAAGCTCATCTGTTGCCAGCCGGACGAGGTCTCGTTGGTGACGGTGGCGGTGGCGAGCTGCTGGCCGTCGGCGGTCCATAAGCTCGCGGTGTGGGTGCCGGTGTTGAGCGGCCCCTTGTAGAAGCGGATGCCGGCGACCGCTCCGGCCGTGGTCGCCTTGAACTTCACGCCGAGCACCACGGGCTGCGGGTCGTTGACCGACGCGACGGCGGGGGTCGCCGAGTTGTCCCAGAGCGATGCGGTCACCACCTGGGTGATCGGCGACGACTTGCTGGGGGCGAAGTGGATGATCGCCTCGTTGTCGGGCGTGTTCCCGCCCAGATAGACGGCCGTGATCGAGTGCTTACCCGCGGACAGCGACGACGTGGTGTACGTGACCGACCCGACGCTCTGGTCGTAGACGATCGCGAGCACCGTGGTTCCGTCTTTGAAGGCCACCTGTCCCGCGGGAACGATGGAGCCGCTGACCGCGTTGACGGTGGCCGTGAACGTGACCGGCTGCCCTTGCGCCGAGGGGTTCTGCGAGACGGTGAGCGTCGTGGTGGTCGGCGGGTCGTTCGGGACGATGACGAGGGTGCTCGGCAGGTCGTTGTTCGTGCCCTGGATCTGGACGTCCTCGGCCAGCGCGAGGACGCGGCCGAAGATCGACGCGCCGAAGGAGATCGTGGCGGTGGCCTGTGTGAGGACGTTGCCGCGGAACGTGCAGTTCTGGCCGAAGTTCGTGTCGCCGACGAACTCCCAGAACACGTTGTTCGCCTGAGCTCCGCCGACCAGGTCGATGTTGCTGACGTTCGCGGCGGCCAGCGTGTTGCCCCTGAAGATGAAGACCGCGTCCGGGTCGCTCTGCGCGTCGAGCGTCAGGGTGCCCGTGATCGTGAAATTGCCGCCTGACGTGGTGTAGAGACCCGGGGTCTTGGTCGTGCCGCCGAGCTCCGCGTTCACGTTCGTGGCCCCGGTTCGCCCGGCGATGTCGTTGTAGGCGGCTACGGCGTCGGACCTGGCGCTCGCGGCGTTAGCGTCGTTGGCATGGATGGTTCCGGTGACGGTGCCGGGAGGGAATCCGGCGATCGACCCACTCGGGCTGACCCCGAGGTTTCCCATGAGGCTGGTCTGGTTCACGTTTCTGACGAGCGTGGTGCCGAGGACGGCGTAGGACGACGCGGAGCCGATGCTCACCGGCGCCTGGACGGCGGCGGCGCTGTCGGACATGACGACGATCGTGCCCAGCGCGAGGACCGCGGCGATCCCTGCCGCGAGCAGCGGCCGGCGGCGGGCACGGATGGCACGCGGGATCAGCGTCCTCGCGTGCGCGTGGTGTGCGGGCTCCGCCGCGTCGGGCGTTTGATGCGGGGCGTCGCGATGAGATGCGGACATACGACTCAACTCTTCAATCTTTGCCGTGCCGGCTCTTCTGGCCGGGCGCCGATGGCTGCAGAGATATGAAAATGCGGCATTTGCCGTTTTTGACCACCGCCGCCCGGCGGAGAAGCTCTTCCATCGCGCCGCCCGCACGACTTCGGGAGAATTGCGGCGGTTGCGATTGACCACGACATTACCTCCGAGGAATCCCTGATCGCCAGAGGGTATGGTCATGGTCATTACGAGCTAGGAATTGTGAAATTTCCTGATATTTCGGCCTTTGTAGTGCCAGTTTCAGGTCTGGTCGCGTTTAACGACCTTGTCAATGGCACGATCATGGCAAGAGCGTGATCGTGCAAGAGGGGCTCCGGCGCGACCCCGGATAAGTTCCGTGGGGCTTCGTTATCGAGAGATGAACCCGGCCGGCGAATGGAGGGGGAGTCGATATCCGGCCGTAGCGCGGAATCGGCCCCGCTCGGCTCGGACGGAAAAGATCCACGCTGTGATCGACCTCGGCGGCCGGGGATCTCGAGGGCCCGGCGAGGAAAATCGAAATGCCGTGCGGATGCAGAGAAGCGCCCGGGCCGCGGCCCGGGCGCTTCACGAGGAGCGGTCCCTTCCCCTGGTCACTCCTCGGTCTCAGAGGTGTCCACCACGTCCACGAGCTTCAGATCATGACGTGCGGAACCGTCAGTACCAGTTGTTGGATTGGAAATGCCCCCACGCTCCGCACGGCGAGCCGTACCGGAGCCTGATGTACTTCAGCCCCCATCTGATCTGGGTCACCGGGTTGAACCGCCAGTCGACGCCGGTCCCGCTCATCTTGCTGCCGGGCAACGCCTGCGGGATGCCGTACGCCCCGGAACTCGGGTTCTCCGCCCGGTGGTTCCAGCCGCTCTCCCTCGTCCACAGGCTGTCCAGGCACTGGAACTGGGTGCCCGGCCATGATCGCCGGGCCACGAGGCGGAAGGCGTACGCCTTGTTGAGAATCGCGGGTGCCGCCGCGCTCACCCTGCGCTTGACGGCCTTGGCGCTGGTCCTCCAGACCGCGTTGTGCACCGTCGTTATCCCGCGTGCGGACATCGCGTCCGCCTGTTCGGCGGCCGCTTCGGCGGCCGCTTCGGCGGCCTCCGTCGTCGCCTGGTCGGTGGCCTGCGTGGCGGTCCGCTCGGTACTCGCGGCCGCGCCGCTTCCCGCGCCTCCGACCACGGAGACGGCGATGACCGCCGCCGCCGCGTTGCGCATGAGAACTCTGTTGCTGTCCAATTCGGTCCTTGTCGTCGGGTCGCGTGCGGAGGGGGCGCACTCGCGGTACGCCCGCCAGGCGGTCCAGCGCCCATGGCGTGGGCACGGCCGTCCGCTCGGCCTCACCGGATTCAACGTGCACTCCCGGGCAGGCGCCGCGACGGGTCCTTCAGCCGGATTGAAGTACGCCACCCCGCCCCGATCCGGTGAACTGCGACACGCTGCAGAAAGTTGTTTGCCGCTCCCGCGATGACTTCTGGAGCTCCCAAGAGGACCCGCTGGTCAGGTGCCGCCGCGGGCGGGGACGTCGGTTCCGGAAAATTGCCCGTGGCTTGGGGTTTGCCGCCCACACCCTGTCTGACCAGCGGATCCGTCCGCCGCACGACCGTCGCGTGGCATGCTCGCGACGGAACTTTTACCGCCTCCCGCCGCGTCCCGCCGAATGGTGTTCTGGGTAAAGTCAGCGCCATGAGCATTCTCGAGATTCCGGTTCGGACCCTGGACGGAGCGGCGACCACGCTCGGCGACATCCTCGGAGGCCGGGCGGCGCTGGTGGTCAACGTGGCGTCGAAGTGCGGGCTCACCCCGCAGTACGGCGGACTCGTCCGCCTCCAGGAAACCTACGGCGACCGCGGCTTCACGGTCGTCGGCGTGCCGTGCAACCAGTTCATGGGCCAGGAGCCCGGCTCCGCCGAGGAGATCCAGGAGTTCTGCTCCACGACCTACGGCGTGGACTTCCCCCTCCTGGAGAAGACCGACGTGAACGGCGACGACAGGCACCCGCTCTACGCGACCCTGACCGAGGTGTCCGACGCCGAGGGCGCCGCCGGCGACATCCAGTGGAACTTCGAGAAGTTCCTGGTGGACGGCGCGGGCGGGGTGGTCGCGCGGTTCCGGCCGCGTACCGAGCCCGAGGCGCCCGAGGTCGTCGAGGCGATCGAGAAGGTCACCACCGGCTGACGCGGCATTCTCGGCGGCATGGCGGCCGATGTCACTGGCGTGGCCTCCTGGGCCCGCAGCTGGCCCGTACGACGAGTTCGGAGGGCAGCATGACCGTGCGCGGCCTGCGCCCCTGCCGCAGGACCAGTTCCGCGGCACGGTAGCCGATGTCCTGGGCGGGCTGAGCGATCACCGTGAGCGGGGGAGAGCACAACTCGGCCCAGGGCACGTCGTCGAACATGATCAGTGAGACGTCGCGCGGGACGCGCACGTCCAGTTCCCTGGCGGCCAGGACGGCCGCCTCGCCCAGGATGTTGCCGCCGGTGAGCACGGCGGTGACGTCGGGGCGGCGCTGCAGCAGGCCCGCCGCCGCGGCGTAGGCCGAATCCCGGCTCGCTCGCGCGTGGACGACGAGTTCGTCCTCCACCGGCACGCCGAGCGCCTTGAGCGCGCCGGTGAACGCCGCCACGCGCTGCGACTGGCCGCGCCGGGCCAGGAAGGCGATCTTCCGGTGGCCGAGACCGGTCAGGTACTCCACCGCTGTCCGCACCCCGCCGCGGTCGTCGGCCAGCACGGCGGGCACGTCCGGCACGTCCGGCTCCGCCCTCCGGCTCGCGAAGACGACGTTCACCCCGGCGCGCAGCACCGGATCCCACGCGTCGCCGTCGCCGGACGGCACCGCGATGACCCGGTCCATGCTCTGCTCGATGAGCGTGCCGATCATCTCGCTCTCCCGCTCGGGATCGTCGCCGGTGACGCCGATCGTGACGGGCTCGCCGTACGAGCGGGCGCAGGACAGCACACCGTCGGCCAGCCGCGCGTAGAAGCTGTCGGTGATGTCGGGGACGAGCAGGCCGACGCCGCCGGTGCGCCGCTGGCGGAGGTTCCGGCCGAGCGCGCTCGGGTGGTAGTCGAGCCGCGCCGCCGCCGCCAGCACCTTCTCCCTGGTCTCGGCGCTCGCCGACCCGCCCGACAGCACCCGGGACACGGTCGCGACGCCCACACCCGCGGCCTCCGCCACATCCTTGATCGTCGTACGGCGCTGCACTGGCATCTGCATGGAAACGATTCCATCATCTTTCCATCGCCGTCGCCAGTCTCAGAATGGTAACGAGGCCCGTGTGACAAGCGGAATGAGTTGACAGGTCCCGATCTGTCCGCTGTGATTCTTGAAAACGTATCCACTTCCTGTGGTCATCCCCAGGAGAGGAAGCCCAGCCCGCATCGGGGGGACCCAGACTGCTGGACGGGGCGGAATCGTCAGGAAGCGACGAAGGACTGAGATGGCTTCTATCGTTCTGAACGGCGTCGACAAGATCTACGCGGGCGGCGTCAAGGCAGTGAACGGCCTGAACCTGGAGATCAGGGACGGCGAGTTCATGGTGCTGGTCGGCCCGTCCGGCTGTGGCAAGTCCACGGCCCTGCGCATGATCGCGGGCCTCGAGGACATCAGCGGCGGCGAGATCGTCATCGGCGACCGGGTGGTCAACCACCTGCCTCCGAAGGACCGCGACATCGCGATGGTGTTCCAGAACTACGCGCTCTACCCCCACATGACGGTCGAGGAGAACCTCGCCTTCGGCCTCAAGCTCCGCAAGATGCCCAAGGCCGAGATCGCCAAGCGGGTCAACGAGGCCGCCAAGATGCTCGGCCTGGAGCAGTACCTCAAGCGCAAGCCGGCCGCCCTCTCCGGTGGCCAGCGCCAGCGTGTCGCCATGGGCCGCGCCATCGTCCGCGAGCCGCAGGCGTTCCTGATGGACGAGCCGCTGTCCAACCTGGACGCCAAGCTCCGCGTCTCCATGCGCGCCTCGCTGAACCAGCTCCACGAGCGCCTCGGCGTCACCACGGTCTACGTCACCCACGACCAGGTCGAGGCCATGACCCTCGGCGACCGCGTCTGCGTCCTGCGCGACGGCCTGCTCCAGCAGGTCGACACCCCGCAGAACCTGTTCGACAACCCGGTCAACCTGTTCGTCGCGGGCTTCATGGGCTCGCCGTCGATGAACTTCACCTACGCCGAGCTGGTCAGGGACGGCAGCGGCGCCGCCGTCGCGTTCGCCGGCTACCGGCTCCCGGTCCCGGACTCCACCTTCGCGGAGAAGCCGGGCCTCGACCGCTACATCGGCAAGAAGATCATCCTCGGCATCCGCCCGTCCGACTTCGAGGACTCGGTCGCCGCGAACGGCAACGCCTCCGGCTGGGTCCGCCTCGCGGTCCGCGCGAACGTGACCGAGGAGCTGGGCTCCGAGATCAACGTGCTGTTCACGATCGACGCCCCGCCGGTCGAGCACAAGGACACCGTGGCCGCGCAGAACGACGGTGACGAGGAGGAGACGACCCTGCCGCTGGCCGGGGACAAGTCCCTGTGGACCGCCCGCGTCAACGCCCGCAGCCACGTCCGTCCCGGCCAGAACATCGACCTGGTCGTCGACACCCACAACCTGCACTTCTTCGACGTCGACTCCGGCCTGTCCATCGGACACGAGGCCAACGTCGGCCGCTGAGCCGCACGGCTCACCTTCCCGGGGCCCTCGCCGCCTTCCCCCTCTCGCGGCGAGGGCCTTCCGGCTTCCTCCGGACCTTCACGCGCGCCGGCGGCTCACCAGGGGACAGGGGCGCCGGCGGGCAGGGTCACCAGGGCTGGTCGACGGGCACCCGGGGCGCCAGCCAGGGGAACACGACGTACCAGAGCAGGCCCGCCGCGATGCCGATGAGCAGCAGGAAGACGACGAGCCGAGCCGCGGTGCCGCCGGGCAGCCGCCGCCAGATGAATCCGTACATGTCGGCCTCTCCCGGTTCAGGTGCGGCGTTCTCGGTCGGCGAGCACGCCGTGGACGATCAGGCGCTCGCTGGCGGAGTACATCGGATTGCATGTGGTCAAGGTGATCAGCGCCTTCGAGGGCGGTTCGGAGGGGTGGCCCGGCACCGGGGCGATGACGTCCAACCGGGTGGGGAGGACGACCTCCTTGCGGGTGACCCGGTAGGTGTACCGGGCCTCGTGGGTGTCCACCACGATGTCGTCACCGCGTCGCAACTCTCCGATGCGGTTGAACGGCGCCAAATACGTTGTCCGGTGCCCTGAGACGACGAAATTTCCTGTCTGTCCGGGCAATGCCGTGCCGGGATAGTGGCCGGGACCCTCGCGCAATGCCTCGGCGTCCACGCCCTCGACGATGGCGAACGTGTAATCGGGACCCAGTCGGGGGATGCGGAGCAACGCGAGTGCGCTGCCGAGTCTGATCCTCCCGAGGCTCCTTTTGCCGTTCTTCTCGTGAATCTCCTGCTCGAACTGCTGTTGCAGGACGCGTTGGTGCCGCTCGGTGTAGGAGCCGGTGCCCCAGAGCAGATACGCGCAGAACATCAGCAGGACGACCCCGGCGGTGACGCCGATCTCGCAGACGACTCGGAGAGCCGCCCTCACGGCGCTGTGGGTTTCGGCTGGTCACACACGCATCGAGTATCGCCGGACCGAGTGTCGGGAGGCGGCCCCGGTGACGGCGTTGGCCGATTCTTTAGTGACACGTCGCCGGATGGACATTCAGGTGCGCATATCAGTGCGGACTCCTTCACAACCAGCCACGGCACGCGAAACCGACGTAAAGCCGAACGAATATCGGCGAGACGCTCCGCGAGCGGCGGTCGAAGCGTGGATGCTCCATGCGGCGATCGGACCGCGGCACCGAAATAAGGCGATCGTCAACAAAGGGAGAACGGTCAGTGATCAGTCCGTAAGAAGCACGCGCCTGGCGGGGAACCTCTCAGCTTGCCGCATATAAAGCTTACGAGGTGAACGTGTCGCTGACATTTCGCCCAAATCGCCCATGGCGCGACCTATTACCATCGGGGAGTCCTAAGTGGTACGAAAAAACGCGATACCTATTCTGTTGTCGATGATGGCGGCGGGAGCGTTGTCTCTCGGACCCGCGGTGGCGGCGACCGCCGAAGCCGCCCTGCCGGTGCCGGAGGGCATCGTGGTCGGGCAGCCGTACCCGCCGCTCCCCAACCTGCACCAGAACATTCACCAAAGCCAGTCGCAGTCCCACGGTCAGCAGGGCAGGCAGCACCAGCACAACAGGCAACACAACAGGTCGAACAACAGGTCGAACAGCTGGTCGAGCAGCGGCAACTGCAGCCCCAGCTGCGGGGGCTGCAGCGGTTGCCAGGCCAAGGGAGAGCTGCCGATGACGGGCGCTCCCGTGGCGGCGATGGCCACCGCCGGCGGAGGACTGCTCGCCGCCGCCGCGGCCGGGCTCATCCTCACCGCGAGGCGTCGTCGATCCTCCCATGTGGGGCGGTAACCGTCGCCGTCTGGCCCTCATCGGCCTGTCGCTCCCAGCCGCCGGCCTCGTGCTGGCCGGCGGCTGGTCGGCACATCTCGGCCTGAGCGTGCGGGACCATCTGGAGGCCGCGAAGAACGCGTTCCTCCTGCTGGAATCGGAGGATCCCCGGCAACTGGCCGGGCCGCTGGCGGAAGCGCGGCGGCACGCGGCCGAGGCCCGGCGGCTGACCGGCGGACCCGGCTGGTGGCTCATCGCCCATGCTCCCTTCGTCGGAGACGCGGCGACCACCACACAGGGGCTGGCCGAGGCCGCCGACGAGCTCAGCGATGTTCTCGGCGGGGTCTACCGCAGGGCCGCGCCGTTCCTGACGGCGAACGCCCTCTCGATGAGCAACATGCGGCAGTTGCTCGACGGTCTCGACGCCGCGGCCCCGGTGCTGGACGACGGCGCCGCCCGCCTCGCCACGGCGAGCTCCCGCCTCGCCGCCACTCCGGCGGACACCGGCGTGGACCTGCTGGACCAGGCACGCGGTACGGCGCTGCGCGAAATGGATCGGCTGCACGACCGCCTCGGCGCGGCCGCGGACGCCGCCGTGCTGTTGCCGCCGATGCTGGGGCATGACGGCCCCCGCCGCTATTTCCTCGCGTTCCAGACCAACGCGGAGGCCCGGGGAACGGGAGGCCTGGTCGGAGCGTACGGCGTCCTCAGGGCCGACCACGGCAGGCTCGGGATCCAGCGGCTGTCCGCGGAGAACGGCCTCGCGAGTCCGACGCCGGTCGTCGATCACGGGGCGGCGTACCGCGCTCGTTACGGGCCGAGCGCGACCTCGCTGCTCTCCGTCTCCAACCTCTCCCCGCATTTCCCGTACGCGGCGGCCACGTGGGCCGGGCTCTGGGAGCGCCGGTACGGCCACAAGCTGGACGGGGTCGTGGCCACCGATCCCGTGGGTCTCTCCCATCTGCTGGAGCTGATCGGCCCCGTCACCCTCCCCGACGGCGAGACGGTGACCGCGGGCAACGTCGTCGATCTCACCGAGCGGACGGCGTACGCCCGGTATCCGAACACGGCGGAACGCAAGCGGTTCCTCATCACGGTCGCCGGCGCCGTCAGCGAGGCGATCAGCCGATCCCTCGCCGAGCCCGCGCGCTTGCTGCCGGTCCTGTCCCGGCTCGTGGACGAGCGGAGGATCCAGATCTGGAGCCGCGACCCCGCCGAGGAACAGCGGCTGGCGGCCACCCCGCTCGGCGGCGCGCTCCCGCGACAGCCGGGACCCTTCGCCGGACTGGTGGTCAACAATTCGGCGGGCGGCAAGCTCGACTACTACCTGCGGCGCTCCCTCACCTACAGTCTGGACGCGTGCCGGGACGACGGGCTGCGCGCCACGACAGTGCGCGTCCGGCTGGACAACGACGTGCCCCGAGGGGCGTTGCCGAGCTATGTCACCGGCCGGCTCGACTCGCCGCAGGGGCACCACGCCCTCGGCTCCAACCTGCTGTGGGTGTCGCTCTATGCCACCCCGGGCGCGAGGCTGAGCGGGGTACGCCTCGACGGTCACAAGTCCGCCGTCATCATCGAGGCGGAACGATCCCATCCGGTCTACTCCACGTTGCTGGAGTTCGCTCCCCGGCAGACGCGGACGCTGGAATTCAGACTGGTGGAACCCGTCACCGCCGAGCCGCCGGCGGCTCCCGTGCAGCCGCTCGTCCGGCCACAGCGCACCCGGATCACCGAGAACCACCACGGTTGCCCGGCACCGCCGTCGTGACGGGAGACGATGCCGGAAAGGGTAAACCCCGGCGTGCCACGCGGGATCGTCAGGAGACGACGATTTACCGTCGCGTTCATGGAGGGTATCCGCGAGTACGTTGAAATCAGCGAGCCCGCGGAGAGGGCGCTGTCCAGGAAGCGCGGCATGCGCAGGGCGATCATCGGCTGTGGAGTCGCCGGCCTCGCCCTCTCCGCGGGCATGGTCCTGGGCGGCCGCGCGTTGCTCGGCTCGTACGAGCGCGGCGTCGAGCGTGTTCCCGGGGGGATCCCTCCGGAGGGTGAGCGCCAGCACCCCGCCGCCCGGCCGGTGGGGGAGGACCGCGGCGAGAAGGCCGCTGTTGAGACCGCCGGCGAGGTCCGGAGCAACAGGGCCGCGAAGAAGGACGAGCCGCCGGTCGCGCCCGGCGCAGGCGACGGGGAGAACCGATGGCGCCCGATGGCGCGGCGCCCGGCGTGCTCCCCGTTCCTGGAGATTCCCGGGTTCCCGTGCCGTGACAGGGCACGATGAAGATCAACAGGGTTCGACGTCCCGCGCACCCCGGCGCTGTGGCTCCAGATGGGAAAGGCGGTACCGCCGATGTCGTCTCAGGCTGACAAGGGTTTCCACGTCCTCATCGTGTGCACGGGCAACATCTGCCGCTCACCGATGGCGGAGCGGCTGGCCCGGGCCGCCATCGGAGCGGGCTCGCCGGTCAAGGTGACCAGCGCGGGCACCCGCGCCGCGCGGGGAATGCCGATGGCCGAGCGAGCGCGGGAGGCGCTGGCCCGGCTCGGCGGCGATCCCGGCGGGTTCGCCTCCCGCCCGCTCACCGAGGAGTTGGTCGCCGACTCCGACCTCGTGCTCGCGGCCACCGCCGAGCACCGGGCCGAGGTGGCGGCGCTGCACCCTCCCGCCGTCGCCCGGGTCTTCACCATCGCCGAGTTCGGCGTGCTGACCCGGGGTGTGCCGGCCGAGGCGATCGTCTCCCACCGAGATCCCGTACGGCGGGCCCGCGCGCTCGTGGCCGAGGCCGGAGCGCGCCGCGGGCTGGTCCGTGTGGACCAGCCCGACATCGCCGACCCCTACGGTCGTTCCCGGCGTGCCTACCGTGTGGCGGGACGGGCGATCGCCGACGCGTTGTCCGTCCCGCTCACGCTCCTCACGCATTCACCGGCGTCTTGACGTCCGTGGAGTATCCGTATCCGTATCCGTAGTAGTGCCCGCTCTTCGCCGGCGCGAAGTTGAGCACCGCGCCCACCAGCCGGGCGTTGACCGACGTCAGCAACTCCACGGCGCGGACCACGTGCTCGCGCCGGGTCTTGCCGTACCGCGCGACGAGCAGCGTGGCGTCGCAGAAGGCGGCGAGCGCCGCGGCGTCGGTGACGGGCAGCAGCGGCGGCGCGTCGATGACCACGATGTCGTAGTCCCGCGAGAGCTGGGCCAGCACCATCCGCATGTTCTGCGAGCCGAGCAGCTCGCTGGGATTCGGCGGGACCTTGCCACTCGGCAGGACGGAGATGCCCGGGGTGCCCCAGACCTGGGTGACGTCCTGCAGCCCCGCCTTGTCGATGAGCACGTCGGTGAGGCCGGCGGCGCCCTCGATCCCGAGATAGCTCGGGATGCGGGGCCTGCGGAGATCGGCGTCCACCAGGACCACCCGCCATCCGGCCTGCGCCAGGGTGATCGCGAGGTTGACGGACGTCGAGGACTTGCCCTCGCTCGGTAGGGAGCTGGTGACGACGAGCGTCTTCGGCTGCCGGTCGACCCCGATGAACTGCAGGTTCGTCCGCAGCGAGCGGAACGCCTCCGCCCGCGTGGAGTGGCCCGTCTCCCGGAGGACGAGGGGATGCCGCTGAGCGTCCTTCTCGTAGCCGATGATCCCGAGGATCGAGGTCTTCGACGTGTCCTGCAGCGTCTCGATGGTCTTGATCGTCGTGTCCAGCCGGTCGCGCAGGACGACCGTGGCCATCGCGAGGAGCAGCGCGAGCAATAGGGCGACGGCCTGGTTGACCAGCGGCTTGGGGCTGACCGGAACCGTGGGGACCGTCGCCCTGTCGACCACCGTGACCTTGACGGCGGGTCGGCTCTTGGGCGTCGGCCGTTCGATCTGGTCGATCAGCTTCGAGAACGTTTCGCCGAGGTTGTTGGCGAGCCGGGCGGCGCGCACCGGGTCGGCGTCGGTCACGGTGGCACGCAGGAGCACGGTTCCGGGGATGGCCTCAGCCGTGACAGCCGATTGGAGGCGGCCGAGGTCGGCCGGATCGGTGATCTTGCTGAGCACCCTGCGGCTCGTCAGGAGGCTCGCGTAGGACGTGACGCGCTGCGCGGACAGCATCCCCGACTGGTAGGCCGTGGACAGGTCGGATTCCTTGTCGGTGCCGGACACGATCATCGAGGTCGTCGCCGTGTAGGAGGGCGGCGTGTTCGCCGTCACCACCGCCGCCGCGGATGACGCGATGATCAGGGATAGCACGATGAGCGGCCAGCTCCTGCGGGCAAGCCGTAGGTAATGGAGCAGTTCCACCGGTCTAAGGTCGCCTTTCATATGTGACTTTGGGAGGTTTCTGAGGCTGTCCGTAGATGGGCACCCGTTGCGGCAGTGTGATGAGGACGAGGGCCGAGACGATGGCGGAGATCATCGCGATGATCGGCGAGATCCAGTGCAACGCCATGGCCAGGCCGAGCGTCCCGGTCGCGCCCGCGACCGAGGCGAGCAGCAGCGCCGTCAGCCTGGCACCGAATCCGAGCCGGCGTAGCCGGTGGGACACGTGGTCCGTCCCGCCCTGGAACACCGGACGGCCCGCCCTCCTGCGTGACAGCGTCACCACGCCGGTATCGACGGTGGCGACGAAGGTCGGAAGCAGCAGCCCGGCGATCGCCGTGCCGGTTCCCTCGCCGGTGACCAGCAGGGCCGCCAGGCAGGCGGTGGTGAATCCGATGAACAGCGATCCCGCGTCTCCCATGAACACCTTCGCCGGCGCCCAGTTGTGCGGCAGGAAGCCGAAGCCGGAGGCCGCCAGGGTGACCAGGAGCAGCCCGGCCCCGTACTCGCCGCGGACGAAGGCCGCCACGGCGAGGGGCGCGGTGCCGGCCAGCGCGATGGCGCCCAGAGCACCGTCCATGTTGTCGAGCAGATTGAAGGAATTGGCGATGACGACGATCCATATGACGGTGATCGGCCCGTCCAGCCAGGTCCTGGTGATCGATGCCTCGACCCCGCTGAGCACGACCCCGGTCGCCGTCACGGACTCGACCACCAGCCGCGTCGACTTGGGCAACGGTGAGATGTCGTCGATGAGGCCGAGCAGGGCGATCGCGGTCGCGCCGATCATGATGGCGGTCGTCCGGTGATCGCCGAAGCCGAGCAGCCCGAGCGCCGGCACGACGGTACCCAGCATGATCGCGATGCCGCCGAGGTAGGGCACGGGCCTGACGTGCGTCTTGTAGCCTCCCGGCCGGTCGGTGATGCCCCAGCGCAGCGCCAGGCGTCCCAGCGCATGGGTGCCCCCGGTGGCCAGCAGGAACGCGGCCGTTCCCGCGCCCGCGACGGTGACGCCGTTCACCGCTGTGATGCCTCGGCGCGGGCCTCGTCGATGATGGCCCGCAGGATGTCGTCGAGCGTCCGCACGGGAGCCCAGCCGGTCAGCGCCCGGAGCCTCGTCGTGTCCGGCACCCGTCGCGTCATGTCTTCGAAGCCCCGCTCGTACGCCTCGGCGTACGGGATGAGGTCCACTCTGGACGTGCTGCCCGCGAGCTCGCTGATCAGCTTGGCCAGTTCCAGGATGCTGACCTCGTCGCCGACGCCGATGTTGTAGGTGTTCCCCACCGCGTCGTCGTGGTCCAGGAGCAGCAGGAGCGCGCGGACGACGTCCTCGACGTGCGCGAAGCATCGGGTCTGTGTGCCGTCGCCGTACACGGTGAGGGGCACGCCGCTGACGGCCTGCCTGACGAGGCGTGGGATGACCATGCCGTACGCGGGGCTCTGCCGGGGTCCCACTGTGTTGAACAGGCGGACGATGATCGCCGGCAGGCCGCGCTCCTTGTGGTAGGTGTTGGCCAGGATCTCGTCCACGGCCTTGGCGGTGCTGTAGGCCCACCGGGCCACCGTCGGGCTGCCGAGGATCCGGTCGGCGGACTCGGCGAGCGCTCCGCTGGAGTTCTTGCCATAGATCTCGCTCGTGCTGGTCACGAGGATCTTGCGCCGGTAGCGGTGGGCCGCCTCGATCACGATCTCCGAGCCGCGGATGTTCGTGGTGAACGAGCGCAGCGGCTGCTCGACGATCAGTTTGACCCCGACGGCCGCCGCGAGATGGACGACCACGTCACACTGATGGACGAGCTCGTCGACCATCAGCTCGTCGAGCACCGACCCCTGCACGAAACGCAGGTTCGGGTGCGGGGTGAGGTTGGCGAGCCGGCCCGTCGACAGGTTGTCGAGAACCACGACCGAGTCACCGCGTGCGAGCAGCGCGTCGCTCAGGTGGGAGCCGACGAAACCGCTCCCTCCAGTGATCAGGTACGTGCTACGTGGTGATGTGGTCACCGAATTCTCCTGGGACATATGTGTTGAGAGGACGATTGAGAACGGGTGGATCGGGAAGCACGCGCGAATCAGGCCCGCCCCGCGGTCTTCTCGAACCACTCCACGGTCAGGCGGAGCCCCTCGTCCAGAGGCACCGGCCGGACGTCCGGGAACATGTCGAGAAGCAGCCGGGGCGACGCTTGCGACTCGCGGATGTCCCCCACACGCGGAGGCAGGAACTCCGTCTCGACCGGCCGGCCGAGCACCGCGGCGAGCGCGTCCTTCAGAGACAGCAGCGAGATCCGCGTTCCGTACGCGAGGTTGACCGGGGTGCTGCTGCCCACCCGGCGGACCACGGCGTCGGTGAGCACCTCGGCCACCGATCCGACGTAGGTGAAGTCGCGTGCCTGCGTGCCGTCCCCGTGGACCGGAACCGGCCGCCCGTCGAGCGCGGCGGACACGAACATCGGGATGACAGCCGCGTACGCGTGGCCGGCCGGCTGCATGGGGCCGTACACGTTGAAGAAGCGGAAGGGCAGCACCCGCAGGCCGAAGCTCTCCGCGAACGCCAGCGCGTACGCTTCCGTGGCGAGCTTGCTCGCGCCGTACGGGCTGAGCGGCCGGGTGGGCAGCTCCTCGTGCTTGTACGGCTCGGCGCAGTTCCCGTAGACGGACGACGAGGACGCCAGGATCACGTGCGGCCTGGTGGCCCGGCACGCCTCCAGGACGTGGAGCGTGCCCGTCGCGTTGACGGCGTGCGATGCCAGCGGGTCCATCAGCGATCTCGGCACCGAGGGGCGCGCGGCGAGGTGCACGACCGTCGTCGCCCTCGGGATGAGGTCGGCCAACAGCTCCCGGTCCAGAATGCTTCCCGGGACCAGGTCCACCCCGATGTCCTCGACGTTCCGCCGGTCTCCGGTGCTGAGATCGTCGAGCACCGTGACGCTCTCGACCTCGGGCCGGTTGACGAGCGCGCGGCAGAGGTTCGCGCCGATGAAGCCGGCGCCACCCGTCACAAGGATCCTCATGTGTTGGTTCCCTCCGGTGCAAGGCGGTGCCGGGAGGCGCCGCGAAGTGATCGGTACAGGGCCTCGGTGTCGGCGACGAGGCGTTCGACGCCGAAGGCGCCCGTTGTCCAGTCACGGGCCGACGAGCCCATCCGAGCGGCCGCGCCGGGATCGGACAGAAGCCGCACGACGTGCCCGGCGAGCGCGGCGGCGTCTGGCTCGGCCAGCAGACCGGTGTGCCCGTCGCGTACCACCTCCGCGACGCTGCCGACACGGGTGGCGACGACCGGGGTTCCGGCCATGCCCGCCTCCACGAGCGTGAGCGGTGTGCCCTCGTTGTCCGAGGTCAGTAGCACCACGTCGGCCGCCGCGTAGACCGTCTCGACGTCTCTCCGCCACCCCAGCAGGTGGAAGGAGTCCCGGACGGGCGCGATACCGCGCTCCGTCTCCTCCCGCAGGTCGCCGTCACCGCAGACGACGAACCTGCAACCGGGAACGCGGTGGAGCACCGCGCCCGCCACGTCGAGGAAGCGGTCGGGCCGCTTGACCCGGGTGAGCCGGCCGACGTAGGCGACGACCGGCGCGTCGAGGGGAAGTCCCAGCTCGGCGCGGGCCGCTTCCCGGCCGGGCACCGTGCCCAGCCGTACGCCGGGAGGGATGACGACGTACTGCTCCGGGCGGCCGATCCCTGCGGCGAGCAGCTCGTCGCGCACCCGCGCTCCGACCGTCACCAGGCGGTCCGACATCGAGGCGAGCGCCCTTTCCGTCCGCACGTAAAGGCCCAGCTTGGCGGGGGAGAAGTACCCGTGCAGCAGGTGGCCGTGGAACACGTGGATCCGCGCCGCTCCCACCCCCGACAGGCGGGCCGCCGTACGGCCGAGCGCGCCCGCCTTGGCCGTACGCGTGTGCACGATGTGCGGCCGGAACCTGCGCATGGCGCTGACCAGCCGGAACATGGCACGGAAATCATCGGTCGGGTTGATCGACCGGCCCAGGCCGCGCACCCGGTGCACCCGTACGGACGTGTCGCGCAGGCGCAGATGGTCGCCCTCGCCACCCTCGACGTAACCGGTGTAGAGGCGGTGGTCGAACTCCTCCGGATTCAAACCCTCCGACAGTCCCAGCACCTGCGTGGCGGGTCCGCCGACATTCATCCGAGCGATGATTTCCATGACACGAATCCGGCTGTCCCTCTTCATCGGGCTCCTCGCTGACAGGCCTGCTTCACGCCGGAGAAGCTAACTTGGCCGCGAGTCTTCCCATAGATGCGCTCACTGTGGCGGCGAAGAGTTTCCGAATTCGGTACCCGAACATGATCCAGCGCTCGCCATTCCATGAGGCTGGGGGTGTGGCCGATCAGGGCTTCGGCGGTGCGGATGAGGGGCCTGCCGTCCGCACCACAGGTGTCCGTGCAGCCTGAGTTTGCCGCAAAGAAGAAGCCAAGGGGCCGTGTGTCGCTTGTGGCCGGCTACTGTTTCGTCGATTCTCCTTGCGTTTGCGGGTGTGTTAGGCGGAGTCGGCGCAAAGCTTTTTCGGCGACTCCGGGCCCCGATCCCGGATGACACAGAAGAAGAGTCGGTACACAGGCACGTGAATATTCATTCAAATTCTGTCCGCAATGATGAGGCGCGGCATCCGGAGGTGAGCACGATGAGGGGTCTCCGAGTGTGCGAGGTCGTGAAGACCCTGAACGTCGGGGGAGCGGAGGTGCTTTTGGTCGAGCGGCTTCTGATGGCCAGGAACCGAAGCGCGAACCGCGCCGTGGACTACACGGTGATCTGCCTGTGGGCCTCGACCGGCGAGCTCATCGAGCGGCTACGTTCAGCCGGAATCACCGTCATCGATCTCAGCGGGTGCCCGCGCCCGCTGGTCTACGCCAGGCTTGTCACGACGGTCCGTCGGATCGCGCCGCATGTGCTGAACGTGCATTCTCCGGCGCCCGCCATCGCCCTCCGCCCGTTGCTCAGGTTCGCGAGGCACCGGCCCGCGCTCGTTTCGACGGTCCACAGCGAGCGATGGCCCAAGACGATGTATCTCGACCGCCTCACCCGAGGGCTGGACGACCGTACCGTGGCCGTGTCACCCCAGGTGGCACGGTCTCGCGCCGTCATCGGAGCCCGTCACGTACTGACCCGCATGCACGGTGTCGACGTGCGCGAGCAGTGGCGGTGGGCGGCCCAGGCGAGCGTCGTGCGGCGCGAGTTCGATGTCCACGAGAACACCTTCCTGTGCGCCTGCGTGGCCAACTTCCGGCCGCAGAAGAATCACCGCATGCTGCTCCAGGCGGCCCGGGAGGTGGCGCGGACCCGCCCGGACACCGTTTTCCTGCTCGCCGGTGACGGCCCGCTGCTGGACGAGGTCACCCGCGAAGTGAGGGAGCGGCGCCTCGGTGGCCACGTACGCGTCCTCGGGCCGGTGCCCGATGCCAGAAGGCTGGTCGCGGCGGCCGACCTGCTGGTTCTCAGCTCCCACTACGAGGGGCTGCCCGTCGTGGTGATGGAGGCCCTCGCGGCGGGGGTGCCCGTCGTCTCCACCCGGGTCGGGGGAGTGCCCGATCTGATCATCTCGGGCCGGAACGGGATCCTGACCGAGCCGGGCTCGCCTGACGCGCTCGCCAGAGCCGTGGTTCAGGCGATGGAGCCCCAGACGCACCGTGAGCTGCGGGCCGGCGCCCTGGCCAGCGCGGACAGGGTCGACATGGCCGGTACGGCGGAATGGTTCGAAGAGCTCTATGAGGACGTGGTCAGGAGCGTGAAGGCCTGATGTGTGGAATCGCGGGGATCGCGTCGACGACGGCGCCGGATCCGGAGATCGTCCGCCGGATGTGCGATGTGATCGCGCACCGGGGCCCCGATGGCGCGGGCTTCTACAACGACGACCGCGTGGCGCTGGGGATGCGACGTCTGGCGATCATCGACGTGGCGACCGGTGACCAGCCCGTCCACAGCGAGGACGGACAGGTCGTCGCCGTCTTCAACGGCGAGGTGTACAACTTCGCCGAGTTGCGGCAGGATCTGGCGCGGCGCGGGCACACGCTACGTTCGACGGGCGACTCCGAGTGCCTCGTGCACCTCTACGAGGAGTACGGCGCCGACATGGTCCACCGGCTTCGGGGGATGTTCGCCTTCGCGGTCTGGGACCGGGCCAGGGGACGGCTCCTTCTCGCGCGGGACCGCGTCGGCAAGAAGCCGCTGTACTGGCGATCCGACGGCGAGACCATCTGGTTCGGTTCCGAGCTGAAGTCGCTCGAGCAGGACCCCGGCATGTCCCGCGAGACGGACCCGGTGGCCCTTCATCACTACCTCTCCTATCAGTACGTCCCGGCACCATGGTCGATCTACCGGGAAGCGCGCAAGCTCCCGCCGGGCCACGTGCTCGTCTGGGAACGGGGCCGCGCCACGCTGCACCGCTACTGGACGCTCGACCCGGCCACGCGTGTGGTGGCCGACGAGAGCGAGGAGGAGGAGCGGCTGTGCGAGCTGCTGCTGGAGGCCACCAGGATCCGTATGGTGAGCGAGCGTCCCGTCGGGGCGTTCCTGTCGGGAGGGATCGACTCGTCGGCGGTGGTCGCCGCCATGGCGATGCAGAGCCCGGAGCCGATCAAGACGTTCTGCATCGGGTTCGAGGACGGCAGGTACGACGAGCGCCACAAGGCGCGGATGGTGGCGGACCGGTATGGCACCGATCATCACGAGCTGGTCGTCACGCAGGGCATGCTCGACGTGTTGCCGCGTCTCGCCGGGCACTTCGACGAGCCGTTCGCCGACTCCTCGGCGATTCCGAGCTTCTACGTCGCGGAGCTGAGCCGCAGGCACGTCACGGTCGCGCTCAACGGCGACGGCGGAGACGAGTCCTTCGGCGGCTACCAGCGCTACGCCCTCATGAACATGGCCCGCCGGATTCCCGCGCTGCCGCGACCTCTGGCCGCGGCGGGCGCGAGGCTCGGCTCCACCATCGTGGAGCGGAGTGACTACGGCACGCTCGCGCGCCGCCTCGGCCGTCTCATCAGGTTCGCCGCCGAGCCGCCGTCACGCCGGTACGCCGGGCTGATGTGCTGCTGCACCGAGGACCAGAAATGGGGCATCTACAGTGACGAGTTGCGCGTTCTGCTGTCCGAGGTGGACAGCGGCGCCCTGGTCGAGGATCTCTTCCTGGGCTCGCGGGCCGAGACCGACCTCGGCCGCGCTCTGGACGTCGACATAGCCACCTATCTCCCGGGAGATCTGCTGGTCAAGGTCGACACCACCACGATGGCCCACTCCCTGGAGGGCAGGTCACCGTTCCTGGACCACCACCTGATGGAATGGGCCGCCGGACTGCCCGCCTCACTGAAGGTCCGCAACCGCCAGACCAAACTGCTGTTGAGGCGGGCGGTCGCCCCGTGGCTCCCACAGGAGCTGTTGCGCTACCCCAAGCAGGGATTCGGCGTCCCGCTCGCCGCCTGGCTGCGCGGCGAGTTGCGCGACCTCGCCTGGGCGGTGCTCACCGACGGCACCGCGCGCGGCCGGGGCCTGTTCCGGCCGCCCGCCGTACGCGATCTGCTGCTGCGGCACATGGGTGGCGCGGACCACAGCGCCGTCCTCTGGCCCCTGATGCAGTTCGAGCTCTGGGACCGGGCCCGCGCCGTTCAGGCGGACGTCGGCGTGGCATGCGCGGGGGACCCGACCGGTTCGGCGAGGGGCTGACAGCGAACGTATGAGGGGCATCGCGATGGCGGTGCCCCTCATACGCGTTCCGCGGAGTCAGCGCGGATCGTCCGGGATCTCGTAGACGGCGAAATCGCCGGAGCGGAATCGCAGGATCGCGTAGTTCGCGATCCCGTGCTCTCGACCGGTGTTCCGTTCGTCCGCGAAGAGCCAGCGGACGCCGTAACGTGCCCGTAGACGCCGGATCGACTCCCGGGACGGCTGGAGAAACGCCTGGTCGTTCGAGCGGAGCCGGTCGGTGTCCCAGAATTCGGTCGCCTTCCGCTGGTGACCTGGCTGCGGCCGATCCCAGTTCGTCACGGTGTAGGTCCATCCTTCAAGCAGGACACGCCGTTCGGTGAGGGCGCTCACCCAGGAGTGGCGGCCGTCGCAGTAGTCCGCTTCGTATCCCCAACGGCAATGTCCGTTCGTGGCGACCATGTCGTCGGCATCCGAATGGTCGCGCAGCCATCGCCCGGCGGTCAGGGCACCCCGAGGCACCGCGGTTTCCGTCGAGGTGGCGGGGGCTCCCGCCGGCTCGGCCCGGGTCGTGGCGTGGGTCACCGAGAGGACGCGCGCGTGCGCCTCCGCGGGCAAACCCATCGCCGCGGCCATCGACAACGTGAGCGCGAAGCCCGCGGCGCCCCGCCGCGCGATCAGGGCGATCGCCGTCGCCCCGACGAGAAGCAGCAGCACGACGTAGGGCAGAAACAGGAGTACGGCGGACCGCCCCTGAGGTTGCGGGATCTCGACTCCGCAGGCGAGAGGGATCAGGTAGGCGAAGGCAAGGCCGACACCGGCCATGGAGGCCACCCTGACACGGGAGACACGCGTAGCGCGGACGAGGACGACCAGCCCGTACACCGCGACGATCCCCATGTAGGGGAAGGTGGCCCTGAGGAAGTAGAGCTGGTCGAGAGCCTGGTTCCCGAACAGAAGGGCCATGCCGAGGCCGGCGGCACCCATGCTGACCATGATGACGACCGCGGGGCGAGCCAGCAGGCGCGGCCGGCTCAGCAGCCCCAGAACCCCGGACCAGGTGATCCCCCAGCTCATCAGGTACACGAGGATGAGGCCGATCGCCGCGGTCAGGGCCGGAGGGTCCGCCTGTCCGGTGAGATCTCTCCACACGTGCGCGGGGAGAACGAGGAGGGAGAGGCTCAGACCCTGCCGGGCCCCCTGGAACAGCACGATCTGCGCACAGAGAAAGCAGGCCGCGGTCATCCCCAGCGCGAGGAGAGGGGATCGCGGCCACCGGCGGTTCTTGGCCGCTTCCACGGCGGCGACCGCGGCCAGCCCGACGGTCAGCAGCGGAAGGTAGGTCGCCTTGGCGCCCATCAGCGCGACGAGGAACACGGCGAACAGCATCCATCTGCCGCCGGTGCGTGACCTGCCTTCGAGAATTTCGACGAGCAGGAGGACGACCGGTGCGAACAGGGCGGCGCCGAACGTCTGGCTCGGGCTGTTCCATGCCGCGTCCTGAATCCCACCCCACGTGAATATCCCGTTGCTGCCGAGATAGAGGCTGGGAGCCGCCATGAATATCGCTGCCACGACCGCCAGGAGCGCTGCGAACCGTGTCTTCATGACGCGCAGGGCGATCGTGCCCACGAGGACGACGAGCACGGCCAACATGGGCAGCATGGCGAGGCGGAGAAGCAGGACGACCGGCTCGATTCCGGTCACCCAGCTCGTCGCGGCCATTTCCGCGTGGACGAACCAGTGATAGAAAAGCGGCTCTCCGGCGACCCCTGGAGTCGTGGGAGGCATGTGGTGTTTCAGTTCACCGATCAACGACAGGTGAAACGACGCGTCGACATTGGAGAGTCCGAGTGCCGGCCAGGTCAGGGCGTTCGCTCTGTAGAAGGCCACCGCGCTCCAGGCGACCAGATATGCGACCGTCAGCGCGATCGACCACGACCACCACAGGGGTACACCCCTGCGGTGCGAACCTCTCCAGTGACGGCGCAGCCGGGGGACGATGAGGAAAAGCGTGTACGTGCCGACGGGCCACGCCAGGACGAGCAGCGGCATGCCGGCCGCGCGTGCGGGGATGTACGCCAGCACTTCGAGCGCGTAGCCGAGTGCCAATCCCAGAGCGATCTCCTCTGCCAGGGATCGCGCACCGCCGTACAAGGACCGGATCACCAGTACACCGGGAAGCGCCAGGCCCAGGGCCACATAGGTGGCGAAGACGGCGATGTCCGGGACGGAGACGCCGTAAAAACACAGCGCGGCGACAGTGAACGAGCCCAGAAAAGCCGCAGGCAGCCACCGTTGCCTCAGAATGCTCCGCGAAAATCGGTTGAGACGAGACCGGCGCGCCGAAGGAATATTCTGCCGAGCGGTCCCCGCGTATTTTCCGGATGTTGCCGGTGAATTCTTTACAAGTGGCCCCGTGTCCATGGGGGTACCGTAATGGCTTGCGTTTGACCGGCGAGATCGGACACGGACTGTTGGGTTCTTCCTTGTCAAAGATTGTAGGCGCGGAATGGTCACCGGCCGGCCGTTTCCCGGCGGGGCCGGCCAGATACTTCACACGGTTACTTCACACCGCGCACGACGTATATGCCGCGATGACGCTCGATGGAGACCTCGCTCAGCGCGAGATCCCTGGTCCACCGCTCAAGGCGGCGGCGCGTCTGCGGGCTCTCGTACCGTGGCGCGAACCAGTCGAACGTGTCGAGCACGGACCAGTTCCGCAACATTCGGTGGTCCTTCAGATTCAGGTAGCGGTGGTTGGCGACGGGCACCAACCGGGCCAGGAGCGGCCCCGCTTTCGGCACCGCGTGGAGCGCCATGGACAGGGGCAGCAGGCGGGGCGCCGTCTTCTCCACGAGGGAGTAGAGCGTGGCCGGAGGCATTCGCCGGGTGAACGGGCGCAGCAGGTGCCGTGGATGCGTGTAGGCCACCATCGCGGCGTACACGTCCACGCAGAACCGGCCGCCGGGACGCAGGTAGCGGAACATGGTCTTGAACGTCCGCTCGACGTCGGGCGTGTGCTGGATGACCCCGAAGCAGAGCAGGTAGTCGAACGACTCCTCTGGGAACGGCATCTCGTAGATGCTCGCCTGGACCAGGCGCAGATTGGGGAAGCGTCCGTTGGAGGCGGCGTTGGCGTGGACGGCGCTGGAGATGTCGAGGGACGTCACCTCGGCGCCGACCTCGCACAGGATCTCGGTGAACCGTCCGGCGCCGCTACCGCATTCGAGCACCCGCCGGCCGCGCAGTTCGCCGACCGTCCAGCGGCTGGACCGGAAGAGCCGGTCGCGGGATATCGGCAGACCGGAGTGCGAGTCGAGCTGGGTCAGCCGATGCTGGTTCCACTGGTATCCGAATCCCTTCGCGTAGTTGTCCGCGGGGACGAACCGGGGCACTCCGCGGTCGACGGGGTACGTCGCCGGGCACGCGCCGCACCGCAACCCGTCCTCCACGCGAAGGCCACCGCGACAGCCGGGACAGCGAAGCTCGGACCACCATGCGCGCGGTGTGTCCGTGCCGGCGGAAGCGTGTTTCGAGAGAGTCATTGGACACCTATCGGTGAGACGGGAAGGACCGCGGTAGCGTCGCCGTCCGATCGCGAATTGTGAGGATCATCGTACGGACGGTCACCTCGCGGACGCGCGTTGTTCCGCCGGTGTGTCTCGACACGGGCCGCGAGATCGTCGCTCGTCCGCGCGGCATGGATCGGATTTCCGGGAGGGGACGACGGCGTCGGCACGTCGTCACACTCTCTGGAGGGGGAGAGCCGCCCGTTCCGCCGGGGCGGGCGCCTCTGATCGGGGGGCTGTGACGGTGACGCGGCCCAGAATCGCCAGCCAGAAGCCGCTGCCGAGGGCGGCGAGAGCCAGCGTCCCCGACGCGAAATGGAGAGCGGTCGCCACGGTGCCGGACGCCGACCAGTGCGCCACGAGGAGAGCCGCGACGAGAAGGGCCGCCTCGGCGGTGAGATAGGAGAGCCGCCAACCCGGCTTTCCCACGCCGAGGGCGAGGGTGTTGGACCAGCACGCGATGCCTTTGACGCACGCGGTGCAGAGAAGGAGCATCGCCACCGCGCCCGCGTCCGCGTATTCCGTTCCGTACGCCATGGCGATGACGGTGCCGATCAGCGGGAACGCGACCACGGCCGTCACCACCCCACTCACGGAGAGCAGCACAGAGGTGCGCCTGACGATTCGTTTGATGAACGCCGATCCGGTCCCCGTCGCGACGGCCTGGGTGATCCGGGGGAACAGCATCGTCGTGACCGGGATGGTCAGGTTGGCGTAGAAGCGGCCCGGAGCCATCGCGATTTTCAGGACGGTCACGAGAGACGGCCCCCCGAGGAGGCCCGCGATCGTGAGGATGCCCGTGTCGGAGATACCGGCGACGGTGGTCCCCACCGACGTCTGGAAGGTGAACGGGATCAGCCCGGCAGGCAGCCGTGCGTGCTCTGTCACCGGCCCCAGCGCGGACACCGCCGTTCGGGTCGCGGTCAGGCAGATGACGGCGGCCATGGCCAGCGCGCCCGCCGCCTGCCCGGCGAGGTAGAGCAGGGGACCGCCGGCCCACAATCCCACGAGCGACAGGGCGAAGGACAGGAGCGCGGCCAGCACCCGGAGCATGCCGAATGTCCGCAGTCGGCTCGCCAGCGCGAGTCCCGCGCCCGCCGTCGCGTACGGGACGATGGCTCCCCGTCCGACGATGGCGAGGGCGAGCATGAGCGCGAGGCCGTCCGGGACGAGGCCGAGCAGCCGGGCGGCCAGCACCGCCACGAGGGCGAGCGCGGTCGCGGCGAGGCCGATGCCTGTGCTCCAGCGCAGCAGGAGGAGGAAAAGCGCTGTCCCCCTGCCACTGCGCCGCTGCTCCAGCGGGACGAAGCGCTGAGTCGCGTCTTCGAGACCCGGGTTGGACACGAGGAACCAGAGCCCGGCCACGGACTGGGCGAAGATGACCTGACCGGAGATCTGCGTGCCGGTCATCCGGACCAGGGCGATCAGGCTGAGCGTGGGGAGAACGGCCTCTCCGAGCCCGGCCGAGCTCAGCGACGTGAAGGTCAGCAGTTGCCGCCCACCTGGTGGCCGGACGTGACGACTGGATCGACTGCGAGTGTTGATGGACATGACCGAAACCCCTTCACCCCCGAACAGACAAGATCAACCGGCTGCGGCCTGTCACAGGGCCGTTCATCTCGCCGTCAGGACCGGCACCCGGTGGGAGGTGACCATCTCGTACCAGCGCTCGATCCGCGCGGCCACCAGCGGCCAGTCGAGGTCCTCCGCGGCGCGGACGCCGCGCTCGCTCATCCGCCGGCGCGTTTCGTCGTCGTCCAGGAGAGCGTGGAGCCGGGCGGCCAAGTCGGCCGCGTCCCCCGACCGGAATATCCGATAAGCGTCCCGTGGGACCACCGGGTCCAGTGTGGACTCCGATGAGATGAGGACGGCGGTGCCGAGCGCCAGCGCTTCCAGCGCGGCGTTCGGGATCCCCTCGCCTATGCCGCGCAGCCGTTGCGACGAGTGCACGAGGACCTCGGCGCGGTTCACCAGTGAATAGACGCGGTCGGGCGCGATGTGTCCGGTGAACTCGATCCCCGGACCGGTGGCCGCGAGGCGCTGCAAGCGGTCCCGTTCCGGTCCCTCTCCCGCTATGACCAGGCGGGCGTCCGGACGTACGGCACGCACCCGGTGGAACGCCTCGATGGTCAGCTCGTGGTTCTTCACCTTCACCAGCGAACCCACGCTGATGATCAGTCCGCGCCGGACCCGGCCGCTGTCACGAAATCCGGCGAGCCGGCCGACGTCCAGACCGGCCGACGTCATGCGAATGAGGCGGTCGGGGATGCCGACGGTGTGCAGGTCCGCCCTGGGGCGTGTTCCCGCCACGATGAAGCCGCCGACATGGCGGAACGCCCACGGCATGATCGCGCGGTGGCGCATTGTGAGGGCCCCGTGAATGTGGAGCATCAGCGGGATGCCGAGGCGCCGGGCGGCGGAGCCGAGCGCGAGCGCCTCCCGATGATCGCCGTGCAGGTGGATGACGTCGGGCGCGGCCACGCGGGAGAGCGCCTCGGCACACTCCATCGCGAAGGCGATCTCGTCTGACTTGAGGGACACCGCCCGGCTGGCCCCGGTGCGCGTCAAGGGCATCGGCGCTGTGCCTCGCGGAAGCTCGCCGCGCCGGTGCGCGACGATCACCTCGTGCCCGCGTGGCAACTGCGCTCGGATGAGGCGTTCGATATGGAGCTCCATGCCTCCGGGCTCCGGCGGCAGTCGATACGCGATGTGCAGAATTCTCATGACGACTTCCTGTGGTGCGTGTCAGGGACCAACAGCCGGCGCCGCCCCTGTCGGCCGCGCGGCCGGCGGTGTCAGAGGGCCGGACGGGGCCTGGCCGGGGCGCTGCGGCGTCCGGGTCCAGGCGACTGCGGACAACAGGCTCACGATCATGACGATCGGCATCCGCTGCCGGAAGATGAGACCGATGTTGGACATGGTCGTCGCGTACACGATCGTGCAGGGCACGATGAAGAGAAGCAGGAGCATCAGGACTCTTCGGTCCTGAACCCACAATCTCCGTGTTCCTCGCGCCGCGCAGAAGAGCAGGTAATACCAGACCAGGGTTTCGATCTTCGCGAGCTGTAGCACCACGCTTCCCCCCATCCAGGGAAACGGTGACAGCACGGTGTAGACGAGTTTCGGCGCGAAAGCGCTCCATGGGTTTCCGCCGTCGTCGAAGACGACCCCGGATCCTGTCTCCGCGTTCGCGAGGCGGACCGCTTCCGACTGGCCGAGCTCAAGCTGTTCCTGCATCGTTTCGACAGCCGCGTTCGGAGCCGCTCCCGGGAAGAACGCGAGCGATGCCAGTACCCCCGCGAGAAGGGCGAGGGTGCAGAAGGGGAGCGCGCGCCTGGCCCCGACGAAACCGAGGACGAGCGGTAGCCCGCACATGAACACCATGTAGGGGCGTACGTTCCACAGAGCCCACAGCAATGGTGCGAGCAACAGCACTTTCCGGATGTCGAATCTCTGCACGTTCGACGTGGCCAGCGCCAGGCACGACACGACGAGGAACACATTGAAACCGTCCTTGAAGGTGTCCGACGTGTGCAGCAGGAACGCGGGCATGAACGCCATCAGGACGAGGAGGCGGAAGGAGGAACGCTCGTCGGCGCCGATGACCCTGGCGAACCTGTACATGACGATGCACAGAGCGCACGCCATGAGCGCTATCACAGACGTGCAGGCCAGGAGAGCCGGACCGCCGCACACATACATGATGAGCGCGAAGATGTTGCACGGCACCGCCACGGAGTAAAGGGCGGGAATCTGGTCGGAGGTGACGAACTGGAATCCCTCACGTTTCCAGTACGCGACGATTTCCAGTGCCCTGTGCTCATAGGTGTAGTTGTCGCCCCCATACGGCAGCAGGCTCCGCATGACCAGGACGTGGATGACCAACCGGGCGACGAAGGCCAGCAGCAGCACCCGTAAGGCACGTCGTGCCACGTGTCCATCCAGGGAGGACTGAACGAGGAAGACGAGTATCGTCGCGGCCGCCGCGACAATTATGTACTCCACAAAGAATCACCCGAATGATGTTATGGCGGGGATGTTCCGGGACGTCCGGCCACTGTAATCGGGGGAGTCTGAAAAGGTGCCGAACGCATGGCCGCGCGATATTCCAAGCCCCCGTAAAGAATCGAATGCGCACCTGGCGGGGGACGATGGCGCGCCGCTGGGTACCCGTGAACGGTTCCTCGTCGGCTAAAACGGCTTTGACGACAACAAAGGCCTGGCAATGAAACGGTGGTCACGCTGCGTCGGAGCCGCTTCCCGGCACGCGTGTCGCCAGTCTTGCGGTCATGGACACGATCTCACCCGTTCACGGTTCCACGTCGGGCTCGCAGGCGCCCGAACGGATCGCGGACGTGGGCGGATCCGCGGATGGCGGACGGCCCGCCAGCCGGCGCCGCGGGGCGGCCGCTTTCCTGACATCCCGGTGGCTGCCCGCGATCGCGGCGTCCGGGCTCAGCGTCGCGGTGCTCCTCCACTATGGTGTGTCCCTTCGCGACCTGGTCGTCTTCAGCGCGTACGTGCTCCTCTGCGTCACCGTTCCCGGCGTGCTCCTGATCCGAGCCCTGTACAAGGGCCGCCGTACGTGGGCCGAGGAGATCGCTCTCGGGCTGGCCCTGGGCTACGCCATCGAGGTCTTCACCTACATCGCCGCCCGCGCGATCGGCCTGCCCCTGCTGGTGCTGGTCTGGCCGGCCACCACCTACGCGATCTTCATCGCCGTCCCCCGCCTGCGTCGGCACTGGAGGGGCGGGCGGCACACAGGCACGGCCCCTCTCTGGTTCTCCTGGGCCCTCGTGCTGCTCGTCGCGTATCTGCTCGGATGGGGGGCCGCTTCCTATTTCGCGGTGACTCCGCTCGACTGGCCGGGGCTTGCCGCCGCTCCGCCGGACGTGCCGTTTCATCTGGCTCTGACCGGCGAGCTGAAGCATCAGATGCCGCCCATGGTGCCGATGGTCGCGGGCGAGCCCCTCTTGTATCACTGGTTCGTCTACGCGCATTTCGCGGCGTCGAGCTGGATCACCGGCGTGGAGCCGCTGGTTCTGGTGAACCGTATCGGCGTGCTGCCCATGCTGCCCGCGCTCGTCGTGCTGATCGGAATGACCGCGCGACGTGTCACGCGCTCCTGGACCGCGGCGCTGCTCGCCACGGCAGGCACGATCATGGTCGCGATTCCGGGCTTCTTCGTCGGCCAGAACGGGCCGTTCAGCTGGGGAGGAGTGCCAGATCTCGCGTGGACGAGCCCCACGCAGACTTTCGGGGCGCTCCTGTTCGCCCCGGTCGTGCTCCTTCTGATCGATCTTCTGGAGCACAGGCGCACCGGCAGCGCCTGGATCCTGCTGGCGATCTTCCTTCTGGGGGTGATGGGGGCCAAGGCCACCTATCTGCCCATGCTCGGCGCGGGGCTCGTGGCGATCACCCTGGTCGAGGCCGTCAGACATCGGAGGTTGCACCGGCCCGCGCTCGTCGCCCTGGGGATGACCGCGGCCTGCCTCCTGTACGCGCAGTGCGTGCTGTTCGGCGGGGCCCGGTCCGCCATCGTGGTCGCGCCGCTGTTCTTCATGCGCACCTGCTGGCAGGCGTGGAGGGGGCTGGGCGCGGCGGTCGAGCCTCCCACGGGCTCCCTGGTCGGTGTCACGTTGGTGTTCCTGCTGAGCTGGTTGGTCATGTGGTCCGGAATCCTCGGTCTGCTGAGCCGGTCGCGGTCACTCACGCGCCACAGCGTGATCCTCATGCTCGGCATCGGCGTGATCGGGCTCGGAACGGCACTCATGCTCGGCCACCCCGGTCGCAGCCAGCTCTTCTTCATGTACGGCGCCTACCCCTACCTGGTGATCCTGTCGGTGTACGGGCTCCTCGTACTGGTGCGGCGAGCGCGGGTGCCACGCAGGGCGGCGATCTGTGCGGCCGTGGCCGGAATCGCCGTCGCGTACCTGATCCCCTTCGTCTGCGGAGTCACGATTCCGCTGGGCCAAGGCGAGGACGACAGTGTCCTGTACCGGCCCTATCTGGTGCTCGTGGCCGTTTCCGCGTTGGCGGGGATATTCCTTCTCCGTACCTGGGGCGGGTACCGCGCGTGGGCGCTCATGTCCGTCGCTTCCGTGGCGATCGCCCTGCAGGCGGACGTGCAGGGTCACGTCCTGTCGGTGCTGCCCCGCGTGGTCGGTGCCGGGCTGCACGAGGCGGCCGGGTCCACCGAGTTCCAGGAGTCCCAGGCCGTCCAGAGCACCCTGACGGCCCCCGGCCTCATGGCGGCCGGCCGATGGCTGCGTTCCCACTCCGATCCGCGCGACCTCATCGCCACGAACGCTCATTGCAGGCCCGATGGGCAGGTCGCGTGCGATGAACGCCATTTCTGGGTCGCCGCGTTGAGCGAACGGCGTGTACTGGTCGAAGGATGGGCCTTCACCGGCACGAACATGAGCCACTGGCGGCCGGGCGCGTCCCCGGAGTATCTACCGTTCTGGGACCGGGAGCGACTGCGCGCGAACGATCTGGCCTTCACCTCGCCGTCCCGCGAGGCGATGAAACGGCTGCGCGACCGGTACGGCGTGCGCTGGTTGTTCGTCGACGAGCGAGACGCGAGCTCGCGGATCGGCGCGTTCGCGACGCTGCGATTCCGATCTCCCGGCTGCGCGATCTACGAATTGCCGCGCGCCGCGTAAGGCTTTCGCAATGGCTCGCCAAGCGGCGGCGGCGCCGCGGGAGGCGGCGTAGCCGCCCGTTGTTCACTGCACTCGTGACAACAGCCGACACGATTCCCTTCAACAGACCGCACGTCTCTCGGAACGAGCTGGAGTACCTCGCCGAGGCGGTACGTCGCGGATCCACGTCCGGCGACGGGCCGTTCACAGCGCGGGCCACCCGGCTGTTGACAGAGATCACGAAGTCCCGCGGCGCGTTGCTGACCACGTCGTGCACCCACGCCCTGGAGATGAGCGCGCTCCTGCTCGACCTGCGGCCGGGCGACGAGGTGATCATGCCGTCGTTCACCTTCGTCTCGACCGCCAACGCCTACGTTCTCAGGGGCGCGGTGCCGGTGTTCGTCGACTGCCGTCCGGACACGCTGAACATCGACGAGCGGCTCGTCGAGGGAGCGATCACGGACCGCACGCGAGCGGTCGTCGTCGTCCACTATGCGGGGGTCGCCTGCGACATGGAGACGATCGGCAAGCTCTGCGAGCGGTACGGCCTCGCCCTGATCGAGGACAACGCCCACGGCCTGGGTGGTTCCTACCACAGCAGACCACTCGGCTCCTTCGGCGGGCTGGTGGCGCAGAGCTTCCACTCGACGAAGAACGTGCAGTGCGGTGAGGGCGGGGCCCTGCTGATGAACGACCCGAGGCTCGCCGCGCGCGCGGAGATCATCAGGGAGAAGGGCACCGACAGGAGCAGGTTCTTCCGGGGACAGGTGGACAAGTACCGCTGGGTCGACGTCGGCTCGAGCTACCTGCCCTCCGACATCCTCGCCGCGATGCTCACCGCGCAGTTCGAGTCCTTCGACAGGATCCAGTCGCTGCGACACGCCGTCTGGGCCAGGTACCACGAGGAACTGGCCGGCTGGGCGGAGGCGAACGAGGTCCGCCTCCCGATCGTCCCCGACGGTTGCGAGCATCCGGCGCACCTCTACTACCTGCTGCTCCCCGACCTTCCGAACCGGCAGGCGTTCATCGCCCACCTCGCCGAGCATGGCGTGCAGGCGACCTTCCATTACCAGGCCCTGCACTCCGCCCCGGCGGGCGCCCGGCATGGGCGGGCGGCGCCCGGCGGATGCCCGGTCACCGAGGAGGTGGCCGACCGTCTGGTACGGCTGCCGCTGTTCGCCGACCTGGACGAGGACGACGTGACCCGCGTGATCGACGCCGTACGCTCCTTCACGGTGAGCTGATGGGCTGGCATGAGGTGATGGAGGCGGAGGCCGTGCGCACCGCGGCGTCGCCTTTCGAGTCCGCCAGGTTCGGCCGCTCCGTCGAGCGCCTCACCGTCTCCGCCGAGTCGGCCGCTGAGCTCTCCGACGTGCGCGCGGTGGTCCTGGCCTCGGACGCCGACATCATCATCCTGCGCTACCCGGCCGAGCGCGTCGGCTGGTTCGCAGGGCTCACCACGCTGGGCCGCACCGCCATCCCCGCCGACTCGCTCACGTACTGGCGGTTGCGTGTAGGGGAGGGGAGGGCGCCCGATCCCGAACCCGGGATATGGCCGGGGGGCGCACCCGCCACCGCCGACGTGCGGGCGCTGGTGCGCGGCATCTTCGGCGCGTACGGCAACCACTACCTGGCCAACCCGTTGTTCGACGCGGGAGCCGCGCTCGACGGCTATGAGGAGTGGGCGCTGAGGTCGGCGGCGCAGGGGGACTGCGTAGTCGTGTCGGGCCAGGCGGGCGTGCTGGCGCTCGCCACGCTGGAGGAGGACACGGTGCGCACCGAGATCCTGCTCGCCGGTGTGGTGCCCGCGGCCCAGGGACGCGGTGTCTACGGGCACCTGCTCCGGGCGGTCGAGGACCGCGCGGCTTCACGTGGGGCGGCCGAGGTGGTCATCTCCACCCAGGGACACAACACACGGGTGCAGCGGGCGTGGGGGAGGTACGGCTTCGAGCCGGTGCAGACGGTGCTGACGGTCCACCTGATCCGGAACCGGCTCCTCGTGTGAAATGCCCCGGCCGGTCGGGCTTCGGGCGTATCTGATGTCCGAGATCCACATTCCTGGCCGGTCGTCACCCGTCATAAAAGGACCGGCAAGGACACTGCCTTCCGCGAGTGTCCGAGAAGCCGCCGACGCACGGTGTGGCCAGGCTTTCGCACATGGGTGAAGCTCCGTCCCTCCTGAGTCCCGCACCGGAAGCGGGCAGCGGAGAGGCCTACGCGAACAGGCTGCCCGCCCACGTGCGGAAGGCGGCGAGGTGGCTACCGGCGCTGTCCATGACCGTTCTGGTCGTGGGAGTCGTGCTCCACTTCGGGGTCAGTGTCAAGGATGTCGCCGTTTTCGCGGTGTACGTCGGCCTCCTGATCGCGTTGCCGGGTGTGCTCGTGCTCCGAGCCGTGTACAGCGGCTCCCGCACGCTCGCGGAGGAGATCGCCCTCGGCGTGGCCGTGGGCTACACGATTGAGACATTCGCCTACATCGGTGCGCGGGCTGCGGGGATGCCACGGCTCGTGGTGATCTGGCCGATCACCACGTATGTCCTCTTCCTCGCGGTCCCTCGGCTGCGCCGCCATTGGAACAGCCGGCGGAGCCGCACCACGGCTCCGCTCTGGTACTCCTGGTCGCTCGCCCTCGCCTTCGCCTATCTGGTGGTCTGGGGGGCCGCCTCCTATCTCAGAAAGACGGCGTTGACCTGGCCGGAGCTCGGGTCTTCCGAAGCCGACGTCTTCTACCATCTGGCCCTGATCGGCGAGCTGAAGCACCACATGCCGCCCACCGTCCCGATGGTCGCCGGCGAGCCGCTGCTTTATCACTGGTTCGTTTACGCCCACTTCGCCGCGACGAGCTGGGTCACCGGGTTGGAACCGCTGGTGCTGCTGGCTCGCCTGGCGGTACTCCCCATGCTGGCGGCCCTCGTCGTCCTGATCGGGATGACGGCCAGGCGCGTTCTCGGCCTCTGGGGAGGCGCGTCGCTCGCCGTCGCCGGGGCGATGCTCGCCGCGATCCCCAGTCTGTACATCGGGAGCAACCCGTCGTTCACCCGGAAAGGCATCCCCGATCTCGCGTGGACGAGCCCGACGCAGGCCTTCGGCGCGCTTCTGTTCGCCGCCGCCGTGCTCGTGCTGATCGACATCCGTCGTCATCGAGGGAACGCCGCCGCCCGCGAGTGGCCTTTGCTGGGCGTCCTGCTCCTCGGAGTCATGGGTGCGAAGGCGAGCTATCTGCCGATGCTCATCGTCGGCCTCCTGGGCATCGCGTTGGTGGAGATCGTGAGGTGGCGCCGACTGTCCCGGCCCACGATCACGATGCTGACGCTCGCCACAGGGTGCTTTCTCTATGCGCAATCTGTCTTGTTCGGAAACGCCCGGCAGGCCGTGGTCGTCGCTCCGCTCTACTCCATCCGGACAGCCTGGGAGGAGATCACGCGATCGGGCGTCTCCACGGGGCCGTCGCCCGGTTTGTTCGTGGCCCTGGCCATGGTGTGGGTGCCGATCTGGCTTCTTTCCTGGTCGGGGGTGCTGGGCCTGCTGACGCGGCCGCACTCGCTCCTTCGTGCCCCGGTGACCCTCATGCTGGGCATCGGCGCGGTAGGTCTCGGTGCGGCGCTGCTGTTCGGCCAGTCCGGTGGAAGTCAGTTCTTCTTCCTCTGCGGTGCCACTCCCTATCTGGCGATCATGGCTGTCTACGGAATCATCGCCGTCGCCCGGCGCGCGGAGCTCGCCCGCCGCGCGATGATCGCCGCGTTCTGTGCCGGGCTGGCCGCCGCCTATGCGATTCCCGCCCTCTGCGGAGTCCGGGTGCCGCTCGCCTCATGGCAGCCGGATGACCTGCTGGTCCGGCCCTATGCCGTGCTGCTGGTCGTCATGGCGCTGGTGGCGGCCGCACTGATCGTGGTGTGGGGACGCCTTCGCGCGACGGCCATGACGGTCATCATCTTCTCGACCGTCGGCCTGCTCGCCCACGGTCACGCGTACGTCCTCGCCTCCCCGCACCTGCTCGGCGGGATCGGCTCCGGCGGATCGAATCCGGCCGTGCCGCCCCTGACCATCCCGCAGGGAGCCCTGGACGCCGGGCGCTGGCTGCGCGCGCACTCGAATCCCGACGATCTCGTCGCCACGAACGAGCATTGTCTCCCCGAAGAGGGGGCTCGCTGCGACAGCCGTCACTTCTGGGTGTCCGCGCTGTCCGAACGGCGCATGCTGGTCGAGGGGTGGGCGTTCACGTCGACCAACCAGGACCGATGGCGGCCGGGAGAGAACGTGGTGAACCTCCCGTTCTGGGATGGCTCGCGAATCAAAGCGAACGATGCGGCCTTTTCCAGACCTTCCGCGGCATCGATGCGGCTCCTGGCCGAACGCTACGGAGTGCGCTGGCTCGTCGTCGACGAGCGGCTGACGGGGCCGGGATCTCGGATCGGCGAATTCGCCACTCCCAGGTTCCGTTCCGGCGACTATGCCGTTTACCAGGTGCCGAACGGCTCCCGCGTTCCGGCAGGCGTTCCTGGTGGTCGCCGAGGGTGAGCGCGCATGCGTGCGGCAGGGCGGGCCGATCGCGGCGCAAGGGTTTCGTAATGACTCGATAAGAGGCGACGGCGCGTCCCCTGCCGCCTCACCTGCCGTGTTTCACTGCGGCATCGAAGACGTTCGGCGATGTCCGGGCCGCCCGTCGGGCGCGAGGGGAGCAGCGTGGTGATCGGCGTTCACCTGACGCCAGCAAGTCGTGAAGACAGGGAGAGCGGATGTGGCTGACCGGATCGCGGTGAACGACCTCCGCCGGCATGCGATCACGACGGAAGCGACCGTGCGTACTTCCGCCGAGCGCGTGCTGAGCAGCGGGTGGTACGTCCTGGGCAAGGAGGTCGAGGCCTTCGAGCGGGAGTTCGCCGAGTACTGCGGCGTGGGCCACTGCGTCGGCGTCGCCAGCGGAACGGACGCCATCGAACTCGGGCTCCGTGCCCTCGGCGTCGGCCGGGGAAGCCGTGTGGCCACGGTCGCGAACGCCGGCTTCTACACGACGACGGCCCTGATGGCGCTCGGCGCGGAACCCGTCTTCGTCGACGTGGAGCGTGAGACGAAGCTGATGGATCTCGCCCACCTCAAGCAGATCCTCGGGGAGACCACCCTTGACGCGGTCGTGGTCACCCATCTCTTCGGGCTCCTGCACGACATGGAGCCGGTCCTGGATCTCACGGACCGGGCCGGCGTTCCCGTGTTCGAGGACTGCGCGCAGGCCCACGGCGCCCGCCGTGGCGGTCGGGCCGCCGGCTCTTTCGGAGCCGCGGCGAGCTTCAGTTTCTATCCGACGAAGAACCTGGGCGCGCTCGGTGACGGCGGTGCCGTGGTGACCGGCAGCGCGGACGTCGCCCAGTCGGTCAGACGTCTGCGCCAGTACGGGTGGGGGTCGAGGTATCGCGCGGAGATCAAGGGCGGGCGTAACAGCCGTCTGGACGAGATGCAGGCCGCGATTCTGCGGGCCAAGCTGCCTCTTCTCGACGGCTGGAACCGGCGGCGCCGCGACATCGCCACGCGGTACTCCCGGGAGATCGGCAACCCGCGAGTGGACCGCCCTCCCGTCCACGGTGAGGAATACGTCGGCCATCTCTACGTCGTCGTGAGCGACGACAGGGAAGCCCTCCGCGCGCATCTCGCCGAGGCGTCGATTCTGACGGACGTGCACTATCCGCTCCCGGACCACCGCCAACCGGTGTTGGCCGCCCACGGCGGCCGGACCGGACTCCCGGTGACCGACGACCTGTCGGCGGCGATCCTGACTCTGCCGTGCTATCCCGAACTCTCCGACGAGGAGGTCACGCGAGTGATCTCTCGCGTCAACAGTTGGTGACGCCATGTTCTCAGTGATCGTCCCCGTCTACCGGAACGCCGAATTCGTGCCGCAGCTGATCGCGGAGTTCAGCGCCATCAACGCGATAGTCGCGGAACGCTACGCCATGCCGATGGAGTTCGTCTTCGTGGTGGACGCGAGCCCGGACGACAGCTTCGACCTGCTCAAGGAGGCCCTGCCGCGGGCGCCGTTCCAGTCGCAGCTGCTGCTGCACGCGCGTAACTTCGGCTCGTTCGCGGCCGTCCGCACGGGTCTTCGCGCGGCCAGGGGCGACTACTTCGCCACGATCGCCGCGGACCTCCAGGAGCCGCCTGACCTGCTGCTGCGATTCCTCGACCGCCTGGTGCACGGTGATGCCGACATCGCGGTCGGAGTGCGGCAGGGGCGTGAGGATCCGGGGGTGTCGCGGCTGTCGGCCAACATCTTCTGGGGCTTCTACCGGCGTTTCGTCGTGCGCGACATCCCGCCCGGTGGGGTCGACGTCTTCGGGTGCAACCGGCGGATCAGGGACGAACTCCTACGGCTGGAGGAGGCGAACAGCTCCCTCGTCGGCCTCGTCTTCTGGCTCGGCTTCCGGCGTTGCGAGATACCGTACGAGCGGCGCGCGCGAGCGTACGGCAAGAGCGCCTGGACGGTACGCAAGAAGATCAACTATCTGCTGGACAGCGTTTTCGCCTTCACGGACCTGCCGATCCGGATCCTCACGATCCTGGGGGCACTCGGATTCGTCGTGGCGGGATGTCTCGCCGTCCTGGTCATCGTCATGCGGCTGACCGGTCAGATTCCGCTGGCGGGCTACACGGCCACGATCCTTGTCATCACCTTCTTCGGAGCGCTGAACACTATGGGGCTCGGTTTCATCGGGTCGTACGCGTGGCGGAGCTACGAGAACACGAAGAAGCGGCCACTGGCCCTGGTGAGTACCGCTCGCTCCTTCGACGGCGCTCCGGAACCCATCTCCGATCTCCTCCACACCGGCGGGCGTGTATGAAACAGACCTTCGTCCACCCGCAGGCCCTCTGCGAGAGCACGGACATCGGAGCGGGCACCCGCGTCTGGGCGTTCGCGCACGTGCTCCCGGGGGCGCGGATAGGGGCCGAGTGCAACATCTGCGACGGTGTCTTCGTCGAGAACGACGTGGTGCTGGGAGATCGCGTGACCGTCAAGTGCGGTGTCCAGATCTGGGACGGCATCACGATCGAGGACGACGTCTTCATCGGCCCCAACGCGACCTTCACGAACGACGTTTTCCCGCGCAGCAAGGTCTACCCGGAGAAGCCGGCCCGCACGGTGGTCCGCTCCGGCGCCTCCATCGGCGCGAACAGCACGATCCTGCCAGGTGTGGAGATCGGCACGGGCGCGATGGTGGGGGCGGCCGCGGTCGTGACGCGTTCGGTTCCCCCCAATGCGATCGTGGTCGGCAATCCGGCCCGCATCAAGGGCTACGTCGCGGGCGGGGAACATCTCGGCACGCCTTTCGCGGGCGGCGGCACCAGGCGGACGGGGAAGGTGGGGCTCGGAGTCGGGGCCGCCAGCCTGCACGAGTTGCACGTCACGAAGGACCTGCGTGGCGAACTCTCCGTCGGGGAGTTCGAACGTGAGCTGCCATTCGTGCCCAAGCGCTATTTCCTGGTCTTCAACGTGCCGAGCATGGAAGTACGGGGCGAGCACGCCCACAGAAGCTGTGAGCAGTTCCTGATCTGTGTGCGCGGGTCGTGCGGGGTCCTGCTGGACGACGGTCGCAACCGTCGTGAGGTCACGCTGGACCGCCCCAGCCGCGGCGTCTACATGCCGGCCATGATCTGGGGCACGCAATACCGGTACTCGCCCGACGCCCTGCTCCTCGTGTTCGCCTCCGACTACTACGACCCGGACGACTACATCCGCTCGTACGAGGAGTTCCGGCGGATCGTGTCCAGGCAGCCGGCGCGCGCATGAGGGGTTCGTCGTTCGTCCGGTTTCTCGTGGCCGGAGCCGCCAACAGTGGCATAACGTACGGGCTGTTCGTGATCCTGTCGTGGTGGATGCCGCCGTCGGTCGCCTATTCGCTGGTCTTCCTCTTCGGCATCGCTCTCTCCTACGTCCTCAACGCCGTTTTCGTGTTCCGCACCAGGGCGTCGATCCGTACCGCCGTCCGGTTTCCGGGCGTCTATCTGGTCCAGTACCTCACCGGTCTGGCCCTCCTGACGCTGTTGGTCCGCTTGGGGGTCGCCGGCTGGGCGGCGATGCCGCTGACGATGTGCGTCACCGTCCCGCTCACGTTCGTGCTGAGCCGGCGCGTCCTCCGGGGCGCGGCCCGGCGGGTCGAATCCGCGCCGGCGCCCGACCGCCTTTCCGTCTAGTGCCGGAGGGGCACTGGGTACGACCGCGCCGCGCCCCTTTCACCGGTCACCCGGTCCGGAGCCGACTCCCACGGGAGCGTCGAGGTCGTCGGACAGCCGCCCGGCGGTGCGGTCGCCCGCAGTCTCGGCCCGCTCGCGTACGAGATAGGTCGGGCGGCCCATCCCGCCACCGTGGATGCGGCCGACGTACTCGCCGAGCACCCCGATGGATATGAGCTGCGCCGCCGAGAAGAGCGCGACCATCGAGGCGATCGTCGTGAACCCCGCCACCGTGGTGTCTCCCATGACGAACCTCCACAGCACGACCGCGCCGAGCAGTAGGCCGATGATCCCCGCGAGGAACCCCAGGTAGCTGGCCGCCTTCAGGGGAGCGGCGCTGTAGCCGACCAGCATGGTGACGGCGTGTCGCACGAGCAGGCGGGGTGTGTAGTTGGATCGGCCGTGGTCGCGCTCGCTCATGCGCACCCGCACCGAGTCGACGCGGGTAGTGGCCCACGAGAGCGCGACGTCGATGGACGCGTGCGGACCGGACAACCCGTCGAAGCCGTCGCGAAGGCGGGTGCGGAAGGCACGGAACGCGCTGATCGCCCGCGCGGTGCGGATGCCGAGCGCGGCGGCCATCCCCGCCTTCATCGAGCGGGACGCGAGGCTGCGCAGGTATCCGTGCTCCTCCTCGTGCGGCACGCCGTACACCAGGTCGAGGCGCTCGCCCTCGAGCGCGGCGAGCAGGAGGGGGATCTGCTCCGGCAGGTGCTGGAGGTCGTCGTCCATCGTGACGACGACGTCGAACCTGGCCTCCCTGATGCCCGCGACCAGGGCGTTGTGCTGGCCGTAGTTGCGGGAGAGGTGGAGGGCCCGCACGCCCTCGACCCGGCGTGCCAGGTCGGAGGCGACGGTCCAGGTGTCGTCCGGGCTTCCGTCCACGACGAGGATCACCTCGTGACGGGGGGACACGTCGCGCAGCACCGGCATGAGCCTGGCGACCAGCGGCGGAAGGGTCCGCGCTGAGCGATAACACGGAATTACCACCGACACCGACATTGATCCCCCGATTCATTCTCGCCGACGATTACACTCCCCCTGATCGGCCGTCGACAGCAGATCCGGAGTAGCCCCAATATGCTCGAACTCAAAAGCCGTAGTGCCCGGGAGAACCCGATGGTGCGACGGGCCCTGATCCCGGCTTTCCTCGGCCAGCGCATCACATACCTGCTGGCCGGTGCCATGACGGCCGGGGTGTATTACGCTCTTCTTTGCCTAGGATTGCTGGTCGCCAAGAATGCGGTGCCCTACCTTTTCCTCGTCGTGGTCAGCCACTTCATCACCGTGGTGCTCGTCTATCCGGCGTATAGGCTGGTGGTCTTCAAGGTCTCCGGCGTGGGATGGCTGTCCGGTTACCTGCGCTTCTACGCCGTCGGGCTGAGCTTCCTCGGCCTGTCCGTCATCGGCCTGCCCATTCTGGTGGAGTTTGCCGGGATTCCCATCATGGTGGCGCAGGGCCTGATAATCCTGATGAGTCCGCCGCTGAGTTACGCGATACACCGAGCATGGACCTTCCGGTAGTGGGAGGGCGTCGGCAACGTCTAGCCCTGGCAACATGTGCAACACCGTTCGGCAAAAGCGGCCTGCGGTGCGACGTTCTCGATTCGAGCCCCCGGTAATTTCGACCGGTCAGATGGTCGCTGCGGCCATGCGTTCTTCAATGAGGGATCCAAAAGCATGGAAGGACTCGAAGAGCGGTGAAGGCACTCGTTCTGGCGGGCGGCAAGGGGACCAGACTGCGCCCGCTGACCCACACGTCGGCGAAACAGCTGGTTCCTGTCGCGAACAAGCCGGTGCTCTTTTACGGGCTCGAGGCGATCCGTGAGGCGGGGATCACCAGCGTCGGCGTCATCGTCGGCGACACGGCGCACGAGATCCGCGAGGCCGTCGGCGACGGTTCGGCTTTCGGGCTCGACATCACCTACATCGAGCAGGAGGCCCCGCTCGGCCTCGCGCACTGTGTCCTGATCGCCAGGGAGTTCCTCGCCGACGACCCCTTCGTGATGTACCTCGGGGACAACTTCCTGATCGACGGCATCACCGGCCTGGTCGACGCCTTCGACGCGGCCGACTGCGACGCCCGCATCCTGCTCACCCGGGTCGCGGAGCCGCAGTTCTACGGCGTCGCGGAGCTCGGGCCGGACGGGGAGATCGTCGCGCTCGAAGAGAAGCCGGTGAACCCGCGCAGCGATCTCGCGATCGTCGGGGTCTACACGTTCTCACCCGCCATCCACGAGGCCGTACGCGCGATCGGGCCGTCCGCCCGGGGCGAGCTGGAGATCACCGACGCCATCAAGTGGCTCATCGACGCCGGCCATCGGGTCCAGTCACATCTCGTCACCGGCTATTGGAAGGACACCGGCCGACTGGAGGACATGCTGGAGTGCAACCGGATCGTGCTGGAGGCGATCGAGCACGACTGCAGGGGCACGGTGGACGGGCTCTCCGAGATAACCGGGCGGGTCGTCATCGGCCCCGGCGCCGTCGTGGAGAATTCCGTGATCCGTGGGCCCGCGGTCATCGGCGCCGATACCAAGATCGATCGCTCGTACATCGGCCCCTACACGTCCATCGGAGACGGCTGCACGGTGGAGGAGGCCGAGGTGGAGTACAGCATCGTCCTGGGCGAGTCGGCCATCAGAGGCGTCGGCGGGCTCAGCCGCTCCCTCATCGGCCGTAATGTCGAGGTCACGAAGGCGGCCGGAGTGCCGAACGCCTGTCAGCTCATGGTGGGAGACCACAGCAAGGTTCAGGTGCGCGCATGAGGATCCTGGTCTCGGGGGGCGCCGGGTTCATCGGCTCCAACTATGTCCGGTCGCTGCTCACCGGGGCGTACGCCGGCTACGAGGACGCCCATGTGACGGTGCTCGACAAGCTCACCTACGCGGGCAACATGGCGAACCTGCGGCCGGTCGAGGGGGCCGCCCGGCTCACCTTCGTCCACGGCGACATCACCGACGCCGCCCTTCTCGCCGAGTTGGTGCCCGGCCACGACATCGTCGTCAACTTCGCCGCCGAGACGCATGTGGACCGCTCGATCACCGGCGCGGGCGACTTCGTGGTCACCAATGTGCAGGGCACGCAGTGTCTGCTCCAGGCCGCACTCGACCACGACGTGCGCACGGTCGTCCAGGTCTCGACCGACGAGGTGTACGGGTCGATCGAGGAGGGCTCGTGGACCGAATGCGAGCCGCTGCTGCCGAACTCGCCCTACTCCGCCGCCAAGGCGGGCGCCGACCTGCTCTGCCGTGCCTACCATCGGACGCACGGCCTCGACGTCCGCGTCACCAGATGTTCCAACAACTACGGCCCCTACCAGTACCCCGAGAAGGTCATCCCGCTCTTCGTCACCAACCTCATCGACGGCCGACCCGTCCCGATGTACGGCGACGGCCGCAACGTGCGCGAGTGGTTGCATGTCGACGACCACTGCCGGGGCATCCAGACCGTGGTCGACAAGGGCGGCGCGGGAGAGGTCTACAACATCGGCGGCGGGGTCGAGCTGACCAACCTGGAGCTGACCCGCCGGCTGCTCGATGCCTTCGGCGTCGGCTGGGAGATGGTCGAGCACGTGCCGGATCGGCTCGGCCATGACCTGCGCTACTCCGTCGACTCCGGCAAGATCCGTTCGATCGGCTACGAGCCTCTGGTCGACTTCGACGAGGGGCTCGCCGAGGTCGTGCGGTGGTATCGCGACCACGAGGACTGGTGGCGCGGGCTCAGGGCCACGACCTCCTGATCGTCAGGGCGGTTGTGGTCGTCCGCCATGCGGATGCCGGCACAGCGGTAGAACCGATCACGGAATTCACGCGCGCGCCCTGGGGCCCTATCGCTGCGGGCCACTGGGCGCAGTGCGTTGACGGCTCGGAGCGCTCAGCTCTCGCACAATTACCAAGCTAATTTCCAGGGAACAAAACATGCGGATCGTCCTATTCTGTAATGACCGGACTGGTCTTGAGATCGCGACGTGGCTTCATGGCAGGCCGGACGCGGAGGTCGCCGCGGTCGTCCTCAACGCTCCCGGTCAGCAGCGTCGGGCAGGCGAGATCAGGAGCCTGTTCCCCGACCTGGAGCGAGCGGGCCTCGTCCTCACCGGGGACATGCTCAGGAACGGAGAGGCGGCGCGCCGCATCGCAGCGCTCGGCGCGGAGTTGGGGATCTCCCTGTATTTCGCGCACATATTCACGTCGGAGCTCATCAACGCGTTTCCGCGTGGGATCGTCAACCTCCATCCCTCCTTGCTCCCATACAACCGGGGGCGGCGGACGGCGATCTGGTCGATCATCGACGGCACACCGGCCGGTGCGACGTTGCACATGGTCGACGAGGGAGTCGACACGGGTCCGGTGCTCGCGCAGGAAGAGGTTCCGGTCCACCCGCACGACACGGGCGGTTCGCTCTACCGAAAGGTCGAGGACGCCGCCGTCGAACTGTTCCGGCGCTCGTGGCCGCTGCTGTGCGCGAACGCGCTCACACCGAAGGAACAGGACCACGACAAGGCCACCGCACACACGACCAGCGAGTTCGAGGCACTCGGGTACCTTGACCCGGACCAGATCATGACGGTCGGGCGAATGGTGGACATCATGCGGGGCCGGTGCTTCAACCGGGACAACTGCGTGCGACTCCGCACGCTCGACGGCACCGTGATCCGCCTCTTTCTGGAGCTGATCCCGGAGTGACCGTCGGACGCGTGTGATGGTCGGCGAGAAATGACTGACGCGGAGACTCGGGAGCAACGCGCTCGGACGGTGAACGCCCGCCGCGCCGCGTTGCCACTGCTCGTCGGGATCTTCGGGCTCCTGCTGGGCGCGGCCGTTCTATGGCGTTTCGCCGCGGTTTCGCGGCAGGGGAGACCACGGCCGCGGGATTCGCCACCATCGCCTCGATGGTGGCGCTCCTTTCCGCCGCCCAACTCATCGCCTTCGGGGGTTCTGGGGGAGTACATCGGCCGCATCCACAGCTTGGGTGCTGTTCCCATCACCGGTCTCGTCGATGACGAGTACCGCGTTCAGGTCACCACCTGATCGACTGCCCAGGTGGCGACCCGGTCGCGTACGGCGTTGTCATTTCAGCGGGCCAGGAACGAGAAGTGATACAGCACGTGTGGGCCGCGGTGGCCGATCGCCTCGCCGAGGGTCCGGCGGTTGGCCGTCTCCTCGTCTCGATCTACAACTGGCATATAAAGATCATGAAAGCCCGGTCGGGTGGGCACCTGCGGTAGCGCGGGCTGTAGTGACGACGTTTCACGGCACCCTCGTCGAAGTGGCGATCTTCAGATACCTCTTGGCGTTCGGCCCGGTGTTGAAGATGAGATCGAGAACGCTCACGTGATGGTCGAAGGGCGGGTGGAGTTGCGGATACTCGGGATAGCCCGAGTAGTCGAACCATTGAGTCTCGATTCCCGCATTCTGGAAAATGGTTTCGTCGAGGTAGGCTCGAGCGGCCGGGCCGGTGATGTATCGGGTCGCTCCCGACTTCCGGCACAGGTCGACGAGACGCTCGGTTTTGGATCCCGTCGCACCGTAGTCGGTGGACTGACGCAGGTTGGCCTGAATGCCGAGGATCGAACAGAGCCCTTCGAGGAAGTGTCTGTTTATTTCGGACATCCTGCTTCCTTCGCATTCTCGGTACATTTTTTCCAGAGCCGTGGCGTACTCGTCGAAGTAGGGGCTCCTCCGGTAGGCGTGTGTGAGTGATCGCCAATGTTTGACATTCCAGGACCGGCTGGCGACGGTCGCCTCGTTGATCAGCTGGCTCCGGCCTCCGTGTTCGATCGGAATCGAGAGCCATATGGGGCCCGTGGCCGTCTTTATGCGGTTGCGATTACGCCAATCCCTGTTGGTGTATTGCACGTCGTCGAGCAGGATGAACTCGTCGACATGGGCGATGAGATCGAAATATCCCTTCCAGGGTATATAGTTCGATTGCACTATCGCAACTCGCTTCATTCGATTCGCGCTTCCGTATTGTTCGGCGTGGGTTTGTGTCCGGCGCGCACGGCGATTCTGTGGCCCCCTCACTTCGGGCGGGGCTCCTACCGGCGACATGGCCGTGACGGACGTCACCTGTGGGCACATCAGCCGCCTCCGTGGAGGGGTCGACAAGAACCTATGGCGGCGGCGACCGGTTGACCGTTCGAATTTACGGGGAAACCGATCAACGGGCCCGCGCGCCCCGTCGATTTTGCCGATAAGCGTCGGGCTCCTTGCTGGGCGTTTACCGGGATCGGAAGTCGCCTCGGCCACACGATCCGGACTCACGCCGTGGACCGCTCGGCCCGGCTGCTGCTGCCATCGCAGATGGTGGCGGAGGCGCGGTCCTCGCCGACGGGGCGCTTCTTCCGGTTCTGCAACTGTGCGAAGTACGCCTCGATCTCCTCGGCGCTTGTCGCCGGGGAAAAGCCGCAGCGCCTCGACGCCGGGGCAGACCTCCGCGCGTTTCTTCCCTCGCGAAACAGCCCCTTTGTTCGAAAGTCGACTGCGTCTGTCCGCGAGGCGAAGCTGCGACGGCGGTTCGCCCGATGCCGGGCATGGCAGGCGACACGCCGAATCTGCCTTCGGGGGTTCGGGATCTCCCGACTTCTAGAGTCGGGACATCTGATCTGGAAAATGACGGGGGTCCTTGGAAGTGGGAGAGAAGCTGGTCGTGATCGGCCAGGGATACGTCGGCCTGCCGCTCGCGATGCGGGCGGTCGAGGCCGGGTTCGACGTCGTGGGGATCGACCTCGACGAGTGGAGGGTGAAACGCCTCAACGCCGCCGAGAGCTACGTCGAGGACATCGGTGACGACGTGCTGGCCGCCGCCCACCGGTCCGGCCGGTATCACGTCGCAACGGACTACGCGGGCGCCGAGGGGTTCGACGTCTGCGTGATCACGGTGCCGACGCCACTGAGCGAGGGCGCACCCGACCTGCGCCACATCGCCTCGGCCGGCCGGTCGATCGCCCCGTTCGTACGGCATGGCTCCCTGGTGGTGCTGGAGTCGACGACCTATCCGGGGACCACCGAGGAGTACCTTCGTCCGATCCTGGAGGAAGGGTCGGGGCTGCGGGCCCCCGAGGACTTCTGCCTCGGCTACAGCCCGGAGCGGATCGACCCGGGCAACGCGCGCTGGCGGCTGGAGAACACCCCGAAGGTCGTCTCCGGCCTCGACGAGGCGTCCCTCGCCCGGATCCGGGCCTTCTACTGCGCCATCGTGGAGCAGGTCGTCCCGGTGTCGTCGCTCCAGGTGGCCGAGCTGTGCAAGCTCCTGGAGAACACGTTCAGGCACGTCAACATCGCCCTGGTGAACGAGCTGTCGATCTTCGCGCAGCAGCTCGGGATCGATGTCTGGGAGGCCATCGACGCGGCATCGACCAAGCCGTTCGGCTACATGCGCTTCACCCCGGGACCGGGAGTCGGCGGGCACTGCCTCCCGATCGACCCGTCGTACCTGTCCTGGAAGGTCAAGCGCAGCCTGGGGCACAACTTCCGGTTCGTCGAGCTGGCCAACGACGTCAACGACCACATGCCCGAGCACGTCGTCCACCGGCTGACGCTCGCGCTCAACCAGCGGTTCAAGCCGGTCAAGGGCAGCCGCGTGCTGCTGCTCGGCCTCGCGTACAAGAAGAACGCGGGCGACTGCCGGGAGTCTCCCGCGATCGAGGTGGCCCGCGCGTTGACGAAGCTGGGCGCGGAGGTGCGGGCCGCCGATCCGCACATCGATCTCGGCCGGTTGCCGGCCGGGATCGAGCTCGCGGAGGCGTCCTACCACGAGCTGGCCCGGGCGGACGCGGTCGTCGTCCTCACCGACCACGACTGCTTCGACTACGAGCTGGTCCAACGCGCCGGCACCTTCGTCTTCGACACCCGCGACCGCTGCAGGGGCTTCAACGTCGAACGGCTCTGACCCGCCCCCCGCCGGGTGAAGTACTGGCAAAGACGACGGCACGAGGACGCGCCCGCCGCCAGACTCTCCGCATGGTCAGGACCATCGCGGCGGGCCCGTCCATCGGCGGGGGAAGGCGCGCCGGACGGCATCGGAGATCCCGCCTGGCCCGGTGGGCGCCCGCGGCGCTCGCCCTCGTGTTCGCGGCCGCGGTGCTGGGGCTCAACGGTGTGTCGATCCGGGACCTCGCCGTCTTCGGGCTCTATCTCGCGCTGGCCCTCGCGCTCCCCGGCGTCCTGCTGGTCAGGGCGCTGTACGGAGCGGTCAGAGGTGATGGGAAGGACGCCGGCCGCACGGCGGGGGAGGAACTCGCCCTCGGCGTGACGCTGGGATACGCGATCGAGGTGCCCGCGTACATCGCCGCCCGCGCGGCGGGCCATCCGCTGCTCGTCCTGCTCTGGCCGGCGGCCGTCTACGCCGCCTTCCTGGCCGTCCCACGGCTGCGCCGCCACTGGAGGCGCGTGCCGCCGGGGCCCGCCGCGCCGCGGTGGTGGTCCTGGTTCCTCGCGCTGGTCGTCGTCTACCTCACCTGGTGGAGCGCCACGAGCTTCTTCGACGCGAACGCGTTGACCTGGCCCCGGGCCGGCGCCTCCCTCTTCGACATGCCCTACCACCTGGGCCTCGTCGGCGAGCTGAAGCACCACATGCCGCCGGAGGAGCCCACGGTCGCCGGTGAGCCGCTCCTCTACCACTGGTTCGTCTACGCCCACCTCGCGTCGTCGAGCTGGGTCACGGGCATCGAGCCGATGGTGCTGCTCTTCCGCCTGGCCGTCCTGCCGATGTTGGCCGCCTTCGCCGCGCTCATCGGGATGATCGGGCACCGCGTCACCGGATCGCGGGTCGCCGCGGCGCTCGCCGTCGCCGGAACCCTTTTCGTGTCCATGCCGCGCCTGTACGCCAACACCGACGGGCTGCTCCTGTGGAACGGCCTCCAGCCGAGCGGATGGGGCAGCCCGTCGCAGATGTTCGGGGCGCTGCTGTTCGCGGCCGTCGTGCTCGTGCTCGCCGACCTCCTGGAGGGGCGCGGCGGCCGGGGCGCGTGGGTCCTGCTGGCGGTCCTCCTGATCGCCGTCATGGGGGCCAAGGCCACCCATCTGCCGCTGCTCTTCGCCGGGCTGGTCGTGGTCGGCGCGGTGCGGGCGGTCCGGGACCGGCGTCCGCCGTGGGCCGTGCTCGCCACGCTCGGAATGACCGTCGCGTGCCTGGCCTTCGCGCAGGTCGTCCTGTACGGCGGCGGCCGCCAGGGGGTGATCGTCGCCCCGCTGTCCTTCGTGCGCACGACGTGGGTGAAGCTCGCAGGGCTGGGCGACGCGGCGCAGCCGTCACCGGCCTCCCTCGCCGGGATGACCGCGGTCTACCTGATCTGCTGGGCGGTCACCTGGTGCGGGATCGCGGGGTTGCTGCGCCGCCCCCGGCTGCTCCTGGGGCCGCCCGTCGTCCTCATGCTCGGCATGTGCGCGGCGGGCGTCGGCGCCGTGCTCCTGCTGGGCAGCACCTACCTGAACGAGGGGTACTTCCTTCAGGCGATCTATCCGTACCTCGCGATCCTCTCGGCGTACGGGTTCCTGGTCGTGACGAAGGGGGAGCGGCCGTCGCGCTGGGCGGTCGCGGGCGCCGTCGCCTCGGGGCTGGTGGTCGCGCACCTGATCCGCGTGCTGTCCGGCGTCGTCGTCCCGCTGGGGCCGGGCCGTGCCGAGGCCGCGCTCTACCTGCCGTTCGCCGTCGTGTTCGCCGTCGCGATCCTCGCGGCCGCGGCCGCGTTCGCGCTGCGGCGGCGCAGGGTGCGCGCCTGGTCGCTCGCGCTGTCCATGGTCGCGGCCATGGGCGTCCCGGCGTCCTGGCAGGCGCGCGCGCTCGCGCTCGGCGACGACCCCGGAGCCGACCCCGCCGCGGCGCGGGTGGTCCACCCCGACAGGGAGAAGGTGCCGCGCGGCGCGCTCGCCGCCGGGCGGTGGCTGCGCGCCCACTCGCGGCCGGAGGACCTGGTCGCCACCAACGCGCACTGCGTCTGGGGCCGTGAGGACCCCTGCGACAGCCGCCACTTCTGGGTGACCGCGCTGTCCGAGCGGCGCGCGCTGGTCGAGGGATGGGCGTACACGCTGACGAACATGGACCGCTGGCGGCCCGGCCAGTCGGTGCTGCGGCTCCCGTTCTGGGACTCCGAGCGCCTCCGGCTGAACGACGCGGCCTTCCGCCGCCCGTCGGCCGCGGCCTTCCAGTACCTGCGCGACCGCTTCGGGGTCCGCTGGCTCGTCGTCGAAGAGCGCCGGTCACCGCCGATCGGGGACGCCGCGAACCTGCGCTTCCGCTCCGGCGACTACGCGGTGTACCGGATACCGGCCAAGCTGCCGAGGTGACGGGCGGTCCGGGTCAGCGGCGCCCGATGCGGGCGGAGACCTGCCCGACGAGGTTCCGCGGGACGAGCTTGCCGATCGACACGATCGCCTTGTAGCGGGCCGAGGGAACGCTGACCCTCCGGCCGCGGGCGAGGTCGCGCATCGCCTCGGCCACGACCCGGTCGGCCGACAACCACAGGAAGCCCGGGATGCCGGACACGTCCATGGCGGCCCGCCGGTGGAACTCCGTACGGACGAATCCGGGACAGAGGGCCATGACGCGCACGTCGCGGTCGCCGGCCTCGGCGGCGACGGACTCGCTGAAGTTGACCACCCAGGCCTTGGACGCGCTGTAGGTGCCGCGGGTGAAGAACGCCGCCACCGACGCCACGTTGATCACGGCTCCCCGGCCGCGTGCCCGCATCCCTGGCAGCGCGGCCAGCGTGAGCCGCAGCACCGCCTCGCAGTGGACCCGGAGCATGGTCACCTCCTCGTCCACGGGGACGTCGAGGAAAGCGCCGGGATGCCCGAACCCCGCGTTGTTGACCAGCAGGTCGACACCCTGCCTGAGGCGCTCCTCGACCTTCGTCACGCCCTCGTCGAGGGAGAGGTCGGCGGGCAGCACCTCCACCGCCACGCCGTACCGCTTGCGCAGCTCTCCCGCCGAGGCGGACAGACGGGCCGCGTCACGGGCGACCAGCACGAGGGAGAAGCCGTCGGCGGCGAGGCGGCGGGCGAAGGCCGCGCCGATTCCGGCGGTCGCGCCGGTGATGAGTGCGGTGGGCATGACGGCAGACTAGTCCCAACGCCACAGAGCGGCGGCCCCGGCCGGCCCGCGACTCCTGGTGGGAGCGCGGGCCCGCCGGGGCCGCCGGATGTTCGTGACCGTTCGCCTCAGGCGGTGAACCGCAGGCAGGTGAAGGCTTCGGCCAGGGGCTGCCCGCATTGGACGCCGCGTACCGCGGCGAGGCCGCGGAGCGCCTCCTCAGAACGGGTATGGGGATGCGTTCGCCACTGACTCGCGTAACGCCGCAGCCCCTCGATCTTCTGATCGAGGTCGATCGGCTCGATGCCGACGTAGAAGTTGCGCGGCGAGATGCTCTCGCCGCTCCAGCCGTCCGCCACCTCCTCGTACATGAGGACGATGTCGGGTTGATGACGCTCATCCCGTGGCCCTGGCCGCAACGCGGTGATTCCCGCGTGCGCGACGCTCTTGTGGTCCTGGTTGTAACTGGTGATCTCCGGCAGCAGCACCACGGACGGGCGGATCTCGGAGAAGGAGAGCGGACTGTCGCGTTCGAGAAGGTCGATCAGACGCTGCCGCGGCAGATGGTCGAGCCGCAGGTGGTAGTCGCTGCCCCGCAGCGCGATGTGGTGGCCGTCCACACCGAAGTGCTTGACCACCTCCTCGATCTCGCGCTCGCGCTCCGATCCGGTGGACTGTCCCGCCTGCGAGAAATCTCTCGTGTCGCCGACGGTGACGAAGAGCACGAATACCTGTCCGCCCGATCGCTTCACCAGGTTGATGAGGCCACCGCAGCCCAGGAGTTCGTCGTCCGGATGCGGAGCGACCACCAGAAGCCGCTGGTCCGTCCAGTTGATCATGATGTTCCCCGTGTGATCTGTAGTAGAGGGTGGCGCCGCTCAGGCGGACTTCGTGGCCACCACCGCGACCATCTCCTTGGACACCGGCATCGCACCGCTCGGAGGGCAGTACGCCTTGAGGTCGTCGAGCGAGTGGCCTTCGCGCTCGGCGATCTCCTCATAGAGCAGGGTCGAGCAGAAGTAGCGGAGGAACTCGTCCCGGTTCGGAAAGGTCAGCACGGAATTGATGACCTCTGCCCGGACGCTGCCGAACATTCCCAGAGCGAGAGGCAGGAACTCGTTGACGATCCGCTCCGATCGACGCAGTGTCTTCTCGTCCGCTTTCCGCCCGGTCACCTTCTCGTTGAATTCGTAGAGCTCTGCCACATTGTTGGCAGTAGGCCCGATCATGACGAGTTCGCCGTTTTTGTCGAGTACACGATGCAGTTCACGGAGGGTGAATTCCGCGTCCCTGGCGTTGTATACGGCGAAAGTCACCATGCAGAGGTCGAACGCGCCGTCCTCGAAGGGCAGGGCGTCATCCATGGAGCCGACGCGCAGGGAAAGGTTCTCCACGTCAAGGTAGCGAGCCTTGGCCCGGTTGATCAGCGCTTCGTCCCGGTCGGCGCCGGTGACCGTTCCATCGTCGCCGACGTGTCGCAGGTAGAGGTCGATGTGGTTCCCGTCGCCGCACCCGAGGTCGAGAACGTTCACGCGTGGGCGATGGCCGAGGAAATCGTCGATCCAGTCGGTGATATCGAAGTTGCCGAACAGCTTGTGCGCGCGTATACGGCTTGTCAGGCGATCCTGGGTTTCGTGGTAGCTGATATCCATTTCGGTACCCCTCCTTGGATCGATGGTCATGCGTCTTCGCGCACGCCTGTCCGCATTGGATCGCTCCGCTGCTTTTCAGTCAAGGAGGTGGTGCCGAGGTGTGTCGCCGGGTGGTGACGCCCCTGTTCCGGTCGGCGATTGATTCGGTCGACCGCGGAAAAGGCGGACACGGCCGCATCGAGTTATTTCCGAAACACAATGAGGATACGAGCGCGGACTGTTGTGGCACACCGTCCGGAGCCGCGCCGGCCGGCGTCCGGCGCGCGGGTTCGCCGGGCGGGGACCGGTCCAGGCGTCAATCCCCTGCCGACCGCTCGATCAGCTCCTCGACCTGGGAGTTGAGCCGGGCGCCGCGCGGCCAGCCGGCGTAGTGGGTCAGGAACACGACGACCTCGCGGAGCTCCGTGGGGGTCAGCTCCCCGGTGCGCAGCGCGGTGTCGAGCTGGACGCGCAGGGCGTCGTCGAGCCCCTGGCCGACGAGCAGGCCGAGCAGCAGCAACCGCCGCTCCCTGACCGAGAGCACGTCGCGCGACCAGATCTCGGCGAACAGATGCTCCACCGTCATCCCGAAGAACTCGCCGGGCGCGTCGTCGGGATGGTCCCATCCGTTCACGCGCTTCATGATCTCCAGTCCGCGAGCCCAACGGTCAAGGTCGTCCACGCTGTCGCTCATAGAAGTGCTCCAAGTCCGTCGGCTGTGCGTCTGTGGCGAGCCCGGCGAGCGGCACCCCCGCCCCCTCCATCCTTGGCCACTTCGCGCGCTCGCGATAGGTCATTTTTCGTCGCGCTCTCCGATCTGTAGCACTATCTCACGCGATCAGTCATCCCCTGTTACATGATCGAGTTGACGCGTTCATCGTTTAGTGGTGGATAACAGGCAAAGCCAAGATATGGCCAAGATTTGGGCAAGATTTCCCAGATGACCATCGCCGATGTCGAGATGGATACTCGGAAAACGGGCACTACTACCTCGTACACCCGCAAAGCGGAGGTTGGGCCCTGGTGGAAAGATCGCGGGTTAGGTCCGGAATGGTGGCGGTAACGACAGCCTCCGCACTGCTCACAGGGCTGTCAGGCTGCGCCGGCTCCCAGTTCACGTACGTACGTGACGACGACGGAGCGACATACTTCAAAGTCCCTTCGGAATGGCGCAAGGTCGATCAGGCGTCGCTCGACAACAAGGTCTTCGGCGACCTCCAGTCCGAGACCGCGCGGCTCCAGAAACAGCTCACCTGGACGGTCGGGTTCGACGCCCACTCACGGCCGTCCGCCGACCACCTGCTGGTCCCCGGCTCACTGGTCGAGGACCAGCCGTTCGTCATGGCGAAGGTGCAGACCCTCACCCCGTCACAGCGGAACGAGGTGTCGCTCAACGTGCTGCGCAACTCCTCCGGTCTCCCCGTCGCGCTCAGCACCGAGGCACGGCAGCAGCTCGAATCGTCGTCCGCCTCGCCGTTCAAGGACTTCGAGCTGCTGACCGACCAGGTGCTGCCGGTGAAGGACGGTGTCCGCGGAATCCGGGCGATCTTCAACTACCGCCTGCTCGGCGGGCCGGTCCAGACGTTCGACGAGACGGCCTACCTCTCCGCCGACGGCACGCACGTGTCCACGCTGCTGATCCGCTGTACGGCCGCCTGTTACAGGAAGCGGACCAAGGAGATCGACCAAGTCGCGCAGTCCTTCAAGGTCAAGCGACTCACCTCGTGAAGGAGCCCCTCAGATGAACACGGCACACCAGCCCGAGGGGCTGCGCGAACCCGGCTCGGGCCCCGTGGACCGCGACCCGCTGACCAGGAAACGGCTTCCCTTCTGGGACCGGGCCAAGTTCCTGGTCCTGCTCGCGGTGCTGTTCGGCGTCCTGGTGATGAACACCTACGGCAGCTTCCCCGGGATCATCCCGGTGCGGGACGCGGTCACCAAGACGGCTGAGGAGTCCACCTGGATCCTGTGGCTGGCGGGCCTGGAGCTGATCAGGCAACTCCACTTCCTGATCAGCGAGAGGTCCGCCGGATACCACCGGTTCTGGACGAAGAAGGTCTTCGGCGGATGGAACCGCTGGACCCGCCGCAGGTTCAGCGACTGGACCCGCTTCCGGCTGGCCCGGGCGCTGAAGTGGACGATCTGGATCGCCGTCATCGCCGTCGTGCTCGGCAAGCTGGGGGACACCTCGCCCCTGGAGGCACTGATCCAGGCGCCGGCCCAGGCGGTGGGATATCTCCCGACGGTCCTGCAGGTCCTCCTCTACATGCTGCTGGCCGTCGGCCAGTTCGCCGCCATCTTCTGGTTCCTCTCACGCGGCGGCGTGGACGTCTACTTCCCCGACGACATCAAGACGCGCTTCGCCGACGTGTGGGGCCAGGACCATGTGGTCGAGCGGGTCAAGGAGAACATCGTCTTCCTCGAGCGGCCCGACGAGATCGAGGACAAGGGCGGCTACGTCCCGAGCGGCATCCTCCTGTGGGGCCCTCCCGGCACCGGAAAGACCCTCATGGCCGAGGCGGTCGCCGGCTCGACCGGCAAGCCGTACGTCTTCGTGGACCCCGGCGCGTTCATCAACATGTTCTTCGGCGTGGGCGTGCTGAAGGTCAAGTCGTTGTTCAGGAAGCTCCGCAAGCTGGCGCTGCGCTACGGCGGGGTGATCGTCTTCTTCGACGAGGCCGACTCCCTCGGCAACCGGGGCGCGCTGGCCTCCGGCGGGCCGGGCGGATGGGGCCGGGCCGTCCCCGCGCCCTTCCAGCAGGCGGGATGCAACGGCTTCTCCTACCTCGACCAGGAGACCCGATGGCTGCTCGGCCGCAACGCGGTCGGTCACGGGCAGGGTCACGGGCGGGGGCAGGCGGAGGCGGCCGCCCCGGTCTCCAGGACCGGCGCCCTCGTCAGCCGCCTGGTCTACGGCGCCGGCATGGGCGGCGGCGGTGGCGGCATGGGCACGCTGCAGGCGTTGCTCACCGAGATCTCCGGCCTGAAGAAGCCGCGCGGGTTCGTCAACCGGCACGTGCGGCGGCTGCTCGGCATGCGTCCCAAGCCGCCGCCGAAGTACCGCATCCTGATCATGATGGCGACCAACCTGCCCGAGGCGCTGGACGAGGCGCTGCTGCGGCCGGGCCGGATCGACCGCATCTACAAGGTCGGCTATCCGTCGAAGGACGGCCGGATCCGCACCTACAAGGGATACTTCGACAAGGTGCGGCACGAGCTGACCGACGAGCAGGTCGACAAGCTGGCCACGATCACTCCGTACGCCACCGGAGCGACCATCAAGGACCTCGTCAACGAGTCGCTGATCACCGCGATCAGGGACGGCCGGGACGTGATCACCTGGTCCGACGTGATGCGGGCCAAGCGGCTCAAGCAGCTCGGGCCCCCGGAGGACGTCGAGTACATCGAGAGGGAACGGCACGCGGTGGCCGTGCACGAGGCGTGCCACGCCGTCGTGGCCTACCGCACCCGGCACCACCTGGAGATCGACCTCGCGACCATCGAGAAGGGCGCCGACTACCTCGGCATGGTCTCCAGCATCAAGCCGGAGGACCAGTTCACCAGGTGGAAGTCGGAGTACGAGGCCGACATCATGGTCTCCCTCGCCTCGCTGGCGGGCGAGCGGATGTTCTTCGGCGAGGACAACTCCTCCGGCGTCTCCGGCGACCTCCAGTCGGCCACGCTGCTGACCGGGCTGATGGAGGCGCACTGGGGCATGGGCATCGGCGTCGCGTCGCTGCCCGCCCTGCAGGACCTCGGCATCCGTGAGGGCAGGGCCCAGAATCCGCCCGGCCAGGGCGGAGGCATCGGCTTCCTCGGCACGCCCAGGTCGCCGGGGAACGATCTGACGCCCGACATGCTCCCGGAGCGCATCGAGTTCAACCTGAACCAGCTGCTGGAGAAGACCGCCGAACTGCTCAGGGACAACCGCCGCGAGGTGCTGAGCGTCGCGCACGCCCTGGAGCACCACAAGACGCTCAACGGCGACGACGTGGTCGCGGTCATCGAGAAGACCCGCGGGCCGCTCGTGGACGGCACCGTCTACGGCTCCGACGAGTTCTTCGAGGAGATCGAGGCGTACCACACGGCGGCGGCGGACGCGCACCGGAGCCACAGCGCCGTCCCGGTGGAGCTGCCGGCGCCCGGACGGGTGCTGGAGCTCGAACCGTCGGCCGTCGTCGCGGCCGCGCGCCCGGCCTCCGCCGGCCCCGGAACGCCGGGGGCGGGGTCGCCCGGGTCGCCCGGGTCGCTTGGACCGCCTGGGTCGTCCGCAGCGTCCGCGTCTGTGCCGCCCGGTTCGCCGAGCTTCGCGCCTCCACGAGCCGACGACCCGTACGAGCCGCACCCCATGACGACCGGCATGTCTCCCGGCGTGCCGGTGCGGGTCGCGACGAACGGCTGGGGCAACGGCGTCGTCCAGCCGGACCTCGTGCCGCGGAACGGGTCCGTACCCGACGCTCACTCGGAACCGGCGATCCCGCCGCCGGGGGCGCCGCGCGGCAGGTCGCACGGCCTGCTGTGGGCGGCCATCGGCGGGATCATCGCGCTGGTCGTCATCGCCCTGCTCGGCGCGGCGCTCCTGCAGGGCGGCGCCGCCGGGGCCATGGAGGAGGCGGCGAAGGGCGTCTCGCCGGGAACCGCCCTGGTGCTGTTCCTCGCGCTCCTCGGCGTCCTCGGCCTGATCGTGGTCGCCGTCGCGGTGGTACGCGCCCAGCAGGCGGGCCGCAGGCAGGCGGAGGACGCCAGGGACCGGGCGGCCGAGCGGGCGCAGCTCCTCGCGGCGGCCATGGATCCCGAGGTCGCCATGCGGCTGCTCGGATACGACGGCCGCCGCGGTCCCGACGGCACCACGTGACGTCTGGCGGTGTCCGGATGTGTCAGAGGCGGAAGGCCAGATCGGGCGTGATGTCGGCGACGTCCATCTGGGCCTTCTGCAGCTTGCCGGAGTAGTCCCAGTTCATCGCCTGCCAGCGGGTGAACTGGTCGAGCACCCAGACGCCGCTCTGCCTGCTGCCGTTGCCCGACTTGCCGTTCCCGCCGAACGGCAGGTGCGCCTCGGCCCCCGAGGTCGAGTTGTTGACGCTGACCATGCCGGCCGACACGCCCGCGCGGAACCGGAACGCGGCCTTCGGGTCGGTGGTGTAGATCGACGACGACAGCCCGTAGCCCGGCCTGTTCGCCAGCTCGATCGCTTCGTCGAGCGAGTCGAACGCGGTCACGCCGACGATGGGGCCGAAGGTCTCCTCAAGGAAGATCCGGTCGTCCGGGCGCACTCCGTCGACGACGACCGGGTGGTAGTAGAGGCCCTCGCCGTCCATGCGGCCGGTCGGGCCGGGCAGCACGGTGTGGTGCGGCTGGACCCAGGTGAGGTACTCCTCGTACCGCTCGGCGAACTTGTGGTCGAGCAGCGGCCCGTAGAGCACGTCGCCGTTCGGGTCGCCGATCTTCGCCGCCTGTACGGCCTGGACGTACCGGCGTACGAACTCGTCGTGGACGTCCCGGTGGACGATGACCGTGCCGAGGGACGTGCAGCGCTGCCCGGCCGTACCGAACCCGGAGAACAGCGCGCCCTCGACGGCGAGGTCGAGATCGGCGTCGGGCATGACGACCATCGGGTTCTTGCCGCCGAGCTCCAGGCAGGCGGACTGCAGGTGCCGCCCGCACAGCTCGCCGACGCTGCGCCCGACCGCGCTGGACCCGGTGAAGCCGACCTTGTGCACGGTGCCCTCGGACAGCGCCTGGTCGAGCCCCTCGTACGTCCGCGCGCCGTCCGCGAACACGATGTTCAGCACGCCGTCGGGCAGCCCGGCGGCGGCGAACAGGCGGTACAGCGCGTGCGCGGACGCGGCGGCGTACTCGGCGGGCTTCCACACGACGGCGTTGCCGCACAGCAGAGCGGGCACCAGGTACCACGACGGGACGGCAACGGGGAAGTTGCCCGCCGTGATGACGGCCGCGACTCCGACCGGGACCCGGAAGGTGAACAGGTTCTTGTCCGGCATCTCCGACGGCACGGTCTGGCCGTAGAGGCGACGCCCCTCGCCGAGGAAGAAGTCGCACGTGTCGACGATCTCGCGGACCTCGCCCAGCGCCTCGGCGTACGGCTTGCCGATCTCCTCGGTCACCAGCCGGGCCAGGGACTCGGTGTTCGCCTCGACCAGTCGGCCGATGGACGCGATCACGCGGCCGCGCACCGGCGCGGGCACGCGGGCCCATTCCTTCTGCGCGGCGGCGGCCGTACGGCACGCCCGGGCGAACGTCGCCGCGTCCGCGAGCGGAACCGTGGCGACGACCTCCGAGGGCCGGGCCGGATTCGTGGACGAGTAGGGGGAACCTTCGGGTGCGTTCTTTCCACCGATGACGGAAGTGATCTGGCGGGTCACCGTTGACCTCCTCTTTCGGGCTACCGTCGCATTCTTTCAAGCGGGTACGACAGGGTGAAGCGTGAACCGGGGAGACGACGGATCACGCACCGGATCAGTCAGCGGATCAGTCAGCGGATCAGTCAGCGGATCATCGCACCGGGTCACTCGCGGGGTCACTCGCCGGGGGCCGCTCCCTGCCGATGGGCGATCGCCGCCGCCTGGGTACGGCTGGCCACGCCGAGCTTGGCCAAGATGTTGGAGACGTGCACGCTGACGGTCTTCTGCGAGATGTACAGCAGCTTGCCGATCTCCCGGTTGGGCAGACCGGCCGCCACATGTTCGAGCACCTCGCGCTCGCGGCTGGTCAGCGCGTCGAGGCCGCCCCCAGCACCTTGACCCCCAGCACCTTGACCGCTGGCACCGCCGGCGGGGGTGGGGCGGCGGGCCGCGCCGAAACGGGCTCGGAGGCCCAGCGTCTCCAGCGCCCGGCGCAGGGGAGCGGCCCCGAGCCGGTCGGCCGTCTCGACGGCCCGGGACCACTCGGTCCGTGCCGCCTCGCGGTCGCCCGCGTCGAGCAGGGACTCGGCGAGCCGCCAGCGGGACCGCGCCTCCTCGTAGACGAACCCGAACCCGAAGGCGTGGGCGGCCCGCCGCCACATCTCCGGCTCCGCCGTCCCTTTGGCCCGGTGCCATTCGGCCTCGGCCCGCAGCAGCCAGGCGGCGCCCTCCGGGCCCAGTTCCAGGCGTGGCCCGTACGGGCCGTTCACGGCGGACCAGCGCGCCCGTTCGATCAGGTCGTCGGCGCGCTCGCGGGCGTCGTGCGGCGCCGCGCCCTCCGCCAGCGCCCACAGGCCGGTCGCGCAGATCCGGATGAGCCCCGGATCGAACGGGTCGAGCGCGTCCACCACAGCCGTCACATGGGCGAGGGCGGTCTCCGGGTCGCCGCGCCAGAGAGCCTGCTCGGCGGCCAGCCCGCGCGCCATGTAGATCACCAGGTAGTCGGCCTGGCCGTCGCGCTCGTCCGCCTTCCAGAACGGCCGCAGCCACGAGAGCCGATCGTCGGCCGCGTCGCTCCCCCGGCCGACTTCGATGAATAGGGCGAACGACGACAGGTGCGCCTCGGCGGGCATGCCGACGCGCACGCCGAACCCCGCCGCGACACGCTCTGCCGTGTCCCAGTCACCGGACGCGTAGTGGATGAGGAACTGGAGGAAGCGCAGGTCCGTGCCGTACGTGCTCCAGGTCAGGCCGGTGCGCGCGGCCAGCTCGATGCTCGCGTCCGCCGTGCGCGCGGCGGCATCCAGCTCTCCGTGCTCGTACCGTACGCGGGCCTGGTGGAAGGCGGCGCGCAGGTCGATGCTGAGGTCGCCCGATCGCGTCGCGGTGGCGCGGTCGAGCAGCTCCTCCACCTGTTCCACCGTGCCCGTCGCCTCCTCCACGATGGCCAGCGAGATCAGGGCGCTGACCTCGGCGTCCCGCGCTCCGGCCGCCCGCGCGGCCTCAAGCGCCCGGGTCGCGAGGTCCCGTACGGCGGTGCCCGACGTGGCGAACATGGCCCGGGCGTACGTGGCCAGCGCGCGGGCGAGCAAGGGGGTCGGCTCGCCGGGCGGCAGCACGTCGACGGCGGCGCGCGCCGCCTCCACCATGCCGGCGCCGAGGTCGGAGTCGGTGAGGTAGTAGGCGATCCGCTCGTCCGTCTCGGAGATCAGGAGCGGATCGTCCAGCGACGGGCGCAGGCGCCGCAACCGGGCCACGGCGCGGCGGTAGTCCCCGGCGGCCGCGGCGGACGCGGCGCTGGACAGGGCGACGCGTACGGCGTTCGTGCCGGTGAGCCGCTCCGCGTCGGCCACGTGCTCCCAGATCTCGAGAGCCCGGTCGAAGTGGCGGTGAGCCTCCGCGGGCGCGCCCACCTCGGTCGCGAGCCGGCCCGCCTCGACCGACGCCCGGAGCGCTCCCGGCAGGTCGTGTCCGGCCTGGTAGTGATGGGCCAGCTCTGCCGCGGAGGCGCCGCGGGCGGCGAGCAGGCGGGCGAAGGTCCCGTGCAGCCGGGTCCGTTCGCCGGGAAGCAGGTCGTCGTAGACCGCCTCCTGGAGCAGCGCGTGCCGGAACGCGTAGCCGCTCCTGTTCGTGGTCAGCAGGCCGCGCGAGACGATCTCGCGCAGCGCGCCCTCCAGGGGGATCTCCCCGAGATCGGTGGCGTCCCTGAGCATGTCGTGATCGACGTTGTGACCGGCCACCGCGGCCACCCGCAGGACGTGGCGTGCCTGGTCGGGCAGCGCCTCCACCCGGGAGAGCAGGAGGTCGGACAGGGTGCCGGGCATCCCGTCGCACATCGCCGCCGCGGCGAGCAGTTCCTCGGCGAAGAACGGATTGCCGCCGGCGCGCTCGACGACTCCGCCGATCACGTTGCCGAGCACGCTTCTGGGGGTCGTGTCGATGGTCGCGAGGTATTCGGCCAGGTCGTCGTTCGCGAGCGGGGGCAGCTCGGTCGCGGTGACCAGCGGCAGCCGTTGCAGTTCGGCGAGGACCGGCCGCAACGGGTGCTTCCTGTGCAGGTCGTCGGTCCGGTAGGTCCCGACGACGGCGACCCGCTCCCGCTGGAGCATCCGGGTGAGGAAGACCAGCAGGTCACGGGTCGAACGGTCGGCCCAGTGCAGGTCCTCGAACACGAACAGCACCGGGCGGCCCTCGGCCAGCTCGGACAGGAAGCCCAGCACCGAGCCGAACAGCTGCTGCTGGGCGAGCGCGCCCGCCGCCGCCCCGGCCGCGCCCGGGTCGGCGCCGGGGAGTAGCCGCCGCAGCGCGGGCCAGGCGCTCAGCGCGCCGTCGGCCGCCGTGCCCGGCTCCGCCGCCCCGCGCAGCGCGTCCACGAGCGGCAGGTACGGCAGGGAGTCGCCGAGCTCGGCGCACTGCCCGACGAGGACGGTGAAGCCGCGATCCTCGGCCAGATCGCGGACCTCGGTGACCAGCCGGGTCTTGCCGATCCCCGCGTCGCCGCCCACGAGCGCGACCCCGGCCAGGCCGCCCTCCGCCGCGTCGAGCACGCGCACCAAGCGGTCGAGCTCGCCCGACCGGCCGATCAGCGCCGTTCGCGCGGTTCTCGGAGTCACGGCGTGAGTATGCCACGCTACTTGGACATATCCCTCGTGCTTGGAGCTTCCGTACAGGCCGGGCGTGCCGTACATGGCGGGGGAGGCGCGGCCGGGTCCTCAGGGTGATCCCGCCATCGCCGGGCCGTCGGCCGGGACTCGCACTGACCTGCGGTTTCGGGGTCGCGAGAGGCGAGGTCGCGGTTTTGTCGGCGGCGCTGGCTACTGTGCGGCGCGTGATCGAACGGTGGAGCCGCGATCAGGTGCTGGCACTGGCACCCGACGCGGCGTCGCAGAAGGCCGCGTCGGGCGTCAGTTCGCCCGGGAAGTGGTCCGTCCTCGGGGCGACCCCGGAGGTGCTCTGGGGCGAGTGCAAGGGGAGCGGGTCGAAGCCCTACCGCGCGTGCGTCGACCTGTCCGAACCGGCGTACCGGTGCAGCTGCCCGAGCAGGAAGTTCCCCTGCAAGCACTCCCTCGGCCTGCTTCTGCTGTGGTCGGCCGACGGCGTGCCCGCGGCGGACGAGCCGGCGGACTGGGCGGCCGAGTGGATGGACCAGCGCAGGGAGCGCGCCCTGAAACAGGCGTCCAAGATCGCCGCCGCTCTGGAGGCGGCTCAGGGGACCGAGGCTCAAGGTGCTGCGGATCAGGGGACCGCGGCTCAGGGCGCCCGGCCGGGAGACGGGCCGGGACAGGGAGAGGGGGCGGGGCGGCGCGGTGACGGTGACGGTGACCTCTCGGGCGGGCAGGCGGGGTCCTCGGCACCGGACCGGCGCGCCCGGCAACGGGAGCAGCGGGTCACCGCCGGGCTGTCCGAGTTGGAGAGGTGGCTGGCCGACCAGATCGCGCAGGGCATCGCGGGCGCCAGGCAGACCGGCCCGGGCGACTGGGACGCCCTCGCCAAACGCATGGTCGACGCCCAGGCGCCGGGGGTGGCGGGGATGTTCTCCCGGCTGCCGCCCGTGCTGCGCGAGGAGGACTGGCCGCGCCGCCTCCTGGGTGAGTACGCGCTGGTCCACCTGCTGGCCGTCGCGCACCGCCGTATGTCCGAACTGCCGCGCGATCTGGGCGAGGTGGTCCGATCCCGGATCGGCTTCCCCTTGGCGCGGGAGACCGTGCTCGCCACACCCGCGGTCCGTGACCGGTGGGACGTGATCGGCAGCAGGGATGAGGAGCAGGATCGGCTGATCGCCCGCCGGGTCTGGCTACGCGGCAGGGAGACCGGCAGGGCCGCGCTCGTGCTGTCGTTCGCTCCCGTGGGGCAGGCTCTCGACGCTTCGCTGGTCAGCGGTACCACAGTCGACGCCGATCTGGCGTTCTATCCGGGGGCCGCGCCGCTGCGCGCGCTGGTGGCCCGGCGCCATGGGGCGGTCCACGCGGGGCCGCCTCCCGGACTGAGCGCCGCGGAGGTCCCCGACCTGCTGGCGGGGGTGCTGGCCGGGGATCCCTGGACCGAGTCATGGCCCGTGGTCCTGGCCGGGGTCGTTCCGGCGAGTCCGGTGAACGGCGACGGCTGGCTTCTCGCGGACCCCGATCCCGGGTCGGCGTTCTCCGCTCAGGGGACGGCGCCCGCCGAGCGGGCGGCTGCGCCCGAGGACGCGTCCGGGGGCACCCGCGAGCCGGCGTCCACGCTCGACTCCGAGGGCGTCCCCGAAGTCGGCCCGCGGATCGGCACAGAAGACGTCAGCGGAGTCGTCCCGGAAGGCGGCGAAGTCGTCGCAGAGGGCGGCACCGAGGGTGGCACCGAAGTGGGCGGTCTGCGGCTCGACCCGTCGTGCGGCACGCCGTGGCGACTGCTCGCGGTGTCGGGTGGCCATCCGGTCACCGTCGCCTGCGAGTGGACGCCACGAGGGGCGCGGCCGTTGACCGTATGGGATGAGGAAGGCCAGGTGGTGGTGCTGTGACCACGAATCGTCACGGCGGCGACAGGGCCACCCCGTCAACGGCGACGCCGGAACTCGGGGGAGCCTCCGCCGCTTCGGTGCGCGATGGTGTGGTCCCCGATGGTGTGGTGCCCGATGGTGTGGCTCCGGGCGCAGGGGACGGGGGGTCCGGTCTGGCCGGCGAGTCTGGATGGGCGGAGGAGCCCGGGGGGAACGGCCAGGACGCGGCGACCTGGGAGGACCTCGTGTCGGCCGCGCTGGTCGGCACCGACCGGAGACCCGTGCCCGGCAGGCCGTCCGTCGTGCCTCCGGTCGACCTGCTGGAGCAGGCGGCCGTGCGGGTGATGCGGGTACGGGCGGGACAGCGGCCGCATAGGGGCCGGCCGCTGTCCCCCGCCCCGCCCGAGACGCGGCCTCTGGTGACCCGGACCGCGAGTGACCGGCTGGCCCGGATCCTCGCCGGGGAGCAGGGGCGCCTGCTGGCGGAGTGGCTGGAGATCGCGGCGGGAAGCGGCGTGCGGGTTCCGGCGCGGCTCATCCCGAAGCTCCTCGACCTGGGGGCGCGGGATCAGTCGATCCGGGGCCACCTGGGCGTGCTGGCCGGCGCGCGCGGCCGGTGGCTCGCCGGGCTCAACCCCGGCTGGTCCTACCTCCAGGCGGAGCCGACCGACGGGTACGCCGGGTCCACCGATGTGTGGGAGTTCGGCACGAGCGGCGATCGCCGGGCCTACCTGGCCGCGCTGCGCGCGGCCGATCCCACGGCGGCCAGGGAACTGCTCGCACGGGGCTGGAGCGAGGAGACACCCGAGGACCGGGCGGCGTTCACGCACCTCCTCGCCGAGGGGTTGACGATGGCCGACGAGCCCTTCCTGGAGGAGGCGCTCGACGACCGCCGCCGCGAGGTACGGCAGGCGGCCGCCGACCTGCTCACCCGGTTGCCCGGCTCGCGGCTCGGGACGCGGATGGCCGAGCGCGCGGGACGCCTGCTCACGCGGGGCGGTGACCGTCTCCGCGCCGAGGCGCCGAAGGCGTGCGACAGCAGGATGGAGCGCGACGGGGTCCGGGCCCGCCCGCCCGCGGGGACCGGGCAGCGGGGGTGGTGGCTGCAGCAGGTCATCGCGCATACGCCCCTTTCGTTCTGGACCGGGCGCTTCGGCCTCTCCCCGGTTGAGATCACCACCATGGAGGTCGGCGACTGGGCCAGGGAGGTCCGCATGGGCTGGACCCGCGCGGCGATCCTTCAGCGAGACGGGGTCTGGGCGCGAGCGCTCATCGAGGTGGAGCCGCTGACGGACCTGCTCGCGATCCTCCCCCCGGCCGAGCAGTCCCGGGTGGCGGCGGAGTTCGTCCGCCACCACCCCGTCGACGGGCAGATGATCATGATGCTCGGCGGCATTCCCCGGCCGTGGGGCACACCGCTGGCGAAGGCCGTACTGGAGAAGATCGTGAACACCTCGACCGCCCAGCCGTGGAACGCCGGGGAGCTGGCGCGGCTCGCGGGTGAGCGGTTCGACCCCGCGATGTACGGCCTGGTGGCGCGGCTGTCGGACCTCTCCGAGGTCCGCGAGGTGTCCGCCACGCTCCGGTTCCGCTACGACATGGCCGGGGAACTCGCCGCGGACGGTCCCGGTGAAGGGCACACAGCCGAAACCGTGGCTGGACTCGCGGCTGGACCCATGGCCGGGGCAGCGGCTGGACCTGCGGCCGGGCCTGACGAGAGACGGACAGACGACGGACACGGCACCGCCGCCCAGGAAGACGGCGGGCCGCTAGGCGAGGAGGACAAGTGACGGTTCTGCGCCCGCACGCGGAAGATCAGTACGCGGACGAGCTGGCGATCCTGGCCAAGGACGACGACCGGCCCAGGCCGCCGGGCTGGCGGCTCTCGCCCTGGGCCGTGACCACGTACCTGCTCGGAGACCCCGATCACCCCGGGGGCGTCATCACGCCGAAGTACATCGGCCCGAGAAGGATCGTCGAGGTCGCGGTCGCCACCCTGGCCACCGACAGGGCGCTGCTGCTGCTCGGGGTTCCGGGAACGGCGAAGACGTGGCTGTCGGAGCACCTCGCCGCGGCGATCAGCGGTGACTCCACCCTCCTGGTGCAGGGCACGGCGGGCACCGCCGAGGAAGCCATCCGATACGGCTGGAACTACGCGCGGCTGTTGTCGGAGGGCCCGTCCCGCCAGGCGCTGACCCCGAGCCCCGTCATGCGGGCGATGGCCGAGGGACGGCTGGCCCGCGTGGAGGAGCTGACCCGCATGCCGTCCGACGTCCAGGACGCGTTGATCACTGTCCTCTCGGAGAAGACGCTCCCGATCCCCGAACTGAACGAAGAGGTCCAGGCGGCCAAGGGCTTCAACGTCATCGCGACCGCCAATGACCGGGACCGCGGGGTCAACGAGCTGTCCAGCGCGCTGCGCAGGCGGTTCAACACGGTCGTGCTGCCCGTGCCCGCCAGCGCGGAAGAAGAGGTGGACATCGTCTCCCGCCGGGTCGCCCAGCTCGGCCGCTCGCTGGAGTTGCCCGAGACGCCGACCGGGCTGGAGGAGATCCGCCGGGTCGTCACGGTGTTCCGTGAGTTGCGCTCCGGCGTGACCTCCGACGGCAGGACCAAGGTCAAGTCGCCGAGCGGCACGCTCAGCACCGCCGAGGCGATCTCGGTGGTGACCAGCGGCATCGCGCTCGCGGCCCACTTCGGCGACGGGGTGCTGCGTCCCTCTGACGTGGCGGCGGGCATCCTCGGCGCGGTCGTTCAGGATCCCGTGTCGGACCGGGTGGTCTGGCAGGAATACCTGGAGGCCGTCGTCAGAGAGCGCGAGGACTGGCGCGACTTCTATCGGGCCTGCCGCGATGCGAGCTGACCTCCTCCGCACGGCCGGTGACACGATCCGCGGCGTCTCCGACGTCTCCGACGTCTCCGACGGCGCCGTCGCGGATACGGCCGACGACACAGCCGGTGGCGCGACCGGTGTCGCGACCGTCGGCGCGATCAGTGGCATGGCCGGTGACGGGACCCATGACGCGGTCGGTGACGCAGCAGATGACATCCGTGGATGCACGATCGGTATCGGAACGGATGACGTGGCCGTGCGGGGCATCGGACGGCGAGGGATCGGGCGGCACGCATTCGGGCGGCCGGGCATCGGACGGTGGGCTGGACAGCGGACCGGACGGCGGGTGATCGGGTGACGACCACGATTCTGGGCGTGCGGCACCACGGTCCGGGGTCCGCCCGAGCGGTGCGTTCCGCGCTGGAGCGGTTGGAGCCGGACATCGTGCTCATCGAGGGGCCGCCGGAGGCGGACGCCCTGGTTCCCCTCGCCGCAGAACCGGACATGGAACCTCCTGTCGCGCTGCTCGCCCACGTGCCGGGTGATCCGTCGAAGGCCGCGTTCTGGCCGTTCGCGGTGTTCTCGCCCGAGTGGCAGGCGATCCGTTACGCGGCCACGGCCGACGTCGAGGTGCGGTTCTGCGATCTGCCTGCCGCCCACGGCCTCGCGCTCGACGGAGGACGGTCCGGCGAGGCGGAGACCGCCGTTCACGCCGATCCGATCGGGGCGCTGGCCGAGGCGGCGGGCTACGACGACCCGGAGCGGTGGTGGGAGGACGCCGTCGAACACCGTACGGACGGTGAGGCCGGCCACGGCTCGGTGTTCGAGGTGATCGCCGAGGCGATGACGGCCGTTCGCGAGGGCCACGTACCCGATCGGCACGAGGCACGCCGCGAGGCGTACATGCGCAGGACGCTCAGGCAGGCGGTCAAGGACGGCTTCCGGAACATCGCCGTCGTGTGCGGCGCCTGGCACGTGCCCGCGCTCGCGACGCTTCCCCGGGCCGCCGACGACGACCGGCTGCTCAAGGGCATGCCCAAGGTCAAGGTTGAGATGACCTGGGTGCCGTGGACGCACGGGCGGCTGGCCGCGTGGAGCGGTTACGGCGCGGGCGTCACCTCGCCAGGGTGGTACCACCATCTGTTCACCGCGCCCGACCGGCCGATCGAGCGATGGCTGGCGCGGGCCGCCGCGGTGCTCCGCGAGGAGGACCTGCCCGTCTCGTCCGCGCACGTCATCGAGGCCGTACGGCTCGCGGACGGCCTTGCGACGCTGCGGGACCGGCCGCTCGCCGGTCTGACCGAGGTGAGCGAGGCGGTCTGCGCGGTGCTCTGCGAGGGCGACGAGTTGCCGGCCGACCTGGTCCAGCGCCGCATGGTGGTGGGGGAGCGGCTCGGCCATGTGCCCGATTCGACCCCGATGGTGCCGTTGCAGCGACACCTGCGGGGGGAGCAGCGGCGGGTGAAGCTCAAGCCGGAGGCACTGGGCCGGGACCACGACCTCGACCTGCGCAAGTCCCTCGACCTCGACCGCAGCAGGTTGCTGCACCGGCTCGGGCTCATCGGGGTGCCGTGGGGCACGCCGCGTGAGACCAGAGGCAAGGGCACCTTCAAGGAGTCCTGGACGCTGGAGTGGCGTCCCGAGTTCGACGTCAGCCTGATCGAGGCCGCGGTCTGGGGAATCACCGTCGAGGCCGCGGCCACCGCGCGGGTGTGCGACCTGGCGGAGAAGGGCGCCCCGGCTCACGGCGCCTCCGCTCATGGTGCCTCCCTTCACGGCTCCCCGGCTCACGGCCTCCCGGGCGTCGGGTTGCCGGCTCCGGCGGCCGGTGCCCACAGGGTGTCGCTGGCGGAGTTGACCGCCCTGGTCGAGAAGTGCCTTCTCGCCGACCTGCCGGACGCTCTGCCGTACGTGCTGGGGGTGATCGGCGACCGGGCGGCGCTGGACAGCGACGTCGGCCACCTGATGGCGGCGCTTCCCGCGCTGGTCCGGGCCCAGAGGTACGGCGACGTCCGCGGCACCCCGGCCGCCGGGCTGGCCACGATCGTGGACTCGCTGCTGACGCGCATCTGCACCGGGCTCCCGACCGCGGTCACCGGCCTGGACGATGATCCGGCCCGGCAGCTGGTGTCCCAGATCGACGCGGTTCACTCCGCGGTGGCCCTGCTGCACGACGGGCACGGGGAAGGCGGGCATGGCAGCGGGCACGGGGAAGGCGGGCACGGCGGCGGGCAGAGGACGGCGCGCGGGATCGGGCAGGGGATCGGGCAGGGCTCGCCGCGCGGGCGCTGGCTCGCGACGCTCAGGAGCGTGGCGAGCCGGAGCGACCTGCCCGGGGTGATCGAGGGCAGGCTGGTGCGCATCCTGTTCGACGCGCAGATGGCGGACGACGTCCAGGTCCGGATGTCACGCGCGATGTCCCTCGGCCACCCGCCCGCGCGGGCCGCCGCCTGGGTCGAGGGCTTCCTGTCGGGCGGAGGGCTGCTGCTCGTCCACGACTCCCGGCTGCTCGCCGCGGTGGACGGCTGGCTGACCGGCCTGTCGCCGGAGGCGTTCGTGGACGTGCTTCCGCTGCTGCGGCGCACGTTCGGCGCCTTCGCGCCGCCGGAACGCCGCTCGATCGGCGAGCGGGTCAGGTCCGGTACGGCCGCCGCCTGCGGTGGCGGTGACGGGGGCCGTGGCGGGACAGGCGACGGGGCGGATCACGACGACGAGCGGGCGGCTCCGGCCGTCCGGACCGTGCTGGAAATCCTGGGGAGGGCGTGATGGAGGAGCGGTTGCGCCGCTGGCGGCTGGTCCTCGGCGGTGACGCGGACGGGACCGGCTGCGCGCTCGGCGGCGCCGATGCCGGCATGGACGCGGCGCTGTCCGCGCTCTACGGCGGGGGACCGGGCGCGGGGCGCGGCGACGGCGAGCGCAGTGCGGGTCTCGGCGCGTCCGCGCCGAGGGTGGCCCGATGGCTGGGCGACATCCGCGCCTACTTCCCCTCGACGGTCGTCCAAGTGATGCAGAAGGACGCGATCGAGCGGCTCAACCTGAGCCGCCTCCTGCTGGAACCCGAGATGCTGGAGGCGGTCGAGCCCGACGTCCACCTGGTCGGGACGCTGCTCTCGCTGAACCGGGTCATGCCGGAGAAGGCGCGCGAGTCGGCCCGCGCCGTGGTCCGCAAGGTCGTCGCCGAGCTGGAGTCCAAGCTCGCGCAGCGGACCCGGGCGGCCGTGACCGGTGCGCTGGACCGCTCGGCGCGGACCCATCGGCCGCGGCGGGTCGCCGACATCGACTGGGACCGCACGATCCGGGCGAACCTGAAGAACTACCTGCCCGAGCGCAACACGGTCGTGCCGTCCCGGCTGGTGGGGTATGCCCGCAGGCAACAGGCCGTCCAGCGGGAGGTCGTCCTGTGCATCGACCAGAGCGGGTCGATGGCGGCGTCGGTCGTCTACTCCAGCGTCTTCGGTGCGGTCCTGGCGTCGATGCGGTCGCTGCGGACCAGCCTGGTGGTGTTCGACACCGCGGTGGTCGATCTGACGGACCAGCTGCACGACCCGGTGGAGCTGCTGTTCGGCACCCAGCTCGGGGGCGGCACGGACATCAACCGGGCGATCGCCTACAGCCAGGGGTTGATCACCCGGCCGACGGACTCCATCTTCATCCTGATCAGTGACCTCTACGAGGGCGGTGTCCGTGAGGAGATGCTCCGCAGGGTGGCCGCGATGACGGCCGCCGGGGTTCAGGTGATCGTGCTGCTGGCCCTGTCGGACGAGGGCGCGCCGTCCTACGACCACGACAACGCGTCGGCGCTCTCGGCGCTGGGCGTGCCGGCGTTCGCCTGCACGCCGGACGCGTTCCCCGGCCTGATGGCGGCCGCCATCGAGCGCCGTGACATCTCCCAGTGGGTGGAGCGCAATATGTCCTAGGTCTAATGGCCGATTACGGACACTATTGGGTGATCTGTAACGTCCGTAGCGTGAATTCGGTAATGACGGCCCCGCCGATCTTTTCGCAGCGATATCGGGCTCTCGGGATCGGCATGGTCGCCATCATCATGTTGATCGCCTTCGAGTACCTCGCGGTCGCCACCGCCATGCCCGTCGTCGCCGAACGGCTCGACGGAATGTCCCTGTACGGCCTGGCCTTCAACGCGAGCCTGGTCGCGAGCGTGATCGCGACCCTGGTGGGCGGGAAGTGGAGCGACACGCGAGGACCGGTGGCACCCCTGTGGATCGGCCTGGTGGGCTTCTGCGCGGGCCTCCTCGTCGCCGGGACCGCCCCCACCATGGACGTCTTCGTCGCGGGACGGTTCCTGCAGGGGCTCGGCGGCGGTCTGTTCTCCGTCGCGATGTACGTGCTGATCGACCAGGTGTATCCGCCCGAGATGCACCCCAGAGTGTTCTCCCTGCTCTCGGCCGCCTGGGTGATGCCGTCGCTGGTCGGACCGGCCATCACCGGCCTGGTGGTGGAGAACGTGGGCTGGCGCTGGGTGTTCCTCGGAGTGCCGATCATCGCCGCCCCCGCCGCCGTCTTCCTGTGGCGGGGACTCGCGGAACATCGCGCCGCGCCGCGGTCCGCCGTGCCCGTGCCCGAGCCCGAGCCCGTGACCCTGCCCGCGTCCACTTCCGCGTCCGGGGTCGCCTCCGCGCCCGCCTCCCGCGGATTCGCGACGAAGCTGGTGCTGGGCGTGGTGGTGGCCACCGGGGCGGCGCTCATGCAGTACGGCAGCGGGGCCAAGGTCGTGCCGCTGCTGCTCGCCGGGGCCGCCGTCCTCGTGGTGGCGCTGCCGCGGCTGCTGCCCAAGGGGACGATCCGAGCCGCCCGCGGCGTCCCGGCGGTGGTCGCGCTCCGGGGCCTGGCGGCGGGCGCGTTCTTCGCGGCCGAGGTGTTCGTGCCGCTCCTGCTCCACAACGAGCGCGGGTTGAGCCCCACGCAGGCCGGCCTCGCGCTCACCGGTGGCGCCATCTTCTGGTCGACCGGGTCGTGGATCCAGGGACGCAGGCCGCGCGACCGTGCGGTGATCCTGCGGACGGGCACCACCCTGATCGCGGCGGCGGTGCTGCTGACCGCGCTGACGGTCTTCCCCTCGGTGCCGGTGATCGTCGGGTTCCTCGCCTGGTGCGTGGGCGGCCTGGGCATCGGCCTGGTCTATCCGACGCTGTCCGTCCTGATCCTCGAGTTGTCGTCCCCCGCCGAGAAGGGCGCCAACAGCGCCTCGCTCGCGATCGGCGAGTCCGTCTACTCTGTCGTCGCCATCGCGATCACCGGGGCGATCTCCACCGCTTTCGCACGGTCGGCGGCCAGCTATGTGGTGTGCTTCGTCCTGCTCGCGATGATGGCCGGCGCCGCGGCGCTCGCCTCCGGACGTTTTGAGCACCCTCGCGGGGCGGGCACCATGGAGGTCTAACGGAAGGGGATGTCACTTGCCGCGTGTCCGGGAGCTCGAACTCTTCAGGCTGACCCTGCCCTACGGCAGGCGGCCAGAGAGCATCCTGGTGAGGATCACCGACTACGGCGGGATGGTCGGCTGGGGAGAGGCCGTCCGGCCCTCCACGTCGCTGCCCGGCGAACGGTGCGACGAGCAGGGGGACGGGCACGAGAAGCTGTGGACCTCCCTGGAGGAGTCCCTCCCCGCCGCGCTGGTCGGGGTCGACTGGGAGCATCCGTCCGAGCTGGGGCGGATTCCCGGAGGCTCGGCTGCGGACATGGCCTGCTGGGACCTGTGGGCCCGGATGAAGGGCGTTCCGCTGTCCCACGCCCTCGGCGGCAGCCGTACCTCCCTCATGGCGACCGTGCGGCTCGGCGCCGAACGCTCCCTGGAGAGCATGGTGGCCCGGGTGAACCGGCATGTCTGCGCCGGATACGTCCATGTGACGATGGACGTCCACCCGGGATGGGACGTCGAGCCGCTGCGCGCGGTACGCGCGGCGTACCCGGGCCTGGCGATCGCCGTGGACGGGCACGGCGCCTACACGGAGATCTCCCAGCTGGAGGCGCTCGACGCGTACGGCCTGGTGGCGATCGAGCGGCCGTTCACCGACCTGGCGACGAGCGCCGAACTCCAGGACCGGATCTCGGCGGCCGTCGTGGTCGAGGCGCGCTCGGTCACGGAACTGGACCAGGCCATCGCCGCGCACGCGGGCCGGGCGCTGCTGCTGCGCCCCTCGCGGTTCGGCTCCCTGTCCGACGTACGGCTCGCGCACGACACGGCGGTGGACGCCGGATGGGACATCACCTGCGCGGGCGGACTCGGCGTCGGGCTGGCCCGCGCCGCCACGGTGGCCGTGGCGAGCCTGCCGGGCTGCACGCTGCCGAGCGACGTGGCGGAGCCGCCGCGCAGCGCGCAGATCGTCATGCCGCCGGTCGGCGCGTCCGGAGGGGTCGTCGCCGTGCCCCTCACGCAGCCGGGGCTCGGCCACACCATCGACGAGGCGAAGGTCCGCCGCCTGGCCAAGGACACCTTCCGGGTCTGACGGCCCGGTGACCCGGCCCGGTGACCCGGTGACGCGGTGACCTGCGGCCGGGCGACCGGGCCGACCCGGCCGCCCGGCGGTGCCTACAGGGCGCTGCAGCCCTCGCCGATCGGGCTGGGGGCGCCCGCCGTGACCGGCGCGTGCTTCTGCGCCCGCCGCCTGACCGGCGCGGACGACTTCGCGATCGCCTGGGCCGTGAGGAGGCGGATCTGCGCCCAGTCGGGCGTGCTCGTGCTGATCAGCGGAGGCATGAACTGGACGCTCGTCACGCGGGCGTTCTTGGCCTTCACGGCCAGCGGCACGAGGTCCTCCAGCATCGATCGCGGGATGTCGGTGCGCAGGATCCTGCGCGTGGCCGCGGCGATCTGGTTGAACCGGGAGAGCACCGTCGCCGGATCGGCCTGGTCCAGCAACGCGCTGAACACGCACCGCTGGCGGCGCATGCGGACGAAGTCGTCGCTGTTGGTGCGGGACCGCGCGAACCACAGCGCGTCGGCTCCGCTCAGCCTGCGGGTGCCCGCCCGGACGAGCCCCTCGTTGTACTTGCCGTACACGATGTCGCTGTCCACGGTCAGGACGAGCCCGCCGAGAGCATCGACGATCTTGGCGAAGCCCCAGATGTTGACCAGCGTGTACCAGTCGATCCTGAGCCCGAGGATGTAGCCGATCGTCTCCTTGAGCGTCTCGGCCCCCATGTGCCGGCGCCCGCCGAAGAGCTCGGGATGGTCCTCGGCGTACTGCCAGACCCCGAACAGCAGGTCGTCCCGCCAGCCGGGGCGGTATTCGGGGAGGGTGAACCCGGTGGGGAAGCGGCGCGCCATCGGACTGCCCGGCGGGAACGGGACGTGTTCCAGGTTCCTCGGCAGGCCGAGCAGCACGGTGTTGCCGGTGCGGACGTCCACGCTGGCGACGTTCAGGCTGTCGGTGCGCATCCCGGTCCTGTCGTTGCCCCAGTCGCCTCCGAGGAGCAGGACGTTGATCCGGTCCCGGCCGCCCCAGGGGTCGCTGGCGGCGAGCCGCCCGCCGGGGACCACCGGGGCCAGGGGCCCGGCCGACGCGGCGAACACCTTGTCGATGGTCCGCTCGGACTCGGCCACGTACTGCGCGGCCACGGCGAAGGGAAGCGCGACGGTGACCGACAGCGTGCCCGCGACGAGACCGGTGACCACCTGGGCGGTCCTGGGCAGGCCCTGCGGCCGCAGCACCACGAACGAGTGGATCACCAGCGCGAACCACGCCGCGCCGGCGACCGCGGTGACGATCTCGATCAGGCCGAGCCAGTTGAGCGCGCGGCCGGCCAGGTGCGCGTCCGCGTTCAGCGCGACCAGCCCCAGGGCGATCAGGACCACGGCGTACGCGCCGACCAGCGCTGATCCGGTGCGCTTCCAGCCGGCGCGGAGATGCGCCGCGCCGGGCAGCACGACGGACAGCGCCGTCCAGCCGATCAGCGCCGCCGCGCCGACGGGCTTCGGCGTCCTCTCCGGTTCGCGTTCAGATATCGGACGGGCGAAGGGCACGTGCTCACCCCAAGGAACGTATCCGCACAGAACTGAATAAAGTTCGGCTCATGGCTTTCGACGAGATCGAGAACCGCGCGGTCAGGAATGTGGCCGTGATCACATTGGCCCCGATGGGCCACGACCGCGCCGGTGCCCCTTCGAGCCGTGGCGAGTCGATACGGGTATTTGACCAGGTCAATGCCGATCGCGCTCACGCGGACCGGGCTGCTTACCGGCCGGGGCGGGTGCGTTTGCGTCGAGAGAGAGCCGGGGTCCCCTCCCGGCCGGTACACCCCTTGGAGCTGCCGTGACCGCTGTCCCCGACATCCTCGGAGCCGACTACGACGCCGTCGTCCTCCCCATGGGCCGCGACGCCGAGGGCGAGGTCGTCGCCACCCTCGTACGGCGCCGCGTGGCCGGATCGCGGCGGGCCGTCCTGTACATCCACGGCTTCACCGACTATTTCTTCCAGACCCACGTGGCCGATCACTACGCCGCCCAGGGCGTCAGCTTCTACGCTCTCGACCTGCGCAAGTACGGCCGCTCGCTGCTGGCGCACCAGACCAGGGGCCTGGTCGCCAGCGTCACCGAGCACTTCCCCGAGATCGACGAGGCCGTGCGGATCATCCGGGAGGACCACGACGAGCTCACGGTCAGCGCGCACTCGACCGGCGGGCTCATCGCGGCGCTGTGGGCCGACCGCGTGCGCGGCCGGGGCCTCGTGGACGCCCTCGTCCTCAACAGCCCCTTCCTCGATCTCAACGTGCCCGCCCTGCTCAGGGGAGCCGCCGACGCGCTCGGGGGCGTCCTGGCCAGGCTGCCCGCGACGGCCGTGCTGCCCCTCGGCGCCGCCACCGCGTACGGCACGAGCCTGCACCGCGACCACAGAGGGGAGTGGGACTACGACCTGGAGTGGAAGCCGCTCGCGGGCTTCCCCGTGCACGCCGTGTGGCTGGCGGCGATCCGGCGGGCGCACCGGCGGTTGCACGCCGGGCTCCGCGTCGACGTCCCCGTGCTGGTGCTGTGCGCCGAGCGCAGCCTGCGGGTGCGCGACTTCATCCCCGAGGCGCACTCCGCGGACGTGGTCCTCGACGCCGAGCACATCGCCCGCTGGTCCACCAGGATCGGGCCGCACGTGACCTGCGTGCGGGTCCCCGGCGGGATGCACGACCTGCTGCTGTCACCGGAGCCGGTGCGCAAGCAGGTGCTCGCGGAGATCGACCGCTGGCTGGCCTACGTCGGCCCCGGCCGGGAACCCGGTCAGGGCGCCGGTCAGGGCGCCGGTCAGGGCGCCGGTCAGGGCGCCGGTCACCAGGGGAAGGCGAACAGCCCGAAGTAGGCCGCGGTGAGCAGCAACAGGCCGGTGCCGCCGAGCACTCCGGCCAGCGTGAACGACTGCCAGCGGGTGGGCTCCCAGCCGTCGCGCAGCGCGCCGATCACCGCCGCCGTCGCGGCGACCTCCTGCGCGAGCATCAGCACCGCGAGCAGCCGCACGACCAGCCAGCCGGACTGTACGGCGGGCCAGGCGCCGGCCTGGTTCACCGAGAAGAGCACGATCAGGGTGATGAACGCGAGGGCGGCGGCCAGCATGCCGAGCCCCGTCCAGGCCATCCGCCTGATCCGGCGCCGGATCCCGGACCACGCCTGCGCGTTGGCCGCCAGCCTCAGGTCACGGCCGCGCAGCCGGACGACCATCTCGGTGACCGGGGCGGTGACATAGCCGACGGCGGCCAGGCAGATCGTGAGCCACAGGAAGGTGGTGCCGCCGTACCAGGGGGCGGCCGGGACGTCGCTGGCCTCGAACCGCTGGACCGGCGTCGCGCCCGCGATCGGCGGCGCCTGCCCGGCCGTACCCGGGAGACCCCTGATCCAGTTGGCGAGGGTCGGCAGGTAGTCGCGCACGAACGGCCCGCCGTTGGTCCGCATCGCGTGGTCGGCCCCGGCGAGGAACCGGATCGTGTAGTCGCGGTTGCCCCCCGCGGCGAGGGCCGAGGTCAGGGTCCTGGTGCTCTCCACGAACGGGATCGAGGGGTCCATCGTGCCGTACAGCGCGAGCACGGGCTGGGTGATCCCCGTCAGCGCCGGGACGCCGTCGTAACGCAGGAAGTCGAAGCCCACGCCGCCCATCGCGCGGGTCAGCAGATCGCGTACCCCCGCCGGGGCGTGCAGCCGCTGGAGCTGCTCGTTCAGCGCCCAGGCGACCTGACGCATCGGGGAGACGTTCGGTGAGGACACCAGGACGACGAACCGCACGTCCGCGCTCCGCGCCGCCGCGATGGGCACAACCCAGCCGCCCTCACTGACACCCCACAGCCCGGTGCGCGCCGGATCCACGTCGGGCCTGGCACGCAGGAGCCCGATCATCCGGAGCGCGTCGTCGGCCAGCAGCGCGAAGTCGCGGTCGCGGAAGGAGTACCCGACCGTGCGCTTGTCGTAGGCGACGGTCACGACGCCCCGCTCGGCGAGCCATCTCGCCTGGGAGGTGAACTCGCTGCCGGTGCCCGAGCCCGACCCCTGCACGAACACCATCGCCGGATGCCGTCCGGGGGAGAGGGGGGCCCGGATCGTGGCACTCAGCGTCTCTCCCCGCGCGTGGACCGTGACCCGCTCGGTCGAGAAGGCCGCCTGGGCGGATATGGGAAGGGACTCGGTCACCGGCTGTGCCGGAAGGGAGTGGAACTCCTCGGACTCCGGCAGCGGCGCCGGGTGGAACGACGGAGGGGAGAGCACGTATCCGAGCATGGCGAGCGCGACGGCCACGACGGTGATGGTCACGGTCAGCATGCCTCGGCCGATGTTCATGAGACCGCTCCCCGACTGACGAATCCTGTACCCAGCCGCGCCCTGCTCTTTACCTCTGCCCACTGATCGCCAGGTTAAGTCATTACGTGATATCTGAGGTACGCGCGAGGCCACATTTGTCGGAGAGACCTGTTAGCTTCCTGCGACATGCGGGTCTTGCACACCTCCGACTGGCACCTGGGCCGCTCGTTCCACCGGGAGAGTCTTCTGACCGCCCAGGGGGCGTTCGTCGACCATCTCGTTGAGACCGTGCAGGCCGAGCGGGTGGACGTCGTGGTCGTCTCGGGCGACGTCTACGACCGCGCGCTGCCGCCGGTCGACGCGGTCGCCCTCTGCGGCGACGCGCTGCGCCGGCTGGCCGCGCTGGGCGCGCACACCGTGCTGATCAGCGGCAACCACGACTCCGCTGTGCGGCTCGGGTTCGGCGCCGACCTGATGGAGCGGGTGCACCTCCGCACGGACCCGGCGCGGGCCTGGGAGCCGGTGGTGATCGAGGACACCGCCTTCTACGGCATCCCCTACCTCGAGCCTGAGCTGGTCAAGGGCCCGTGGGAGCTGGCCGAGCGCAGCCACAGCGCGGCGATCGGCCACGCCATGACCGCGATCAGGGCGGACGCCGCGGCGCGCGGCGGGCGTTCGGTGGTGCTGGCCCACGCCTTCGTCACCGGGGGTGAGGCCAGCGACAGCGAGCGCGACATCACGGTGGGCGGCGTCGCGCACGTGCCGCTGAGCGCGTTCGACGGCGTCGGCTACACCGCGCTCGGCCACCTGCACGGGCGGCAGACCATGAGCGAGACCGTCCGCTACTCCGGGTCCCCGCTGGCCTACTCGTTCTCGGAGGCCGATCACGTCAAGGGATGCTGGCTGGTCGATCTCGGCCCTGGCGCCCATGGCGTACGCGCCGAGTTCGTGCCCGCGCCGGTGCCCCGCCGGCTCGCCCGGCTGCGCGGCCGCATCGACGATCTGCTCACCTCGGAGGGATACGCCGGCCGCGAGGACCACTGGCTGCACGTCACGCTGACCGACCCGGTGCGTCCCAAGGAGGCCATGGAGCGGCTGCGCGGCCGCTTCCCGCACGCGCTGGCGCTGGCCTTCGACCCGGACGGCGCGGCCGGCGCGCCGGCGGCTCCGCGGCCGATCGCCGGGCGCGCCGAGATCGAGGTGGCGCTCGACTTCGTCCGCGAGGTCCGCGGCGAGCCCGCCGACGAGGCCGAGAGACGGCTGCTGGAACGCGCCGTGGAGGACTGCCGCATCAGGGAGGTCTCGTGAGGCTGCACCGCCTGAGGTTGATCGCCTTCGGCTCCTTCCCCGGTGAGGAGGAGGTCGACTTCGACGCGCTCGGCGAGGCCGGGCTGTTCCTCGTCCACGGGCCGACCGGCGCGGGCAAGACCACGGTGCTCGACGCCGTCTGCTACGCGCTGTACGGCCGGGTGCCCGGGCAGCGCGACAGCGCCCGCAGCCTCCGCTGCGACCACGCCCCCGCCGGGCGGGGCCCCGCGGTGACGCTGGAGGCCACGATCAGGAACCGCCGGTTCCGGATCATGAGGTCCCCCGCCTGGATGCGGCCCAAGCAGCGGGGCACCGGCCTGGTGGAGGAGAAGGCCAAGGTTCTCGTCGAGGAGCTCGACGAGCCGACCGGCGCGTGGACGGCCCGCAGCACGCGCAGTGACGAGGCCGGTCACCTGATCGGCGAGCTCGTCGGGATGAACGCCGACCAGTTCTGGCAGGTCGCGATGCTCCCCCAGGGGGACTTCGCCCGTTTCCTGCGCGCGGACGGCGACGATCGGCGCAAGCTGCTGGAGCGCTTGTTCTCGGTGAAGGTCTACACCGAGGTCGAGAGGTGGCTCGCCGAGCACCGCACCCGCACCGGCCGCGCCCAGCAGGAGCTGCGCCAGGAGGTCGACTCCGTCGTCAACCGGATGCGCGGCGCCGCCGGACCCGGCCTGGCCGAGACGCCCCCCGAGCCGGGGGAGGACCCGCTCGGCTGGTCCGGCGCGGTGCTCGCGGCCGCCGACGACGTGGTAACGAGAGGCGGTGAGGAGCAGGCGCTGGCCGCCGCCGCGCTGGCGTCCGCCCGCGGCCGCCTGGACGACGGCCGGGCGTTGGCCGACCGCCGCAGGCGCCACGCCTCCGCGCTGGCCCGCCGCGAGGAGCTGGCACTGGCCGCCGACGAGCGTTCCGACCTGGAGACCATGCTCGACGAGGCGGCCAGGGCCGACCGCGTGGTGCCGCTGATCCGCCAGGCCGGCCAGCGGGTCGAGACGGCCGCCAAGGCGCGGCGGCTGGCCGTGGACGCCGTGGCCAGGGCACTGCCGCTCACCGGGGCCCCGGCCGACGGGGCGTGGCCGGATGTGGCGGCGCTGCGCGAGTGGGAGCGGGGGCTGCGCGACGAGGTCGCCCGTCTCGAGCAGCTTCTGCCCGAGGAGGCTCGGCTGACGGAGGTCAGGGCGGAGCTCGCCCTGGCCGACGGGCGACTGGCAGAGCTGGCGGCCCTGCGCGCCGATCTCGGCGACCGCCTCGCCGTACTGCCCGGCGAGCTGGCGGCGGCCGAGGAGCGGCTGGAGGCGGCGCGACTGGCCGCCGCCGCCGTTTCCGGGCTCAGGGCCACCCGTGACGGTGCCGCCCGCGATCTCGCGGCGGTGCGCCGCCGCGACGCCCTCGCCGCCGAGCTGGCCTCCGCCATGGGGGCGCGGGCCGCCGCGCTCGCGGCGCTGCCCGAGACCCCCGAGCTCCAGCCGGTACGGCCGACGCCGCCGGACGGCGACGTCGGCCGTGTCCTCGCCGAACTGGAGCGCGCCTGGCGGGACGAGCTGGCCCGGCTGGAGCTGCTGGCGGGCGAGGAGGGGCGGCTGGCCGAGGTCACCGGCCGCCTGGCCGCGGTGCGCGCGGACATCGAGGAGGCCGCGGAGCGGGAGGCGTCCGCCCTCGCGGACCTGGCGGCGCTGCCGGCGGCACTGGCGGCGGCGGACGAGCGGCAATCGCGGGCCCGCGCCGCCGCCGCGCGTATCCCCGCGCTGGAGGCCGCCGTCGGCGCGGCCCGCGACCGGCGCGACGCCGCCGCCCAGCGTGACGCGCTGACCGCCGAACTGGCGGAGGCCGACGCGGAGCGGCGGGTGGCGGTGGACCGTGCCCAGGACGCCCGCGACCGGCTCCACGGCGTTCGGCTCGCCCGGATCGAGGGCATGGCCGCCGAGCTGGCGAGGTCACTCGTCCCCGGAGAGCCGTGCGCGGTGTGCGGCTCCGCCGAGCACCCGGCTCCCGCCGCCCCCCTGGAGGCGGCGCCGACCGCCGACGACGAGCAGGCGGCGCAGGACACGTTCGACACCGCGAGGCAGGGTCGCGAGGACGCGGAGAGCCGGGTCGCCGCGCTGGCCTCCCGGCTGGACGAGGTCACCCGGCGGGCGGAGGACCTGTCCGCAGGCGACGCGGAGACCCGGCTCGCCGCCGCCGAGTCGGACCTCGCCGGGGCGCGGGACGCCGCCGACGGGGAGCCGGAGGCCGCCGCCGAGACCGAGCGGCTCGCCGCGGAGACGGAGGCGCTGCGCGACCGCGCCGACGAGGCCGGCCGGGCGCTGGCCGGGCACCGGACCGGCGAGGCCGAGCTCCTGGCCGAGCGCGACCGCCTCGTCACCCGCCTCACCGCCGCGCGGGGAGAGGACGACAGCGTCCGGTCCAGGCAGGCCAGGTTCGCGGCGGAGGCGCGGCTGCTCGCCACCGCCGCCGAGGCCGTCGCCCGGGCCGCCGAGACGCGCGCCGCGTACGACAAGGCCCGTGACGACGTCGCGGAGATCGCCGCGGAAGCCGGGCCGTGCGAAGGCGTCGGGTCCCGCGAGGGCGACGGGCCGACCGAGGACGCGGTGGCGGCGGTCCTCGCGGAGGCGGAGCGAGCCCTGCGGGACGCGAGCGCGGCGGCGGAGGGGGAGCCCGGCCTGGTGGAGGAGACGCGCGGGCTGGCCGCCGAGCTCGCCGAAGCCGAGGAGCGTTCGCGGTCCCTTGAGCTGGACGCCGCCGAGACCCGGACCCGCCGCGCCCAGCTCGCCGAGGCGGAGGGCAGGCTGGCCACGCTGCTCGACGGGGCGCGCGGCGGCGACGCCTCCCTGGAGGCGCGGCTGGAGCGGCTCGCGGCGGAGGCCGCGCTGCTGCACGACGCCGCCGAGGGGGTCCAGGCATCCACGACGGCCGATCGGGAGCGGGAGGCGGCCCGCGCCGCGGCGGCGGACGCCGCCGCCGAGGCCGGGTTCGCGACCCTGGACGACGCTCGCGCCGCGGTACGCGCCGAGGCCGAGCGTGAGGAGATGGCCGAGAGGCTCCGGCGCTTCGCCGACGAGCAGGCCGCCGTCGACGCGCTGCTCGCCGATCCCGAGCTGGTCGCGGTGGCGGCGGCCCCCGATCCGGATCTGGCGGTCCTCGCGGCCGAGCACGAGCGGGCCGAAAGGGAGACCGCGGAGCGGACGTCGGCCCGCGACCACGCCATGAGCCGGTTGGAGCAGCTCACCGGGCTCGCCGCCGAGCTGGAGGACGCGCACGGGCGTTACGGCCCTGCGGCCGAGCGGCACCGCCTCGCCCGCAGGCTGGCCGAACTCGCGGGCGGGACCTCGACGGACAACCCGCTGAACATGCGGCTCTCGGCGTACGTGCTGGGGGAGCGGCTCCGCCAGGTGGTCGACGCCGCGAACGAGCGGCTCGACCGGATGTCCGGCGGGCGTTACCTGCTCCAGCACGACCTGAGGCAGGCGGCGGGTGACCGGGGAAGATCCGGCGGCGGGCTGGGACTGCGGGTGCTCGACGGCTGGACCGGCGTGGACCGCGACCCGGCGACCCTCTCCGGCGGCGAGAGCTTCATCACCTCGCTGGCCCTGGCCCTCGGCCTGGCGGACGTGGTCACGGCCGAGGCCGGTGGCGCCGAGATCGGCAGTCTCTTCGTGGACGAGGGATTCGGCACGCTCGACGAGGACACGCTCGACGACGTCCTGGACATCCTGGACGGCCTGCGCGAGGGCGGCAGGGCCGTCGGCATCGTCAGCCACGTGGCCGAACTGCGGACCCGCATCCCCGCCCAGATCAGGGTACGCAAGGGGCGGGGCGGCTCGACGCTCTCCATGGTGTGACTCCGGCCCCATGGTGTGACCCCGGCCCCATGGTGTGACCCCGGCCCCATGGTGTGACCCCGGTCCCCTGGCCGATCAGTTCGTGTCGTCGACGTGGAGCGCCTGGAGGGCCAGCCAGGCGATCACCCGGTCCTCGGTCACGGTGACCGACAGGCCGGTCAGCTCCTCGACGCGTCCCATCCGCTGGCGGAGGGTGTGCCGGTGGATGCCGAGCTGGGAGGACGCCGCCTCCCAGTTGTTGTTCTCGCTGAGGAAGACCCGCAGCGACCGGAGCAGGATCCGGGTGGAGTCGCTCTCCAGCAGCGGCAGCAGCGGCGAGGTGAGCGCGGTGCGCGCGGCCGGGTCGAGATGCTGGAGGATCAGCCGCTGGGTCGGCAGGCCGGCGAACTCGACGACCGGCCGGGCGTCCGCGACCGCGACCTCCAGCGCCTGCTCCGCCTGACGGCGGCTGAGGAGGGACCCCGACGGCGGCTGGGCCGTACCGACGCCGCATCGGGCCGGAACGCCCTCACGCTCGACCGCGTCGCACACCCGCGCGGTCCACCGGCCCAGTTCGTCCTCGGGCAGCAGGACCGTGACCAGCGACGACTCGGAGCTGACGAGCGGCGGGACGTCCAGCTCCTCACACCACTCCAGGACGTTCTCCTCCAGCGGCACGGCACGTGAGCGGGACCGCAGCAGCGCGACGGCGATGTTCCCGGCGAGGAGGTTCCACCGGGCCGAGACCCGCTGGATGAGCGCCGGATCGCCGGACATCAGCGCGTCCACGGCGTCGGCGCGGGCCAGCCCCCAGGTGTCGCCGCCGCTCAGCGGGTTGAGCGCCAGGTCGAGCAGGAGGGCCGCGTGCTGGGCCAGCTCCCTGGTCAGGCTGATCCGGTCCGGGCGGGGGGCCACGACCAGGTGGGCGCGGGGACGCACCGGATCGCCGACGCCGTACACGGTCAGGCCGGGATGCCGGATGCGCGAACGCTGGCCGAGCGCGGCGGCCCGTGCGTCGTCGAGGTGGACCCGCGCGGCTCCCACCGCGGCGTGCGTCTTGCCGTGCCGGTCCATCAGCACCGCCCAGCTGTCGATCCGGGCGGCGAGGGTGGCGACGATCCCCTGCGGCCCGGCACTGCGGGCCACCCTGGTCATGCTGGAGACGCCCTCCGCGATCAACCGCGACTCCGCGGCGCCGGTGCGCAACAGGTCGCCGTTGAGCTGGTACGTGATGTCCTGGAAGGCCACGCCGCCGGGGATCTCCAGCACCGCCATGCCGTGCGCCTCGGCACCGGCCACCAGCGCCTCGGGTACGGACGGGTGCCGGACGCCGACGCCGAACCCGAGGGCGGCCACTCCGGCCTCGGCCAGTCTCCCGGCGTAGGCGGTGAGCTGCTCAGACGTGTCGGACTGGTCGAGCTGCAGGCCCAGGGTGAGAAGCATCTCACCGCCCCGCAGCCACGGCGTCGGGTCGGCCAGCTCCGAGATATGCGTCCACCGGATGGGGCGGTCCAGGCCGGTGCTCCCGGTCGGGACGCGCAACCGGAACCGTTGCGCGACGTCGCCCACTGTCTCCAGCACGGCGCATCCTCCTCTGCTCGTCTTCCGCTGCTCGGTCTGCGCGTACGCCAGGAGTCACCGGCGGAAACGGCGGCCGGGCCGTACGCGGATCAACGCTGGGTCACCGTGACACGGGAGCGGACGCGGGGGGAAATATCGGATCGGCGTCCTCGTCGCAGGTCAATGGACATTTGGCTACGTGCGGAGAGAAAGCACGCAAACTTACCCTTAACCCCGTTCCAGTAACACCGGGTGACGGCTGTGCTGTTCCCGGCCCGAGGGAAGGGGCGGTATGCGCGCCGCGGTTTTCGAATCACCCGACAAGCCCGTCAGGGTCGAGCAGGTCGAGCTGGCTCCTCCCGGGCCCGGTGAGGTACGGGTCAAGATCGCCGCAGCCGGTGTCTGCGGATCCGACCTGCACGTACGCCGCGGAGAGTGGGACGTGCCGCTGCCGCTCGTCATGGGCCACGAGGGATCCGGTGTCGTGACCGCGCTCGGGCCGGGCGTGACCAGCCTCGCCGAGGGCGACCACGTCGTCCTGTCCTGGGTCGCGCCCTGCGGCCAGTGCCGCTACTGCCGCGCCGGGCACGAGGCCCGCTGCCAGGTCGCCGCGACCGTCGTCGCCCCCGGCGGCGTGCTCCAGGACGGCACCAGCCGGCTCAGCCGGGGCGGCGAGTCCCTCTACCACTACCTCGGCGTCTCGTCGTTCGCGGAGGAGGCCGTGGTCCCCGCGTCGGGAGCGATCAAGATCCGCGAGGACGCGCCCCTCGACACCGTGGCGCTGGTCGGCTGCGCCGTGGCCACCGGGGTCGGCGCGGTGACGAACACGGCCGCCGTCCTGCCCGGCAGCACGGTCGCGGTCATCGGCTGCGGTGGCGTGGGGCTGTCCGTCGTCCAGGGCGCCAAGCTCGCCGGCGCCGAGCGGATCATCGCGATCGACACCCGCGCGGAGAAGACCGCCCTCGCGGCGACGCTCGGCGCGACCGACCAGATCTCCGGTGCCGGGGTGGACGTGCCCGAGGCGCTCCGCGACCTCCTGCCCGACGGCGTCGACTACGCCTTCGACGCGGTGGGCCACCAGGCCACGCTGGAGTCGGCTATCCAGATCCTCGGTCTCGGCGGCGCGGCCGTCGCGGTCGGGCTCCCGCCCAAGGGGACCCTCGCCCGGTTCGACCCGCTCGTACTCGCCGAGGCCGACCAGCGGATCCTCGGCTCGAACTACGGCAGCGTGCGCCCGGCGATCGACATCCCCGCGCTGGTCGACCGCTACATGGACGGTCACCTCCAGCTCGACCAGCTCGTCAGCCGCCGTACCTCGCTCGACGAGGCCGGTCCCGCACTGGACGCCCTGGCCAGCGGCGAGGCGTTGCGCACCCTCCTGATCCCCTAAGGAAATCCCCCATGACCCAGACCAGCGTCCCCACCTCGACATCCGACCAGGGACTCCGCAGAGGGGCGATGTCGGGTGGCGAGGTCGTCGCCCAGGCCATCGCCAACATCGCCCCCAGCGCCGTCATCGCCTTCTCCGTGGCCGGCATCTTCGCCAGCGCGGGGAACGCCACATGGCTGTCGTTCGCGCTCGCCACGATCGTGATCCTCGCGGTGGGCTACTGCATCTCCCAGTTCGCCAAGCGCCGCGCCTCGGCCGGCTCCCTCTACAACTACGCCGCCCAGGGTCTCGGCCCGCTCGGCGCGTACGTCACCGGCATCACGCTGGTCATCGGCTGTTTCGGCATCGCCTCCGGCTCCCTGGGCGGCGCCGTCTACCACTTCAACGCCTTCCTGTCCTCCATCGGGCTGACGATCGAGAACACCGCGTGGAACGTCCTCCTCGCGGTGGTGATCGGCGGGCTCGCCACGCTGTTCACCGTGTGGGGCATCCGGATGTCCGCGCGGATCTCGCTGATCCTCGAGGTTATCTCGATCGCGATCATCACGATCATGCTGGTGATCGTGCTGGTCGCCGGTGGCGGCCCCGTATTCGACGCCGACCAGTTCTCGCTCAGCGGCGCGACGCCGCACGGCATCGCGGTCGGCATGGTGCTGGCCATCCTCGGGTTCGTCGGCTTCTCCAGCTCCGACGCGCTCGGCCGTGAGGCCCGCAACCCGTTCAAGGCGATCCCCAGGGCCATCATGTGGAGCGCGGCCGGCGTCGGCCTCCTCTACATCTTCGCCGCGTACACCCAGGTCACGGGATACCGCGCGCTGGGCGACCTCGGCGCGAGCGGCAACCCGCTGGACGAGCTGGCGGTGGCCGTCGGCATGCCCGGCTGGTTCCGCCCGGTGCTCAGCCTCGGCATCACCGCGTCGTTCTTCGCCGTCGTGGTCGCGCCCATCAACGTGATCGGCCGCATCGTCTTCGTGATGGGCAAGGAGGGCGTGCTGCCCGCCTCGCTCGGCCGTACGCACCGCACCCAGCAGACCCCGCACCGGGCGATCCTGGCGGTCGCGCCGCTCGCGGTGCTGCTGACCGCGTTCCTCTACGTCCTGGACGTGGACGGCATGGACATCGTCGTGTTCGTCGACACGTACGGCACGTTCGGCTACATGGTGGCCTACGCCGTCGTGGCGCTCGCCGCGCCGATCTTCCTGCGCCGCGAGGGCGTGAGGGTCCCGTTCATCTGGCCGTGCGTGGTGGTCTCGGTGGTCGGCATGGCCTACGTCTTCTACGTCAACGTCGTGCCGTGGCCCGCCTGGCCGCTGAACTTCGTGATCTGCGCGTTCCTGGTCACGTTCGCCGTGGCGCTCGGGTGGTACGGCTATCTCAAGACGGTCAGGCCCTCGGTGGCGCAGACGATCGGCACCACCGAGACCGACTTCGCGGAAATGGCCTGACGGCCTCGTTCCGGCGACGTGGCTACGACGCGGCTCGCGGGCGGGTGACCCAGTCCGCGAGCATGCGCACCCGCTCGGCGTGCCGGTCGTGCCCCACGATGATCGGCGGCTCGTTGTACGGCATGGCGTCCGACGAGCGGCGCAGCTTCACGTACTGGCCGCAGGCGTCGATGGCGTAGGGCTCCATGTCGTCCTGCAGGGCGCCGATGACCGTGATGCCGTGCATCTCGCCGATCCTGCGGAACAGCGCGACGGCCTCCCTGCGGTGCTCCTTGCCGAGGTTGCGGCCGAGCTCGTCGAGGACCAGCGTCAGGTGGCCCCCGCCGGAGGAGGCGATCGCGGCGGCGCAGACGAGCTTGACCGCCTTCTCGTCCATGAGCGCCGTGTTGGCCCGCCGGTTGTAGGGCACGAACCCCTGACCGTCGCCCCGCCGCCACTTGGGCACCACCCGCCACGACCAGCGCTGCTCGGGATCGGCGGGGGCGGCGGGCACGGGGAAGTCCAACGTCGCGCCGTAGCCGCCGTAACCCACGTCGAGCTTCTCGAACTCCTCGGCGACCCGGGCCAGGCGGGCCCTGATCGCCTCGGTGAGCGCCGCACGGTGCACGGCGGTGGACTGGGCCGCGTCCTCCGCTCCGCGGGTCGCCGTCTCCAGGTCACGCCTGCGCGAGGAGAGCTGGGTCTCGATCTGCCGGCGACGGTGCCGTTCGTACTCCTCCTGGCCCCGGAGATACGAACCGAGTGCGGCGCACACCGCCGGGAACGTGGCCAGCTCCTCGGCGGTCCGGCCGCCGCGCCGCTCCTTGACCAGGAAGGCCAGCTCCTCGGGCATCTCGTCGCCCGTCTCCGCGGAGTCGCCGAAGCCGCCGCGCAGGGCCGCGTCGAGATGCCGCTCGGCGCCGCGCCACCACTCGTCGGCGGTCAGCGACTCCTCCGCCGCGAGCCAGTCGCGCGCCTCCTCGACCGGGCCGCCCCACTCCGCGGTCAGCCCCTCGATGTCGAGCGCCCGCCGCTCGGCGGCCGTCCGGTCGGCCTGCTCCCGGGCCCGGGCGCGATCCGCCTCGAACCGCGCCCGGCGGCCCTCCAACCGCTCGATCTCCATGTCGCGGGTGCGCGCCCTGAAGTCGAGGGCGCTCACGCTCTCCTCGGCGGCGTCGAGCGTGGGGGCGAGCTCACCGGCCGCGGCGTGCAGCCCGGCCAGCAGCTCCCGCTGCGTCGAAAGGCGGTCGCGGACGTCGTCCAGGCGCACCGCCGCCCGGGCGCCCTCGGCCCTCCGGGCGGCCTCGTCCATCTCGGCCTCCGCCTGCCGTACCGCGGCGGCGGCCCGGTCCTGGGCGTCACGGGCCCGATGCAGCCGCTGCTCGGCGGCCTTGACGCGGGCCTCACGCCCGGTCACCGCGCTCTCGAAGGCGCCGACGACCGTGACGCCCGTGGAGCTGACCAGCACGGAACCGGGCAGCTCGGCCAGAGCGTGGGCCGCGGCGGCCAGGTCGGCGCCGTCCACGATCACGGCGTGCTCGTGCGGCCATGACCTGCTCGCGAGAAGCCCGGCCGCGGGGCCGTCGGTGGACGCGTCCCGCGCCTGCTCGGCGGCGTCGATCGCGTCGAGCAGGCTGGCGGCGGCGACGCCGCGCCCGGCCAGTGCGGCGAGCTGCGCGGCCGCGGGTCCGTTCTCCGCGTCGTCGAGAGCCGCCCGCGCCGTCTCGGCCTCGCGGTCGGCGACGCCCAGCGCCTTGAGCGCCTCGTCGACCCGGCGCCGCGCCGCGGCCGTCTCCCGTTCGGCGGCGGCGACGTCCCGCCCGTCGGCCTGCCGCCGCGACTCCTCCAGCGCGGGCATCTGGGACCTGAGCCCGTCGGCCGTGCTCTGGGCCACCGCCCGGTCGGTCTCCAGCTTGGCCGCCCGTGCCTGGATCTGGGCCAGCTCGCGCCGCGCCGAGGCCAGAGCCCGGTCGAGCGAGTCGTCCTTCAGCGCGGCGATCTCCTCGCGCAGCGCGGCGATGGCGTCCGACGCCGCCTCGGCGGCGTCCCGGCTGACGGCGAGCTCGGCGTCGAGCCGCTCGTCCCGATCCGCGGCGTCCGCGAACCGCCGGGCCAACCGGCCGCGCCAGCAGCGCAGCGCGCTCGCGAGCTGGACGCGCGCCTGGTCGCGCCGGTCGAAGGCGGCGAGCAGCGACTCGGACTCGGACTCGAACTCGCGCAGCCGGTCGGACGCCTCCGCCGCCCTGACCCGCTTGGCGTGCTCGTCGCGCCTGGCCTCCCGCTCCTGGTCGAGCTCGGCGTCGAGGCCGGTGAGCGCCGCGATCGCCTCGAAGATCCGCTCGGGGGAGATCTCGTTGAGCGGCTGGGAGAGCAGGTTCGTGGCGACCTTGCTCCGGACCGACGTGGACAGGAACGAGACGCACCGGACGCGGTCGCCGTACAGAACCCGGGTGAGGTCGCGGGCCACGACGTCACGGCGGCCGGCGCTGCGCGGGAGCTGGGCCCACACCTCGTCGGACCGGGTGACCCGGTCGGCCTCCGACGCGCCAGCGGCCAGGCGCACGCCCTCGGTCCACCTGATCTCCAGGTAGGGCGCCTCGCGGTTGACCCGCAGCCACACCGTCATCGGCAGGCCGGCCGACGGCACGTCGAACACGCCGATGATGTAGCCGTGGTCGGCGCTGGCCCACTGCTGGTCGCCGTGCGCGGCCAGCTCGGCGTTGAACAGCAGCTCGGAGACGGCCTTCGCCCCGGACGCGAACCGCCACTGCTCGTCGCCGAGCAGCGCGGTGATCGCCGCGATGAACGACGACTTGCCCGCGCCGTTGGAGTCCTTCGGACCCGCACCCGCGACCACGATCAGCGTCCCCGGCACGGTCGGCACCGGATGCGTCGACAGCCGGGAGATGTTGATCGCCTGCACGGCGACCAGCACCCGGTCTCCGACGACGTTCTCGGTCTGCGTCAAGCCGCTGCTTCCTTTCCTCGCTCGTGTTTCCCCGTCACGCCCGCCGCGCTCTGATCGCGGCGGCGAGCGGCGTCTGCGGTCCGGCCGCCAGGATCAGCTCCTCCTGGAGGCGGCGGCGGGCCGCCGCCGTGAGCCGGTGGAACTGCGGGCCGGGCACGTACCCGCCGGGCGCCTCCTCCGAGACGGCTTTGACCTGGGTCAGCAGGCCCGCCTGGCGCAGCGCCCGCAGCGCCGACTCCAGCTCACCGATCGGCAGCAGGGTGCGGCGGCGCAGCTCCTCCACCGCCACGGGGTACGGCGAGAGCCAGGTGTCCTCCGGCAGCAGCCCGTCGGCCCGGGGAATGGCGACCGAGTGGACCAGCACCAGCGTGAGGACCGCACGCTCGCCCTCCGCCGGCCCGGCCTTCCCGCCGGGCCCGCCCGTGAGCCGGGCGGCCACGGTGTCGTCGTAACCGGAGGTCCACGTGTCGCGGCGCTGGATCAGGGTCCGGCCGCGCCGCGCCAGCATCTCCGCGAGCGTACGGCGCAGCGCCGGATCCCGCAGGGCGGCGAACCTCGCCTCGTGGACCGGCTCGGCCGCGTGCTCGACCGCCATGAAGGCCGCCACGAGCTCGGCGCGGCGGCGCTCGTCGTAGGCGGAGAGCAGCCCGTCGAGATCCGGGCTCGTCTCGTCGCGCGCGGCGCCGGGTGGCCGGCCGCCCGCCGGCTCGCCCGGCCCGGACTCCTCCAGGGGAAGCGTCGCCGGGGCGCCCGCCGGGCCGTCCGGGTGGCCGTCCGGACGGCCGTCCGCAGGGTGCGGGCCGGGCAGGCGGCGCACCAGCTCGCGCAGGACGGCGTGCGACTCCTGCGGCCAGGTGGCGCACCGCGGGCCGAGCCGTACGACGTCGCCGGACCTGAGGATCCAGCCGGTGTCGGCCAGACGGCGCAGCGCGCCCAGCGCCCAGCTGCGCGTCATGTCGTCGCCCCGCCCGGTCAGTGCGCGATAGCAGCCCAGCACGTCGGAGATCTCGGCGGGCATGCCGGGCCACGGCTCGGCGGACAGGTCCGTCCAGCACACCCGCAGGCACGCCGCGAGCACGCGCCGCGTCTCTCCGGAGCGTTCCACCGGGACGGGGGCCACGCCGTACTCGTCGAGGACCGACGGGGTCGCGCCGTCCGGCCAGGCGGGCAGCGCGACCACGGTCTCGTCGCCGTGGGAGAGCCGTAGGAAGCCGGGAGGCGCGGGCTCGGCGAGCCGCAGCGCGAGCGGCCCGTGCGCGCGGGCCCGCGCGTGTTCCGGCGCGGCGGTGGGCTCGGGCTCAGCCATCGGTCGTCACCCTTTCGAGCGTGCCGTCGGACGACCAGCTCGGATGGCCGGCGGGATCGGCGCGTAGGCCGTCGGACCAGCGCAGCCGGTAGGGCAGCTCCGGGCGCAGGTCCGCGGACGCCAGGTCGGCGAGCACGCGGCGCATGGAGGCCCAGTCGCCGGTCAGCACCTCCTCCAGCGGCACCGCAGTACGGCCGGCGAGCGCGGACTCCGCCACCGCGGCGAGCCGGTCGAGGCCGGCCACGCCGTCGCCCGCCGACTCCACCGGGCCGGAGTCCGGAAGCGGCGAGCGCGGGGGAGCGGGCCTGACCGGAGCCGGGCGCGGGGCCTCGTCCACCGCCGTGGCGATGGCGGCGGGGTCGTGCCACGGCGCGGGCGCGTCGAACACGAACCCGTCGAGCACGGCCGCCAGCCGCTCCTTCGGCGCGGTCTGGGCGAAGGTGCGCCACGTCTCGGCGGGCAGCAGCGTCAGGTTGCGGGTCGTCCCCGCGGAGTCGGCGAGCCGCCCGGCAGCGCGGCGCGAGGCGTCGCTGTAGGCGTAGATCGCGGCACGCAGCTCGGTGCAGGTGCGGTCGAGGGCGGGCCACCGGCGCAGGATCGTGCCGTGCAGGCTCTGCGCGCGCCGCGCGATCTCCTCGGTGCCCCAGAGCTTGGGCGCCTGCTCGCGCAGCTCCTCGATCGTCCCGTTGGTCAGGGTGATCAGTTCGAGGGCCCACAGCCGGAAGGCGCGGGCCAGGTTCCCCGCCGACTGGCGGGCCTCCTCCATGGTGGTGCGCGGGTCGGCGACGTTGAGATCCTCGAGGGCGAGCAGCCGGTGCATCTCGGACTGGCCGCCGTCGTCCATCATCCGCCGGATGAACATCAGCCCCACGACGCTGGTGAACGACGCCCGGTATCGGAGCTGGTTGGGCTTGGGGAAGACCTCGCGGATCGCGCCGAGACCTCTCAGCACGCGCAGCCGGTTCTCGAACCGGTCGGTGGGGTGGGCGCGGCAGGCGTACCGCATCTGCTCGTGCGTGAGCCACTCCTCACCGGCCTCGGCGAACGCGTCGAACAGCGTCTCGGCGATGTCGACCAGCGCGGGGTCGTCCACGACGGCGCCGCTGTCGCGGGCGAGCGCGGCGAACATCCGCCGGTATGTCGCGAGCACGGCCTCGTCGGTGAGCGCGGCGTCCAGCGTCTCGGGCAACGCCCGCTGGTCGCGCGGCGAGGCGGGTGGTCTCTCCCGTGAGGTCTGCTGAGGCACGCGCTATACCGTACGGCTTGCTGGCGACAATCCCGGCCATGATCCGCCCGGTCGGGGGTTCAACCGGAGCCGAAGGCCGCGGGCAGGACGGCGGGGAGATCGACGAGCAGCCAGCCTCCGGCCGCCAGCGCGGCGACGGACACGAGCAGGAAGAGCGCGACCCAGAACGTGCCCGGGATCCGGGTCAGCCTGGCCAGTTGGTCGGCGTCGGAGTCGGGCGCACGCCCCCGCCGCCGTTTGCGCTGCAGCTCGACGATCGGCCGCACGCCGCCCAGCAGGAGGAACCAGACCGCGGCGTACGCGACGACCGCCTGGACCTTCGGCTCGGTGAACCACGAGACCGCGAAGACGGCCCCGCCCGTGGCGAGCAGCGAGATCACCCCGAACGCGTTCCTGATCATCAGGAGCATGCAGGCGAGCAGCGCGAGCACGCCCCAGAGCAGGAGCGTGATGTATCCGGCCGCGGTGAGCCAGGCCGCGCCGAACCCCAGCAGCGACGGGGCGACGTAACCGGCGCCCGCCGTGACGATCATGCCGAGGCCGCGCGGGTTGCCCCTGGTCAGCGTCACTCCCGAGGTGTCGGAGTGCAGCCGGATGCCATGGAGCCTGCGCCTGGTCAGCACGGCCGCGAGCGCGTGCCCGCCCTCGTGCGCGATGGTGATCAGGCCGCGCGACACATGCCATGAGGGGGGATAGGAGACGACGGCGAGCGCCGCGAACCCGGCGAGGGCGATCAGCCACATCGGCGGTGCGTCCTGCGTCGCGATCAGCTGGTTCCAGAGTGCTTTCAGGGGGCCACCTCCGGGAGACAGCGTAAAGCCAGGGAGATCCACGCGGCGTAAGCGCGATCCGGGCGCGGGCGATCCGGGGCGGGGCGCTGTGAAAAGGTTCTACGGTCTATGTGTGGCTGAGCGTCGAATGCGTGGTTTGCGGGGACTGGTCCGGGCGAAGCGGGAGCCCGCCCCCGAGCACTCCATGGATCCGCGTTCGGGAGAGATCGCCACCGCGGAGTGGCCGGCGCGGGGCAGCGTGGTCGACAACGCCGTCTACGTCGACGGCAAGCGGGTCGACTCGCCGGTGTCGCTGGCCGACGCGATCGCCTCGCTGCGGTCCAGGCCCGGAGCGATGGCCTGGATAGGGCTCTACCGTCCGGGCGAGGAGGAGCTGACCGCCGCCGCGGAGGAGTTCGGGCTGCACACCCTCGCGATCGAGGACGCCATCGTCGCCCACCAGCGGCCGAAGGCGGACCGCTACGACGACACGCTCTTCGTCGTGCTCCGCGCCGCGCAGTACCTCGACAAGGCGGAGAAGGTCGCCTTCGGCGAGCTGCACGTCTTCGTCGGCCCCGGATTCGTCCTCACCGTACGGCACAGCGAGGCGCCCGACCTGTCGAAGGTGCGCGCCCGGATGGAGTCCGACCCCGACCTGCTCAGGCAGGGGCCGCAGGCCGTGCTGTACGCGATCCTCGACGCGGTGGTGGACGGCTACGCGCCCGTCGTCGCGGGGCTGCAGAACGACATCGACGAGATCGAGGTGCAGGTCTTCGGCGGCGACCCGGCGGCGCCCCGGCGCATCTACGCGCTGTCCCGCGAGGTGATCGAGTTCCAGCGGGCGACCACGCCGCTGGTCGCCATGCTCGACGGCTTCATCGCCGGCGCCCCCAAGTACGGCGTGGACGAGGAGCTCCAGCGTTACCTGCGCGACGTCGCCGACCACGTCATCACGGTCACCGAGCGCGTCGCCGGGTTCCGGCAGATGCTCCAGGACATCCTCATCGTCAACTCGACCCTGGTCAGCCAGGCCCAGAACGAGGAGATGACCAAGCTCACCGCGGCCAGCATCGCCCAGGGCGACGAGGTGAAGAAGATCTCCGCGTGGGCGGCGATCCTGTTCGCGCCCACGCTGGTCGGCACGATCTACGGCATGAACTTCGACCACATGCCGGAGCTGCACTGGGTGTTCGGCTATCCGTTCGCGGTGAGCCTCATGGCCCTGGTCTGCGGCACCCTCTACCTGGTCTTCAAGCGCCGCGACTGGCTGTAGGGGTCTACGGCAACCGCGGTTCACCGTTGACGCGGCGCGGCAGGCGCCAGGGGTTGTCGTCGCGGACCGGTTCGGGCAACAGACCGTCAGGGAAGCCCTGATAGCTGACCGGGCGCTGGAACCGGTGGATGGCGAGTGTCCCGACGGAGGTGGTCCGGGCGTCGGATGTGGCGGGGAAAGGCCCGCCGTGCACCACCGAGTGATTGACCTCTACACCGGTCGGCCAGCCGTTCACGATGAGCCGCCCGGCCTTGCGTTCCAGGATGGGCAGGATCGCGCGCACCTGCTCGTGGTCCGTCTCGGTCGCGTGGACGGTGATGGTCAGCTGTCCGTGAAGCGCCTCGAGGGTGGTCTTGAGGTCGTTCAGGTCGTCGTAGACCACGAGCAGCGCCGCGGCGCCGAAGACCTCGTCCTGGAGATCTGGTGTCGCGCGCAGGTGCGCCGACGTGGTGAGGTAGAGCGCGGGTGCCGGAGCGTTCTCGGTGGGGCCGTCGGCACCTGTGGCGACGAGCTCGGCGCCGCCGCGCTCCAGCCGCCCGAGCCCGTCCGTGTACGCCTGGCGGATGCCCGAGGAGAGCATGGTCTGACCGACAGCCCGGGATAGCGAGTCCGCGACGATGCCGGTGAACCGCTCACTGTCCTTGGGCACGAACACCAGCCCCGGGTTGGTGCAGAACTGCCCGGAGCCGAGGGTGAGAGACGCCGTGAAACCGGACGCGACCGCCTCTGAATCGGCGGCGAGGGCACCGGGGAGGACGATCACCGGGTTGATGCTGGACATCTCGGCGTAGACGGGAACCGGCTCCGGCCGACCGGCCGCGGTCCGCATCAGCGCGGTCCCCGCCGCCTGCGATCCGGTGAAGGCGATGGCCTTGATGGACGGATGGGCGGCCAGCTCCTGCCCGATGGTCGCCCCGGGCCCGAAGATGAGCGAGAAGACGCCGCCGGGCAGCCCGCTGTCACGAACCGCCTGGGCTATGGCCTGTCCGGCGAGTTCGGCGGTGCCGGCGTGCGAGTTGTGCGCCTTCACGATGACGGGACAGCCCGCGGCCAGCGCGGAGGCCGTGTCACCGCCCGCTGTCGAGAACGCCAGCGGGAAGTTGCTCGCACCGAAAACGGCGACGGGGCCGAGGGGGACCTGTCGCTGACGCAGATCGGGAGCGGGCCCGGACGGGCGCTCCGGCTGGGCCTCGTCGATCCGCACCTCCTGGTGCGCGCCGAGCCGCAGTTCCCGCGCGAAGAGCCGCAACTGGCCGGTGGTGCGGCCGTGCTCACCTTCGAGGCGCCCCATGGGCAGTCCGGTCTCCAGGTGGGCGCGCGTCACGATCTCGGACTTGCACTCGTCGAGGTTGGCGGCGATCAGTTCCAGGAACGCGGCGCGCTCCTCCGGAGCGGTCCGCCGGTAGAGGTCGAAGGCGGCCTCGGCGGCGGTCGCGGCGAGGTTCAGCTCCGCCGACGTGACGAAGGTGAACCGCGGCGGGAGGCTTTCCCCGGTGGCCGGGTTGGTGGCCTCGGTGGTTCCGTTACCGCCAGAGATGTGCTCGCCCGCGATGATGGACGCGCCGGTGATCGTCATGTGTGTCACTCCTCGTGGTTCGGTGGCGAGCGCGTCAGGAGGCGAGCCAGCCGCCGTCAACGTTGATCAGCTGGCCGGTGAGGTATCGCGACGCATCCGACAGGAGGAACACGGCGGTGCCGCCGAGGTCGGCCGGCGTCCCGAGCCGGCCCATCGGGATGCGGCCGAGGATGCGCTCCTGGTTCTCGCGCCGGCTCAGCAGGTCCTCGGTGAGCTTCGTGTGGAAGTAGCCGGGGCCGATGACGTTCGCCCGGATGCCCGTCCGGGACCATTCCGTGGACAGGACGCGGGCGATCCCGAGCAGCGCGGTCTTGGACGCCGCGTAGGGGGCGATCCGGGGCAGTCCGAGCGTGCTGTTGAGCGAGCCGACGAAGACGTGCGATCCCGGGCGGCCGTCCGCCTGCTGCGCTCGCGCGATGGCGGTGCTGAGGAAGAACGGCGCCTCGACGTTCATGGTCTGCACGAAGCGCCAGTCCGCGATGGAGACGTCGACGGCGTCCTTGCGCACCTGGACTCCGGCGGCGTGCACCACGCCGTCAATGGGCCGGCGTTCGCCGATGGCCGCGACATGCCGGGGGATGGCCTCGATGTCGGAGAGGTCCGCGGGGTGGGCGCCGCAGTCGCCGTCGAACTTCTCGATGATGCGGACCGTCTCGTCGAGCTGATCCGTGGAGCGCGCCATGATCGTGACCCGCGCTCCCGCGAGTGCGGCCGAAACCGCTATGCCCTGGCCGAGACCCCGCCCACCGCCGGTGACGAGGACGTGCTTGCCGGCAAGGCCGAAGTCGGATGGGGCGACGGCGATCGTGTCGATCTTGTCCAGCTCGCCGGCGTCGTCGTGCGTGCTCATTGCTCTCCCGGGTCGGTGGAAGTACCTCGTGCGTCTTCGACGTCGGGCACGAGTTCGCTGCTGGTCTCGAGGATCCGGATCAGGTGCCGCCGGGCGAGACGGCCGGCCTTCTTCGCGTCTCTCTCGAAGATCGCCTCGGCGATGGCCGTGTGCTCCGCGAGAGTCTGGCCGCGGGCCGCCTGGTAGCCGAGGCTGGGCTGGTAGGCCTTGCGCAGGTAGTCGTTGACGGGGTTGACGATGTGGATGAAGAACGGGTTGTGCGACGCGAATGCGATGGCGGTGTGGAACTCCAGGTCCGATTCGAGCGCGGCCTCATGGCTGTCGCCCGAGGCGGCGAAGGATTCGATCGCCATGCGGATCCGCCGGGCATCCGCGGGCGTGTGCCGCGCGGCGGCGTACTCGGTCATGCCGATCTCGAGGACCAGTCGCATCTCCATCAGGTGCCGGAAGCTGCCCTGCATCAGCTCCAGCATGAGCTCGTACTGACGCGACATGCTCGTGCCGTCGAAGTCGGCGACGACCATGCCCCGGCCGGGGCGGATGTCGACCAGGCCCCTCTCGACGAGGATGCGGCTCGCCTCCCGGATGACGGTCCGGCTGACGTCATAGTGCTCGACGAGTTCCGGTTCGGTGGGGAGGCGGTCACCGGGCTTGAGCCCGTCCGCGATGAGCCGGTCCTTGATCGCGTCGGCGACGTCCTCTGACAGGCGGTGACGTTTGGTCCGTACGGCCGGGCGCCTCGGCCCGGTGGCGTCGGCAGTCCTTCGGTCGGTCGACATCGCGGAGCCCTCCGTCTTCGTGTGTGACATCTCTCGTCGATCTAGATGATCTGGCATCGGAGCGGCTCGTCGCGCAGCGCACGCCCAGCTTCATCGCTTGCGAGTTCTTGGAGCCTACGGAGGGAGTCTTCGTCATAGAAGGCGGCGTGCGGGGTGAAAATGATCTCGGGTACGTCACGCAGTGGTGACTCCAGGGGCAGCGGCTCGGGGTCGGTCACATCGAGGACGACCGCCGCGAGGCGGCCCTCGGATATGGCCGTGGCCAGAGCCGCTTCGTCGATGAGGGGGCCCCGCGCGGTGTTGACCAGGACAGCGCCCGGCTGCAGCTCGGCGAAGAAGTCACCGTTGATCATCCGGAACGTCTCGCGGGTGCTCGGCGCGTGCAGGCTGATGGCGTGGGATCGCCGGGCCAGCTCGACCAGGTCCACGCTCTCGATGCCCAGCCGTTCGAAGGTTTCGGACCGGCAGAACGGGTCGTAGGCGATGAATTCGAAGCCGAACGGCACCAGGCGGGTGTGCAGGGCCTGGGCGATCCTGCCCAGGCCGACGAGGCCGACCACCATGGATCGGAAGCCCCGGATCGGGCCGACGTCTCCGGGAAGCACCCAGCCTTCGCCGCGGATGCGGTGGTTGTAGACAGGGATGCGCCTGGCCAGGGCCAGCAGGCCGGCGGCGGCGTGGTCGGCGACCGTCTCGACGCCGTAGTCGGGCACATTGGCGACCCGGACGCCGAGTTCTCGCGCGGCGTCGATGTCCACGTTGTCGTAGCCGATGCCGTAGCGGATGACGGTGGCGCCCGGTCGCATGCGTGAGAGCACCTTGTGCGTGATCGGCGCGAAGTTGACCAAGACGACGTCGGCGCCGTCGACGGCGGCGGCCGTCTCCGCCTCCCCGGTGCAGGAGAAGCACGCGAAGCCGGCGCCGTTGGCCCACGCGGCTCGCTCTTCGAACGAGACATCACGAAATGCGTGATCAGTGACTACGACCTTCTTGTTCACCGTTCGCCCTACTCAGGTTCCTGGGCCTGGGGGTACTGCCAGGCATGGGTTTCGGGCCGCCGAAAATCTATCCGGAAGGCTCTTGATCGCATCATATGATGATTGCTATGTTCCTCCGCAAGTGCCACATGAGCCACGCGGGGCTAGGGGGGCCAGCGGCAAGCTCGCACAGTCGAGAGGAACCCCATGAACACCATCGGACTACCGCCATTCGCTTCTTCCGGGAGCGTGCACGGCTCCAGGAGACCGCTACGGCTGGCCGCCATCGCCGGTCTCACCCTGATCGGCATGGGCCTGGCCGCCTGCGGGGGCAAGGCGCCCGCGACGGCCGGCGCGCAGAGCGGGCAGCTCCGTGTGGGCATCTTCGTGGACAACGCCTTCGGTGACGGCGACTTCTTCGACCAGGCCGCGAAGGCGGAGGAGCCGCTGAAGAAGGACAAGGGCGCCGTCGTCAAGACGTACGAGGGTCAGCTGCAGGCCCAGAACTTCGCGCCGATGCTGCAGGACGCGGCGGATGCCAACGACCTCGTGTTCGTTCTCGGCTTCGAGGCGATCGACGCCCTGGTGAAGGTGGCCAAGGAGAACCCGAAGACCACCTTCGTCTTCATCGACGGCGCCGTAGACGGCCCGGACGTCGTGTCGGCTCAGTTCCGCACCGCCGAGGGCTGCTTCATGGCCGGTGCGCTCGCCGCCACGGTGAACACCGCGAAGGGCAAGGACGCCGCCGGGTTCATCGGCGGCGTGAACGCTCCTGTGATCAAGAACTGCCAGTCCGGCTACGAGCAGGGCGTCCACCAGGTGGTGCCGGACATGAAGGTGGCGGCGCAGTACGTCGGCTCCTTCGTCGACCCCGCCAAGGGCCGTGAGGTCGCGATCGCCCTGGCGAAGCAGGGCACGTACGCGGTGTTCCCGTACGCCGGACTGTCCGGTGCCGGGGCGTTCGACGCCGCCAAGTCCGGCGAGGACCTCGCGCCGATCGGCGTCGTCACGGACAAGAGCAACCTCGCCCGCGGCAAGACGCCCGGGAGCCTGGAGATGGGCGTCGACGCCGTCATCCTGCGGAGCACGGACAGCTTCAAGGCCGGCGAGCTCACGCACGGTACCAAGTCCAGCTACGGCTTCGCCGAAGGCGGTTGGTCGATGATCTACGACAACACGTTGCTCACACAGGAACAGCGAGACAGCCTGCAGGCGATCGAGCGGAAACTCGTCAGCGGGGAACTGAAGATCGCGTGAGTGAGCCGCTGACGAATGCCGGCCGGCCACTCCTGAAGCTCGCCGGCATCACCAAGACCTTCGGGCCGATCACCGCCAACGAGGATGTGACGTTCGACCTCGAACCGGGCGAGATCCACGCCCTGGTCGGCGAGAACGGCGCAGGCAAGACGACGCTGATGCGCGTGCTGTACGGGATGTACCAGCCGGACGCGGGCACGATTCACGTGGACGGCGAGCAGGTCGAGTTCAGGAAGCCCTCGGACTCGATCAGATACGGCATCGGCATGGTCCATCAGCACTTCATGCTGGTGCCGACCTTCACCGTGGCGGAGAACATCACTCTGGGAGCGGAGCCGGGGCGCGCGGGACTGTTCGACCGGAAGGCGGCCGACGAGGCCATCAGGAAACCCATGTCCCGGCTGGGCGTCGATCTCGCGCCGAACACGATCACCGGCACGCTGAACGTCGCGACGCAGCAGAAGATCGAGATCACGAAGGTGCTCTACCGGGGTGCCCGGATCATCATCCTGGACGAACCGACCGCGGTCCTCACCCCGCAGGAGACCGACGAGCTGTTCGTCCTGCTCCGCAAGCTGGCGGACGACGGATCGTCGATCATCTTCATCTCGCACAAGCTCCGCGAAGTGTTCGCCGTGGCCGACCGCATCACCGTGCTGCGCGACGGGCGCACCGTGAGCACCTCGGCCACGGCGGCCACGGATCCGAAGCAGGTCGTGGCCGCGATGACGGGCCGCGGCGACGTGAACCTCGGCCGCGTGCACCGCGACGCCGCGGTCGCCGACGTGGTGCTGCGAGCGGAGGGCATCTCGACGGCCAAACACCGACACGATGCGGCGCTCGACGGTGTGTCGTTCACCGTCCGCTCCGGCGAGATCGTCGGCATCGCCGGCGTCGAGGGCAACGGCCAGTCGGTGCTCGCCGAAGCGCTCATCGGCACGGTGCCGCTCACGGCCGGGACGGTGAACCTGGGCGGCCGGGAGATCACCGGGCTCGGTGTGGCGGATCGGCGCACGCTGGGGTTGTCGTACGTTCCCGAGGACCGGCACCTGGAGGGCATCCCGATCAATGGATCGGTGCTCGAAGGACTGTCCGCGGGCCGCCTGCGGTCGCGGCGGTCGTGGCGATCGTGGGGCCGTGCCTTCCCGAAGGCGATGAGGGCGTGGGGCAGCGAGCTCATCGAGAGGTACTCGATCAAGACGCCCGGCTACGACGCCCGGTGCAGCACCCTCTCGGGCGGCAACCAGCAGAAGATCGTGATCGCGCGCGAGCTGGAGGAGAACCCGAGCTGCCTCATCCTCGCCCAGCCCACCCGGGGCGTGGACCTCGGGGCGATCGACTTCCTGTACGGCCGGATAGCGGAGGCGACCGCCCGCGGGTGCGCGGTCCTTCTCATCTCGGCGGACCTGGACGAGATTCTGCGCCTCTCGGACCGGGTGCTCGTCATGTACCGAGGCCGGGTGGCGGCAGAGGCGCGCACCAGCGAGACGAGTCGGGAGCAACTGGGCATGCACATGATGGGCGCGAAAGTGACGGAGACGGCGGCGTGAGCACATCCACGACCGCGGGTCCGGGCAGGCGCGGCATCCTGCGGCGGTCCGGCGCGCGGGTCCCGGGCCGGGCGACGACGCGGTTGGCGTCCGCGGGTTTCACACTGATCGTCGGCCTGGCGATGGCCGTCCTGCTGATCCAGATGCAGGGGTTCGAACCGTTCAGCACGCTCGCCGCCGGCGTCCAGTACGCCGTCGGGGACCCCACCAGCATCGCCCGCACGATCGCGTGGGGGCTCCCGCTGTACGTGGCGGCCATCGGTGTGGCGATCGCCTTCCGTTCCGGCATGTTCAACATCGGCGCCGAGGGCCAGATCTACGCGGGAGCGATGGCGTCCGCCCTGGCCGGCGCCTATCTCGGGCCGATGTTCACGGGGGCGCATCTCGCGCTGTGCATCCTCGCGGCCGCCGCCGCCGGAGCAGGTCTCGCGGGCGCGCTCGGCTGGCTCCGCGCCGCCTGGGGCGTCGACGAGGTGCTCTCCACGCTGCTGTCGAACTACATCGTCATCCTCTTCTGCGCCTACCTGGCGACGGGGCCGCTGCGCGATCCCAGCCGGCAGAGCGGGACGACGCGCGAGGTCGTGGACACGGCGAGGTTCGCCGAGATCCTCCCCCGTACCGGCCTGACCGGAGTGGTGTTCCTCGTGGTCGCCCTGTGCGCGCTGGGCTGGTGGCTGAGCGAGAAGTCCGTCATCGGATACCGCTGGCGGATGACCGGCGAGAGCCCGGCCTTCGCGGACGCGGCGGGCATCGACGTGAAGGGCTCTCGGAGCGCCTCGATGGTCGCCAGCGGCGCTCTGTGCGGCATCGCCGGGGCGGTGCTCGTCACCGCCTCACAGGGCCGGTTCTGGACCGAGATCGGTTCCGGGATCGGCTGGGACGCGGTGCTCGTCGCGCTGATCGGCCGGGCCCGTCCGGTGGCGACCCTTGTCTGGGTCACCATCTACTGCGTCATGCGAGCGGCCGCCCGGGGCGTCGAGCAGGTTTCTACCGTGCCCTCGGAACTGTCCCTGATCCTCATCTCCGCGATCATCATCGCCGCGGCCGCCCGCGCGGGCGTGTTCGGCCAGTTCGCGGCGTTTCGGCACCGCTTCCTGCGCACGAAGGGACGTTGACGGATGGAATGGCTTGACGCGTTCCTCGCGTCCGGGATCCGGTTCACGACCCCGATCTTGCTGGCGGCTCTGGGCTGCCTGGCGACGAGCTGGACGAAAGATCTGAACGTCGGTCTTGAGGGCGCGATGCTCTTCGGGGCGTTCTTCGGGGTGGTCATGGGTCTGACGACCGGGTCAGGGCTCGCGGCCGTGCTGCTCACCGTGCTGCTGGGCATGGTCGCCGGCGCGTTGTTCGGCTACGTGATCACGGTGCTCCGGGTGAACGTGTTCGTCGCCGGCATCGTGCTCAACGTGTTCGGCTCCGGCGCGACCGTATATCTCCTGCGCTCCCTGTTCGGGGTGAAGGGAACGCTCAGCGATGACCGGATCCCGACCATCGGGAAGATCACGATCCCGGTCGTGAACGACATCCCGATCGTCGGCGGCGTCCTTTCCGGCCACACGGTCCTCACCTATCTGAGCTGGGTGCTGGTCGTGCTGACGCTCCTGGCGGCGCGGCACACCGTGCTGGTACGGCACATGAAGGCCGCCGGGGAACATCCGGCGGCGCTCGCGACGGCCGGCGGGAACGTGACGCGCGTGCGCATCCTGGCCCAGGCGTGGTGCTTCGGCCTGTGCGCCCTCGCCGGCATGCAGCTCAGCATGGGCCAGTTGTCCATGTTCACCGAGGGCATGACCAGCGGTCTCGGGTTCGTCGCACTCGCCGCGGTGATCTTCAGCCGCGGGCGCGTGCTGCTGCTCGCTCTGATGTCGCTCGGCTTCGGCCTGTCGTCATCGGTCGCGGTGCAGATCAACGAGGAGATCATGCCACCGCAGTTCGCCCAGATGATCCCGTACGTCGTCGCGTTGGTGGGCCTCGTCGTGCTCGCCCGAACCTCCCGGGACGGCGCGGCGCGTATCGCCACCCCGGCGATGGAGAGTTGAGGTGGATATGGAGAGCAGAGAACTGTCCACGACGGACGTCGAGCTGTTCGACCAGGCCAGGCGGTTGCTGGAGCGAGCGCACCACCCCGTGCGCCATCAGGTCGCCGCCGCGGTGGTCACCGACTCCGGTGCGGTCTACCTGGGCCTGCACGTGGGATCGCGTCGCATCAACGTCTGCGCGGAGTCTTCCGCGATCGCGAACGCCGAAATGGCCGGGGACTCCACCATCAGGGGCGTGGTCGCGGTGTGCAAGGACGACAGCGGCCGCGTCGTGGTGACGAATCCGTGCGGGGTGTGCCGCGAGCTCCTGGGCACCTACGGCCGCGAGGCGGACGTCATCGTCGACCTCCGGGGCCAGGTCCGGAAGGTCCGCGCCATGGATCTCATGCCGAACCCCTGGATGTTTCCACATGAGAACGACTGGTCTGTTGAGACCCCCAAGAGCGAGAGGGCGTAGATGCCGAATCCGATCGTCACTGACATCTGCCTGGTCACCCGCGACATGGAGAAGGCGATCGCCTTCTACACGGAGAAACTCGGCTACCGCCTCGCGCACCGGATGCCCGGGTTCGCGGATTTCGAGGGGCCGGGCCCCATCCTCGCCCTGTGGGACGCCGAGAGGATCCGCGAGACCACGGGGGTTCCCGCGCAGCGGACCGAGCCGGAAGGCCACGGCGTCATGGTCGCCGTGAAGCTTGGGTCACCGGCTGCCATCGACGAGATGTACGAACGCCTGCTGGCTCGCGGTGTCGAGTTCTATCGGCCGCCGATGGACTACCCCTGGAACGCGAGGTGCGTCTACTTCGCGGGCCCGTGCGGCGAGTTCTGGGAGTTCTTCGCCTGGTACGACGGTGGCGAGCCAGGCGGGGTGGACGCGCACGACGGCGTCCCCGAATCGAACAGCTAGTGCGACGACGCCGTCTCGCGTAGCAGTCGGGGCGGTGGACATGGACCGGACAAGAGATGTGAGCTGATGATTTCCGTTGAGGAGATTCTGCCCAGAGACGCGGAGTCGGCCACTCTGGTGGGCCGCGTTTTCGACCCCGAGTCGCAGGGGCCCTGCGTGGTGGTGGTCGACGGCACGGAGGTGGTCGAGATCACCGACGTCGAGCCCACCGTCTCGACCCTGTTCGAGCGAGAGGACCTGCACGACGCGGTCGCCTCGGCTCGGGCGGGGCGGCGCCGGTGGTCATTGGAGCAGTTGGCCGCCGCGTTCGCCGACGAGAGGGACCGCTCGGTTCCCAGGCTGCTGTCACCGATCGACCTGCAGGTGATCAAGGCCGCTGGGGTGACGTTCGTCGAGAGCATGATCGAGCGCGTGATCGAAGAGCGGGCGAAGGGTGACGCGTCACGGGCGGTCGCGATCCGGGAGCAACTCGCCGAGGTCGTCGGCGGTGCGATTTCCGCGGTCAAGCCCGGCACGGAGAGCGCCGTGCAGGTGAAGGAGGTCCTGCTGCGAGAAGGCCTCTGGTCGCAGTACCTGGAGGTCGGCATCGGGCCCGACCCGGAGATCTTCACGAAGGCGCCCGTGCTGTCCTCGGTGGGTACCGGCCAGTCGATCGGTGTGCTGAGCCGGTCCTCCTGGAACAACCCGGAACCGGAGGTCGTCCTGGCGGTGCGCTCGGACGGCACACCGGTGGGCGCGACGCTCGGCAACGACGTGAACCTCCGCGACTTCGAGGGGCGCAGCGCCCTGCTGCTCACCGAGGCGAAGGACAACAACGCTTCCTGCGCCATCGGCCCGTTCGTGCGGCTGTTCGACGACGCGTTCGGCATGGACGACGTCCGCGACCTCGACGTGACCCTCACGGTGACCGGAGAGGACGGCTTCGTCCTGGACGGGGCCAGCTCTATGAAGAACATCAGCCGCGACCCCGTCGAGCTGATCCATCACGCCTACGGAGACCACCACCAGTATCCGGACGGATTCGTTCTGTTCACCGGAACGCTGTTCGCGCCGACTCAGGACCGGTTCGCTCCGGGCGCGGGATTCACGCACCTGCTCGGCGACGTCGTGCGCATCGCCACCCCTCGGCTGGGGGTGCTGGTGAACACGGTGGATCATGCCGAGTCCGCCCCTCGCTGGGAAGCCGGGATCTGGGCTCTGGTGAAGAGCCTGCGCGCTCGGGGACTCGTCTAGCCGGCCAGGGGACGCACGGCGTGTTCGGCCACCCTCGGCGTGGAGTGGCCGGGATTCGTTTCAGGAGAGGGGAACACGGATGTACAAGGTCACGAATCCGGCAACCGGTGAGGTCGTCGAGAACTTCGCAACCGCGACGGACGACGAGATCCGGGACGCGATCGATCGCGCGCATCGCGGTTACCTGTCGTGGAGGGAAAGGCCGGTCGCCGAACGGGCCGGAATCGTGAAGCGGGCCGCGGAGCTCTTCGCGGAGAGGACCGACGAGCTGGCCGCCATCATCACGACGGAGATGGGCAAACGGATCGAGGAAGGCAAGGGCGAGCTGGCGACGGTCGTCGACATCTTCACCTACTACGCCGAGAACGGTGAATCGCTGCTGGCCGACGAGCCATTGACGATCAAGGGTGGTGAGGCCGTCATCCAGAAGTGCCCGATCGGGGTGCTGGTCGGGATCATGCCGTGGAACTATCCGTACTATCAGGTGGCCCGGTTCGCCGCGCCGAACCTCGTGCTGGGTAACACCATCCTGCTCAAGCACGCGCCGAACTGCCCCAAGTCGTCCGCCGCGATCGAGTCGCTGCTGCGCGAAGCCGGTGTACCCGCGGACGCGTACATCAACGTCTACGCGACCCACGACCAGATCGCGTGGACGCTCGCTGATCCCCGAATCCAGGGGGTGTCCCTGACCGGCAGCGAGCGGGCGGGCGCGGCCGTCGCGGCTGAGGCGGGCAAGAACCTGAAGAAGGTCGTCCTGGAACTGGGCGGCTCCGACCCGATGGTGATCCTGGACGCGGACGACCTCGGCGAGACCGTGGAGATCGCGGTCGCGTCCCGGATGGGCAACACCGGGCAGGCATGCAACGCGCCGAAGAGAATGATCGTCATGTCCGGCATCTACGACGAGTTCGTGGAGAAGCTGTCGAAGAAGATGTCGCAGTACACCCCCGGCGACCCCACGGATCCCGCCACGACGCTGGCGCCGCTCTCCTCGAAGGAGGCGGCGGAGCGCCTGGTCGACCAGATCGAGACGGCCGTCCGGCAGGGCGCGACCCTGCGCGTGGGAGGGCGCCACGTCGAGGGTCCCGGCGCCTACGTGGAGCCGACGGTGCTGACGGACGTCACCCCGGAGATGGACGCCTACTCCGAGGAACTGTTCGGCCCGGTGGCGGTCGTGTACCGCGTGAACAGCGAGGCGGAGGCGATCGAGCTCGCGAACGACACCCCGTACGGCTTGGGCTCGAGCGTCTTCAGCGCCGACCTCGACCGGGCACGACGCGTCGGCGCGCGGATCGAGGCGGGAATGGTGTACCTCAACGCGGCCGGCGGTTCGCAGGCGGACCTGCCCTTCGGCGGGATCAAGCTGTCCGGCGTCGGCCGCGAATTGGGCCCTCTGGGCATGGAGGAGTTCATGAACAAGAAGGTGTTCCGGCTGTAGCCGACGGCCCGGGGCGTCACCGCCCCGGGCCGTCGTGTCATCCCGTATCCCAAGCGCCGGAGGTCAGCGCTTGACCCGGACCCAGTCCCTGGCGCTGGAGGAGCCGTCGGCCTCGTCGTTGCCGGCGAAGACGACCTTCCAGTACCCGGACTTCGACGCCTTGGTCTTGGTCCAGAACTTGCCGGACCCGTTGGTCCAGGTGCTCTTCACGTACTTCCAGGAGCCGTACTTCGTCTTGAACCAGACGGTGACCTTCTGGTGGCCGTATCCGGTCCAGCCGCCGTCCCACGCCTGGAGCTTGCCCTTGAAGGCGAGGTACTTGCCGTACTTCACCGGCTCGGGATAGGCGTTGAACGAGATCACGCGGGTGTCCAGCGACGCCGGGGGTTCCGGCTGCGGCCGGACCACGTCCACGTGGTCGTCCGCGTGCGAGCCGCCCAGACCCTTACCGCCGGCGTACTCCGCGCGCCACCAGCCCGAGGCGTTCGCGGTGACGTCGGCGGCGAACCGGCCGTCACGGCCGGTCCAGGCCGAGGTGACGTACCGCCACGAGTAGGCGCCGTCCGCCTTGAACAGCAGGTTCACCTTGGCGCCCCTGATCGGGTCCCAGATGCTCCAGGAGCCCGCCTCGACCTTGCCGCGCAGGCGCAGCGTGCCGCCCGCGTTCACCGGCTCGGGTGAGGCGTCGAACGACAGGCGGGAGGCCCGCGCCCGTTCCCGGACGTCGACCCGGTCGCTGTCGCTGACCGATCCCTCGGTCTCGGCGGAGCCAGCGTACTCGGCCCGCCACCAGCCCGACCTGTCCACCTGCTGGTCGACGCGGAACCGGCCGCGGGAGTCGGTCGTGACGGTCCTGACCTGGCTGTAGGAGCCGCCGACCGGCTTGAACGCGATCTGGACGGCCTGCTTGTCGTAGGCCTTCCAGCTTCCGCCCTCCTTGTACGTCAGGGCGCCGCTCAGCCAGACCTTGCCGCCGCGGTCGACGGCGTCGGGGGTGGCGGAGAAGTCCAGGTCCGTGATCCAGTGGACCGAGAACCCCTTGCTCGACTCGGACGACGCGCCGTCCTTGGTGGCCGTGGCCACCAGCTTCCAGGCGCCCGGCTCGTCGCTGAACTTGAACGTGTAGCTCGCGGTGTAGTTCGGTCCGCCGCTCACGGTCAGGGGGACGCTCTTGCCGAGGGGGTCGACGAGCCTGGCCGTGCCCGTGCCCTCCCCGGCGCTGAATCCGAACGTCGCCGTCTTCCCCGCGCCGTCGTTCACGACGACGGGATCGGGTGACGCCTGGAGTGCGGTGGGTGCCGCCGGAGCCGCGGTCGCGCCGGCCGGCGCGGCGACGAGCGCCACACCACCCAGCGCCAACGCCACGGCGACGGCACTGATGCGTTTCAACATCTCGGGTGATCCATCCTTCCCCGGGTGGGTTGAACGCGGCTTTGAGGGTGCCACGTCTTCCTTTACCAGTAGACGGTCAAACCCTGTGGATGGTTGAGTAACCAGTGCGAGTCGTTATGGATTGGTGTCGTTCGGGGGATTCCCGACAACAAGACGTCAACATAGTCATCACTGTTGCGGACGGCGCGGGTGTCCTGGCGACATAATCGGCCTTGTGGCCCGCGACACTGTTGAGACGCATTTCATCGAGGCTGTGGGAGCCCTGAGCGCCGGACCTTCCCAGGACCCCGCCCTTCCCGTACGGCCCGGCACGACGTTGACGGGCAGACGCTGCAGGGAGCTGTTCGAGATCCAGCTCGGCAGCCGCCTCCTGGACGTCGCCGCCCGCGTGCTGCGGGAGCGGAACGAGGGCTTCTACACGATCGGCTCGTCGGGGCACGAGGGGAACGCCGCCGTCGCCGCGGAGCTGCGCCCCTCCGACCCGGCGCTGCTGCACTACCGCTCGGGCGCCTTCTATCTCGAACGCTCCGCCCAGGCGGGCCGGCTGGCGGAGGAGGGCCTGCGCGACGTGCTCCTCGGGCTGAGCGCCTCGACGGAGGAGCCCATCGCCGGAGGCAGGCACAAGGTCTTCGGCCATCCGGACCTCGCGGTGATCCCCCAGACGTCCACGATCGCGAGCCACCTGCCCCGGGCCGTCGGCGTCGGCTTCGCGATCGATCGCGCGCGTGCCCTCGGCGTGCCGTCACCCTGGCCGCGGGACGCGATCGCCGTCTGCAGCTTCGGCGACGCCACGGTCAACCACGCGTCGGCGTTGAGCGGGCTCAACACCGCGGCCTACGGCGCGTTCCGGGGGCTCCAGCTCCCCGTGCTGTTCGTCTGCGAGGACAACGGCCTCGGGATCAGCGTGCGGACCCCGCCCGGCTGGGTCGAGGCCGCGAGGCACCCCCTGCTGGCGTACTTCCGGGCCGACGGGTGCGACCTCGCCGACATCCACGACGTCGCCCGCGCCGCCGCCGAGCACGTGCGCTCCACCCGCGCCCCCGCGTTCCTGCACATGAGCACGGTCCGGCTGATGGGGCACGCCGGCTCCGACGTCGAGATCGCCTACCGCACCCGCAGAGAGATCGCCGCCGACCTGGAGCGCGACCCCCTCGTCGGCACGGCGCGGCTGCTCGTGGAGGGCGGCCTCGCCGAGCCGGACGAACTGGTCGCGCGCTACGAGGCGGAGCGCGAGCACGTGCTCAAGCTGGCGATGGAGTGCACCCGGCGGCCCCGCCTCACCTCGGCGCACGAGGTGATGGCCCCGCTCGCCCCCGCCAGCCCCCGCAGGGTCGCCGCCGAGGCCACCCGGGTCGCCGGCCCCGCCGTACGGGAACGGGTCTTCGGCACGCCACCCGAGCAGGAGGGCGGCCTCACGCTCGCCCAGGCGATCAACCGCACGCTCGCCGAGGAGATGGCGCTGGACCCCGGCGTCCTGCTGTTCGGCGAGGACGTCGCCAGGAAGGGCGGCGTGTACGGCGTCAGCCGCGGCCTGCTGCGGAAGTTCGGCGCCGAGCGGGTCTTCGACACGTTGCTGGACGAGCAGTCCATTCTCGGGCTGGCCCTCGGCTCCGGCGTCTCGGGGCTGCTGCCGGTCCCCGAGATCCAGTACCTCGCCTACCTCCACAACGCGCTGGACCAGATCCGCGGCGAGGCGTCGTCGCTGCAGTTCTTCTCCCGGGGGGCGTTCCGCAACCCGATGGTCGTCCGCGTCCCCGGGCTCGCCTACCAGAAGGGTTTCGGCGGCCACTTCCACAACGACAACTCGGTCGCCGCGCTGCGCGACATCCCCGGCCTGATCGTGGCCGTGCCCGCGCGGCCGGACGACGCCGCGTCCATGCTGCGCACCTGCCTCGCCGCGGCGCGGGCCGACGGCCGGGTCTGCGTCTTCCTCGAACCCATCGCGCTGTACCACACGCGTGACCTGTTCGACGAGGACGACGGCGGCTGGCTCTCGCCGTACGTCCCTCCGGCCCGCTGGGCGGAGACCCACATCCCGATCGGCCGGGCCCGCTCGTACGGCGACGGCCGCGACCTGACCATCGTCACCTTCGGCAACGGGGTGCGGATGAGCCTGCGTGCGGCGGTCAAGCTCACCGCCGAGGAGATGAGCTGCCGGGTGCTCGACCTGCGCTGGTTGTCTCCACTCCCGGTCGAGGACCTGCTGCGCGCCGCCGAGCTGACCGGCAAGGTGCTGATCGCCGACGAGACCCGGCGCAGCGGCGGCGTCTCCGAGAGCGTCATCACCGCGCTGGTCGAGGGCGGGTTCTCCGGGCAGATCGCGCGGGTCACCTCCCAGGACAGCTTCATCCCGCTGGGCGCCGCCGCTGACACGGTGCTGATGTCCGAGTGGGACATCGAGCAGGCCGCGCGCAAGCTCCTCGCCTGACGGGGCAGCCGCGGGATCAGGCCAGCACCGCCAGGGAGGCGACGGCCATCCCGTGCAGGAGCGGCGCCATGGCCTGCGGAGGCAGCTCGCCCGCGCTGCGCGGGGTGGAGTTGAGCAGCCCGAAGACGGCGTGGGTGGCGGCGCGCAGCCGGGCCGGCGGGCAGTCGGGATAGAGCTCGCTCAGCACGGTGACCCACTCCTCGACGTACAGGCGCTGGAGGCGGCGGATCCGGCGGCGGGCCGACTCGGGCACGTTGTCCAGCTCCCGCTCATGCACCCGGATCAGTGCCGGGTTGGCCAGCGCGAAGTCGATGTGCCCGTGGAGCAGCGCGTCCAGGGCCGCCCGCGCGTACGCGTCGCCGCTGGGGGACTCCGGCACGGCGGGGGCGGTGACCAGGCGGGCTCCCTGCTCGCGCAGCCGCTCGCTGATGTCGAGCAGGATCTCGCTGAGCAGGGCTTCCTTGCCGCTGAAGTGGCGATAGATCGCGGGGCCGGAGACGCCGACGGCGGATCCGATGTCCTCGATCGACACCCCGTGGAACCCGCGCGCCGCGAACAGTTCGGCCGCCGCCCGGAGTATCTCGGCGCGCCTGTTGCGGGTAGGGGTACGGGGAGCCGTCACGAGAGGCAATGGTAGACGAGCCGGTTAATGGTGACTAACATCCGAGGTGATGTTAGTCGGCATTAACTCGCCGGAGGTGGTCGGCATGGAGCCGAATCCGTGGCCGGTGCTGCGGAGCGCCTGTGATCCGGGCGGCGAGCCGTACAAGCGCAACGCGGAGGCGGGCGAGCGCCTGGCCGCCGAGCTGCGCGAGCGGCTGGCCGTCGCGGCGCGGGGCGGCCCGCCGCGCGCAAGGGAGCGGCACGTCGCCCGGGGCAAGCTGCTGCCCAGGGACCGGGTGGACGCGCTGCTCGACCCCGGGGGCAGATTCCTTGAGCTGTCGCCGCTCGCGGCGGACGGGCTCTACGACGGGCAGGCGCCCGCCGCCGGCATCATCACCGGCATCGGGCGGGTGTCCGGCCGCGAGGTGGTCGTCGTCGCCAACGACGCCACGGTGAAGGGCGGTACGTACTATCCCGTCACCGTCAAGAAGCACCTGCGGGCCCAGGAGATCGCTCTCGACAACCACCTGCCCTGCGTGTATCTCGTCGACTCGGGCGGCGCCTTCCTGCCCAAGCAGGACGAGGTGTTCCCCGACCGCGAGCACTTCGGGCGGATCTTCTACAACCAGGCCACCATGTCCGCGCGGGGGATCGCGCAGATCGCGGCCGTCCTCGGCTCCTGCACGGCGGGCGGAGCGTACGTCCCGGCGATGAGCGACGAGGCCGTGATCGTCAGGAACCAGGGCACGATCTTCCTGGGCGGGCCGCCCCTGGTGAAGGCGGCCACCGGCGAGACCGTCACCGCCGAGGAGCTCGGCGGCGGCGAGGTCCACGCGAGGACCAGCGGTGTGACCGACCACCTCGCCGAGGACGACGCCCACGCGCTGCGCATCGTCCGGGACATCGTGGCGACGCTGCCGCCCCGCACGGCCCGTGCCTGGGAGACCGGGCCGGCCGAGCCGCCCGCCTACGACCCGGGCGAGCTGTACGGCATCGTCCCGCAGGACACCCGCACGCCGTACGACGTGCGGGAGGTCGTCGCGCGGATCGTCGACGGCAGCAGGTTCCTGGAGTTCAAGGCGGAGTACGGCCCCACCCTGGTCACGGGGTTCGCGCGCATTCACGGGCACCCGGTGGGGATCGTCGCGAACAACGGCATCCTCTTCGCCGAGTCGGCGCTGAAGGGCGCGCACTTCATCGAGCTGTGCGACCGCCGGTCGATCCCGCTCGTGTTCCTGCAGAACATCAGCGGTTTCATGGTCGGCAGGGCGTACGAGGCGGGCGGCATCGCCAAGCACGGGGCGAAGATGGTCACCGCCGTCGCCTGCGCGCGGGTGCCGAAGTTCACCGTGATCATAGGCGGGTCGTTCGGCGCGGGCAACTACGCCATGGCGGGGCGGGCGTACTCGCCGCGCTTCCTGTGGATGTGGCCGAACGCCCGCATCTCGGTCATGGGGGGCGAGCAGGCGGCGAACGTGCTCTCGACCGTGGGCGACGCCGACCAGGACGCGATCCGCGCGCAGTACGAGCGCCAGGGGAACCCCTATTACTCGACCGCCCGGCTCTGGGACGACGGAGTGATCGACCCGGTGGACACCCGCACGGTACTCGGCCTGGCCCTGTCCGCCGCGGCCGGCGCCCCGCTCGACCCGGTCGGGTACGGCGTCTTCCGGATGTGACCGGCGTGATCGTGAGGAGCGTACGTGATCGTGAAGAGGAGGTGGCGGGGTGTTCGGGTCCGTGCTGATCGCCAATCGCGGTGAGATCGCGGTAAGGATCGTCCGCACGCTGCGGGCGATGGGCATCCGTTCCGTCGCCGTGCACAGCGACGCGGACCGGGCCGCCCGGCACGTGCGCGAGGCCGACCTGGCCGTCCGGCTGCCGGGCGGCTACCTCGACGTCGACGGGGTGATCGCCGCCGCGCTCCAGACAGGGGCCGAGGCCGTCCACCCGGGGTACGGGTTCCTCGCGGAGAGCGCCGCGTTCGCCCGGCGGTGCGCGGAGGCGGGGCTGGTGTTCGTCGGGCCGCCGCCCGCCGCGATCGAGGCGATGGGCGACAAGATCCGGGCCAAGGCGACCGTCGCCGCGGCGGGCGTGCCCGTGGTCCCCGGAGGGGCGGAGCCCGCCGACGACCTGGCCGAGGCGGCCCGCGCGATCGGCTTCCCCGCGCTGATCAAGCCGTCGGCCGGCGGCGGCGGCAAGGGCATGGTCGTGGTGCGGTCCGAGGCCGAGCTGCCCGAGGCGATCGCCTCGGCCCGCCGTACGGCGCTCGCCGCGTTCGGGGACGGCACGCTGCTGATCGAGAGGTTCGTCCCGAACCCCCGGCACATCGAGATCCAGGTCATGGCCGACGGGCACGGGAACGTCGTCCACCTGGGCGAGCGCGAGTGCAGCCTCCAGCGACGGCACCAGAAGATCATCGAGGAGGCCCCCTCGCCGCTGCTCGAATCGGCCACCCGGGCGCGGATGGGCGCCGCGGCCGTCGAGGCCGCGCGGGCGGTCGGCTACGTCGGCGCGGGCACGGTCGAGTTCATCGTCCAGGGCACGGAGTGGGGAGAGGCCGAGTCCCTTGACGAGGGGCCGCCGTACCACTTCATGGAGATGAACACGCGGCTCCAGGTCGAACATCCGGTGACCGAGATGGTGACCGGCCTCGACCTCGTCGAACTGCAGATCCGCGTCGCCGCGGGCGAGCCGCTGCCGTTCGGCCAGGACGACGTACGGCTGAACGGCCACGCCGTCGAGGCCCGCGTGTACGCGGAGGACCCGGCGCGGGGCTTCCTGCCGTCGGGCGGGCGGGTCCTCGCGCTGCGCGAACCCCGGGACGGCCGTGCCGTACGGGTCGACTCCGGCCTGGTCGAGGGCATGATCGTGGGCGGCGACTACGACCCGATGCTGTCGAAGGTCGTCGCCTGGGCGCCCGACCGGTCCGGCGCGCTGCGCACCCTCGACCACGCGCTGGCCTCGACCGCGATCCTCGGGGTGACGACCAACATCGGCTTCCTCCGGACACTGGTCGCGCGGCCCGAGGTCGTCGCCGGCCGCCTGGACACGGGCCTGGTCGAGCGCCTCCTCCAGGACGATCGGGCGGAGGGCGGCCTGGCCGCCGAGCCTCTGCCGCTGGACGCCCTGGTGGCCGCCGCGCTGATCTTCCACTCGGGCCACGGGCCGGGCGCCGGAACGGGGGATCCGGCGAGCGCCGATCCGTGGGACGTCGCGGACGGCTGGCGGATCGGCGAGCGGGCGTGGACCGGTTACCGGCTGGACTCCCGGGGCGCGGTCGTCGACGTGCGGGTGCGCGGGCTGGCCGGTGACGCCGAGGCGGATGTTAATGACCATTCACTTCGGGCCGCGCTGGCGCGTCCGGCGGAGGGCGAGATCGCGATCACCATCGGCGGCATGACCCGCCGGTTCGCCACGGCCTGGGACGGCGGCGTTCTCTGGCTGGGGCGCGACGGCCTGGCCTGGCCGGTCGTCCGGCACGAGCTGGGCGACCCGGGGGACCGAGCGGGCGGCGGAGGCGACGCCGACGGCGTGGTCCGCAGCCCGATGCCCGGGACCGTGCTCGTGGTCAAGGCGGCCGCGGGCGACCGGGTGCGCGCGGGCCAGCCCCTCGTCGTGGTGGAGGCGATGAAGATGGAGCACTCGGTGGTGGCGCCCCTGGACGGCGTCGTCACCGAGCTGACGGTGCGGATCGGCCAGGCCGTCGAGCTCGACGGCGTCCTGGCCCGGGTGGAACCCGATGGGAGCACGTCATGACAGTGCGACCGGCGCGACCGGTGGGAGGCGAAGGGGCGGGATACGGCGCGTACGCCCTGGACGGCCTGCCCGCGAGGGTCACGGTCCACGAGGTGGGCCCGAGGGACGGGCTGCAGAACGAGGCGGCGATCGTCCCGGTCGAGGTCAAGGCGGAGTTCGTCGCCCGGCTCGCCCGCGCGGGCCTGACGAGGATCGAGACGACCAGCTTCGTCCATCCGAAGTGGGTTCCCCAGCTCGCCGACGCGGCCGAACTGCTCGACCTCGTTGAGCCGGTGCCCGGAGTGCGCTACCCCGTGCTCGTGCCCAACGAGCGGGGCCTGGACCGGGCCCTGGAACGCGGCGTCACCGAGATAGCGATCTTCGGCAGCGCGACCGAGACGTTCGCAAGGAGGAACCTCAACCAGGGGGTGGAGTCGCAGTTCGACATGTTCGCCCCCGTGGTCGGGCGGGCGCTCGACCACGGCCTCCGGGTCAGGGCGTACCTCTCGATGTGCTTCGGCGATCCCTGGGAGGGCGCGGTCCCGGTCCCGCAGGTCGTACGCGCGGGCATGCGGCTCCTCGACCTCGGCTGCTTCGAGCTGTCGCTGGGCGACACGATCGGGGTCGGCACCCCCGGCCACGTCGCCGCGCTGCTCGACGCCTTCGCGGCGGCGGGGGCGGGGCCGGAGCGGCTCGCCGTCCACTTCCACGACACGTACGGCCAGGCGCTGGCGAACACCCTCACGGCGCTCACAAAGGGAGTGACCGTCGTGGACGCCTCGGCGGGCGGCCTGGGCGGCTGCCCGTACGCCGAGAGCGCCACCGGGAACCTCGCCACCGAGGACCTGGTCTGGATGCTGGACGGCCTCGGAGTGGAGACGGGCGTGGACCTCCCGTCCCTGGTGGAGACCAGCGTGTGGCTCGCGGGGAGGCTCGGCCGTCCGAGCGTGTCCCGCGTCGTCCAGGCGCTGGGGTCCGGTAGCAGCGGTGGCGGCGATCAGCCGGAGCGAGGAGGAGCGCGAGATGCTCAAGGATGAGTACGCGCAGTTGCGCGAGTCGGTCGGGCAGTTCGCCCGCGAGGTGGTCGCCCCGGTGATCGGCGACTACTACGAGCGGTGCGAGTTCCCCTACGACATCGTCGCCAAGATGGGCGCGATGGGGTTGTTCGGGTTGCCGATCCCGGAGGAGTACGGCGGCATGGGCGGCGACTATTTCGCCCTGTGCCTCGCGCTGGAGGAGCTGGCGCGGGTCGACTCCTCGGTGGCGATCACACTGGAGGCCGCGGTGTCGCTGGGCGCGATGCCCATCCTGCGGTTCGGCACGGACGAGCAGAGGGCCCGGTGGTTGCCGCGGCTGGCCTCCGGGGAGATGCTCGGCGCGTTCGGCCTCACCGAGCCGGGCGGCGGTTCCGACGTGCCGGGCGGGATGCGCACGACGGCGACGCTGGACGGCGGCGAATGGGTGATCAACGGGTCCAAGGCGTTCATCACGAACGCGGGGACCGACATCACCGGTGTCGTCGGCGTCGCGGCGATCACCGGCCGCCGCGAGCGTGACGGCGCGGTGGTGCCCGAGATCAGCACGATCCTCGTGCCGTCGGGGACCCCGGGGTTCACCGTGTCGAAGAAGTACTCCAAGGTCGGCTGGTCGGCCAGCGACACCCGCGAGCTGTCGTTCAGCGACTGCCGGGTCCCCGAGGAGAACCTCCTGGGAGAGCGCGGAAGGGGGTACGCCCAGTTCCTCCAGACGCTCGACGAGGGCCGGGTGGCCATCGCCGCGCTGTCGGTCGGGCTCGCCCAGGGATGCGTGGACGAGTCCCTGCGCTACGCCGGGGAGCGGGTCGCGTTCGGCCGGGCCATCAACCGGTACCAGGCGATCCAGTTCAAGATCGCCGACATGGAGGCGCGCACGCACACCGCGCGGCTCGCCTACTACCACGCGGCCGAGAGGATGCTGGCGGGGCGGCCGTTCAAGAAGGAGGCGGCGATCGCGAAGCTGGTCTCCTCGAACGCGGCCATGGACAACGCGCGCGACGCCACCCAGATCTTCGGCGGGTACGGCTTCATGAACGAGTATCCCGTGGGCCGCTTCTACCGGGACGCCAAGATCCTGGAGATCGGCGAGGGCACCAGCGAGGTTCAGCGCATGCTGATCGCACGCGAGCTGGGAATGGGGGCATAAGTGCGATATGACCCTTTCGCTGGTTGTCACCTCAGGTACTTAATAAATTCTTAGAAAACCCTCCGGGGTGACGGGTTTGGCCTGGTGGTACTGGTTGGGTGGAGACCCGACCGATGAAAGGCAGCACCTTGGACAAGAACGTCACCCGCCGTCACGCCCTCAGCGCCGCCGCCCTCGCGGGAGTGGGCGCCGCCGTCGCGGCGTGCTCGTCCGGCACCGGCACGACCGCGGGCACGGCCGCCGGCACGACCGCCGGCACGACCGCCGACGGCAAGCCCGCGACGGGCGGGGAGGCCGCGGGCGCGGGAGAGGCGAACAAGGCGCCGGCGGGCACGCTGGCCAAGAAGGCCGACATCCCGGTCGGCGGCGGTGTGATCGTGAGCGCGGAGAAGGTGGTGGTCGTCCAGCCGGAGGCGGGCACCTTCAAGGCATACAGCGCCATCTGCACGCACGAGGGGTGCCCGGTGAAGCGGGTCAGGGACGGCGTCATCGTGTGTCCCTGCCACAACTCGTCCTTCGCCATCGCCGACGGCTCCCCCAAGAGCGGTCCGGCGAAGAAGGCCCTCGCCGAGGTGGCCATCTCCTCCGAGGGCGACACGATCACCCTGGCCTGAGACTCTCGGATTGACCATGCAATGGACGTATTCGCCCCGGTAAATCTAGAGTCCTACCCATGACGTCTGGTGATCTCCGGCTCCGGAGGGCGGACAAGAGCGACGCGGACGAGATCTTCGCGCTCGCGCGCGAGTTCGCGCTGTCGTTCCGCCCGGAACGCGCCGCTTTCGACGCGGCGCTGCCGCAGCTGCTCCAGAACGAGGACGCGCTGCTCCTGGTCGCCACCGTGGACGGAACGGTCCGCGGCTACCTCCTCGGCTACACGCACCTCACGCTCTTCGCCAACGGGCGGGTCGCCTGGGTCGAGGAGGCGATCATCGAAAGGAACTTCCGCCGCCACGGCATCGGCCGCAGGCTCCTGGAGGAGTTCGAGGCATGGGCCCGCTCGCGCGAGGCCGGATACATGGCGCTCGCCACCCGCCGGGCGGCGGGCTTCTTCAGCGCGCTCGGCTTCGACGTCTCGGCCACGTACTACCGGAAGATGCTCACGCCGCCCCGTACGTGACGCGCGGGCGGGAGCCGCCCGCCACCTACGTCCGGTCCCGCTCCCCCCGCGGACGCTCGCGGGGGGAGCGGGACGTCACGACGTGAGCTGGGCGTCCAGCCGGTAGCCGTCCACGGTGACGTAGACCGAGTCGCCCGGCCGCGCGTTCAGCCGCATCAGCACGGGCTGGAGCGAGTCGAAGACCGGCTGCTGGTCGCGCCAGACCAGCACGACCGCGTTGTCCCCGGGGCCGGTGACCGACAGCAGCGTGCCCGGTCGCATGCCGAGCTGGGCGGCGTACCCCTCGGGAACCGCGACGGGCTCGCCGCGCAGATGCCCGCTGGTGACGTCGATGCGCTGCCAGCGGCGGGGGTCGGAGGACGGGCTGGTCGGCGTGCTGCGCGGGCTGGGGACCAGGTGCGGGCGCGGCGGGGCGGCGCCGGTGAGCGCGTTGAGCGCGGCCAGGGCGGTCGCCGGGTCGGGTCCGTTGCCCGCCTGCGAGGGAACGGGGACCCCGCCCCGCTGATGGTGCCCGTTCGCGCCGGGAGTGCGGCGGGGGAGCGGTTTGGGCTCGCCGGGCGGCGCGGCGCCGGCCGACCGCTGCTCCGGACGCGGCTGCTCCTTGGGCAGCGCGTCCAGCCAGGCCTTGGCCGAGTGCGGGCGGATGCCGAGCTGGCCGAGCAGCTCGACGACGTCCGTGTCCGCGGGTTTGGTCGCGAGGAGCTGGCGGGTCTTGTCCCGCAGGCCGCCGAGGTCGCCGACGACGAGCCAGCCGTCCTGAAGCCGGCGGTCGGGCATCAGCGTGACCAGCACCCGCCAGAGGGGCGTGCCAAGCGAGGGGACGTCGATGGGGTGGGAGGGGTCGGCGGCGATCAGCTGCTCCTGCGTCGCGGCGGTGCCCAGCCACTCCGTGAGGCCGAACAGGTGACCGGTCAGCGCGGCGGAGTCGGGGGAGCGCAGCCACATGAGCACACGCTCCTCCACGGCCCGCTGGGCCTGGGAGAGGATCTCGCGGTCGACGTTGAGGCGGTGGGCGAGCGCGCGGAGGCTGACCGGCTCGGCCGCGAACAGCCGCTCGGCGGCGACGGCCCTGGCGAGCGGGTCCCAGTCCCTGAAGAGGTGCTCCACGAGACCGACCATGGGGTAGTCGCTCGGAACGGGCGCGGGCGGAGCCGGAGGCGCCGCGGGAGGCGCGGGCGGCCGGGCCGGAGCGCCGGGGGCGGGCTGACCGGCATGCGGGACGGGGGCGCCCTGGGCGGCGGGAGACTGCCGGACGGGCAGGGACGGCGCGGAAGGAGCGGCGGCGGCCCCGGGAGTCGGCGCGGCGAGGGGGGCGGCGAGCGGGGGCGCGGGGCGGGTCTGCGTGCCCTGCTCGGCGGGAGCCGGAGCGGGAGCTGACGCGGGCTGCTGCGGTACGGCCTGCTGCGGTGCGGCCGCCGGCGCCGGTGAGCCGGGTGTCGTGGAGCCGGGTGCCGCCGTGGAGGACGGGGCCGATGCCGCCGCCGCGTCCGGTGCCGGTACGGCCGGCAGCGGCGCCGGTTCCGCGGCGGTGACCGGGAGCTGGAGGTGGGTGAAGATCTCACGGAAGACGACAGTGAGGACGGCCTCGGGAGTGGCGGGAGCCGAGGGGCTCTGCAGGTCTCCGGGAGTGAGCCGGCGGAGCCGGTGCCATCCGCCCAGGCCGGTGACCGCCGAACGGGCCGGTTCCTGCCATCCCGGAAGGGCGGGATCGACGGAGTGGACCTGGATCGCGGGAAGCAGATCGGTCAGCGCGAGATGATCCCAGCGGCTCGCGGCGAGCCGGGCCAGCCGCTCGCAGAGCCAGTCCACCCCGGTCGCGCCGAGGGCTCGGCCGAGCGCGACGGAGCCCCACCAGCCCGCGGGCAGGCGAGGGTCGGCCAGAACTTCGGCGACCTGCTGCGCACGGGTCCAGCGAAGGGCGGGAACCAGATCACTCAGGCAGATCGTTGACTCGGCGTCCATCGGTATGACCGCACCCTCCCGAGAGTGACGCATGTTGCTAATGGTGCAGCTTACGCCGCAAGCTATCAATTGGTGTCAATAGGGTAAAGCTCCTTCGCGATACCGGCGGCCGGACCTGCCGCTCCCGCGACCGGGGGACGGCCGCCGACCTGCGCGACCGCGGCGGCGCCGGCCCGGCAACCATTTTCCAGCGCGATCTCGGGGGCGAGCCCGGACAGCAGCGCGGTCAGGAAACCGGCGGCGAACGCGTCCCCCGCGCCCGTCGAGTCGACCACCTCCGTCTGGGACGCGGGCGCCCTCGCGACGATCTCGCCATCCCTGGCGAGCAGGGCCCCCTTGGCACCCAGCTTCACCACGGCGGTGCCGTACGCGGCGCTGAGGGCCGTGGCGGCCCCCTCCGGGGCGGTGGCGCCGGTGAGCAGCAGCGCCTCGTCGAGGTTAGGGATGATGATCCGCGCGGCGGCGGTCTCCCGGATGAAGCGGTCGGTCCCGAAGTCGCGCAGGAAGCCGGTCGAGGCGGCGTCCACGCTCACGGTCACGCCGCGCTCGGCCGCCTCGCGCATGGCGAGCCGGGCGAGGTCGAGGCCCGGCCGCTCGAACAGCGTGTACCCCGACAGGTGCAGGTGGGTCACGCCGTCGAGGAGCGCCTCCGACCAGTCGGCGGGTCCGATGTGCCGGCCCGCGCCCCGGTTGGTGAGCATGGAACGCTCGCCGCTCAGGTCGACCATGGCGATGACGACGGCGGTCGGCCTGGCCGGGTCGATCCGGAGGTGCGGCCGCACTCCGGCCCGGACCAGCTCGGCCCGGTGCCACTCGCCGGTGTCGTATCCGGCCCGGGCGAGCAGCCGCGCGTCCGCGCCAAGATGGGCGGCCCAGCAGGCCGTGTTGGCCCCGGAGCCGCCCGGACGCAGCACGATGTCGGCCGCGGTGTCGGTGCCGGTGGCGACCGGCTGCCCGTGCAGCGCCACGACGTCGGTGACGACGTCGCCGATCACCAGCAGGCCTCCCATGTCAGTCCTCCCGGGACCAGGATGCCGCGATCTCGCCGGCGAGACGGGCGTTTCCGCGCACAGCGGCCAGATTCGCCTCAAGTGAGGCGCCGTCGGTGCCGTTGACCAGGTACTCCAGCAGGAACGGCGTGATGGCCTGCCCGGCGACGCCCTGCTCGTCGGCGGCCCGGAGCGCCTCGGCGAGCACGCGGTCGTGCAGCGCGGGGTCGAGCTGGTCGGCGACGGGCACCGGGTTCGCGACGATCAGCGCCGTCTCCGGCCCGCCGAGCAGGTCCTGCGCCCGCATGATCCCGGCCGCCTCGGCGGCGGTCTCGATCCGCCAGTCGACGGGCTCGCCCGAGGTGTGCAGGTAGAAGCCGGGGAACTCGTCGGTCCGGTACCCGACCACGGTGACCTGCCGGGTCTCCAGCCGCTGCAGGGTGGCCGGTACGTCCAGGATCGACTTCACGCCCGCGCAGACGACCGTGATCCTGGTACGGCCCAGCGTGTCGAGGTCGGCCGACTCGTCCTGGACGGTGGTCCAGCCGCGGTGGACGCCGCCGAGCCCGCCGGTCGCGAAGACGCGGATGCCCGCCCTCGCGGCCAGGAACGATGTCCCGGACACGGTCGTGGCGCCGCTGACCTTCAGCGCGGCGGCGGGGGCGAGGTCACGGAAGCCGAGCTTGCGCAGGCCGGGCTCGGTCGCGATCCGCTCCAGGCCCTCCCGGTCCAGCCCGGCGCGCGGCACGCCGTCGAGGACCGCGATCGTCGCCGGCACGGCTCCCGCGCTCCGCACGATCTCCTCGAGTTCGAGCGCCACCTCGAGGTTGCGCGGCTGCGGCAGCCCGTGGGAGATGATCGTCGACTCCAGCGCCACGACGGGCCTTCCGGCTGCCAGGGCTTCGGCGACTTCCTCCGACGGCACGACCTTGAGCATGGCTCTCCTGAGTGGTTTCTTCAAAGTTCGTAAAAGGTTCCAAAAGGACAAACCTATACGTACCTCTCGGGGGCGTCCACCGCACGATCAGCCAACGAACCCGCGCGATAGTGGGCACGGGCCACCTGGCCGGGGCGGACCCTCCCGGATAGTGTGCCCCTCGCGTGCGGCCGCGCGGGCGACCAGGGCAGACCGGGGCGACCACGTGGTCCACCGCCCCCACCCCGACCCTGGAGAACCGATGTCTCACTCGCGCTATGACGTGGTCGTCGCCGGCGGCGGGCACAACGGCCTGGTCGCCGCCGCCTACCTCGCGGGGGCGGGCCGCCGCGTCCTCGTCCTCGAACGCCTCGACCACGTCGGCGGCCTCGCGGTCTCCACCGTGGCCTTCCCCGGCGTCGACGCCCGGCTGTCGCGGTACTCCTACCTGGTCAGCCTGCTGCCCGCCAAGATCGTCAAGGATCTCGGCGTCGGTGTGGAGCTCCGGCGGCGCCGCTTCGCCTCGTACACCCCCGCGGGGGACACCGGGCTGCTCGTGGACGGCGAGGACGAGGCCCGCACCGCGGCGTCGTTCGCCGCCGTCACCGGCGGGACGAAGGACCACGAGGCGTGGCGCCGCTTCTACGCGATGACCGCCGAGGTCGCCCGGCGCGTCGCGCCCACGCTCCTCGAACCCCTCGTGGACCGTATGGCGCTGCGCCGCCTCGTGGGCGCCGAGGCGTGGCGCGACCTGTTCGAGCGCCCCATCGGCGAGGTGGTCGCCGAGCGCTTCGACGACGACACGGTGCGCGGGGTGGTCCTCACCGACGCCCTGATCGGCACCTTCGCCGATCCGTCGACGGACCTGCTGGCCAACCGGTGCTTCCTGTACCACGTCATCGGCGACGGGACCGGCGACTGGAACGTCCCGGTCGGCGGTATGGGAGCCGTCACGGACGCCCTCGCGGACGCCGCCAGGCGCGCGGGCGCCGAGATCAGGTGCGGCGCCGAGGTGCTCGCGATCGACCCGTCGGGCGAGGTCACCTTCCGCGACTCCGGCGGGCACGAGCACGCCGTCAGCGGCGGGCACGTCCTTGCCGCCCTGCCGCCCGCCATGCTGGCCCGGCTGACGGGCGAGACCCCGGAGCGTCCCGAGGGCTCCCAGCTCAAGATCAACATGGTGGTGTCCCGGCTGCCGCGCCTCAGGGACGCGTCCGTCGACCCGGCGGAGGCGTTCAGCGGCACCTTCCACGTCAACGAGGGCGCCGAGCGGCTCGCCGCCGCCCGCGCGCAGGCCGCCGCGGGCCGGATCCCCGACCTGCCGCCCGCGGAGATGTACTGCCACTCGCTGACGGATCCGTCGATCCTCGGCCCTGCGCTGCGGCGGTCCGGCGCGCACACGATGACGCTGTTCGGCCTGCACATGCCGGCCAGGCTGTTCACCGGCGACGGAGCCGGAGCCGGGGCCGGCGCGCGGGAGGACGCGCTGCGCCGCACCCTCGCGTCCGTCGACGCGGTGCTCGCCGAGCCGATCGAGGACTGCCTGCTGCGCGCGCCGTCGGGCGAACCCTGCCTGGAGGTGCGGACCCCGCTCGACCTGGAGCACGAGGCCGGGCTCCCCGGCGGGCACATCTTCCACCGCGACCTTTCCTGGCCGTTCGCCGAGTCCCAGGAGGACGGGCCGTGGGGCGTGGAGACGCGGCACGAGCGGATCCTGCTGTGTGGCGCGGGCGCCCGGCGCGGCGGAGGCGTCAGCGGGATCCCCGGTCACAACGCCGCGATGGCCGTCCTGTTCTCATCGACCTCTCATGGGGCGCGGATACCGTGAAACGGTGATGGGAGCCGAAGGTGAGCCCGCGCGGTTGCTGGTGGTCGACGACGAACCGGCGCTGCGCGAGGCGCTGCGGAGCAGCCTCGAGTTCGAGGGGTACAAGGTCGAGACCGTCGCGGACGGGTCGGCCGCCCTCGACCGGCTGGAGCGCGAGCCGTACGACGCGGTGCTGCTCGACGTGATGATGCCGCGTCTGGACGGCCTGACGACGTGCCGCAGGCTCCGCTCCTCCGGCAACCACGTCCCGGTGCTGATGCTGACCGCGCGCGACGCCGTGGGCGACCGCGTGTCCGGTCTCGACGCGGGGGCCGACGACTACCTGGTCAAGCCCTTCGAGCTGGACGAGCTGCTCGCCCGGGTGCGCGCCCTGCTGCGGCGCGGCGCGCTCGCCGCGCCCAGCGAGGAGGCGGGCTCCGTGCTCTCCTTCGCCGACCTCCGCATGGACACCGCCGGGCGCGAGGTCACCCGCGCCGGCCGCCCCCTCGACCTCACGCGTACGGAGTACCTCCTGCTCGAACTGTTCCTGACGCATCCGCGCCAGGTGCTGACCCGGGAGCAGATCCTCAGCGAGGTGTGGGGGTTCGACTTCGAGCCGTCGTCCAACTCGCTCGACGTCTACGTGATGTACCTGCGGAGGAAGACCGAGGCCGCGGACGAGACCCGGCTGATCCACACCGTGCGCGGTGTGGGCTATGTCCTGCGGACCTTTCCGTGAGGAGACGCCGTTCGCTCCGGGCCCGGCTCACCCTGGTCATCGCCGCCGCGGTGGCGGTGGCGGTGGCCCTGTCGGCGGCGGTGTGCTGGTTCCTGATCCACGACCGGATGCAGGGGCAGATCCGCGACTCGCTGGGGGAGTTCAACCCGCGCGTCGAGCAGGTGGCGTTCACGCTCGCCCAGTGCGGCGCGGACAGTGATCAGGAAACCCTTGAACAGGGCGTCGGCCCACCGCACCCGTGGGACCCGTCCGGGCGCAGCTGGGAGATCATCCGGGTGGACGGCTCCGTCTGCGTGTGGGGATCGTCGGACGAGGTCGTCCCGACCCCGGAGGAGCGGGCTCTGGCCGTCTCCGGCGGAGACCCGGTCCTGCGCGACGCGGTGACGAGGAACGGCAGCTCGGTCCTCGCCCTCACCAAGAAGTACGTGCCGCAACCGTCGCCGCGCGGCGGCCCCGAGGAACTGCGGCAGTTCGCCGTCCCGGAGCCGGTGGCCGTCACCGTCTTCCGCTCCACGGAAGAGATGAGCGGGACGCTCCGGATCCTCGCCCTGATCCTCGGGTCGGTGGCCGTCGTCGGCGTGCTCGGCGCCGCGCTCGCCGGTCTCTGGCTCGCCCGCGCGGCGCTTCGCCCCGTCGAGCGGCTGACGAGCGCGGTCGAGCACGTGGCGCGGACCGAGGACCTCGCGATCCGGATCCCGGTCGAGGGGACCGACGAGATCGCCAGGCTGAGCCGGTCGTTCAACACGATGACGGCCGCCCTGTCCAGCTCCCAGGAACGCCAGCGCCGGCTGGTCTCCGACGCCGGGCACGAGTTGCGGACCCCGCTGACCAGCCTGCGCACCAACATCGACCTGATGCTGCGCAGCGAGAACACCGGCCGGGCGTTGGAGCCGGAGTCCAAACGCCGGCTCCTGATCAACGTCAAGGAGCAGTTCGAGGAGATGTCCAGCCTGATCGGCGACCTCCTCGAACTGTCGAGGAGCGCCGAGACGGGCGAGCACTCCACCGACATCGACTTCCACGATCTGGTGTCCGCCGCCGTGAACCGCGCCAGGCGCCGCGGCCCCGGACTGGAGTTCCAGGTTGACCTCCAGCCGTGGCAGGTCCACGGCGACGCCAGGGGCCTCCAGCGGGCCGCCGTGAACGTGCTCGACAACGCCGTGAAGTTCAGCCCGCCGGGCGGCCTGGTGGCGGTCCGGCTCGCGAACGGGGTCCTGACCGTACGCGACCAGGGGCCGGGCATCCCGGAGGACGAGCTTCCGCACGTCTTCGAGAGGTTCTGGCGCTCCTCGTCGGCGCGCAGCCTCCCCGGGTCGGGGCTCGGACTGTCCATCGTGGCCCAGGCCGTACGGGACGCCGGTGGCGAGGTCCGCCTCGGGAACGCTCCCGGCGGCGGGACGCTGGCCACGATCAGCCTGCCCGGCACACCGCCCGGCGCGGAGGTGAAGGACGAGGTGGCGGCCTCCTAGGAGATCGCCGTGCCCCCGGGGTTCCCCGCTCTTTCTCAGACATCCTTAATCGGCAGCTCAGCAAGGTTCAATTCCCTGCGCCGACGTTGGACCACATGAGCATCGCGACGGTTCCCCCGCCTCCGGCCTCGTCTCCGAACGGCGCCCCGGGAAGGACACGCCTCGTCGAGGTCGTGGTTCCCGTGTACAACGAGCAGCGCGTGCTGGCCGAGAGCATCCGCAGGCTGCACGGTTACCTGACCCGCGACTTCCCGTACGGCTTCCGCATCACGATCGCGGACAACGCCAGCACGGACGACACCTGGGCGATCGCCGGCGAGCTGGCCCGCGAGCTGCCGAACGTGCACGCGCTGCACCTCGACGAGAAGGGGCGCGGGCGCGCGCTGCGGAGGGCGTGGGGCGAGAGCGAGGCCGACGTCGTCAGCTACATGGACGTGGACCTCTCGACCGACCTGGACGCCTTCCTGCCGCTGGTGGCCCCGCTGCTGACCGGCCACAGCGACCTCGCGATCGGCACCCGCCTCGCCACGACGTCGAACGTGGTGCGCGGGCCCAAACGCGAGTTCATCTCCCGCGCCTACAACCTGCTGCTCCGCTCGCTGATGGGGGCCAGGTTCTCCGACGCCCAGTGCGGCTTCAAGGCGGGCCGCACCGAGATCGTGCGGGCGCTGCTGCCCATCGTGGAGGACCAGGAGTGGTTCTTCGACACCGAGCTGCTGCTGCTCGCCGAGCGGCACGGGCTGCGCATCCACGAGGTGCCGGTGGACTGGGTGGACGACCCCGACAGCCGGGTGGACATCGTCAGGACCGCGACGGACGACCTCAGGGGAATGTGGCGGGTGACCAGGAAGACCCTCTCCGGCGCGGTGCGGCTGCCCGTCCCCGCCCGCGTGCAGCAGGCCAGGCTCCCCGCGGGGATGGCGAGGCAGCTCCCCAGCTTCGCGGTCATCGGGGCGATCAGCACGGTCGCCTACCTGGCGCTCTTCTGGCTGCTGCGCGCGGCCATGCCCGCGGTCGCCGCGAACGCGGTCGCGCTGCTCGTCACGGCGATCGCCAACACGGCGGCCAACCGGCGCTTCACGTTCGGCGTCACCGGGGCCTCGGGGGCGCTCAGGCACCAGATCGAGGGCCTGGCCGCCTTCCTGATCGGCCTGGCCCTCACCACCGGCATCCTGGCCCTGCTGCCCGCGACGGCGTCGCGCGGCGCCGAGCTCGTCGGAGTGATCGTCGCGAACGGGGCCGCCACCCTGGCACGCTTCCTTCTCCTGCGGGTGTGGGTGTTCAACCCCCGGAGGGAGGCCCGATGAGCACGCCGCCTGTCACCACGTCGCCGGCGGCGCCCGCGCGACCGTCGGCCCGGCGGACGGCACGCCATGACCCGCGCTGGGCGCGCCCGGCGATGTGGGCCGTGCTCGTCCTGGCCGCCGTCCTCTACACCTGGGCACTCGGCGCGGGCGGGTACGCCAACGAGTACTACGCGGCCGCGGTCTACTCGGGCACCCAGAGCTGGAAGGCGTTCTTCTTCGGGGCGCTGGACGCCGGCTCGTTCATCACCGTCGACAAGCCGCCGTTCGCGCTGTGGGTGATGGGGTTGTCCGCGCGGGTCTTCGGTTTCGGCACATGGAGCATGCTGCTGCCGCAGGCGGCCGCCGGCGTCGCCTCGGTCGCCCTGGTGCACTCGGCGGTCCAGCGCTCGCTGGCGGGGCCCGCCGGTCACGCGGCGGCGCTGGTCGCGGCCCTGGTGATGACGCTGACCCCGATCACCGTGGCGATCAACCGGGACAACAACCCGGACACCGTCCTGGTGCTGCTCCTGGTGGCGGCGGCCTGGTTCTGCCTGGAGGCGATCCGTACCGGGCGGCCGCGGACCATCGTGATCTCGGCGGTCCTCGTCGGGCTCGCGTTCACCACCAAGATGCTCCAGGCGTACCTGGTGCTGCCCGCGTTCGCCCTCGTGTACCTGTACGCGGCCGCGGGCGCGTTCTCGCGGCGGATCGGGCGGCTGCTCGTGGCCGGGGTGGCCCTGGCCGTCTCCAGCGCCTGGTGGATGGTGATCGTCGACCTGTGGCCCGCGGACGGACGGCCGTACGTCGGGGGCAGCACCGACAACACGGTGTGGGACCTCGTCGTCGGCTACAACGGCCTGGGCCGGATCTTCGGCAGGAGCGGCGGCGGAGGCGGGGGCGGTCAGGGCGCGTCGTTCGGCGGCGCCGCGGGCGCGGACCGGCTCTTCAACGACATCATGGCCGGGCAGATCTCCTGGCTGATCCCGTTCGCGGTGGTCGCGCTGGTCGCCGGGCTGGTCCTGACCGGCCGCAGGGCCGCCGCCCTCACCGGCGGCGCCGTACTGCGCGGTGAGGGCGACCGCTCGGCGACGGTGACCGCGCTGCGTCCTGACCGCCGCCCCGCGACCAGGGCGGCCCTGCTGCTGTGGGGCGGCTGGCTGGTGGTCCACTACGCCGTGTTCAGCTTCTCGGCGGGGACGTTCCACCCGTACTACTCGACCGCCATGGCGCCCGCGATCGCGGCGCTCGCGGGGATGGGCGGGGTGCTGATGTGGCGGGCCCTCCGGAGCTCCCGCGCGTGGGCGTGGGCGCTTCCCGCGGCCGTCGCCGTCACCGGCGGCTGGTCGTTCGCGGTGCTGCGCCGTACGACGGAGTTCGTCCCGTGGCTGGCCTGGGCCGTCGCGGGAGCGACCGCGGTGGCGGCCCTCGGGCTGGTGGCCGTGGGCTACGGCGTGCGCCGCGTCACGGTGGTGGCGCTGGCCGCCGGGCTGTTCGCCGGCCTCGCCGGGCCCGCCGCGTACGCCCTGACGCCCTTGGGGTCGGGGGTGAACGGCACCAACCCGACGGCGGGCCCCTCGACCGGTCGCGGGATGGGCGGCCCCGGAGGCTTCCCCGGGGGCTTCCCCGGAGGCTTCCCCGGGGGCCCTTCAGGAGCCCGCTACGGCGGCCCCGGAGAGCCTGGCGGGACGGGGACTCCCGAAGGGATGCCGCCCGGCGGAACGCGTCCCGGAGGCCGCGCCGTCGGCTTCCCCGGAGGCTTCGGAGGCGGGCCCGGCGGCGGGATCAGCGACGCGATGGTGGCCTACCTGAAGAAGAACCAGGGCGACGCCACCTGGCTCGTCGCGGTCGGCAGCGCGCAGAGCGCCTCGTCGGTCATCCTGTCCACCGGCAGGCCGGTCATCGCGATGGGCGGCTTCACCGGGAGCGACCCCGCGATGTCGGTCGCCACGCTGAAGCGGTACGTCGCCGAGGGGAAGCTGAAGTACGTCGTGGTGGGCGGCAGAGGCCCCGGCGGCGGCGACTCCGAGGTCACCGAGTGGGTCAAGGCGAACGGCACGCCGGTCGACTCCGCGGAGATCGGCGGCGCCGAGGCCGGTGGCGCCGAGGGGAACTCGTCCCTCTACAAGCTGGCCTGACGCCGCGGCGACGGGAACCTGCGGGCCGCTCTCAGGCGGGGAGGGCGGCCAGGAGGTAGGCGAGCCGGGCGGCGGCGGACTCGACGCACTCCACGGTGCCGAGCCGGTAGCCCCACGAGGTGAGGAACGCGCCGTCGTCGGAGCAGGTCACGGTCTCACGCAGGGTGTCGCTGAACCGGTTGCGCACCTGGACCCGGGGAGGCATGTCACCGATCACCCGGACCGAGAGGTCGATGTGCGCACGGGCCGCCGACGCGAACTCGTGGATGCGCGAAACCGTATCGACCAACGCGCTTCACCTCCCGTTCAGGGGGAAAGGATTGCACGGGCCGCGACGCGGATACAAGCAATTGCGCCGATTAATCCGGCGACTGCCTCGCATAGTCGTCGATCACCTGGACGATCACACGGCGGGCGTCCTCGCCGAACGCGGCGACCTCGCAGAGATCCTCGAACTCGCGGGCGTAGAAGGCGATGTCGTCGGGGTCGCGGAGCAGGATCTCCTTGGTCTTCGTGGCCACCCCGACGAGCGCGTCGTTGTAGATCCAGAACGGGTTCACCAGCGTCGTGGGCAGCAGCGCGCCCGTCGGGATGACCCCGAACTCGACGTTGGGAAGGGTGGTCACGGCCAGCAGCCGGTCCATCTGGCCGCGCATCACGTTCAGCGGCGCGAACCGGTAGCGCAGCACCGCCTCCGGCAGGACGAACCGGAACGAGCGCGCGGGATCGTAGAGGATCTCCTGGCGCTGCATCCTGACCCGGATCGCCGCGTCGACGTCGTCGGTCGCCTCGTACACGCGGCGCACCCTGGTGAAGATGTTCCTGGCGTACTCGGCGGTCTGCAGCAGCCCGATCACGATGCCCGGCTCGAACGCCCGGAAGGACCGGGTCCTCGCCTCCAGGTCGCGTACGTCCTCCTGGAGCGCGGCGAGGCCGTTCTTGTGCCGCTGCCGCCAGGAGTCCTGCCGCTCGACGAGGCCGCGGGCCCGCTGGATCAGGCCGTCCACCGTGTCCGGATCGGCGCGTACGGCCTGGCCCCAGGTGACCACGTCGTCCTCGGTGGCGGTCTGCCTGGCGTTCTCGATGCGGGACACCTTGGAGGGCTGCCACCCGAGCCGCTCGGCCAGGTCCTTGCCGGACAGGTGGGCTTCCTCGCGCAGTCGCCGCAGCTCGGAGCCCAGATCCATCCGGGACTGCTGGAAGCCGCTCACCCGCGGTCCGTCCCGCGTGGCACCGCCGGGGACCCCCCTTCGGCGCGCGGATGGACGTTCGCCGTGCGGGTGGTTCGGTCGGTCACGTGCTACCTCCGCCTGTGGTGCGCTCAAAGGTAGACCCGCCGGAGCGATCCGGCCATAGGGATGCGCCTAATCGTGATCAGCCGAGCACGCGCCGGGCGATCTCCACGAGCAGTTCCCTCGGGACCTCCACGGCCGTCTCGCCGTCGAGCACGTGTCTCAGGTCGGCGCGGGCGTCCGCGTCGACGAGTTCCAGCCCCTGGACGACGATCGTCCCCCGGTCGGTCTCGTAGAGGGAGGGGCAGGCCCCGGCCTCCGACGTGGAGCCGAGAAAGCGCAGTCGCATGGGTGTCCTTCCCCGAAGCGAGAACAATTGCGCGCAATTGTAGGGTTATTTCCCGTTTAGATGGGCTCGATCGCCTTCGCCGCGGAAGATCCTCCAGCGAGGAGACGCTCCGGGATCGGCACGGTGACCGCGCGCAGCCGCTCCCCGAGCGCCTTGGCCTGGGCGTCGAGCCGGGGGCTGGCCGCCACGCCCCGGCCGAGCAGCCCGTGCACGACGAAATTGAGCGCCAGCAGGTTGGGCAGCTCGAAGCGCTCGACGATGAGATCCTTCGTCTCGGGCAGCAGTTCCTTCAACCGCTCGGCGGTGAGCTCGGCGGCCAGCCAGGCGTACTGCTCGGCGGTCCGGACCCAGACCCCCAGGTTCGCGTTGCCTCCCTTGTCGCCCGACCGCGCCCCAGCGACGGTTCCGAGCGGCGCCGGCCGTACGGGGCCGGAGGACGGCGCGGGGGCAGGGGCGGGAGCGACGTTCCGGTGTGCCCCGGACAGGTCCGTCCGCTCGGGCGACGGCACGGTGATCCTCCTGCCCTCGACCGTGACCACGGCCGGGACCTCCCGCGCGTCCACCAGCGCGGGCCAGTAGACCCCGTACGGCGAGGCGTCGCCGGGCGGGGTGAGCGCGTAGAACCCGGGATAGCTCGCCAGGCCGGTCTCGACCACGGCGGAGGAGAACCGCCGCCCGGCCTTCTCCTTGTCGGGGTCCATGACGGTGATCCGCAGCAGCGCGGTCGCCGGTTCGCCCGCGGAGACCGGCGTGAGCTCGACGTCCACGTGTTCGAAGGAGTCCCTGGGGACCCGCGCCCAGATCGCCTCCTCGGCGACCCGCGCCTTGGCCTCCACGTCGAGGCCGGTGAGCACGAGCGCCATGGTGTTGCGGTGGCCACCGAGGTGGTTGAGGCCGACCTTGAGCGTCTCCGGCGGCGGCTCGCCGCGCGTCCCGCTGATCCGGACGCGGTCCGGCCCCTCCTGCTCCAGGCGGATCGTGTCGAAGCGGGCCGTGACGTCGGGCCCGAGATAGCGCGGGGAGGCGATCTCGTAGAGGAGCTGGGCGGTGACCGTGCCGACCGAGACGAGGCCGCCGGTCCCGGGATGCTTCGTGATCACGCTCGACCCGTCCGGGTGGAGCTCGGCGATGGGGAACCCGCAGTGCGCCAGGCCGGGCACCTCCTCGAAGAAGGCGTAGTTGCCGCCCGTCGCCTGGCAGCCGCACTCGATGACGTGCCCGGCGACCACCGAGCCCGCGAGCGCGTCGAGGTCGTCCGGCCGCCAGCCGTACCGCCACATGCCCGGCCCGGTCACCAGCGCCGCGTCCGTGACCCGCCCGGTGACGACCACGTCGGCGCCCTGCTCCAGGGCGACCGCGATCGGCCGTCCGCCGAGGTACGCGTTGGCGGTGATCGGGTGGCCGGTGAGCGGCTCCCCGGTGTCCATGTTGGCCAGCGCGCCCGGCGGGATCGGCGCGGGGGAGTCCGGCGACAGCCGGGGCAGCAGGTCGTCCCCCGTCACGTGGGCGATCCGTACGCGGCGGCGGGCGACGCGGACCCGGCCCTCGATCGGATCGACGGCGGGGGCGTGGCCGACGGTCACGGACAGGCCGAGCCGGTCGGCCAGGGCGGACACCGCCTCGGCGCATCCGGCCGGGTCCAGCCCTCCGGCGTTCGTGACGATCTTGATGCCGCGGTCCAGGCAGGTGCCGAGCACCTGCTCCATCTGGGTGAGGAACGTCCGCGCGTATCCAGGGCGGCCCTTCATCCGGTTCCCGGCGAGGATCAGCATGGTCAGCTCGGCCAGCCAGTCGCCGGTGAGCACGTCGATCGGCCCGCCCTCGACCATCTCGCGCGCCGCCGACAGCCGGTCGCCGTAGAACCCGCTGCAGTTGGCGACGCGGAGCGGGCCGGTCATCTCGGCGCCTCCTGGACGGCCCAGGCGGCCGGCCGCTTCTCCATGAAGGCGCGGATGCCCTCCTGGCCCTCCTCGGAGGCGAACCGCTCGGCCGACAGCTCGGCCATCCGGCGCATGCCCTCGGCGACCGGCATCGCGGGCACCTCCCGGACCAGCCGCTTGGTGATGGCGAGGGCCTCCGGGCCGCCGCGCAGCAGCATCCCCGCGTAGTGCGCCACGGTCGCGTCCAGCTCGTCCTCGGGCACCGCCCGGGTGAGGAGGCCGATCTCGGCGGCCCGGGCGGCGGAGAAGGTCTCCCCGGTGAGGAAGTACTCGGCCGCCGCGCGCGGCTCCAGCCGCCGCAGGCAGGTCACCGCGATCATCGCGGGCGCGACGCCCAGCCGCACCTCGCTGAACGCGAAGGTCGCGGACAGCGGCGCGACGGCGAAGTCGCACGCGGCCACCAGGCCCAGGCCGCCCGCCCGCGCCGTGCCGTTCAACCGGCAGATCACCGGCTTGGGGCTGTCCCAGATGAGGGAGAGGATCTCGGGGAAGGCCCCCGTCACGGGCGCGGCCCCCGGACCGGTGGCCCGCGCCGCACGCTGCTCCTTGAGGTCGGCGCCCGCGCAGAACACCGGGCCGGTCCCGGTCAGCACGATCACCCGCACGACGGGATCGGCCAGCGCGGCGTCCAGGGCCTCCCTCAGCTCGCCGAGCAGCCGGACCGACAGGGCGTTCCGGTTGGCCGGGGAGTCGAGGGTCAGCGTGCGGACGCCGCCCGCGGTCTCACGGTGTACCAGCGATGTCATCGGCATGCTCCTCGATCACGGCGAGTACGGCTCCCGCCTCGACCTGCCGGCCGGCGACGGCGTCGAGCGCGGTCACGGTCCCCGCGCCAGGGGAGACGATCTGGTGTTCCATCTTCATCGCCTCAAGGACGATCACCGGCTGGCCCGCGGTGACCCAGTCCCCGGGTTCGACGTCGACGCGAAGGACCGTACCCGGCATGGGCGCGAGCAAGGATCCCGGCTCGATCCGCTCCACCGGTTCCGGCAGGCGTTCGAGCGGAGCCAGCCGTACCGGGCCGAGGACGGAGTCGACGTGCGTGACGCCGGGACAGCGGGACACGGCGAACGCGCGGCGCACGCCGGACACCGCCAGCACGACCTCGCCGGGCGTCGCCGACACCAGCTCCACGCCGTCGAAGCCGTCGGCGGCCAGCCCGTCACGGGTGACGAGGTAGGCGATCTCGATCCGCTCCCCTGGGGCCCCGGGGAGCGTGAACGCGGCCCGCTGGGGCTGCGAGACGACGTTGCGCCAGCCGCTGGGCAGCCCGCCGAGCACCCCGCCGACCGCCCTGGCCGCCGCCCGGTTCGCCGCCGCCCCCGCGAGCGCCGCGGCCAGCGCGGAGACCCGTACGGCGCCCGCGTCCGCGAGAGGCGGGGACGCGGGGAGGGCGTGCCGATCGAGGAAACCGGTGTCGGTCTCACCCGCAAGGAAGGCGGGATGGCGCAGGACGTTGACCAGCAGCTCGCGGTTGGTCACCGGGCCGTGGATGCGTGCCCGGGCGAGCGCCGCCGCCAACCGCCGCGCCGCCCCCGCCCGCGTGGGCGCGTACGCGATGACCTTGGCCAGCATCGGGTCGTAGTGCGGGCTGACAGCCGAGCCGTCCACCACGCCCGAGTCGAGGCGGAGCCCGCCTCCGGAACGGAACTCGGCGTCCACGCCCGGGATCTCGAAACGGTGCATGACACCGGCCTGCGGCCGCCAGTCCCGCGCGGGGTCCTCGGCGCAGAGGCGGGCCTCGATCGCGTGGCCGACCGGGCTCGGGGGGAGGCCCGGCAGCGGGGCGCCCTCGGCGATCTCCAGCTGGAGCCGGACCAGGTCCACGCCGTAGACGTACTCGGTCACCGGGTGCTCGACCTGGAGGCGGGTGTTCATCTCCAGGAAGGCGACGGTGCCGTCCTTGACCAGGAACTCGACCGTCCCCGCGCCGACATAGCCGATGGCCTGGGCGGCCTTCACCGCCGCGTCGGACAGCTCCCTGCGCAGCTCGGGGGAGACGGCGGGGGAGGGCGCCTCCTCGATGATCTTCTGGTGGCGGCGCTGGACGGAGCACTCGCGCTCGCCGAGGGTCCACACCGTGCCGTGGGAGTCGGCCACGACCTGCACCTCGATGTGCCTGGCGTGCTCGAGCAGGGGCTCGGCGAAGACGGTGCCGTCGCCGAAGGCGGCGAGGGCCTCCCGCCGCGCCGACTCGACCGTCTCGGCCAGTTCCTCCGGGTCGCGTACGATCCGCATCCCGCGCCCGCCGCCGCCCGCCGACGCCTTCACGAGCAGCGGGACGTCCGGGCGGGCGTCGCCGTCGAGATCGTGGGTCGGGAGCACCGGGACCCCCGCGGCGGCCATCAGCGCCTTCGCCTCGATCTTGGCGCCCATCGCGGCGACGGCCTCGGGCGGCGGGCCGATCCAGATCAGGCCCGCGTCGAGCACGGCCCTCGCGAAACCGGCGTTCTCGGAGAGGAAGCCGTACCCGGGATGCACGGCGTCGGCGCCGGACGCCAGGGCCGCCTCGACGATCTTCGCCGCGTCCAGGTAGGACATCGGATCGCCGAGCCGTACCGCCTGGTCGGCCTCGGCCACGTGCGGCGCGTCCGCGTCGGCGTCGGAGTAGACGGCGACCGTCTCGACGCCGAGGTCCCGGCAGGTCCGGAACACCCGCCGGGCGATCTCCCCGCGGTTGGCGACCAGCAGCCGGTGGATCATCACCATCACGCCCTCACATCCGGAAGACGCCGAAGCCCGCGGGCTCGGCGGCCGGCGCGTTCCCGATCGCGGACAGGCACAGCCCGAGGACGGTGCGGGTGTCCCTCGGATCGATCACGCCGTCGTCGTACAGCCGTCCGGAGAGGAAGAACGGCAGCGACTCGGCCTCGATCTGGGCCTCGACCATCTGCCGCATGGCGGCGTCCGCCTCCTCGTCGTAGACCTGGCCCCTGGCCTCCGCGGCGGCCCGTCCGACGATGGACAGCACGCCCGCGAGCTGCGCCGGCCCCATCACAGCGGACTTGGCGCTCGGCCAGGAGAACAGGAACCGGGGATCGTACGCGCGGCCGCACATGCCGTAGTTGCCGGCGCCGTAGGAGGCGCCCATGACGATCGTGATGTGCGGGACCGTCGAGTTGGACACCGCGTTGATCATCATCGCGCCGTGCTTGATGATGCCGCCCTGCTCGTACTCCCTGCCCACCATGTAGCCGGTCGTGTTCTGCAGGAAGACCAACGGCGTACGCGACTGGCCGGCGAGCTGGATGAACTGCGCGGCTTTGCGCGCCTCCTCGCCGAACAGCACGCCTCGGGCGTTGGCCAAGATCCCGATCGGGTGGCCGTGCAGGGCGGCCCACCCGGTGACCAGGCTCGATCCGTACAGCGGTTTGAACTCGTCGAAGTCGCTGCCGTCCACGACCCTGGCGATGACCTCGCGCGGGTCGAACGGGATCTTCAGATCCTCGGGGACGATGCCCAGCAGCTCGTCCTCGTCGTAGCGGGGCGGCGGAGCGGCGGCGGCAGGAGCGGGCCCCGCCTTGCGCCAGTTGAGCCTCCTGACGATCCGGCGGCCGATCCGGAGCGCGTCGTACTCGTCGGCGGCCAGGTAGTCGGCCAGCCCGGAGACGCGGGCGTGCATGTCGGCGCCGCCGAGCGACTCGTCGTCGGATTCCTCGCCGGTCGCCATCTTCACCAGGGGAGGCCCGCCGAGGAACACCTTCGCCCGGTCCTTCACCATGACGACGTAGTCGCTCATGCCGGGCACGTACGCGCCTCCGGCGGTCGAGTTGCCGAAGACCAGCGCGATCGTCGGGACGCCCGCCGCGGACAGCCGGGTCAGGTCGCGGAACACCTGCCCGCCGGGGATGAAGATCTCCTTCTGCGCGGGCAGGTCCGCGCCGCCCGACTCGACCAGGTTGACGAGCGGGAGCCGGTTGCGCAGGGCGATGTCGGCCGCGCGGAGGGACTTGCGCAGCGTCCACGGGTTGGACGCGCCGCCGCGCACCGTCGGATCGCTGGCGTTGATCACGCATTCGACGCCCTCGATCACCCCGATCCCGGTGACCACGCTCGCGCCCACGGGATAGTCGGTGCCCCAGGCCGCCAGCGTGGACAGTTCGAGGAACGGGGAGTCCGGGTCGAGCAGGAGCTCGATCCGCTCGCGGGCGAGCAGCTTGCCGCGCGCCCGGTGCCGCTCGACGTACCTGGCGCCGCCGCCCGCCACGGCCGTGGCGTGTTCGGCCGACAGCTCGCCGAGCCGGGCGAGCATGGCCTCACGGCGCGTGCCGTACTCCCGGCCGGAGGTGTCCAACCGGCTCGTCAAGGTCGCCATCGCGCCACCGAACCATGTTCTGCCACGGGGTAGATCCTGCTCGGAAAGCGTCGCACACGTCAACGCGGGTCAGCCGCAGTGGGACCAGGCGCTGGTCCACGTGGCGCTGCCGTACCCGCCTCCCCACATGACGCAGGTCTTCTTCGCGGTGAGCCTGAGCGGGCCCGCGTAGACCGTGTACGAGGCGAAGGAACTGGAGGAGGAGCCGCCCTTGACCTTCAGGACCGCACCCATCCTGATCTTCCCGGGGACCACGTACTTCGACATCGTGATCACGCAGTTCTTGCCCGTGGACGCGTTGTAGAGCAGGTAGGTCGTCGCCTTGCCGCTCCACGAGTGGGAGTCGACGACCCCGAAGCCCGCCCCGCAGACGCCCTTCGCCGTGTACGGGTTCGGCTTCGGCGCCGGAGTGGCCGACTTGGTCGGCGTGGGGGCCTTGGTGGCGGTCTTGACGGGGGTCGGCGCGACGGTCTTGGTGGGCGCCGAGGTCTCCTCCGTCGACGGAGGGATCACCACGGAGCTCGGTTCGGGGGTCGGCGCCGCCGTGGGCTTCGGCGTCGTGGTGCGGCTCCGCACCGGACTGCGCGCCGGCTCGGGCGGCGCCGTACGGCGGTGCGCGGGGACGCCGGTGAGGGAGCCGGACGGGGATGCCTTGGGAGTGGGCGGAGACGTGCGCGGCCTGGACGGGGGAGGGACGACCTGATCCACCGGGGTGGTGGACGGCGAGCCGCTCGCCTGCGCCACGGGTGTCCCCGGCTGCTCGTTCGCCATGTTGGCCGTGGTCCTGCTGGTCACCAGGGTCGCTCCGGCGATCGCCGCCACCGCGACCGCGCCTCCCACGCCCGCGAGGATCGGCAGCCGCCGTCCCGGCCTGCGCGCGGCGCCCTGGGGTCTCTCCGGTGCGGGCTGCGGGCGCGCGGCCGGTGCCGCCGCTGCCATCGGCGCCGGGGTCGCCGTCGGCGCGGTCGCCTGGCCGGTGAGCGCGCCGACCAGGTCGTCGGCGGAGGGGCGCAGCGCGGGGTTCTTCGACAGGCAGGCGCCGACGAGGTCGCGCAGGGGCGGGGTGAGCGCGCTCAGGTCGGGTTCGGTGTTCAGGATGCGGGTGATCACGGACGGGATCGAGTCGGCGCCGAACGCGGGGGTCCCGGTCGCCGCGAACACCATGGTGACGCCCCACGCGAAGACGTCGGCGGCGCCGGTCGCCTCACCGCCGGAGAGCAGCTCGGGAGCGAAATAGGACGGTGTCCCCATGGCGGCGCCGGTGGCGGTCGCCTGCGGCGAGTCCAGCGCCCTGGCCACGCCGAAGTCGATCACGACCGGGCCCTCGGGGCCCATCAGGACGTTGGCGGGCTTGAAGTCGCGGTGGGTGATCCCCGCCCGGTGGATGGCGGCCAGGGCGGTCGCCGTGCTGATGGCCAGGCGTTCGAGGGCCGCGCCCCTGCGCGGCCCCTCCTTGTCCACCAGCTGCCGGAGCGACGGACCGGGGACGAACTCGCTGACGATGTAGGGCTGGTTGCCCACGAGATCGGCGTAGAGGACGGGTGCCGTGCAGAAGCGGGCGACCCGCTGGGCCAGGGCGACCTCCCGGAGGAACCGGTGCCGCGCCTCCTGGTCACCCGCCAGGCGGGTGTGCAGCAGCTTGACCGCGACCTGTTCGCCCTCGGGGCCCCGGCCGAGGTAGACGATCCCCTGACCGCCCTCTCCCAGCCGGTCCACGAGTTCGAACGGCCCCAGCCGCGCCGGATCACCTTCCCCCAATGCCATCTTGACCCCGTTTTCCCCATTTAGCGTGACAAGAGAGGAAAACGCTACCAGTGATGAAGGAGGGGAGGTTTAGATTGCCTTACCGGGGTTCAGGAGATTCAGCGGGTCGAAGACCTGCTTGATCCCGTGCTGGATCTCGGTCGCCAGGGGACCGGACTCCAGGGCGAGCCAGCGGCGCTTGAGCAGGCCGACGCCGTGCTCTCCGGTCAGCGTCCCACCCAGCGCGAGTGCCTCGCGGAACACCTCGTCGGCCGCCGCCCACACCTCCGGCGGGGGCTCCTCCAGGCCGCGCTCGAAGATGAACACCGGGTGCAGGTTGCCGTCGCCGGCGTGCGCCACCGTCGCGATCACCACGCCGTGCCTGGCCGCCGCGGCCTCGACCGCCCCGATCATGTCGGGCAGCACGGACCTCGGCACGCAGACGTCCTCGACCAGGCACTGCCCGAGGCGCTCCTTGGCCTGGTAGGCGAGCCGCCGTACCCCGACCAGCTCCGCCGCCTCCTCGGGCGAGCCGGACAACGCGGTGAAGGACGCGCCGTTCGCGTCGCACAGCTCGGCCATCCGTGCGGCGACCCCCTGGCTGTCCGAGGCGTCGGACTGCGCGATCAGCATCGCCTTCGTGCCCGGCTCCAGGCCGATGTTCTTCCAGTCGTCGATCGCCTTGAGCGTCGTGCGGTCCATCAGTTCGAGCAGCGACGGCTGGCATCCGGCGGCGATGATCGCCGAGACGGCCGCCGCCGCCTCCCGCAGTGAGGTGAACTCCGCCGCGACCGTCGCCACCTCGGCCGGAGCCCGGCGCAGCCGCACGGTCGCCTTCGTGATCACCCCGAGGGTGCCCTCCGAGCCGACGAACAGCCCGGTCAGGTCATAGCCCGTGACGCCCTTGACGGTCCGGCGGCCCGTGTTGAGTACGCGCCCGTCGGCGAGCACGACCTCAAGGCCGAGCGCCGAGTCGCGGGTCACCCCGTACTTCACGCAGCGCAGGCCGCCCGCGTTCGTGGCCAGGTTCCCGCCGATCGTCGAGATCTCGTACGACGACGGGTCGGGCGCGTACATCAGCCCGTGCTCCCGCGCCGCGCGGTCCAGATCGGCGGTGATCACCCCGGGTTCGACGACCGCGATCTCGTCGTCGGGCGACAGTTCGAGGATCGACGTCATCCGGTGCAGCGACAGGATGACGCTCCCGTCCATGGCCGTCGCCGCGCCCGCGAGACCCGAGCCCGCACCGCGCGGGACCACCGGCACCCGGTGCTCGGTGGCCCACCGCATCGTGGTGACCACGTCGTCCCGCGACTGGGCGAGCACCACTCCCAGCGCCTTGCCCGGCCGCAGGAAGGTGCGGTCCCTGGCGTACGACTCCGTGACGTCGGGATCGGTCAGTACCCGTCCCTCGGGCAGCGCGGCGATGAGCTCTCTCACAAAAAGGGACTTTACGGCGGCCGTGCCCTCTAGGCGAAAAGAACCGCAGGTAGGAAGCCCGGCGGCGGCCCGCGGCCTGCTCGGAACGGCGTCCGCGCAGGTCGGCCCGCAGGTCGGAACGGTGTCCGCCCAGGTCGGGCGGCGGTTCGATCCCGGAGAGATCACGGTTTGACAAAGTTCGATCTACGCCCTTTACGCTTCCTTTACTTCCTCCTTATCGTCCGCTTGCGGATTCCGAGGCGGCTTCGCCGCGGGACCCCCAGGCCAGGCGCGCGCTCATCCCGGTGCGCCTCGTGACGCGCCCGGTGACCCCGGGCGGGGAAGGGATCTTGTTGTCCAGGAGACTCAGGCGTCTCGTCGCGGTCGTGCCCGCTCTCGGGCTGGCGGCGGCGGGACTCGCCACAGCAGGTGCGGCCACGCCCCAGGCGAACTACCAGCCTTCGGCGAAGGACCACTACATCAACTACGCGCCGCCGCGTGTGCAGAGCGACGTCACCGACACCCCCGAAGAGGTCCCCTCCAAGGGGGCGAAGCGCACCGCCGCGCTCGCCAAGGAGATCGACCACAAGTTCTCCAGCGGCAACCCGGTCGCCGCGCGGGAACTGGTCAAGAACGAGAAGCGGGCGATCAGGACCGGTCAGAACCCCTTCGACTTCATCTACAAGAAGTCGAAGACCACCAAGACCGCCAAGCTGCTCACGCTGCTGGTCGAGTTCAACGACCAGGCGAACGACGACTTCTCCGGCTGGACGCACCCCAAGACGATCGACGACGTCGACGACTGCGTGACCGAGCCGGCCGGCACCAAGCTGAACGGACCGCTCCACAACACCATCCCCAACCCGGCCGACGCGGCTGGGGGTGGCAAGGACAACAACTCGATGTGGGTGTCGGACTTCAACAACGCCCACTACAACAAGATGCTCTACAGCTCGGAGGGGATCACCAACCGGGTCCGCCCCGACCTGACCGACCCCAGGGACGGTAAGAAGGGCATCGACATCTCCGGCTCCACCATGAAGAACATGTACGAGGAGCTCTCGAAGGGCGCGTACACGGTCTCCGGTGAGGCGGTCGGCTGGATCAAGGTCCCGCACTCCGAGGCGTGGTACGGCGCGGGCAAGTGCGGCGCCGCCATGCAGGACATGTCCGGTCACCCGGACAACCCGCGCGGCGCCGCGCAGCTCCCGGTCGACGCGGTGAACGCTCTGGCCGCCGCGAACCCCTCCTTCCCGTGGGCTGACTACGACAAGGAGGACGTCTCCGACGCCGACGGCGACGGCAACTACGACGAGCCCGACGGCGTGATCGACCACCTGGTCCTGATCCACGCCGGTGAGGACAAGTCCGGCGGCGGCGGCGCGGAGGGCACCTTCGCCATCTGGGCGCACTCCAGCGACGTGACCGGCGGCTACACCGTCCCGGGCACCAGCGTGAAGATCTCCAACTACATCGTGCAGCCCGAGGACTCCGGGGTGGGCGTCTTCGCCCACGAGTACGGCCACGACCTGGGCCTGCCCGACCTGTACGACGCCACCGGCGGCGGCGATTCCGACGTGGACTTCTGGGACCTCATGTCCAGCGGCTCCCACTCCGGGCCGATCTTCCAGTCGCTGCCGACCCACATGGGCCTGTGGGACAAGTGGGTGCTCGGATGGGCCAACCCCAAGACCCTCAACCCCGGTGACGGCACCAAGGTGGTGACCGTCGGGCAGAGCTCGCGTACGCCCAAGGGCACCGAGGACGGCGTCCGGATCAACCTGCCGGACAAGCACATCGTCATGACCACCCCGCACAGCGGCTCCAACGTGTGGTGGTCCAGCAGCGACCAGAACTGGGCCGACTCCAAGCTGACCAGGGCGGTCGCCGTCCCGGCCGGCGCGGACAAGAAGTTCTGGTGGTGGACCGACTACAGCATCGAGTCCGAGTGGGACTACGGCTTCTTCGAGGTCTCCACCGACGGCGGCGCCACCTGGTCCGAGCAGAAGGTCTACAAGGAGGACGGCACCCTCGCCAGCACCGACGACGGTGACCCCGACCCCAACGGCCGGCTCAGGGACTACGGCAACAAGAAGTACGGCATCACCGGCGAGAGCGGCGGCTGGACGCACCTCTACGCCGACCTGACGCCGTTCGCCGGCACGTCCGTGCAGGTCCGCCTCCGGTACGCCACGGACGCGGCGGCCGTCAACACCGGCTGGTTCCTGGACGACTTCTCGCTCACCGACGGCGGCACGTCCGTCTGGAGCGACGACGTCGAGGGCGGCGCCAACGGCTGGACCGCCACGACCGGCACCTTCACCGACTCCACCGGAGCCGGCTGGGTGACCCACACCGGCCAGGTGCAGTCCGCGCAGTACTACCTGGCGGAGTGGCGCAACTTCGACGGCTTCGACAAGGGCCTCCAGTTCGCCTACGACACCACCTGGCAGCGTGACGGCGCCTGGAAGGTCGAGAAGATCAAGTACAACGCGCCGGGCCTGCTGGTCTGGTACCGCGACACCTCGCGCGCCATGAACAACGTCGCGGACAGCACCTTCGACCTGCCCTCGGTCGGTCCGAAGGGCCAGCTCCTCATCGTCGACTCGCACTTCGACCCGCTGCGCCGTACCGGCGAGGCGGCGACGAAGGACGCCTCGACGCTGAAGAACCTCCCCTCCCGTCCGCAGTCCTCGAACGCGGCGTTCAACTTCGTCGGCACCTACCCGTTCAAGGAGTGCATCGAGGGCGAGGCGTTCACGGAGTACTGCACCTCGTTCGCCAAGCAGGCCGCGGTGAAGACCTTCACCGACGCCAAGGGCTGGTACCCGGGCTTCGAGATCCGCGGCAGCCAGCTGTACTACCGGCACCGTGACGGCTCCTCCGTGGTCCCGTCCAAGGACAACCAGCAGTACACCACCCGGGTCGTCAACCCCGACGGCACCCCGGCGACCTCGCTGTACGGCACGGACATCGGCGGCGCCATCCTCGGCACCGGCAACCCCGGCGACGAGAACAAGCAGCTCGGCGTGCAGATCAAGCTGCTCACCCCGCTGCCGCTGAACCTCGGCGCGATCGTCCAGGTGACGGCGCCCAAGAAGTAGTCACATCAGGCAGTCCCGGGGCGTGAGGACCCCATAAGGGCGTAACGCACCGGTCAGGGCCCGGCGGCCGCACCAGCCGCCGGGCCCGCCTACTATGTGATCATGCGCAGCAAAGCGGACCATACGGCGGCGATCCACACGCACCGGCGTGCCGCCGTCGTCGTGAACACGCGATCACGGCGGGGGCGGCGGCACTACCCCGAGGTCCTGCGGCTCCTCCAAGCCGGCCGGTTCGACCTGGCCGGCGTCCACCAGGTCACCGACCCGACCCGGCTCAGGGACACCATCGAGCGGGCGCTCGCCCCCGCCCCCGACCTTCTCGTCGTCGGCGGCGGCGACGGCACCCTCAGCAGCTCGATCAAGCACATCGCCCACCGCGACGTCGCCCTGGGCGTCCTGCCGCTCGGCACCACCAACAACTTCGCGCGCAGCCTCGGCCTGCCGCTCGACCTCTCCCGCGCCGTACGCGTGTTCACCGAGGGCAAGGTCGCCGACATCGACCTCGGCGTCTGCGGGGACCGCCCCTTCGCCAACCTGGCCAGCTTCGGCGTCTCCGTCGAGGTCGCGGGAACCGTGCGGCCGTGGGTCAAGCGGCTCCTCGGCCGCGCCGCCTACCCGCTGACCGCGATCAGGCTGCTTCCCCGCCACCAGCCGTTCCGTGCGTACATCACGGTGGACGGCAGGCGGCACGAGGTGCTCACCCACCAGCTCAACATCGCCAACGGCCGCTTCCACGGCGGATGGCAGATCGCCAGGGACATCAGCATCGACAACCGGCGGCTGGTCGCCTACCAACTCGGCTCGGGCAAGCGGCTCAGGCTGCTCGCCGAGACCCTCGTACGCGCCACGACCGGCCGGTGGCAGAGCCTCGCGGGCGGCCCGTTCGTCACCGGGACCGAGATGCTGCTGGAGACCGACCCCCCGATGGCCGCCGACATCGACGGAGAGGTGCGGTTGCGCACCCCGCTCGTGCTCAAGACCATCCCGAACGGCGTGCGCGTCATGGTCCCGTCGGACTTCACCGACACCTGAGGTCCACGGAGCGTCACGGGAGCCCGGTTCAGCCGCCGTCCGCGTCCTCCGCGAGCGTCCGGTAGGCGGGCCTGAGCAGGTCCAGGATCGGGATGTGCCGCGCCTTGACCGCGGGCGGCTCCAGGGCGCGCAGCAGCAGGTCGGGCGGTGTCGTGGGCAGGTCGCCGCGGTCCCGCAGCCGGGCAGGGGAGACGGCCGGCTCGTAGAAGCCGTCCATGCGATCGGAGAAGGCCACGTCGGTCACGTCGAGGAGCGATGCCGTCCCGGCGTCGTCAGAGCTTCGGGGATGATCCGCCGGTCTCGCCGCGCGCAGCGCGTCGAGCAGGTCCTCCTTGGCCATGCCGCGCCAGGCCAGCACCAGGAACGGATCGTCGTCGAACGACTCGGCCAGCACGTACAGCACCGCGGACAGGTGCTTGCACGGGAAGCCCCAGTCGGGGCACGAACAGGCCATGTCCAGCCCGCGCTCGCCAGGGAAGAGCGGCAGGCCCGCCTCACGGAAGACGTCCTCGATCTCCGGAGGCATCTCTCCGGCGAGCAGCTTGGCGCGGTAGAGCGCCCGCGCCGCCAGCTTCTCCGTGAGCACGCGCCACTGGTCCGCGCCGTACGCGGCGACGCCGATCGTGACGTCGTACGGCTTCGGCCGTGACCCCTGGACCCACGCCGTCACCTGGCCGGGCGCGATGTCGAGGTGCATGACCTGCCCCGACCGCGCGTACGCCCGGCCGCGGGACAGCCGGCCCTTGTCGCAGACGCGTTCCAGGATGTCGATGAAGCGGCGTGACCACCACCGCTCGCCGATCGAGCCGCGGCGGCTGCGCACGTGGAGGCCGCCCTCCACCCGGATCGGCCGGACGTGCTCGAAGATCCAGGTCTTCGGGTCGGGCCGGCTCCCGCGCTCGCTCATGAGACCGCCTCCGGTCCGAGCCGGAACAGCTCCCGCAGCCGGTCGGTGGACAGGCCGGTGATCCAGTCCTCGCCGGTGCCGACCACGCTCTCGGCGAGCGCCGTCTTGCGTTCGATCATCTCGTCGATCCGCTCCTCCAGGGTGCCCACGCAGACGAACTTCCTGACCTGGACGTTCCTCGTCTGCCCGATGCGGAACGCCCGGTCGGTCGCCTGGTTCTCGACCGCCGGGTTCCACCACCGGTCCACGTGGATCACGTGGTTGGCCGCGGTCAGGTTGAGGCCCGTACCCGCCGCCTTGAGCGACAGCAGGAACAGCATCGGCTCGTCGTCGGTCTGGAAACGTTCGACCAGCGCGTCCCGCTGCTTCTTCGGCAGCCCGCCGTGGAGCCACAGCACCGGCCGGTCGAGATGCGCCGACAGGTACGGCTGGAGCAACGTCCCGAACTCGGCGTACTGCGTGAACACGAGCGCCTTGTCGCCCTCGGCGACGATCTCCTCGGCCAGTTCCTCCAGCCGGGCGAGCTTCCCCGACCTGCCGGGCAGCCGGGAGCCGTCCTTGAGCAGGTGCGCCGGATGGTTGCAGACCTGCTTGAGCTTCGTCATCGTGGCCAGCACGTTGCCGCGCCGTTCGATACCCTCGCTGCCCGCGATCTTGGCCATCATGTCCTCGACGACCGCCTGGTACAGCGTGGCCTGTTCAGGGGTGAGGTTGCACCAGACCTTCATCTCCATCTTGTCCGGCAGATCCGAGATGATCGTCTTGTCGGTCTTGAGGCGGCGCAGCACGAACGGGCCGGTGGCCCGCTTGAGCGCCGCGGTCGCCGCCTCGTCGCCACGCCGCTCGATCGGCTCCTGGTAACGCTCCCGGAAGTCCTTCGCCGGGCCGAGCAGGCCGGGATTGCAGAACTCCATGATCGACCAGAGTTCGGCCAGGTGGTTCTCCACCGGCGTGCCCGTCAGCGCCAGCCTGGTGCGCGCGGGAAGGGCCCGTACGGCCTGCGCCTGCCGTGCCGCGCTGTTCTTGATGGCCTGCGCCTCGTCGCAGACGACCCGTGCCCAGTCGAACCCGGCCAGGACCTCCCGGTCCCGCAGGGCGGTGCCGTACGTGGTGAGCACGATGTCCGCCTCGGCCACCCGCTCGGCAAGCTCCTCGTCCCGCGACCGGGTGGCGCCGTGATGAAGGTAGACGTCCAGCGAGGGGGCGAACCGCGCGGCCTCCTTCTGCCAGTTGCTGAGCAGGGACATCGGGCAGACCAGCAACGTCGGCCCCGGGCGCTCGCCCCGCTCGCGCTCGTTCAGGAGGAGCGACAGCGTCTGTGCGGTCTTCCCGAGGCCCATGTCGTCGGCGAGCACCCCACCGAGCCCGATCCGCGACATGAAGGTCAGCCAGGACAGCCCCCGCTCCTGGTACGGCCGCAGCGTGCCGCGGAAGCTTTCAGGGGTGGCGATCGGTTCGAGCCGGCGATCCGCCTCACCGGAGAGCAGGTCCCCGAGCAGTCCGTCGGCGTCCACCTCGACCAGCGGCAGGTCCTCGTCACCGCCGTGGACGACCTCCTGGATCAGCTCGCCCACCGTCATCTCGCCCGCCTGGCGCCTCGCCACGGCCTTCAGCGCGGCGCCCAGCTGCCGGTCGTCCAGCTCGACCCAGCGTCCCCTGACCCGGACCAGCGGCACCTTGAGCCTGGCCAGCGCGGCCAGCTCCTCCTCGCTGATCGTCTCGTCGCCGATCGCCAGATCCGCGCGGAAGTCCACGATCTGGTGCAGGCCGAACCCCTGGTCGCTCGCCGCTCCCGGTCCGGCCTTCCGCTGGGAGCGGGCGGTCAGCTTGAGCCCCAGCCGGGTACGGCCCGCCCACGCGGGCAACTGCACCCCGAACCCGGCGGCCTGGAGCAGCGGCGCGGCATGACGGAGGAAGGCGAACGCCCCCGCCGTGTCGAGCACAAGCGCGGAAGGCCGGGGCCCGCGCAACGCCTCCTCAACCTTCGGATAGAGACGTACGGCCCGGCCGAGGCCCGCGAGCAGCGTCTCGTCCGGGCGCTGCGAGAAGCCGGGCGCGCTCTCGTCCGCCCAGATCGACTCCGCGGGCAGATAGAGGCTCGGATCATCGGCGGCCTGGAGGGCGAACTCCACCCGCCACGCCCCGTCGTCCGCGGAACGCCGCTCGTGGTCGTCAGTGGTTCCGGTGGGGTCGCCGTCGCCGGTCCGCCCCCGGTCTTCGTCGCCAGGTCCGAGCGGGTGTGGTTCATCGTCGATCTCAGGGGCGGGCGGTTCGGTCAGGCGGAAGCACACCCGGACGGGACCGTCGAACTGGTGCGCCGAGGTGAACCACTCCCGGAGCGGCCGGGCCAGCTTCTCGGCCTCGGTCTCCTTCACGCCCGGAAGGGCCGCGTCCCCCGTGAGGGCCACCGTCCAGCGATCGGCGAGGGGACTGCGCAGCCCCGGGCGGTGCCCGCCGAGCAGTCGTTCGGGAAGCGCGTGACGTACCGCGGCGTCGGCCAGGGACGCGAGGGCATCGAGCAGCACGGGCGCGGACGGCCGCTCCTCCTCCACGGCCCGGCAGACCGGCGGCATCGCGGTCGCGAGCTCCCGGAACCTGGCGGCGTAGGCGCCGGTCAGCACCGGCCGCCACCGGGCCGCGTAACCGCCGTCCTCGGCGACGAGCTGGGGCAGCACCCGCCCGCGGCGGACCAGGTCACGGGCATAGGCCGCGACAACGGCGAGATAGCGCAGCGACGGTCCGGGAACGGCCGTCCGTGGATCGCCTTCCGGGTATTCGCCCGGCTCGTACGCCTCCGCCGGAAGATGGGCCATCTCGTCGACGCGGTCCAGCAGATCCAGAGCCGCCTCGGGCGCGACCCGCAGAGCGGGAACCCGCCAGGCGCTGATCTTCGGTTTTCGCGCGGTGACGGCGAGCCCCGCTTCCCGGGAGGGCAGCGGGCTCCGTCCCGAGCTGGGCAGGAGCAGGACGAGTTCGCCGGCGTCGGCCTTGCCCGCCGAAGCCGCGGCGATGTCGCCCCAGAGAGACAGATCATTGGTGATGGCCGCCGCCGGGGCGGCGTACGGATGGGGACGGATCTTCGCCCGTGACGTGGTCGCCCTGCCGCCACCCGCCCGGCCTTCGGCCGCTGAGCCGACGCCTACCGGGCCTTCGGCCGTTAAGCCGACGCCTACCGGGCCGTCGTTCGCGTGGCCGCCTGAGGTGTCCTCCGCCCAGAGCCTGAGGTAGCCCTCGGCCCAGGTGCTATGGATCACGAGCACGTGCCGTACCCCCTTCACACCTCCCGTGCCGGGCAACAGTAGCAGCGGTCGCACCGTGCTTTGATCAGCCGTGATCTCATGGATTCGCCGGATTTCGCTGGTGCATGGTGCGTGAAGAGCGGGTCACGTCATGGCGATCCGCATGACGAGCGGGTGCACGATGAGCGGGTGCACGATGAGCGGGTGCACGATGAGCGGGTGCACGATGAGCGGGTGCACGATGAGCGGGTGCACGATGAGCGGCTCGCTTCGTCGGTACGGAATGACGGCTTCGCCATGACGGCTTCGCTATGGACAGGTTCGCTATGACAGGTTCGCCAGGTACAGCTTCGCCATATGTGTGGTTGGCTCCCCCTTTTGGCCCCTGAGCCGCCGTACGCGCCTGCCGCTCCGCTACGGCGGGCAGTTGTTCCGGCGCGCCGTGATAGTCGCGGCCTGGTGAGCCGCATGCGCGGCGTTCGCGGGCGCGGTGGTTGCTGGCACGGTCTTACGCGCGCCTCCACAACCACCCGCACTCCGCTCCGCTCCCGCCGCCTCACGCTCCTGGAGCTGAGCCCCGCCCCCCGGTTCCGAGACACAGGCGCAAGCAAGTCAGGGCATCGGCCCTCGCCACTGGCCACGGCCTCGCCACTCGACACGGCCTCGCCACGGCCCTCGCCACTGGCCACGGCCTCGCCACGGCCTCGCCACGAGGATCCCGTCACCCCCACCCCCACCAACCCCCTATCGCCGTTCACCTCCCCGGCCCAGATCGCGGGCTGCCCGTGATACCGCCCGCCACCAACCCGCCCTTCCCCTCACCCCCATGACGGAGCCCGATCTCCGCCATGAGCCACCCTCAATAGAGGTAGGAAAAAGACGGCGATCAATACATTCCGTGGGGGGCGGAATCTGTGATTCCAGGTGAATGCGTCGAGTGCTTTTCCCGGAGCCGTTCGGAGGGCGTTTTTGTCGGTGGTGGTTGTTAGCGTTGCGGTGTGAATATCGAACGGCAGCCGATCCCCGACGGCCTGGGCGACATGCCCCCGGGCGTGGGATTGGCCGCCGTGCTGGAGCGGATCGATATCGCCAGGCTGGACGGCTTCGACGCCGTGATCGTGATGCAAGCCTACGCCCGTCTCGAAGCGCACGTGCAGGCGCGGAAAGCCGTCGTGATGGCCGAAGTCGGCCTGTATGAGATTTCCGTCTCCGGCATGGAGAAAATGCCCGAGCCGGACAAGAATTCACCCGACGAAGTGCGGGCGGCGTTGCGTCTCACCCGCCGGGCCGCTGAACGTGAATACGGTCTCGCCTATGACTTGAAAGTGCGGCTCCCGGCCGTGCGTGACGCCCTGTCGGCCGGTCTGCTTGATAAGGCGCG